>NZ_JACJVO010000015.1 GCF_014212055.1 Cohnella zeiphila | reverse complement strand
TTTCAGCCCTTCACTCTAGCGTCGTCATCATGATCCCTGCCACCTCCCTTTGAGACCGGCGTCTGCCTTCATCGTGACAACCTGCTTCGCCGGACCTAATGATAAGTTCATTTTAGCGGAATCGGCATCGGGTTGAATACGCCTTCAAAAAAATTGCAACCTAAGCCGTCCCGAAAGTGTTACTTAAGATAGAAGATTTCAAGAGAAGGAGCCGGGTTATGCATACTCAGGAGAACGCGAATTCATCGGGGCCGGTCGCGGACCGGCAACCAATCGCCGAACGATTGGACGAACACTTGGCGAAGGCGTTGGCGATTCCGGGCTTTCGGTTGGCGGAGAAGACTTCCTTGGCCGGCTATTCCTCGGTTCGGGAGCCGATCCCTCTTGGGGTGCTCATCTACGAGAACGAGGAACGCAGCGTTCGGCTGCACGTCCGGTTCTCCTACGCGGAATCGGAGATGTGCGACGATTGGATGACGTGGGACTTCGCTTCCGAAGCGGAAGAGGAGCCGTCCCCGCATACGGAGCTCGTCATCCTCACTTACCGGAATTTTATCGTGAACATCATGCAGAGAGCGGACGGAGCCGCGGACCGTCGGACGACCCAGGCGGCGGCCGCCTCCATCAACATGGCTTTGCGGTTGTTTTACGAGGAATCGACAAACTGAAGGGGGCGGCGGCGTTGCGCCGATAAACGACATTTTTCGTTCAAACCCCCCAACGGCCGTGACGTTATTGTATAATTCAGGAAGCGTCACGGTACAAGTCCGCATCTATTTTCCCAAGCGGGGCTTTGTTGGGGGAGGGGAAAGGTCCGTTTATGCCAAGCCAATTGCCGCTCTTGTCCTCCGGCAATTTCGAGGAGCTTCATTCCTCGGTGCAGAGAGAGATCTATAAGGAATACTACGAGCTCGTCTATGGAGTTATCTACTTTATGGTTCGGGATCACGCCTCCACGGAAGACCTCATCCAAGACTCGTTTCTGAAGGTCGTCTCGCATGTGCCGGACATCGCGGACGACGTCAAGCTGAGAAGCTGGATTCGCACGGTCGTGAAGAATACGGTTTACAGCTTCATGCGCAAGCAAAAGAACAGGCGCAACGAAACGGATGTCGACAACGTTCTCATGATGAGCGACCAGGAGATCATACGTTCCTCGGAGTCGGTCGAGACGGAGATCGAACTGAAGATCATGTCGGAGACGGTCGGGGAGTGCCTGCGCGAGCTCAAGCCGGAATACCAGGCGCTTATCGAGCTCCGCTGGAAGCGGGAACTGAGCTATAAGGAGATGGCCGAGATGCTGAACACGAGCGAAGAGACCATCAAGCATAAGCTGCATCGGGCGCGCGAAGCCGTTCGCAAAAGATTTCTGAAACGTTGGGGGGAGCCGTCGGATGCCAGAAGATTTCGATAAAGCGTTCGAAGAGGCCGCCCGGAATATCGACTTCACGCCGGATTTCGAGGCGTCGTGGCAGCGAGTCGAGAAAAAGCTGAAGCGCAGAAGGCGGCGTCCCTGGAACCGGCTGCGAATGCTGCCCTACATCGCGTTGTCTTTTGTTCTCGGCGCTCTCCTGTTCGGGACCCCTACGTTCTCGCGGGCGTTCGCTCCGTTTTTCGAGAGCCTTCAGAACGTTCAAGACGGCCTGGTCCATGTCGTGATCGGTTCCCAGACGGTGGTGACGACCAAGCCGAAGACCGCCCCCCCGCCGGGTTATCAACCGCCTTCCCGGGAGGAGCATGAAGCGGGCGAGACGATCGGAGTTTCGACGGAAGTCAACTACGACAGCTGGGAGGAAGCGAAGAAGAACCTCTCCTTCAAGCCTCCGGCCATCGGGTACGTCCCTCCCGGCTATACGCTGGATCACGTCATGGTGTCGATTCCGTTCCAGAAGGACAAAGCGAACCTCGCCGGCCTGATCTACTCGCACTTGGAGGATAAGGTCAACGGAGGCTATTCGATTCTGATCAAGCAGATCGCGACCGGCGAGAAGATCTCGTCGGATTACGACGAGAACGCCGGCAAGCTCGAAATCCTCGACATCGATGGAAAGCAGGGGTATCTCTTCTTGACGAATGACGGATATTCCGGCTTGGATTTTCGTTACGGACAGCTGTACGTTTCCATAGCCGGCGATCTGGACCGGGAGCAAATTCTGCAGGTCGGCAAACAAATCCAATTGCCTTAGGCCGAGCGCTGCCGGGAAAAGAAGGGAGCCGTCTCCCGGGTCCGCGAAGACCCGGGTGACGGCTCCCTTTCGCTTTTATTGAATCTGTATGGAATCGGAATACTCGGTCACCTGTTCCGTAACCCCGCTCTTCTTGGCATAATGGATCACTTTCGCGCGGTAGTAATATCCGGATGGAGCCGATTTGGCGGAGGTGCCGGATAAGAAGTTCGTGTTCGCGGCGCTTAAGGTCGACGCCGTTCCGTTATCGACCCAAGCCGAGCCGGTCCATTGCTGCAGTTGGACGATCGCGCCGACCTCGTCGACGATAGATTTGGTTCGGGTAGACACTGCAATGGAGGCCGTCTGGTTCAGATTGTCCGTGATCGAACGCGAAGACGACAGCAAATAAGTATAACCGGTATAATCGGTCAAAGGACGAAACTCGATCGGAGGCGGCGCGGTTTTGGCAACCGTCTCCGCGGACGAGGAGTACGGCGCGGCTGCGAATGTAAACAGAACTGCGAGTGATGCGGCTGCAACGGCCAAGCGCTTGGTTTTCGATTTCAAATCGTTCGCCTCCTTGAAGGATCATTTGCATTCCACTAGAATCTACTACAGACAGGGCAAATAGGTTGCGTGATTTTAGGAAAAAAGTTCGATTTTTGTCGAGGGGAGAAGATCTTTGCATGAAAATCGTATTGGCCCCTGATTCCTATAAAGGGAGCTTGTCCGCGATCGAGGCTTGCCGGGCGATGGAGGAAGGGATCCGCCGCGCGCTTCCGGACGCGGACATCGTCGCGGTTCCGATGGCGGACGGCGGCGAAGGAACCGCTCAGAGCCTGGTCGATGCCATGGGCGGACGGTTTCGCGAGGCGACCGTCGCGAATCCGCTCGGCGAGCCGGTGCTTGCCAAGTACGGCATCCTGGAAGACGGGAGCACCGCCGTTATCGAGATGGCCGAGGCGTCCGGCCTGACGCTGATCCCGGAAGCCGGCCGGAATCCGCTGCTGACGACGACGTTCGGCACCGGCCAGCTCATCGCCGACGCGCTGGCGCAGGGCTGCCGCCGCTTCGTCATCTGTCTGGGCGGAAGCGCGACGAACGACGGCGGAGCGGGCATGGTGCAGGCGCTGGGCGGCAGGCTGCTGGACGAGCGCGGCGAGGAGCTGCCTTACGGGGGCGGGTATCTGGACCGGCTTCGCGAGCTGGACGTGAGCGGGATGGATCCGCGGCTGAAGGAGTGCGAGTTCAGCGTCGCCTGCGACGTGGACAATCCGCTGTGCGGTCCCCGCGGGGCAAGCGTCGTGTACGGCCCGCAGAAGGGGGCGACGCCGGAGATGGTCGACGCGCTCGACCGCAATCTGGAGATTTGGGGCCGCATGATCGAGAGCAAGCTCGGCGTCCCGGTTCTGGACGCTCCCGGGGCCGGCGCGGCGGGTGGGCTAGGCGCGGCCGTGCTGGCCTTCCTGAACGGCGAGCTGCGCCGCGGGATCGAGCTGGTCGTCGATGCCGGTCGCCTGGCCGAGAAAGTGCAAGGCGCCTCGCTCGTCCTGACCGGGGAAGGGCGGAGCGACTTCCAGACGGCCATGGGCAAAACGCCTTACGGCGTGGCTTTGACCGCGCGGGCGCAAGGGGTGCCGGTCGTTCTGATCTCCGGCTCGATCGGTCCGGGAATCGAAGCGCTGTACGAGCATGGAGTCACGAGCGTCTTCTCCGCGGCGAACGGCCCGATGCGCCTCGAGGAAGCGATGGCGAACGCATACGGCCTGCTTGCCGACAGCGCGGAACGGGTCATCCGGCTTTACTCGGCTTCGTTGGGCAGGCGTTAAAACACGGACGGGCCCTCGCAGCCGGAGATAGCCGAGAAAATCGGCTAACGGAGCTTCGCGGAGGGCCGAAGGGGCCGGGATAGCCGAGAAAATCGGCTAACGGAGCGTGGCGGAGGGTCGAAGGGCTGGAGATAGTCGAGAAAATCGGCTAACGGAGCGTGGCGGAGGGTCGAAGGGCTGGAGATAGCCGAGAAAATCGGCTAACGGAGCGTGGCGGTGCCTCGAGGGAAAGCATAAAAACCGGGAAAGGACGGCCGGCGCCGCCCTTTCCCGGTTTTTTCGGTCAGAAGCAGGTAAACGAAACGATCTGCCGCAGGTCAATGCCCGTATAGAACCAGAAGCGTCCGTTCCACCGGAAGCCCGCTACCGACGTGCGTCCGACGAAGACGGGGTAAAACCAGAAGCTATTGCCGTTGCGAAGCCAAACGTAGGTCTGGCGGAACAGGCAGCCGGCGATGGCGCCGGGGTCTACCGCAAACGTTTGGGGAGGCTGCTGCGGAACGAACTGCGGCGGAGGCGCGGTGGGTGCCTGCAGAGAGCCTTGAGGGCCCATGGGCGGCATAAAGGCCATGTTTCCATCTCCTTCCTAATGTACAGGGTCGGCCGGCGGTTCTTTTTACAGAAGCGAAATCGTCAGCAAGTTGAACAGGACCAACGGGAGCACGAAATTGCTGTACGGATTGGGATACGGGAAGAAGGCGCGGTGGGGGGCATTCTCCTGCCGCAGGTAGAGGACCCCGCGGTCGACGTGGAGTATATGACCTTCGAACACGTCGCCGTCGACCGTCTCGACCCGAACCGCCCGGTTCGTATGCGGCAAGCATATCTGGTGCAGACGGTCCCTGACTCCGGACAACGTTTCCCTAGTCTGGCCGTCGCACTCGTAAATCGTCGTCGGCTCGGCGCGTCCGCCGTATTGCAAGCTCATGGTTCGAACCTCCATTCTTCTGGTGCGCTTCGATATCGTATGCGAATGCCCAGGGAGCGGTACCCGGGCGGGCGGATGCGGAACGGATTTTTTTCGGCATGCTCCGGCAGGATTTCGCAATGACGCGGAAGGAATGCTAAAATTGGGAAAATGAATTCCAATTGCGAGAGGAAGGTGCCGCCATGTCCGCGAGCCGATACCCCGAATATTTCGCCGAAGCGAAAGACCGGCATTTGAACGAATTGAAGGAATGGCTGTCCATTCCGAGCATCTCGGCTTTGACGGCGCACAAGCCCGACGTGAACGCCGCGGCGAAGTGGCTGGCCGACGCCCTGACCCGGGCGGGAATGGAGAAGGTCAAGATTCACGAGACGAAAGGACACCCGATCGTCTATGCGGAACGGCTGAAGGCGCCGGGCCGGCCGACCGTGCTGATCTATGGCCATTATGACGTGCAGCCGGTCGATCCGCTGAACCTGTGGACGACGCCGCCGTTCGAGCCGGACATCCGCGACGGCAAAATTTATGCCAGGGGAGCGACGGACGACAAAGGACAGTTGTTCCTGCACGTCAAAGCGGTGGAGGCGATTCTTCGCCAAGAAGGCGAGCTTCCGGTCAACGTCAAGTTCTGCGTGGAAGGGGAAGAGGAAGTGTCCGGCGCCAGCCTGCCGGAATTTCTCGCCGCCAACCGCGAGAAGCTGGCCGCCGACGCCGTGCTCATCTCCGACTCGTCGCTGCTGGAGCCGGGCAAGCCGTCGATCTGCACCGGCCTGCGCGGCCTCTGCTCGCTGGAAGTGACCGTCTCTACGGCGAAGACCGACCTGCATTCGGGTCTATACGGCGGAGCGGTGCCGAACGCGCTTCACGCGCTGACGTCCTTGCTGGCGACGCTGCACGACGAGCGGGGACGCGTGACGGTGGAAGGCTTTTACGAAGGCGTGCCCGAATTGACTTCTCTGGAGAAGGAGCAGCTCGCCAGCTACAACCCCGACGAGAAGAAACTCGCCTCCGAGCTGGGATTGACCGCGTTGTACGGAGAAGAAGGGTTCTCGTTCGTCGAACGGACCGGAGCCCGGCCGACGCTGGAGCTGAACGGCGTATGGGGAGGCTTTCAAGGGGAAGGGACGAAGACGGTCATTCCAAAGGAAGCGCACGCCAAGATTACGTGCCGGCTCGTCGGAAGCCAGGACCCGCAAGCGACGCTGGACCGGATCGAGCGCCACTTGAACTCGCATCTTCAGCCGGGCGCCAAGCTCCGCATTCAACCGGGCGAGAAGGCGATCGCGTTCTCGTGCGACCCGTCCGATCCGATGCTGCAGCTCGCGGCGGACGCCTATGAGGAAGTGTACGGACAACGCGCCGTTTTCACGAAGGACGGCGGTTCGATTCCGGTCGTCGCCACGTTCGCGAGCGTTCTGCAAGCGCCGGTCGTCATGATGGGCTTCGGCCTGCCGGACGAGAACCTGCACGCGCCCGACGAGCATTTCAGCCTCGACAACTTCGACAAAGGGCTGCTGACCATCGTCAGCTACCTGCACAAGGCGGCTCAAGCTTCCGTCTAAGCGCCGGCCGTAAACGACATCCGCCCGATCGCCTCTTCTACGGGGCAATCGGGCGGATTTTGGTGTCAGATGATCTCTTCTTGGCCGGAGTACCGCTTCCGCACCTTTTTTCGGAATGCTTGCGCGAACGTCCAAAGCAGCTTCTGCAGATCTTTGTAATCTTCCGGAAGCGGCGAAGTGACGAGCTCCGCAAGATCGGCATCCTTCAGCAAAATGTCGCATAGCCGAAGCAGCAGGTAATCGTTGTAGGGCAGTCCGTTCCTGCGCATATTGTACAAAACCTTGCGCATGGAAAGCCGGAAACCGGAAGGCAGCGAGCCCGCATAGGACGGATCGACAAGCGGCAGAAGATATTTTAAATACGTTACCCGATGGTTGGACGGAGCTTCCCGCTCGATCGCGCTTAGAATGGACGGCGGATTCTCCCATTCGAGGGACGAACCCAACCATTTTTCGGCCAAGTTCCTAACATATAAGGTAAAGGCGGCCACGTATTCCGTCTCAGGGATGATCGTTTGAGGCCGCATTTTTTCTCACCTCCGCATAGTTTTGAACAAGCTCATCGCTGCCGTTAAACCATTGCTCGTTCCATTGCTCGAACAGATCGTCCAGCTTCCGCGGATCGACGATCCCCTCCCGGATCATTTCAACCATATCGGTTTGATCTTTGGTACGGAAAGCGCCCAGCTTCGTAAACCATATATCGTGCGGATCCGCATATTTAACAATCAGGGAGCGGTATGTCCGTTCCGCTTCATGGGCTCTGGATTTGTAGCCGGCCGGCAAATAAAAATAATGCTCATCGAAAATTTCCAATCCATGCCGGGCAAATACACGCGAGAAGCGTGAAGGAATAATATTGACGTCGTTGGAACCGCGGTTGTTTTTGCGAGCCAGAACGATGGCGGAATACCCGACTACATAGACTTCGATTGGAAGTTGGCCGTTAAGATCCCGATCCACTTCGTCGAATAAGTTCAGTATGCTTTCCCTGGAATCGTAAACGTCGTCTTCGTTCAAACGCGCCACCCTCCTTAAGCCCCGCCGACACCCTGCGATTTACACTCAGTATACTACAGTTTCTTAATCTCCGATCGCCATATCCGGCGGCGGCTTGTTTTCGCTTATTTGTCCGATCCCTGCTCCTGGCCGTCAACGTTCAAAAAGCTCAGGGACCGGCTGAGCGTGCGGCTGACGGGGCATTTCGCAATCGTTCTTCTCACGGCGCGTTTCACGTCCTCGCCGACGTCTCCCGCGATATCGAGACGCCAGCGAAATACCGCCTGATCCTCAACCGAGCGATCCAGCGAGACTTCGACCGTAACGCCGTCGCAGTCGACGCCCATGCGATCGAGCGCCATTCGGGCCGTGATGCTTAGGCATGCCGCATAGCCGGCCTCGATCAGATCGTGCGGTCGGAACCCTTCGCCTTGCCCGCCCTTCTCCTCGGCGACATCCGCATGCAAAGTCACCGACCCGTTGCTGATTTCCGTGCGATATTTCTCGCCGAAGCTTTTCGAAACGATCATCGGATGGCCTCCTGTCCTTGAGTATCCTCATTATCGCGCTTGATTAAATAGAAGGAAAATATATAAAAGCTTTAATGTTTATAGTCCGTGAATATAGGCAAAATTAATTTTATCCAAAATCTGCTTGACATCAAACCGGCGACCCTTTATATTTGTTGTACATACAAAATAAAAAGAAGGAGGGCGAGCGATATGAACGACAGCTTTTTGAGGGACTGCCTGTTCTTCACCGCCAATCGATTGGGCCGCACCATCACGAAGCTGGCGGAGGAACAATTCGCCCCGACCGGCCTCACTCCGATGTACGGATACTTGCTGCTGCTCGTGAACGGTCTTCCCGGCATCACGCAGAAGGAGCTGGCGGAGAAGCTCAGCGTGACGCCGTCGACGCTGACGCGGTTCGTCGATAAGCTGGAGGCGAAGAAGCTGGTTGAACGCCAAGTCAGCGGCAAATCGGTTCAGGTATTCCCAACCGACAAGAGCAGAGAGTTGGAAGGGACAATCCGCCAAGCTTCACGCAATCTGCACGACGCCTACGCGGCCGTTCTCGGGACGGAAAGTTCCGATGCGCTCTCGATCGATCTGCTGCAAGCAAGTTTAGAGTTGGAAAAAATGTGAGGTTTCTCGTTCATGCAGCTTTCCTGCAGAAATGCAGGTTTTCCTGGGGGTTAGGGCTTGTTTGAAGAGAAAGCCTGCGAAAGTGCAGGAATATTCATCGCAGCAAGCAAAAGCAAGCGTCTGAGACTTCCGAAGCCTGCACTTTTGCAGGAATTTCATACTTTTATATTTTGTATGTACAAACAAAATAGAATGGGACAGGTGGAGAATCCAATGAATTCAACTCGCGGCTCCAAAAAGTTTTTTTACGGCTGGATCGTGATCGCCATCACGTTCGCCGCTTTGCTTGTATCCTCGGGCATTCGGTCGATGCCCAGCATTCTGATCGAGCCGCTCGAAAACGAGTTCGGCTGGAGCCGTTCCGGCATTTCCAGCGTCGTCTCGGTGGGCATCTTCCTGTACGGATTGACAGGGCCGTTCTCGGCGGCGTTCCTGCTGAAGTACGGCATTCGGCGGACGATCGTCTATGCGCTGGCGGCACTGGCGGCCAGCATTCTGGTGACGCCGCTCATGACGTCCCTTTGGCAGTTCGAACTGCTGTGGGGGCTGCTCGGCGGAATCGCCACCGGTCTGATGGCTAACGTTCTCGGCATAACGGTCACGAATCTTTGGTTCGTCAAGCATAGAGGGCTCGTGCTAGGCATGCTGACGGCCAGCGCCGCCACCGGGCAACTGCTGTTCCTGCCGCTGCTGGCCAAGATTACGGTCGACTCCGGCTGGCGGACGGCCATGTACGCGTCGGCCGGGTTTATCGTCGCCCTGCTGGTAATCGTCGCGCTCTGGATGAGGAATCGCCCGTCCGATGTGGGAGCGGCTCCTTACGGGGCGGATCGGATCGAGCCGCCAACGCCGTTCAAGGGGAACATCTTCTTGGCTCCGCTGCAAACGCTGGGCGAAGCCGTCCGCCATCCGACCTTCTGGCTGCTCGCCGGCACGTTCTTCTTCTGCGGCTATTCCACGAACGGCCTGATCGGAACGCATCTGATCGCGGCCTGCGGAGATTTCGGCATCTCCGAAGTGGTCGCGGCTTCGTTCCTGGCGCTGATGGGACTGTTCGATCTCGTCGGCACGACCGCTTCGGGCTGGCTCTCGGACCGGTTCGACAGCCGCTGGCTGTTGTTCTGGTACTACGGGCTGAGAGGGCTGTCGCTCGTGTTCCTTCCTTACGCGCTTCATTTGGGGTATACCGAAATGACCATTTTCACCGTATTCTACGGTCTCGATTGGATCGCCACCGTTCCGCCGACCGTCAAGCTCTCGTCGAACGCATTCGGCAAGGAGAAGGCGGGCATGGTGTTCGGTTGGATCGTCGTGGCGCACCAGATCGGCGCTTCCGTTGCGGCTTACGGCGCCGGCGCGATGCGGGAGTGGTTCGGCAGCTATACGGTGCCTTTCGTCTCCGCGGGATTCGTCTGCTTCTTCGCCTCCGTTATGGCGGTTCGGGTCGCCAAGGAGAGATCGTTCGCCCAGGCGATGAAGGCGTAAGGGGCGTTACGGCTACCTATTCGAAAGCGAAATCTGATAAAATACGGAGGAAGAGGTCGGAGATTCGAAAAAAGCAGATCGCGGAGGAGGAATTCGGAGCATGGAGTACCGGAAGTTGGGGCGGACCGGCATGGACGTATCGCGGCTGTGCCTGGGATGCATGAGCTATGGGGAACCGGACCGGGGCAATCACGCCTGGACGCTGACCGAGGAGAAGAGCCGGCCGTTCATCCGGCAGGCGCTGGAGCTGGGGATCAACTTTTTCGACACGGCCAACGTGTATTCCGACGGCACGAGCGAGGAGATCGTCGGGCGCGCGCTGCGCGAATTCGCCCGCCGCGACGAGGTCGTCATCGCGACGAAGGTGCACGGCCGGATGCGTCCGGGTCCGAACGGCGGAGGATTGTCGCGCAAGGCGATCCTAAGCGAGATCGATCACAGTCTGAAGCGGCTGGGCACCGACTACGTCGATCTGTACCAGATTCACCGGTGGGACCCGCATACGCCGATCGAAGAGACGATGGAGGCGCTGCACGACGTCGTCAAAGCCGGCAAAGCCCGCTACATCGGGGCGTCGTCTATGTACGCCTGGCAGTTCCTGAAGGCGCTCCATACGGCCGAGCGGCATGGCTGGACGCGATTCGTCTCGATGCAAAATTACGTGAACCTGCTCTATCGCGAGGAAGAGCGCGAGATGCTGCCGCTGTGCGAAGCCGAAGGCATCGGCGTCATTCCGTGGAGCCCGCTCGCCCGCGGCCGGTTGACGCGCGATTGGGACGAGACGACCGAGCGGGCGCAGACCGACGAATTCGGCAAGAAGCTGTATTCCGTCACGGCCGAAGCCGACCGCAAGGTCGTGGACCGCGTCGCGGAAGTGGCCGCCGAACGCGGCGTTCCGCGGGCGCAGGTCGCGCTCGCCTGGGTGCTGCAGAAGTCCGTCGTAACCGCGCCGATCGTCGGCGCCACGAAGCCGCACCATCTGGAAGACGCCGTTGCGGCACTGGAGCTGAAGCTGTCGGCCGAAGAGGTCGCGCGGCTCGAAGAGCCTTACGTCCCGCATCCCGTGCTGGGCGGCATTTAAACCGCACTCCTCTATGGAAGCAGCCCCTTGGCCTTAGAGCCGAAGGGGCTGCTTTGCTGCGACCAGCGCAGTCAGGCCAAGATGGCCGTCTCTCAACTCGGGAGGGATCGCCGGTTTTGCCCTAAGCCAAAGCTGGCGCTACAATCGCGATAACGGCGATTAACCGGGCGAAATATCCGTCCGTCGGTCCTTCAATCGCCGATAGAGCGGCGAACCGGGGCGAAATGCCCCCTCGTCGGGTTTGTTCGTGCAGGGGAAAAGTTTTAGAATGGAAAGGCTTGCAGTTCACCGGAAAGATGAGAAATATTTAATGCTATTAACGTAAGGATGGGATGCCGCTTGAGATCGCAACGAGTCCTTAGGGACTATGTGCAATCGAAATGGATGCTCTACTTGCTCGCCGTGCTGTTCATCGCCGCCGCCAACGTCATCAACTCGTTCTATCCCCGTCTGCTCGGCCAATTCACCGACCAATTGCAAGGCGGGCACATGACTCGCCCTCTGATTATCGAATATAGCCTGTCGCTCCTGGCCGTCGGCGTCGGATTCGGCGTACTCGGCGGATCCGGCCAGTTCATCGTCATGCGGTTGGGACGATTGTTCGAATTCCACACGCGCAAAAGACTGTTCGCCCACTTCACCACGCTGAGCGAACGCTTCTATTCCAAGAACGGGGTCGGCAAAATGCTGAGCTACGTCATGAACGACGTCACCTCCGTCCGCGAATCCATCTCTCAGGGCATCAACCAGACGACGAATGCCATTATCCTGATCTTTTCCGCGCTGGCCATGATGCTGTTAAGCCATATCCCTCTTTATCTCATCGTCGTCTGTATCCTGCCGCTGCTCTTCATTCCCTGGCTCGTCACCCGGTTCGGTCCCGTCATCCGCAAGCGCTCTTTGACCGTCCAAGAGTCGCTCAGCAAAATGACGGAATCCGCCGAGGAGCAATTCGGCGGCATCCGCGTCACGAAGAAGTTCGCCGTGGAGCCGATCATGATCGGCCGGTTCGGAGCGACGGTCGACCGCATCCGCGACAATCAGCTGAAGCTTGTGCGCGTCTCGTCTTTGTTCCAGGCACTCATTCCGTTTCTCGGGGCGCTGTCGCTGGTCATTACGATCGTGTACGGCGGGTATCTGACGATTCACAACCGCATCTCGCTCGGCAACTTCGTCGCTCTGTCGTTGTATGTGCGCATGATGGTCAACCCGCTGCAGCAGATCGGCAACGTCATCAATACGATGCAGCGTTCGCGCGCGTCGCTCGAGCGGATTAACGATCTGCTGTCCAAGGAAGGCGATATTCAGGAAGCGGAATCCGCCCGGGCGTGCAGCCTGGATCATGCGGCGATCGAGATCGACGGCTTGACGTTCGCTTATCCGGATTCCGAGCGTCCCGCGCTGAACGATATTCGGCTGCGCGTCGAACCGGGCAAAACGCTTGGCATTCTCGGCAAGACCGGCAGCGGCAAGACGACGCTGATCAAGCTGATGCTGCGGGTGTACGATCCGCCCGCGGGCACGATCCGGATCGGCGGCGAGGACATACGCGAGCTGACGCTGGAGAGCCTTCGCGACCAGATTGCTTACGTGCCTCAGGAAGGCTTCCTGTTCAGCACGACGATTCGCGACAATATCGCTTTTTACCGGCGGGATTCCGCGCTCGACAAAGTCGAGGACGCCGCCAAGCAGGCGCAAATCTACCGCAGCATCACGGAGTTTCCCGACGGCTTCGAGACGAAGCTGGGCGAGCGCGGCGTCACGCTGTCCGGGGGACAGCGGCAGCGCACGAGCCTGGCCCGGGGCCTGATCAAGCGTTCGCCGATTCTGATCCTCGACGACAGCGTCAGCGCCGTCGACGCGGTGACGGAGAAAAGCATCATCGACACGATCCGGGAGGAGCGCAAGGGCAAGACGACGATCGTCATCGCCCACCGGATCAGCGCGCTGAAGCACGCGGACGAGATCGTCGTGCTGGACGAAGGGCGCATCATTCAGAGGGGGACGCATGAACAACTGCTGAATCAGGCTGGCCTGTACGCCACCCTTCATGCCATCCAGGAGGAGGGGAGCTTCGACGATGAAGGACTCCAAGCGCTCTAGTTCCGTTTTCCGTTCCTTGTTCTCCTATACGCGGCCGCACCTCTGGACGTTCCTGCTGGTGTTCTGCTGCACGCTGCTCGCGATCGCGGCGGACCTGGCGCAGCCTTATCTGGTCAAGATCGCGATCGACGACAACATCAGGATCGGCAAGAACGACTACCATTCGCTGCTCATGATTTGCATCGTCTACCTGGCGATGTCGATCGGAAGCTTCGTGTTCACGTATCTTCAGAACAACTTGCTGCAATTTGCCGGACAGAGCATCATCGCCCGCATCCGCAAAGACTTGTTCACGCACATCAGCAAGCTGTCGATGTCGTTTTTCGACCGGATGCCGAGCGGAAGTCTGATCACCAACGTATCCAGCGACACGGAGACGCTCAACCAGTTTTTCTCCCAAGTGCTTCTGAGCGTCGTACGGGATGGCCTTACGCTCATCTCCATCATCGTGATCATGTTCCAGCTGGACGTGAGGCTGACGCTGTACTGCCTGATTTTGCTGCCGATTATCGCCCTGATCGCCATCAGCTTCCGCTCGTACATGCGCAAGACGTATCAGAACTCGCGGACCGCGCTGTCGCGGCTGATCGCCTTCGCGGCGGAGAATCTGGCCGGCATGAGCCTGATCCAGTCGTTCCATCAGGAGAAGGAACAGCAGAACCGGTTCACGGACCGCAACCAGGTTTATTTTCGCGCCAACTTGCGGGAGATTCGCACCAACGTGTTTTTTAACCGCTCGTTCGATATGCTGAGCAGCTTGTCGGTCGCGTTCGTCGCATGGCTCGGAGGTATCGCGGTGTTCGACAAAGCGATCGAGTTCGGGGTCCTGTACGCTTTTATCACGTATATCCGCCAGTTCTTCCAGCCGATCAGCACGATCACGCAGCAGTGGAACACGCTTCAGTCGACGATCGTCTCGGTCAACCGGATCTGGAACCTGTTCTCCGTTCAGCCCGAAGTGGAGGACGCGGAGGAGCCGCGGAACGTGGAGCTGAGCCGAATGCGGGGGAAGGTCGACTTCAATCGCATTCAATTCGGCTACGCGGAAGGCAGCACCGTGCTGCATGACCTCGATCTCCATATCGAGCCGGGCGAGATGATCGGCATCGTCGGAACGACGGGGGCGGGAAAAAGCTCGCTGATCAGCATGCTGTGCCGGTTCTACGACGTGCGGAAAGGAAGCGTAACGATCGACGGCATCGATATCCGCGAGCTGCCGCAGCAGAGGCTACACCGACTGGTCGGCCTCGTGCAGCAGGAGCCGTATCTGTACTCGGGCAGCATCGTCGACAACGTGCGGATGTTCGACGAGACGATCTCGCGCGAGCAGGTCATCCGGGCGTGCAAGTTCGTCGGAGCCGACGCGCTGATCGGGCGGATGAAGGACGGCTACGACACGCAGCTGTCGGAGCGGGGAAGCGGCTTGTCAGCGGGCGAGAAGCAGCTCATCTCGTTCGCGCGCATTATCGTGTTCCAGCCGAAGATCCTCATCCTGGACGAAGCAACCGCCAATCTGGACTCCTACACGGAACAGCTCATCCAGCGGGCGCTTCATGTCGTATCCGAGAACCGGACGACGCTCGTCATCGCGCACCGGTTGTCGACCGTCATGCAAGCCGATCGGATCATCGTCATGAGCGGCGGCCGGATCGTCGAGCAGGGGACCCACTCGCAGCTGCTTGAGCAGCAAGGCTACTACGAGCAGCTCTACCGGCACTCGCGGGGCCTCGTCGAGCTGGGCGCGGGATAAGGAATCGGCGAAGAGCCGCAAGAGCCGCAGAAGGCAACCGGGAATCGCTCCCGGTCCTTTTGCGGCTCTTTTTGTTCTCGATCGGCACGCGTTCGTGCGGCCAGAGTCGGTAGATCATCTGAGATCAAACGAATTTCCTCGTTCGTAGGGTCTGACGAGCGGACTTAGTCTGAAAACAAACTAACTTTCTCGTTCGCAGCCTGTGGAGCGTGGACTTAGTCTGAAATCAGACTAATCTTCTCGTTCACAGCCTGTGGAGCGTGGATTTAGTCTGAAATCAGACTAATCTTCTCGTTCGCAGCCTGTGGAGCGTGGACTTAGTCTGAAATCAGACTAATCTTCTCGTTCACAGCCTGTGGAGCGTGGACTTAGTCTGAAATCAGACTAATCTTCCCGTTCACAGCCTGTGGAGCGTGGACTTAGTCTGAGATCAGACTAACCTTCTCGTTCACAGCCTCAGGAGCGTGGACTTAGTCTGAAATCAGACTAATCTTCTCGTTCACAGCCTCAGGAGCGTGGACTTAGTCTGAAATCAGACTAACCTTCTCGTTCACAGCCTCAGGAGCGTGGACTTAGTCTGAAATCAGACTAATCTTCTCGTTCGCAGCTTCTGGAGCGTGGACTTAGTCTGAAACCAGACTAATCTTCTCGTTCGCGGCGTCCACCTCATGCAATACGTCACGGATGCCAAATTTGCCGTTCGGACACGATCGTTGTGTCGGATTCGATCGCTTGGTCGATCAACATGCCGAGGTAATGGTCCTGCGAAGCTTCCGCCAAGCTGTAGAAAGAAGGACCGCCTTCCGCGTAGTCGGCCATCTTGTCGAGCGCCGTCGCGATTGCGATCTCGTCGTCGGTTAATTTGCCGGGCGCGAACGGGTTGCGGTAGATCCATTCCGAGCCGAGCAGAACGCCGCTGTAATGGTGCCCGAGCAGATTGGGGCCGAACCCGTTGTCCACTCTGCTGAACTTGGTCAACACGGGAGTGTCGAAGCTCTCGAGCCAAGCTGCGTCTTCGTTTACGATTTCGCCGCGGAGTCCGCGCACGAGCACGCGGCTGCTTCGAATCCAGGAGAAGTATTGTTCGCCCGTAAAATCGAATACGCCGAGCCGGTCGCCGAACCGAAGCGTCGCCAGATCCTGGCGGGTCATCTTGACGGCCTCTTCCTTGGGCGGGCCGTCTCTTCCGGGGCCTTGGACGATCGGCGAGAGGAAACGCTCGCCCCGAATCTCGGCGTCTTCGAAGCTGACGCCAAGAAGCTGGCGAATCAGACTGACGCCGTGATAGCCGTGAGATACCGATACTTGCGCCTGAGAGATCGGCCCGAGCCGTCCGGAACGGGCGAGCGCGATACGCGCCGCGTGCATAGGCTGAAACAGCAGCTGCTCCGCCACCTGCACCTTCGTATCCGGGCCGACCGCCGCATACAGCTCGGTAAGTCCGGCCAGGTCCCGCGCCGGGGGCGTTTCGGCCAGCACGGGAACGCCGCGCTTCGCCAATTCGCGTATGTAAACCGCGCAAGCATCCCGGGGCACCGAGACGACGACGAACGGCATCTCCGATCCGTCGAGGAACGCGTCTATGTCGGTGAACGCCTCCACGCCCCACTCGCTGCGCAGCTTCGCCGCCGTCTCCTCCCGGCGGACAAGCATGCGGGCAACCTCGAACCGCTCCGGCAGCTCCCGCGCGATCCGCAAATAAAAATCGGCTCTCCAACCGTGGCCGATGATGCCGAATGGAACCGGTCCTTCGCTTTTCATCCGCAATTTCATCCTCTCCCATGGATATGTATTCTGAAGAAATCTCGCAAGTGAGCAACCAGATTCGTCTCCTGGACGGAATATTGCGAAGAGCTCCGAAAAAGAGTAATCAGATTCGTCTCATGGACGGAATATCGCGAAGAGCTCCGAAAGAGAGTAATCATATTCGTCTCATGGACGGAATATTGCGAAGAGCTCCGAAAAAGAGTAATCAGATTCGTCTCTTGAGCGTGGCGCGGCAGAGAAGACATGGCGGAGTCCGAAATCCCGGAGCCAAAGCCAATGCCCGGAGCATGGTGCCCGGAGTTTGCAATCCACAACTCCAAATTTTAACTAAAAATCCGGGCACGCGGATCCGGCGAAGGCTGTCAAGGCTAAGCCGTAGAGCGGCCGATGATTATCGCGAGAATGGCCCAAGACCATCGCGAAATCTAGAAAACGCGGCCGATTCGCCTTCCGGCGAAACGGCCCCGCGGTTTCCTGACGATGGTCTTGCGCGATGGAACCGGCTGCGGCCATTACCTGACCCATTCCCGCCGAAGCGTGAACAGCTCTCGCAGTTCGTCGGTCGACAGCTCGGTGATCCAGCCTTCGGAAGAAGAGATGACGTTGTCGCTGAGCTGCTGCTTGCTCTCGAGCATCTCGTCGATCCGCTCTTCCAGCGTGCCGATCGAGATGAACTTGTGGACCTGAACGTCGCGGGTCTGTCCCATCCGATAAGCGCGGTCGGTCGCCTGGTTCTCGACGGCCGGGTTCCACCAGCGGTCGAAGTGGAACACGTGGTTGGCCGCCGTCAGGTTCAGGCCGACGCCTCCGGCTTTGAGCGACAGAACGAAAACGCCGGGCTGCTCGCCGGGCGGCAGCGACTGCGACTGGAACCGCTCGATCATCTGGTCCCGCGCCGTCTTGGAGACGCTCCCGTTCAGATAGAGAACCGGCTCCTCCAGTTCCCGCGACAGCACGGTCCGCAGCATCTCTCCCATGCCGATGTACTGGGTGAAAATCAGGCAGCGTTCACCCTCGTCCCTCACCTCCCGCACCATCTCGAGCAGCCGCTCCAGCTTGGAGGAACGGGCGACGAGCGCCGCGACAGCGGCCTCGTCGGCGGCGTCCGGTTCGGGCAGCGAGAAGTCCTTCTCGAGCAAAGACGGATGGTCGCATAGCTGCTTCAATCGGGTCAGCGCGGCGAGAATCGCTCCCTTGCGCTCGATCCCTTCCAACGTCTTCATCCGCTCGAGCAGATCGTTTACCGTCTGATCGTACAGCACGCCTTGCTCGGCGGTCAGGTTGACGAACGTCTTCATCTCGTTCTTCTCCGGGAGATCGAGCTGAATGGCCGGATCCTTCTTTTTGCGGCGCAGCATGAACGGCTTGACCAGCCGTTGAAGATCGGCCGTTCGCCGTTCGTCGCGGTCCTTCTCGATGGGGCCGGCGAACCGCTCCTGGAACGCCCGCGAGCTGCCCAGATAGCCGGGATTGATGAAGTCGTAGATCGACCACAGCTCCGCCAGCCGGTTCTCGATCGGCGTGCCGGTCAGCGCGATCCGGTGCCGCGCCCGGAAGCTGCGGACGGCGGCGGACTGTTTGGTCTGCGCGTTCTTGATGTTCTGCGCTTCGTCCAGGCAGACGACGCCCCACGGGAAATCCGCCAGCATCTCCTGGTCGAGCGAAGCCGTCGCATAGGAGGTGAGCACGACGTCCGCGCGGCGGGCCTCGTCCGCGAACGATTCGCCGGCCAGCCGCTTGCCGCCGTAATGCAGACTTACGGCCAGCGACGGGGCGAAGCGGGCGAGCTCCTTCTGCCAGTTGCCGAGCACGGAGGTCGGGCAGACGATCAACGCCGGATGAAGATCATCCGCCGCCTCCGAGCTCTCGCGGCGATGCAGCAAATAGGCGATGAGCTGCACCGTCTTGCCGAGGCCCATGTCGTCGGCGAGGCAGGCGCCCAGGCCGAAGCGTCCGAGGAGAGCGAGCCAGGAAAAGCCTTCCTGCTGGTAGCTGCGCAGCTCCGCGCGCAGCCCGGCCGGCGCTTCCAGCCGGGGCCATTCCGACTGCCGGCCGAGCTGGCCGATGAGCTTCGCCAGATGCTCGTTCAGCTCGACCTCGATGCGCACCCGGGCCGCTTGCTCCGCAAGTTCCTCCCCGTTCTCTCCGCCGTCCGGGCCCTCGTCGCCGGCACCCAATAGATGAAGCTGCAGCACGTCCTGGAACGACAGCCCCTGCGACTTGTCCACCCCGGCCATCGCCCGGCGAATTTGCGCCAGCAAGGCCGGGTCGAGCGCGATCCACCGGCCGCGAAAGCGGACGAGTCTCGCATTGCGGGCCGCCAGGTCCATGAATTCGGCCTCGGTGAGGTCCGCGTCCCCGATGGCGACGCGCCAGTCGAAATCGATGATCGCATCGAGGCCGAACATCGAGCGCCCGGACCGCGAGCCCGGTCCGGAACGGATCTTGGCGCGCAGCCGCGGCCGCTTCCGGCTGGCTTCTTCCCACCACGCCGGCAGCAGCACTTGCCACCCGGCGTCGAGCAGGCGGCGGCTGTCGGCGTTCAGGAACCGCCATGCCGCCTCGTCGTCCAGCGGCGCGCCGAGCGCATCGCCGCCGTCGCCCGCGAGCCGGAGCCGTCCGGGAGGCAGCGCCGCCCTCAACCGTTCCAGCCAGCCGCCCGCCCGCTCCCGCACGAACGGCGTCCAAGCGTCGGGCCACGTCCCCAGCACGGTTCCGTCGGCCGTTAGGCGTACCGGGCAGACGGCCGACTCGTCCCGCTTATCCTGCAGGACAAGCCGCAGCCGCCATTCCGGCTCCCCATCGAGAGCCGCACCCCGGCTCCAGCCAGCCGCCAATCCGTCGGAGAGATCTCCCGATCCTGGCATCCCTGCTTCCGGCTCCGCCTCTTCCGGGAAGTCCGTCGGCTCCAGCAGCTGCAGCGCCGGCCGAAATGGCGCCGCATCCGCCTTCCAGCCGATCGCGACCAGCCACGCTTGCCGATCCATGCCGGCGGCGGAGGCCGGGTCCCGGGCGAACAGCGCCGGATATTCCCGGCGCAAGTCGGCGGCGGCGGCTTCCGTGCCGTAATGGGAGCGGGACACCGCCGCCGAGAATGCGGCGTGAAGCCCGCGCAGGAAAGACTCGTCCGCGCCGCCGGCTGCAACCGCCGTTCGGGCGGACTCCTCCAGCGCATCATCGTCCCACGTCCACTGCAGCTCGCCGCCGCGAAACGCGTCCAGGTCCGGCGCGAACTTGCCCGTCTCCGTGCAGCCGGCCAGATCGGGAGCCAGCTTCAGCAGAAGCGAGGCTTCGTCTCCCCAATCCCAATCGATATGGCGCAGCAAGACCGGGGCGGCAAAGAACGGAACGACCATCTCGGCCGGCAGAACGACCGCTTCGACGTCGCGGACGGTCTGCACGGCAAGCTCCGTGCCGTAGTAAGAATCCTCGTGCCAGGCGAACAGCAGATGCTTCAGATGCAGGCCCGACACGTAGTCGTAATCGTCGATCATCCCGTAGATCAGCGCATCCCCGTATTCGCTCAGCGCGACGTTGACGCGCAGTTGTGCCCCTACCTTCATGACAGCAGCTTCCCTTTCCGCAATTCCTCCTGCAGTGCGCGCAGCCGTCCGTTTCGAACGTTGAACGAGGAGAAGAACGTCTCCCAGCGATTTTCCCGCTTCAATCTCTTGTAAAGCTTCTGCAGCCGTTTGAGCAGCCTGACCGCTTCCTTGTAGCTGTACCGGTTTTTCTGAAGGACGAGCCGTTCAACGGCTTGGTGATAAAACGGAAGCAGCAGCTCCGGCGCTTCCTTCTCCATCGGCTGAAGATCCGTAACGCGCATCGCGAGCGGCTCCTGGCCCGTGCAAAGCTGGAGATCCATCCATTCCCGCCATCTCCCGTGTTCGCGCAGCTTTTCTTCGTAAAGCGCCTGCGTCCAGGGGAGCATGTCCGACAGAAGGCTCCACATCCGTTCGGCGGCATCCGGAACGTGGGGGATCGCGGCTTCCCAATATTCGAAATACCGGCGCAGCGCATCGCCGCGGCGGTTGCGCAGCAGCGGTCCGGCGACATCCAGCCAGCCCGACAGGCGCTTCCACACTTCGGCTTCCCGCAGTTCCCATAAGTAGTAAAGCAGTTCGTCGGGGTCCAGCTGCCGCTTCTCGTCCGCGGCCTCCCGAAGCAGCTGCCATGCCGCCGGATCGTTGCCCAGATAGAAGTTCATCCGGCATTGGGCCAGCAGCCACGGCTGCCGCTGAAGCGTGGAACCGAGCTCGTTCTCCGCTTCCTTCAGGCGATCCAGCTCACCGGTGACGGGCTGCAGGTCTTTCAGGTGCGGACTGATCCAGTTCATCCATACCAAATAGTAGCAGTCGGCAAAATAAGGCTCCGTACCGTCGTCCGTCAGCATTCTTTTGCGCAGATAGGCGACGGTCTCGTATACCCGCTCCCATAGGGCGGGGTCGTCTCCGAGCGGAAGCTCGGTCTCCAGTCCGGCGATGACTAGCTTCTGCAGCTCGCCGATCGCCATCTCCGTATAATAAGGAAGGTAGGAACCGAAGTGGGAGTTCTCGCGGCGGTAAGGGCGCATCAGCTTGCCGAGAAGAAACAGGGAAGCGTGCAGCTTGAACAGCGGCTCCAACACGGGAGGCAGCTTCGGCCTGTCGGCGTCGAAAGCCCGAAGCACCCGATTCACGTAGGACGGGTTGCGCGTCTCGTTGTCGTAAGGCTTGGCGCATAGCTGGAACCATTCGCGCCATTCCTCCAGGCTCATCTCGGGAAGCCGAGCGGCTTCCTTGGCCGCGGCGGACTGGGGCGGCTGCGGCTTGGAGGCCGCGGGAAACGCCGGGTTGCCGGCAATCAGGCGGGCGTTCGCCAACTGCTGCACGGGGCGTTCGTTCATTTCGGCGTACGCAAGCAAGGCCGCGGCCATGTGCTTGCAGAACCCTTGAACGGGACACTCGCACCGGCTCGCCCCGAAGAAGTCGAGATCGATCGAGACGAGATAAGTTTTCGAACCCATGACCTCGGCATCGATCCGGCGCGAATCGTCCGAAATGTCCATTTCCCGAATGCGATCTTGCTTGTAATATTGAAAACCGCGCTTCAACGTCAGGTCGTCGAAGCGCTCGGCGACGTCCTCGATCAGCAGCGTCCACTGGTCGTCGGCGATCTTCGTCATATGGGAACTCATGCCTCCAGGATAGAACGTCTGTTTCCGTACATTATACACCCGAAGGCCCGGTTTTTCGACCCTAAACGATCAGGCTGCTGACGGCGAAGCCCATCTCGACGAATACGAAGCAGAGCGGCGCTCCGGCCGCTTCGTTGCCTTGCCGCAGATGATCGGGCCGCTTCAGAACGATCATCGCGACGACGCTGACCGGCAGATCGGGCGCGATCAGGCCGCCCACCCCCGAAACTTGGCATAAGCCATATCATAATCGCCGTAATCGTGTACTTCTTCCAGCATGACTTCGACTTTCTTCAGCGGCTTCAGCTTCTCGTACCGCGCATCGTCGACCGGCTGCTTGATCGTCTGGCCGGAGGGCAGCGTCAGAACGGCGAACTCGCGGGTTTGCCCCTGATACTGCGTCTTGTACACGCCGACCAGATCGATCTCCGCCTTCAGGCTCAGCTTCAGCTTATCCAGGTCGCCCTGGGCCGCTTCTTTCGTTTTATAGGATTTGATCGCCTTCCAGGACGTGAGCGTCACGTCCGCGCGGTTGCCTTCCTCCGTCTTCATGACGGCTCCCATGTACTGCAGTGCCCATATCTTGTCGCCGGTCGCGTAATTGTCGTCGTTGGGCAGCAGATCCTCGTCCGGAAGCAGCTTCATGTCGCCGCCGACCAGATCGCCGACAGTCTCCTCGACCAGGCGATAGTCCCAAGGAACCGTCGCGGATGGAGTTTGCTGCTGCCGCGGAGCCGAATTTGCGGTATCGCTCTGCTCCCGGGAGACGGCGGATCCGTTCCAATCGGAGCCCGAAGAGGAACAGGATCTCGACACGACGGCGAGAAAAATGACCAGCATCACGCCCCCGACGACGACGGAGAGAAACCGCGACGACGACTGCCGCGGGGCGTTTCGCCCGTTTCTAGGTTCCCATTGGCTCAATTACCGTACCCCCATGGCTACGAAATGGCCGGCATGGCCCGTAATCGGGCCGCCCGCGCGCCCCAGCAGGCCGCACGGCGTGCCGTTCAGCACGAACATCCCGGTCAGCAGATGGAATTCCCCCGAGGCCAGCCGAATCCGGGCAAGCTCCGCCCGCTTCTGGTAGACGGTCGGGAACAGGCGGCCGGTATCGAAGCCGCCTTGATCCTTAAGCTCCGGCCGTCCTTCCGAATCGAACGGCGAGACGGAGCCTCCTTCGCGGCCGAACATGGACTTGGACACGAAGTCGCCGTCGAACACCGCTTTGTTGTAAGTCGGCAGCATGTAGCGCCCGATCGCTTCCCGCTCTTCCGGAAGGAATAGAAGATGCAGCTCGTAAAGCCCCCAGATGAGCGCCTGCAGTCCTTTGGACTGCAGCAGAATCGCATGCGGAGAGTTGAACAGCGTCAGCCTTCCCGTCTCCAATGCGTAAGCGAGCGCGTCTCCGCCGTCGTCGACCGACATCCATTCCTTCGGATATAGGGCGAACAGGCGGCGCAGTTCCGCGCCCTCCTTATTCTTCAGGACGCCATGGTCGACCCGCAGGTCGAGGCAATCGTAGGCCGGGGTCGTCCCGCCTCCATGGCGGACGAGCATGTCGATCGTGCCGCTGTCCTCGAGGTGCGAGCCGTAGCCGACGCAAGCGGCCGAATCCGGCTGCCAGACGTCCCAGGCTTCCCGCACGAGCGAAGCCATTCTCTCGTTGGGAGAGTGGATGCCGTGCTGCCCGCACATCCACGGCGTCGCGACCGCGGCCTCCGCATAGCCGGTCGGCGTATCGGCGTTCAGCTCCAGCAGCTTGATGTCGCCCCGGTCCGAGACGGCCCAATCGAACCTCGCGTAGCGGCTGATTTTCCCTTCGTCGGGAAGGGGAAGAAGGTCGAGGCTGGCCCACAGCACTTCGGGAATCCCGATCATCGCGTACAGATCGTGCTTGCCCGTCGCGAACCGGGCGGCCTTGTCGAAGACGCCCCACAATGCGCAAGACGCGGCTTCCAGCTCGGTATAAACGCTTCGGTCCATGACGATCGTCTGATCGATCCAATACGGTTCTTTCTCCAGGTCCGCCCAGCCGAATCCCATCTCCCGCAGCGTCTCGACCCGGGCCTGACGGTTGCGGCGAGGGCGGCCGACCGCTTCGAACGGCGAGGTACCGCTCTCCGGGCCGTTCGGATTCCGGAATGCGTCTTCGCTCATCCGCCGAACCCTCCCGAGGATTTGCCGGAGCCTGACGAGCTGAAGCCGCTGGACTTGCCGCCGATGCCGCCGGCGGAGGAGGAAGTGGACCGGCGGGTGATGGAGCCGCCGGAATTCGATGTTTTCGGGCGGACGGACGAGCCGACGACCGGCTTGTTCCGGAACGCGTCCTGCCCGAAGGAGCGGGGCTTGTAAGCTTGCCCGCCGGATGTGTAGGCGGCGTGGCTGCCGTAGTAGGCGCTGGACGAATAGGAACCGCCGCGGCCCATGATCAGGTGGTACAGCAGCAGATCGTCCCAGCCGAAGCCGGAGTAGCCGTCGCGAACGATGACGGTCCCGCCCGTTCCGCCGCCTGCCGAGCCCCCTGTGCCTTCGGTGCCGGCGCTTGTCGCTTGTTCCGCGTCATCATCCGGCAGCGGAATGTTCCAGTCGACGGACGGGTCGAAGTAAGCTTTGACTTCGTCGTTCGACCATTCGACCAGCACCGGACCGGCCGGCCGGGCCGAAGCCGAGGCGGACGACGTCGCCGAAGCGGACGCCCCGGCTGCCGGAACCGGCGCGTCGTCCGCGGCCGAAGCCGTCCGCGGAGTCCCTGCCGAATATAGCGCGTTCGCCAGCAGCGCGATGCCGAGCGATGTGCTCAGCGCCTTGAGCGGCTTGCCGTCCGGGGCGAGCAGCTGCAGCTGCGGTCGTTCGGCGTCCTTGCGGCGTTTTTCTCTCGGACTCATGGCGCGTTTCCCTTCTTCCGGTTTTAAAGTATTTTCGCGTGCCGGACTTCGGCGATCAGCAGCTCGACCGCCGGCAAATCAACGTTGAGCCGCCCCTCGAGCGTCTCGTATTCGACGCCGCCTACGGTGATGTAGTTCACGTGATTCAGAGCCGCCAGCATATCCGAGCTCCATTCGCGCTCGTCGATTTTGCGCATCTCTCCGCCGGGCAGCTTTAACAGCAGATGAACGTTCATTCCCTTTTCCAATCCAATCACTTCTCTTTCATAAAAATCATATGCGATACATACGCCCCGAAAGGCGCTCTGTTTCAGTTCTTTACGAATTTCGCGCTTGACTCTAACATTGATGTCAGGGTTTATGCTGGAAATGCAGCGGGGAGGCGACGATCTTGAAAATAGGCGAATTGGCCAAGGCGACGGGGGCGAGCGTCCGATCCATCCGTTATTACGAGCAGAAAGGGCTGCTCGCGGCGGTCCGAACGCCCGGCGGGTACCGGGAATACAACGGATTGGCCGTCGAACAGGTGAACACGATCCAACTATATTTGTCGCTCGGGCTCGGCACCGATCAGATCGCGGACTTCCTGCACTGCGTCATGAAAAATAAAGAAGCGTTCTGCGCGGAAGTGCTGCCGGTCTACGAGAGCAAGCTGGCGGAGATCGACCGTCAGCTTCGGCAGCTTACGGCGATCCGGTCCAATCTCGTGGAGCGAATCGCCGCGATCCGGGCGGAGCGGGAAGGAGGAGAAGATGAGCGTAACGCCGATTGAAAAGGAAGAAGCGCTGGAGGCGTTTCTGCGAACGGACGTGGCGGTGCTCGAATTCGGCAATGTATACCGCTGTCCGCCGTGCCGCGTGCTTCAACCGATTTTGGAGGAGCTGGCCGCGGAGTACGACGGTTCGGCGAGCTTCGGACAGGTGGACGCGGACGAGTATCCGGAGCTGGCTGCGCGCTTTCAGGTGATGGGACTGCCGACCGTCATTGTGTTCAAGGACGGCGTTCCGACCGACAAGCTCGTCGGCCTGCGGCCGAAGGAGGCCTACCGGGTCGTCATCGACCGGAGCTTGCCCGCCTCTTAACGTACCGCCGACAGGAAAAATATCGGAAAATAATAGGTGAAAATAGACCTAAACCGTGATAGAATTGGTTCAAAAGAACTGATTTTTCATGGAGGGTCGTCTATGGCTATTGGACTACAAGTGGACCAATGTCCCGGGTGCGGAGGTCTGTATCGGGCAAACTCCCGCCATCTCTGCCCGAATTGCTCCGCCGAAGAAGACGGCCAACTCCAGACGATCGAGCGTCAATTGCGGCGGAACCGGTTTTTGAATAACGAACAGGTGGCCGAGCTGGCGTCCGTTCGTCCGGAGCGCATCCGCTCCTGGATTCGCAACGGCAAGCTGAAACTATACGATTATCCGAATCTGTCGGACGAGTGCGACCTGTGCTCGCAGCCGATCCGGTCCGGGAAGCTGTGCGGCTCCTGCGTCATCCGGATTCAAGAGCAGGTTCGCCACGAATATGAGCAGGATCGTCTGATGAAGGAGCGCAGGAAGGTCGCGCACAGCTATTTCTCTCATCGGTAAGCATAGAAAAGAACCGCCTTCGGGAGCATTTTCCGAAGGCGGTTTTGCGTGCATGCGGCAGTCTCGCGTTATTTGCGGGCCGGAACAGCCGCTTGCAGCCGGCTCCAAGCGGCAAGCTGCCGCTCGAGCCGATCGACGAGCTGGCCGGCTTGCTCCAGAAGCGGCTCCGCCTCATGCGACGATAGCTCGCCGATCAGGCGAATTTCTTCGTCCGTCGGCAGGGCGGCCGCCGAAGCGGCGGACAAAAGCTGCTGCAGCTTCGATCCGACGGAGCGGGCGGCTTCCGGTTCCGGCGCTCCGGCGGCCGCTTCGCTCGCGTGCCCGTCCCGGTCCGGCCGTGCCTGCGCCGCCGCGGCGGGCGCAGCGCCAGTCTCCGGCGCGTCTGCGGCACGCTTCTCCGGTTCCGCCGGCGCCTCGTCGTCCGTCCGCTCTTCCGGCGCCTCTTCCGCGCGCTTGGCCGCCTCCGCCGCGGCTTGCGCTTTTTCCGCTTCTCTGCGCGCTCTTTCCTTGCGGTTGTGTTCGAACGTGGACCACGTCTCCATCAGCTCGTAGCCGGATTTGTAGAGCAGCTTGTCCTTCAAGCCTGCGGAGATCGATTCGTCCTTGAACAGCTTCGCGATCCGCTTGATGTCGGGAACCGGCGTCTCGTCCCGGGCGAACGTGAGCGCCAGCGGATCCCGGTATTCCATCGGCAGGTCCTTGAGCGGAAGGAGCTGATCCTCGGTCAGCCGGTCCTTGCGGATCTGCGTGCCGGCGATAACCAGCTTTCGCACCGCGGCTCCGAACTTGAGCAGCTCGCATTTGTTCTTGATATAGCTTTCGGGCTTGCCCAGCTTGCCGGACAGGAACTTGACGGAGCTGGCGAAGCGCTCGTCGTTCAGCAGCTTGTGGAACGCCTCGGCCTCCTCGATCGGCGAGAAGCCTTCGCGCGTCAGGTTCTCCGCGATCTGCTCAAGGTAGATGTCCAGCTCTCCGGCCGCTTCCGACACGATGCAGGGGATCGTCGCTAGCCCCAGCTCCCGGCACGCTTTGTAGCGCCGGTTGCCGTAGACGATCTTGTACCTCCCGCCTTCCGTCTTCCGCACCTTGATCGGCGACAGCAATCCGAGCTCGCCGATGCTGTTCATCAGCTCCCGCAGCGCCTCGTCGTCGAACTGATAGCGCGGCTGCGCCTTGTCCTCGTCGATCAGCTCGATTCTGATTTCGACCATTTCCATAAGCCGCTCTCCTATCTTTTCCGAAAAATCGCTATTTTCTATTATATCGCAGCGCAATTAACTTTCGCTAATAGATTCCGTTTTTTCCTCTTTGTACAATGGTTAACGGCCTTAAAGGTCTGGCAAGGAGGAGAAGGTATCCATGAGAAAAGCGAGCTGCTTGCTGCTGTGTCTGCTGATGGCGCTGGGCGCCGCGCCGTTCGGTCCGAAGCGGGCGTCCGCGGACGCGCCAGGTCCGATCTTCCCGCAGATCGTGGCGGGATACTATCATACGATGGGATTGCTGAGCGACGGTTCCGTCTGGGCATGGGGCGGCAATGAGCACGGCGCCATGGGCAACGGGAAGACCGGATACCAGAATACGCCGGTTGCGGCGTCCGGCATGACCGGCGTCAAGAAGATCGCCGCCGGAGAACGGAACAGCTATGCGATCAAGAACGACGGAACGGTGTGGGCGTGGGGCCATAATGTCAACGGCCAGCTCGGGGACGGGACGACGACCGATCGTACGCTGCCTGTTCAGGTGACCGGAATCAGCGACGTGACCGACCTGTCCGGGGGAGTCGGATACCATGCGCTGGCGGTCAAAAGCGACGGGACGGTATGGGCTTGGGGCAAGAACGACAGCGGAGAGCTTGGCGACGGAACGACGGCGCAGAAAAACGTCCCCGTTCAGGTTCAAGGGCTGACGAACGCGGTCGCCGTCTCGGCGGGCGGCTACCACAGCTTGGCGCTGAAGAGCGACGGAACCGTGTGGGCGTGGGGATATAACATAGACGGCGAAGTCGGAAACGGAACGACTTCGGCGGCGGTGGCCGTCCCCGTCCAAGTGAGCGGTCTGACGGACATCATCGCGATCTCGGCGGGGAACTACCACAATTTGGCGCTGAAAAGCGATGGAACGGTATGGGCTTGGGGCCCCAACGCCTTCGGACAGTTGGGTGACGGCACGAGCACGGCTCGCAAGACGCCGGTTCAGGTGGCCGATCTGCACGGCGTGACGCAAATCTCGGCGGGCGGCACGCATAGTCTGGCCCTCACGTCGGATGGAACGGTATGGGGCTGGGGGCTTAACAATTACCATCAGCTCGGAGACGGCACGACGACCAACCGGTACGAGCCGGAGCAGCTGGCCGGTTTAAGCGGGATCACGGCGGTAGCCGCCGGTGCCTTCCACAGCTCGGCGATGACGAAGGACGGTCTCGTGTGGGGCTGGGGCTATAACGATTACGGCCAGCTGGGAACGGGCAACTGGACCGACGCTCAAACCCCGATCCTCTCCATGGCCAAGCTGGACGACACGCCGCCGACTCCCGGAGACGGCGGGGTTACGGCCTCAGACGTTACTTCCGACAGCCTGACTCTGAACTGGACGAAGGCGACGGATAACCTGACGCCGACTTCCGAGCTGCGCTATTCGGTTTATATGAGCGACATGGATGACATCGATTCGGTCAAGTATGCCGAATCCAGAGGGTTCAAGTTGATCGGGGACGCGACGGATCTCGATCATTTGGATGTCGGCGGATGGTCGGCGGGACAGACGTACTATTTTACCGTCGTCGTCAAGGACAACGCCGGCTCCAAAGGCGCGTACCCGATGAAGGAAGTGGCCTTGAAGGCGCTCGTGTCGGTTCATTATGACGGCAACGGCAGCACGGAGGGGACGGTTCCGTCGGACTCGAACGTCTACGAGCAGGATTCGCCGATTCCGGTGCAAGGGAAGGGCGATCTGGCGAAGCCGGGCTTCACGTTCGCAGGCTGGAACACGGCTTCGGACGGCAGCGGCTCATCCTACGCGGAGGGCGATTCGATTCCGGCGGGGACGGCCGACGTTTACTTGTATGCGCAGTGGCAAGAGGATGCTCCGCCTTCGACGGACCCGCCGACGGATCCGCCGACCGACCCGCCGGTGGACACGTATTCCGTGACATATGACGGCAACGGGAACGACAGCGGGTTGGCGCCGGCGGATGCCGGCGCGTACGGAAAGGGCGACCCGGTGACGGTGCTGGGGAGCGGGGACCTGGCGAAGCCGGGCTACGCGTTCGCCGGATGGAATACGGCGAAGGACGGAAGCGGGACGAGCTACGCGGCGGGCGATACGTTCGTAATGGACGAAGCGAACGTGAGCTTGTACGCGCAGTGGAGGGAGGACGCTCCGCCTCCGACGGACCCGGTCACGTATTCCGTGACGTATGACGGCAACGGGAACGACAGCGGGTTGGCGCCGATGGAAGCCGGCGCGTACGGAAAAGGCGACCCGGTCACGGTGCAGGGGAAGGGCGACCTGGCGAAGTCAGGTTATGCGTTCGCCGGATGGAATACGGCGAAGGACGGCAGCGGCACGAGCTACGCGGCGGGCGATACGTTCGCGATGGGCGAAGCGAACGTGAGCCTGTATGCGCAATGGCAGGGGAATCCGACTCCTCCTCCTCCGATCGTCCCGGCTTCCCCTGCCAGTCCCGGCTTTACGATTATCGTCGGGGAGCAGCCGCGCGAGAATGCGGCAACGGTGGCCAAATCGACGCAGAACGGAAGCCAGATCGTCACGGTCACATTGGACCCGGCCGAACTCAACGACTGGATTGCGGCTTCGGACGAGGGGACGTTGATTGCCGTTCCCGCAGCCGATCCGGCTGCGGACCGGACGGCCGTATCGCTGTCCGGCAGCACCGCGAAAGCTTTGGAAGCGAAGCGGGGAGCGATCGTGCTGCAGACGGGCTACGGCTCGTACACGCTGCCCGCCGAGCAGTTGAATCTGGACCGGCTGCTGGCCTCATTCGGGGAAGGCGTGAAGCCGGAAGACATCGCGATCCGCGTCGTGATCGGCAAAAACGGTAATGCGGAAGCGAAGGCGGCGGAATCGGCGGAAGCAAGCGGAGCGTTCGAGCTTGTCGTTCCTCCCGTGACGTTCGAGATCTCGGCCGTTTATGGCGGCAGCACCATCCCGGTGGATCGCTTCGATACGTTTGTTACGCGAGAAATCCCGCTTCCGGAAGGCGTCGACCCCAGCCGGGTCGCGACCGCCGTCGTGCTGAACGAGGACGGAACTTTCCGCCCGGTCCCCACTTCCTTCACGGAGCGGGACGGACAGACTTATGCGGTCATTCGCAGTCTGACCAACAGCGTCTACGCTCTCGTCTCTCATGCGAAGACGTTCGAGGACGTGGCGGGCCGGTGGTCGCAGCAGGCGATCGAGGACCTGGCTTCCCGATGGATCGTCGGCGGGACGGATGAGCGGCATTTCGATCCGGACCGGGAAGTGACCCGGGCTGAATTTGCGGCAATGGCGGTGAGGGCGCTCGGCTTGCCCGATCATACGGCGGAAGGGGCGAGTCGATTCTCCGACGTGAGCGCAGACGATTGGTTCGCCGGAGCGGTAGCGCAAGCGTCCGCGTACGATCTCGTGCGGGGAACGGAGGGCGGCGCGTTCGGGCCGTCCGGGCCGGTGAGCAGGGAAGAGGCGGCGGCGATTCTGATGCGCGCCCGGAAGCTGGCCGGAGACGAGGCCGCCGTCGGGGGCGACTGCGAAGAAGCGGAGAGCGCGTTGGCCGGATTCTCCGACGGCTCAAGCGTGAGCGGCTGGGCGAGGCCGGATATGGCGCAAGCCGTGAAGCTGGGCGTCGTCCAAGGCTCGGACGGGAAGATAAGGCCTTCCGATCATCTGACAAGAGCCGAAGCCGCGGCGATGATCGAACGGATGCTCCGGCAGCTCCATTTGATTTAATCGCACGATAGGGACCGGACCCGCTCCGGATATGGAAACAGCGACAGCCTTGGACGAGAAACCAACGTCCAGGACTGTCGCTGTTTATTTTATAATTCCCACTTGACTCATAAGAATTATCGGTATATGATGTGGGCATATCTTTTAACGTTCATTATTTTAACGTTAAAACAATTTCATAAGCCGATTGGACCACCAAAGGCTCAAATGCGTTTCCTCGCGGGGACGCAATTGAGGCTTTTTTTGTGCTTTTTGGCAGGCGGGCCGAGGAAAGGAGAACATGAGCGAGCTCAATCAGGAAGCGTTGAAGGAGGTAGACGATCTCTTTCGCAGGATGGTGCGCAAGTTCGTTAAGGAGCGGGATAAGATTTCCGTCGAGGGAGTCGCGCTGCCGGGGCTCATGATCCTGCACAAGATCGTTCGGGACGGGGAGCAGAAGCTGAGCGATCTGGCGGAGCAGCTGATCTTCACTTCCGGGGCGATCACCGCCATCTGCGACAAGCTGGAGAAGCGGGGATTCGCCGTTCGCCGGAGAGCGGAAGGGGATCGCCGGGCGGTGCTGCTCGACATCACGGGCGAAGGAAGAGCGATGATCGAGCGGCAGAGCAACATCGGAAGTTGCAGTATGAATCTGCTGTTCGCGGGGTTCGGGCATTTGGAACTGGAAATCCAGAAAGAAATCTACCGAACGCTGGTCCGCAATTTGGAAGGCTTCTCCGAGAAAATATTGGCGCTCGCGAAGGAGAACGAGAACCGGCCGTCCCCGCCGCGGGAGAATGCGCCGGGCAGGCGGGAAGAGCCGGCGAAGCCGGACCGATTTCTAACCTATTAAAGGAGAGATGGACATGGGACACCCTACGATTTATCCGACCGGAACGACCGTTTATTTGCCCGAGAAAGCTTGGAGCGGCTATACCGTTTTCCAGGCGGCCGACGTCGGCGCGCTGCTTATCGATATGAGCGGCAAAGAAGTGCATCTGTGGCAGAGGCTCCGCGGATTTCCCAACAAGATTCTCCCGGGGGGGTACGTCACGGGCAGCACGGCAGAGCGCGATCCCCGCTATGGCTTTCAGGACGAAATCGACCTGGTGCAGGTCGATTGGGACGGCAACGTCGTCTGGCGGTTCAACCGGTATGAGCTGGTTCAGGACCCCGGCTACGAAGCGCAATGGATGGCGCGGGCGCATCACGATTACCAGCGGGACGGCAATCCGGTCGGCTATTACGCTCCCGGTCAGGAACCTCGGACGGACGGGGGCAATACGATCATCCTGGCCCATAAAAACGTCCGCAAGCCGGAAATCTCCGACAAGGTGCTGCTGGACGACACGATCCTCGAGGTCGATTGGGAAGGCAACATCGTCTGGGAATGGGCGGCGAGCGACCATTTCGAAGAGCTCGGCTTCGACGAGAGCGCGAAGAACGTGCTGTTCCGCGATCCGAACGGCCGCCACTTCGGGAACGACACCGGCGGCGACTGGCTGCACATCAACTCGGTGTCGAAAGTCGGGCCGAACCGATTCTATGACGCCGGCGACGAACGGTTCCACCCCGAGAACCTCATCTGGGATTCGCGGGAGGCGAACATCATCGCGATCACAGACAAGAAGACGGGCAAGATCGTCTGGCAGCTCGGCCCGGACTTCTCGGGACCGGAAGTGAAGCATCTCGGCTGGATCATCGGCCAGCATCATGCGCACATCATTCCCAAAGGGCTGCCGGGGGAAGGCAACCTGCTCGTGTTCGACAACGGCGGCTGGGCCGGTTACGGGCTGCCGAATCCGGCGTCGCCCTACGGTCAGAAGAACGCCGTCCGCGACCATTCGCGCGTGCTGGAGATCAACCCGGCGACGCTGGCGATCGAATGGCAGTACACGCCGACCGAGGCCGGTTTTCAGGCGCCGCTCGACTCGTATCGCTTTTACAGCCCGTACATCAGCTCCGCGCAGCGTCTGCCGAACGGCAACACGCTCGTTACGGAAGGGGCCGACGGGCGCATCTTTGAAGTGACCCGCGAGCACGAGCTGGTGTGGGAATACCTCTCGCCTTACAAAAACAAAAGGAACTCCAACATGGTATACCGCGCCTATCGCGTTCCCTATGAGTGGATCCCCCAGCTGGAAAAGCCGCAAGAAGAAGCGATCGTCCCGATCGACGTGGCCGATTATCGGGTTCCGGGAGCGGTGGGCCGAGGCGCGGCGACGGTAGCGGTCGTGGAAGGCGCGTTCTCGTACGAGGACGGAGCGCTTTGCGTCGCCCGCACCGACGAGAAGCCTCAAGGCTAAAAGAGAGATTCGATAGACGGAGGGGTATCGATGAGAAAAGACAGAAAGAAGAGCAGGTTCGCCTGGGTCGGCGCAGCAGCCGCCATTCTCCTGGTTTCCGCTTTGCTTGCGGGCTGCGGCAGCAAATCGCCGTCATCGGCGGAAGCGGCGCCCGCAGGCTCTGCGGCGGCGTCGCAGGATGCCGGCGGCGCGAAGAACGATCCGATCAAGATCAAGATTGCCGACATCGTCTCCAACCCGGTGTTCCGCGTTGCGGTGAACCAGGGAATTTTCGAGAAGTACGGCATCGATGCGGAGATCGTGACGTTCGCCACGCCGGCCGAAGGGATCAACTCGCTGTTCATCAAGCAGACGGACGTCGCTTACGGCGCGGACTTTCCGATTCTGAACGCGGTAAGCAAGGGCGACTATTCGATCATCGCGGCAACCGGCGGGGATGCCGACAAGCAGGCCGCCCAATGGAAGCTGTTCGTGCGGAACGACATTCAGAAGCCCGAGGACCTCAAGGGGAAAAAGCTGAGCACCTTCCGCGGCACGTTCGTTCCTTATCTATGGGATGAATACTTGAAGCAGAACGGCCTCTCGGTCAAGGATACGAAGGAGATCGGCCAAGGCGGGCTCGACGAGGCGTACGTCGCGCTCAAGAAAGGGGAGATCGATGCCGCCTGGATTACCGGCGCGGCGATGCTCGCGAAGTTCGACTCGATCGAAGGCGCGCACGTGCTGACCGACATGTCGCAGACGTCCGTGCGCATCGGCGGAGACCTGATCGCTCCCGATTCCCTGATCCGGGAGCATCCGCAAGCCGTCGCCAACTTCCTCAAGGCCATCGACGAGTCGTCCCAATTCATCAAGGACCATCCGGACCAGACGGCGGACATTCTTTTCAAAGAAGTAAAACAGCCGAAAGAAGCGACCTTGAAGGATCTGGCGACGAACAACTGGTCGATCGGATTCACCAAAGAAGCGTACGACAGTCTGGCGGGCCAGAAGAAGTACATGGTCGACAACGGCATCATCCAAACCGACTTCGACCTGAATGCCAAAGTCCGGCTGGATCCGTTGAAACAAAGCTTCCCGGACCGGGTGACTTACGAGAACTAAGGAGGAGAGAGCGATGGCGCTGGCCACTTTCCCGGCGAATACGATCACGATCGAGCGGCTGAACAAGAGCTACGCGGAGACGGCGAAGAAGTCGGGCAACGTGCATTATATCATCCAGGACGTCGACTTGGTCGTGAAGGGCGGAGAGTTTTTCGTCCTTCTCGGCCCCAGCGGATGCGGCAAATCGACGCTGCTCAACATGATCGCGGGCTTCGTCTCCAAAACCGGCGGCCGCCTGCAGGTCGGCGACGTCGAGGTCGACAAGCCGGGCCGCGACCGGGCGGTCGTCTTTCAGCAGGCCGACTCCTCGCTTTTTCCATGGCTGACGGTTCGCCAGAACGTGGAGTTCGGCCTGAAAATGAAGAAGATGCCGAAGCCGCAGCGCCGCGAAATCTCCGACCGCTTCATCGGAATGGTCGGGCTCGCCGGGCACGAGGGGAAGTTCCCGCGCGAGCTGTCGGGCGGGATGAAGCAGCGCGTCCAGTTGGCCCGCGTGCTGGCGAACGATCCGGCCATCCTGCTCATGGATGAGCCGTTCGGGGCGCTCGACGCGATGACGCGGCGGACGATGCAGAAGGAGCTCAGCGGCATCTGGCAGGCGACGAACAAGACCGTCATCTTCGTCACCCACGACATCCAGGAAGCGATTCTGCTGGGCGGGCGCATCGCCATCATGTCGCCGGGGCCGTCCTCGCGCATCGCCCATATTTACGAGGTTCCGTTGGCCTATCCGCGGGATGCGGCCGCACCCGAGTTCTACTCCTTGTATCAGACCATTCAGGCGCACTTTGACGAGACGGAAGGGGGAGGGACCGCATGAGCCGGATTTGGCAGAAAAAATGGTTCACCCTCCCGCTTCTGTGGGTTCTCGCGCTCGTCGTCTGGCAGCTGGCCGCTCTGTGGTACGGTCCGGAGATTATCCCGGGCCCCGTAGACACCTGGCGAGGAGCCCGGGAGCTGCTGGCCGACGGATCGTTGATCCGCTATATCGGCATCAGCTTCTACCGGGTGCTCGTCGGCTGGGCGCTCGGCAGCCTCGTCGCCATTCCGATCGGACTCGTGATCGGCAAGGTGGGAGCCGTCCGCATGTTCGCCGAACCGTTCCTGAACTTCATCCGGTTCATCCCGCCGATCGCGTTCATCACCCTTTTTCTCGTCTGGTTCGGCATCGGCGAAGAATCGAAAATCGCCCTGATCCTATACGCCACCTTGTTCATCGTCGTCATGAACACGCTGACAGGCGTGCTCTCCATCGAGGACGACAAGATCCGTTCCGCCCGCAGCATGGGCGCATCGGAATGGCAGATCCTCGTCCATGTCGTCATTCCGGCGACGACTCCTTACATTTTCACCGGCATCCGCCTTGCTATGGGTACCTCCTATATGGCGATCATCGGAGCGGAGATGATCGCAGCCAACGAAGGCGTCGGCTTCCTGATCTGGAATTCCCGCTTGTTCTTCCGCACGGACTGGATCTTCGTCGGCTTGATCAGCCTGGGGCTGATGGGCTTCGTCACCGACCGGCTCGTCGGCTGGATCGGCCGCAAAGCGCTGTTCCGCTACGGAGTCGTCAGCACGGCCCCCGTCCGCCGCTAGCCCTTCCGCTCCTTCCTCTTTCTGCTGCGCCCGTGCATCCCGAGGCCAAGTCCCGGGGAAGCGCGGGCTTGGCCGCGTTTGTGCTATACTGAGGGACAACACTCTCAGCCGTATGGAGGCCCGACATGCTAAGTTTTGAAGAAAAGCTGGCCATCGCCGATTCGTTCGCCGAATTGCAGCGCAAAGACGTGTCCATGGGACGCGTGAATTACCATTACGACCAAAGCGCGTTCGACAAGAAAACCGTTGTCTACCACCTCCATCCGAACGGCAACGGCTTCGTCTATGCGGGCGAGCTTCCGGAATATGCCGGAGATGCGGATGACAAGGGCTTCGTGAACATCCGCGACTTCGGGGCGGAAGAGCTTCGCTCGATTATCGCCGGGTCCATCCGGTCCCTGTCCGGTTCGGGCGCCGATGCCGCGGCTCCGCCAACGAGCCAAATCTGGCAAAACGCCAAACGGCAGAAGCTCGAGCTCAAGTTCGAGGAGGAGGACGGCATGTGGTACGTTTTCTCCGGCTTGAACCTGGACGCCGCCTTCGAGAGCTACGAGGAAGCCCGGGAGTACCTGGAGGAAGAAGGCTTTTCCCGGCAGGAGGCTTAGTCCGGCGCAGACCGTAATTCCCGGAACGTCCCGCAGGCCCGAAGTCCGCCCCCGCCGTCAAGCGGGGGCTTTTGATTTTCGGAGAAGAAGCGCGGGAGCGGCGGAAAGACGGGATGGAATGAGGGGCGGGACCTCGCTATAATCGAATCAAGAAAGAAAGGGGAGTCGACGGATGGGCAAGCCGTTTCGGTTTGGCTTTATATTGGGGCGTTTTCAGCAATTGCATGTGGGGCATGAACGGATTATCGAGATGGGGAACTCCATGTGCGAGCATCTGCTGGTGCTGGTCGGATCGGCGCAGCTTCAGGGGACGAAGCGCAATCCTTTTCCGGTCGATCTGCGCATGAAGATGCTGCGGGAGGTGTGCGGAGAAGGGGCTTGCGTGCGGCCTTTGGCGGATTATACGAACGAGACGGATCACAGCTACGCTTGGGGGCAATATTTGCTGGAGGCGGTTCGCGGCGTTGGGCGGGAAGAAGGCTGGGGGAAGCCGGATTTGATGATCACCGGCAACGACGAGGAGCGGGAGCTGTGGTTCCCTCCGGAGGAGCTGGCCGAGCTGGGCCGGCTGATCGTGCCTCGCGCCTGGATTCCGATTCGGGCGACGGATTTGCGGCAGGCGATTCTGGCGGGGGATCGGCTTTTCTGGGAAAAGCACGTCAATCCGCGGCTGCATCCGTACTACGATGAGCTTCGCGAGCGCCTCGCCGCGGTCGAGGAGACCGCGCCGTGAGACGCGCGCGCCCGTCCCGGCCTCGCGGCGGGCCGGGCGCGCTTTTTTCACCTCGTTAAATAGTAGCGCCATTCACCTTTCGTTTAACCTCATGAACTTTCTACTGGATCACACACGCCCTGTCTCTTGCTAACGAATCCATACGTTCTTATTTGGCCCAAAAGGGAATGGATTTCATTTTAACGAAACGGAACGATCTTATTGGCTCCGGAAAGCCGGGAATATCGCGAGCGCATGTCTAATAAGATCATTCGGTTTCCTTACATTTTGCAAGCCGATGATTTTGTCCGAATAGCGTCGCTCAGTTTCGTTAGATCTAAGCACGTTCCGTGGGGCTGCGGCAACGGCGGGAACATTTTGAAAAGAAACGCTTGTCAAAACTAATGACATTAGTTATATTAAAGCTAATAATATTAGTTTTGAGGAGGACGATTCGAATGATCATTTTTCAAGGACTCGTGATGGCCGTCTTTTTTCTGATGGAGCTTGCGGCGCTGGCTGCGTTCGGACTCTGGGGATTCCATTTTCCGCCGGGATTGGCGCTCAAGATCGCGCTCGGCATCGGGACGCCGCTCTTGATCGCCATCCTGTGGGGAACCTTCATCGCGCCCAAAGCTTCGATTCCGGTCTCGATTCCCGTACGCGCCCTGCTTCAAGCGATCGTTTTCGGATTGGCCGCGCTGGCGTTGTACGTCTCCGGCAAGCATTCGCTGGCCGGGGGATTCCTGGCGCTTGCGGCGGTAGAGATGACGCTGAGCTATGGGTTCAAGATGGAACAGTAGCGGCGATCGCCCGGCGGGTTCGGCGCAGGAATAAAGTTTTTTGCGAAGGGAAGGAATAAAGAAGTCGCGGGCCGGTAATACTGATTTTGTTGCTAAAATTGCGAATTGCATTACATGAAGAGGTGTGGTAAACTTGTTTTACAAATCATGACCTGAATTCACATAGTGTAAAGGGTTATCATTTTGTATGTGTAACCTTTTCCAATATGTGAATTTTTTATTTCTGGCACAGAAAATAAAAAGCTCATGTAAAATTTGATTTATTGGAGGCATTCCAAATGCAAACAGGAACAGTAAAATGGTTTAACGCAGAGAAGGGTTTCGGCTTCATCGAAGTTGAAGGCGGCAACGACGTATTCGTGCACTTCAGCGCAATCGTCGGCGACGGCTTCAAGACGCTGGACGAAGGCCAACGCGTTGAGTTCAACGTTGTCCAAGGCAACCGCGGCCCGCAAGCCGAGAACGTTGTAAAGCTGTAAGAATTTTGGAGAAAAGTCCCCGGCGAATGCCGGGGACTTTTCTCATTTTTGGGGCAGACTAGGGGAGAAGGGGGCTGATTCCATGTATTCGCGGAAAAAACCGATCGAGGAACTGCCGCAGGAAGAGACGGCGATCTGGCAATGCGTCAGCGATGACTGCATCGGCTGGATGCGCGACGACTTCTCGTTCGAGGCCGTTCCCACTTGCTACCTATGTTCGTCTCCCATGGTCAGCGCCACGCGGATGCTGCCCGCTCTCGTCAACACCACCAAAATGCGGAAGATCTGACTCTTTGCTCGATTTTCCCGCCCGCCGGACTCGACATCCGGCGGGTTTTTCGTTGTTTAGGAAATGATGCGATTAATTTTCCTGTGGATAACCAGGGGCTCCCCCAAAAGTAATCGGAATTAACTTCAGAGCATCACGTCACTTTTGGGGGATTCTTATCGGGGGCTCCCCTAAAAGTAATCGGAATTAACTTCAGAGCATCACGTCACTTTTGGGGGATTTGTTCTGTGCTTACCCATGCCGGAAGCGTTCCCCGCGCCCGCTGAATACAATGGAGCAGGCGTTGCGCGAGAGGAGGAGGCCGAGGAGATGGACGACTCTCAAAAGTGGCTCGATCTGGCGGACCGCTACGGCGTCCGCAATTACGACCCGCTTCCGGTCGTGATCGCGAAGGCGGAAGGGGTATGGATGGAGGATGCCGGCGGAAATCGGTATCTGGATATGCTGAGCGCCTATTCCGCCCTGAACCACGGGCATCGCCATCCGAAAATCGTCCAAGCGCTGAAGGAGCAGGCGGACCGGGTGACGCTGACCTCGCGGGCTTTTCACAATGATAGGCTGGCTCGGCTGGGCGAGAAATTGGCGGCCTACACGGGCAAGAGCAAAATATTGCCGATGAACACCGGGGCGGAAGCGGTGGAGACGGCGATCAAGGCGGCGCGGCGCTGGGCCTACCGCCGTAAGGGCGTTCCCGCCGACGCCGCCGAGATCGTGGCTTGCGAGGGCAATTTTCACGGCCGGACGGTGACGGTCACTTCGTTCTCGTCGGCGGAGGAGTACCGCAGCGGCTTCGGACCGTTCACGCCGGGCTTCAAGCTTGTTCCCTACGGCGACTTGCCGGCGCTGGAGCGGGCGATCGGCCCGAACACGGCTGCGTTCCTCGTCGAGCCGATTCAAGGGGAGGCGGGCATCATCGTGCCGCCTCCGGGTTATTTGGCCGCCGCGCGGGAGCTGTGCGCCCGGAATCATGTCCTGTTCGTCGCCGACGAGATTCAGACCGGCTTCGGGCGCACCGGCCGCCGCTTCGCCTGCGACCGGGAGGGCGTCGTGCCCGACGTCTATGTATTGGGCAAGGCGCTGGGAGGCGGCGTTCTGCCGGTGTCGGCGGTCGCGGCGGACGAGGAGGTGCTTGGCCTGTTCGAACCCGGCTCGCACGGCTCGACGTTCGGCGGCAATCCGCTCGCTTGCGCGGTTGCGCTGGCGGCGTTGGAAGCGACGGAGGAGGAGCGTCTCGCCGAGCGTTCCGACGAGCTGGGCGCGTACCTGATGGAGCGTCTCCGGAGCATTCGCAGCCCGTATGTGCGCGAGATTCGCGGCCGCGGACTGTTCGTCGGCATCGAGCTGGACCGGGCGGCGCGGCCGTTCTGCGAGCGGCTCATGAAGCGCGGGCTGCTCTGCAAAGAGACGCACGAGCGGACGATTCGGCTGGCGCCTCCGCTTATTATCCGGAAAAGCGAGCTCGACTGGGCGGCGGAGCGGATCGAGACCGAACTTGATGCGCCGGCAGGTTGAGGCGGCCGTATAGACAATGAGACGACTATTCGAAGGAAGAGGGCAACCGAAGGGGAGGGGAGCTCTTTGAACGACCGTCGCAAGGTGCAAGTCATCGGCGTCCCTTTCTGGAAAGGCTGCGGACGCCGGGGAGCCGAATTGGGGCCGAAGGGAGTGCTTCAAGCCGGCTTGGAAGATCTGGTCGCCGCCGCCGGAGCGGAATGGGCGGGCTCCGTCGAAGCGAAGCCGCATGTACCGTCCGGCACGCGAGCGGAACAAGGGCCCATCCGCCATTTGACGGAGGTGCGCCGGATGGCTTCGGCGGTGGCCGACCGCGTATCCCGGGCGCACGACGCCGGATGCTTTCCGCTGGTGGTCGGCGGCGACCATAGCGTGGCGATCGGCTCGTTGGCGGGGATGACCCGGAGGCGACGGGATTTGGGCGTCGTCTGGATCGACGCCCACGGCGATCTGAACACGGAGCGGACGACGCCTTCGGGCCGCGCGCACGGCATTCCGCTGGCGGTTGCGCTGGGTCAGGCGGAGTGGAAGCTGTCGGCGCTGCCGGACGCGGCGCCGATCCGGCCGGACCGGCTCGTGCTCGTCGGCACGCGCGATCTTGATCCGGGCGAGCGGGAGCTGATTCGCGCGGAAGGAATCGCCTGCCTGACGATGCGGGATATCGACCGCGAAGGGATCGAAGCCGTCATGGAGCGGGCGCTGGCGATCGCCGGCCGGGGATCGGAGGGCGTGCACGTCAGTCTCGACATGGACGCGCTGGATCCGATCGAAGCGCCGGGCGTCGGCACGCCGGTGCCGGGCGGGCTCAGCTACCGGGAAGCCCGGATGGCGATGGAGACGCTGGCGGCGTCCGGCCGGGCCGTCTCGATGGACCTCGTGGAGGTCAATCCCCGCCTGGACCCGAGCGGACGAACGGCCAGGCTGGCGGCAGAGCTTGCCGCGGCCCTGCTGGGTCGGAGGCTGTTATAACCGCCGGCAAAGGAGAAGCCGCATTTCCCGGGGGATCGCTTGGGGAATGCGGCTTCTTGCCGTTCTGCGCGGCGTTATTTGTTGGTGCTGTGCTGCTTGCCGGGGAGGACGTTGCCTTCGTTCCCTTTTCCCTGATGCTTGTTCTTCTCGGCCTTCTTCTGGTTATCCTGCACCTTCTGTACGAAATCGCTTGTGTTCTCCACCTGAGATTCCTCCTGCGCGATGTTGGCGTTCAAGTTAGCTTTTCCCGGAGGGCGATACGGTTACGCGCAAATTCTTAATAAATGTTTAGCCTTTCGTAAGACTCTTCTAAGCTTGTCTTCAATCGTTCCTAAATTCGGCCCGTTACCATAGAAGCCAATACGATAAACAAGGGGACAGGCTGCGATGAGAAAATGGGCGATCGGAGTTCTATTCGGAGGGTGCTCGACGGAACACGACGTGTCGCTGTCGTCCGCGGCGGCCGTGTTGGCGCATTTGGACCGGGAGAAGTACGAGCTGATCCCCGTCGGCATTACGAGGGACGGAAGCTGGTACCGGTATTACGGGGATGTCGGGGAGATCGGAAAAGACCGATGGAGACAGCATCCGGGCTGCGTCCCCGCCACCCTGTCGGTCAACCGGACGATGAAGGGGCTGATCGAGCTCGTCGGCACGGAATACCGCTTCACTCCGCTGGACGCCGTTTTTCCGGTGCTGCACGGCCGGAACGGTGAAGACGGGACGCTTCAAGGGCTGCTGGAATTGGCCGGCATGCCGTTCGTCGGCTGCGGAACGCTGTCGTCGGCGGTGTGCATGGACAAGGAGGTGTCCAAAATGCTGGTTCGGGAGGCGGGCATCGAAGTCGCCCCCTTCTGGACGCTGGCGGCGGGCGAATCGCTGGATACGGCCTTGGCGAAGGCGGAGGAATTCGGGTATCCGGTCTACGTCAAGCCGGCCCGTTCGGGCTCCTCGATCGGCATTACGAAAGCTTACGGGGAGCGGGAATTGCTGCAGGGGATCGAGACGGCTCTGCTGCATGACGGCAAAGCGGTCATCGAGCGGCACGTGGACGGCGTCGAGCTCGGGGTCGCCGTGCTGGGAGGCTCGCAGCCGGAGACGGGAGAGATCGACGAGATCGAGCTGGCCGGGGAGTATTTCGACCTCGCGGAGAAGTATTCGCTGGCCACCGCGGCCATTCATCTGCCGGCCCGGATCCCTCCGGAGACGGCGGAAGCGGCACGGCGGATCGCGCTGCGCATCTACCGCGTTCTCGGCTGCGCGGGCTTCGCCCGGGTCGATCTGTTCCTGGCCAGGGACGGGCGGCTGCTGTTCAACGAGGTGAACACGATTCCCGGCTTCACGGCCAAAAGCCGCTACCCGAGCATGATGCGGGAAGCCGGAATCTCCTTCCCCAAGCTGCTGGACCGCCTGATCGAGGCGGCCGTCCGGGAGGCGCGGCCATGATGGCGGATCGCGGTTCGCGGCTGGAGCCGGCGGATACCGGCGGCGGGGCGGTACTGCCGTTGAAGCGGGAAGGGATGTACGAAGGAGAGCTCGTTCTCGTGAACCGCGAACATCCCGTTCGGGTGCCTCCGCGGAATCTCGCCCCCGTTCCCGAACTGTATTTGCGAACGGACCGGCCTGAAGAGCCGCGCATCCGGCTGGAGCGGGCATGCCTGTCTCAGCTCGTCGCTCTGCTGCGGGAGTGCCGGGCGGGAGGGCGAATCTCCGTCGTCAGCGGCTACCGTTCCCGGGAAGCGCAAGAGAAGCTGTACGCGGACTCGCTGCGCGAGAACGGCGCCGCCTTTACGGCCAGCTACGTCGCGCTGCCGGGGGCGAGCGAGCATCAGACCGGGCTGGCCGTGGACGTCGGATTGGCGGGGGAAGACACGGACTATATCCGCCCGGATTTCCCAGACAACGGCGTCTGCGCCGACTTCCGGCGGCTCGCCGCGCAATTCGGCTTCGTTCAGCGATACCGGGAGGAGAAGACGCCGATCACGGGCATCGCCTGCGAGCCGTGGCATTACCGCTATGTCGGGTTTCCGCATTCGGCGATCATGGAGCGGGAAGGCCTGTGCCTGGAAGAGTATACGGAGTACGTCAAGGTCCATGCCGGCGGCAGCTCGCGGCTGGTCTACGAGAATCGCGAAGCGAGGTTCGAGATCGGGTACGTCGCCGCGGCCGGCGATAGGACGAACGTGCCGGTTCCCGAGGCCGTACCCGAGGATTGCCGGCGGCTGTCCGGCAACAACAAGGACGGGTTCGTCGTGACGACGGCTTTCCCGGCCGGCCGTTCCGACCGCCATGGCCGCTAAGCTCGGCTACGGCGGGGTGGACCGTTTCCGGCTGGCGGCCGCGCTGCTCGTCGTCGCCAATCACACCGGTCCGCTTTCTTCGTATAGTTTGACGGCCGATTTTCTGCTTTCCGGCGTTTTGGCGCGGCTGGCCAACGCCTTCTTTTTTATGGTGTCGGGCTACTTCCTCTTCGGCAGGCCGAGAGATGACCGGCGGCAAGAACGCGCGGCGCTGGGCCGGTTCCTGTCGCGAATCGGGCTGTTCTACGCGGCGGGAATGCTGCTGTACTTGCCTTTGAACGTGTACGACGGGTATTTCGCTTCGGGAAAAGGGGTTCTCTCTTACGCGGAGGATATCGCGTTCAACGGAACGATGTATCATCTGTGGTATCTTCCGGCGGTCATGCTCGGCATGTGCATCGTCTATGGCCTGCGCGGCGTTCTGTCCGACCGATGGACGCTCGGCGCGTCCGCTTTCCTCTACGCGCTCGGATTGCTCGGCGACAGCTATTACGGGCTGACCGCCAAAGCCGGCGTTCTCTCGTCGTTCTACGATGTTCTCTTCGAGGGATTCCATTATACGCGGAATGGTTTGTTTTTCGCTCCCTTGTATATCGCGCTGGGAGCGCTGGCCGCCAGACGGCCCCTGCGCCCCGGGTTTGTTCGAGGCTACGCGGGCATGCTGCTGATCTCTTCGGGGCTGCTGCTGGCGGAAGGGAAGGCGCTTCACGAGGCGGGCTGGCCGCGGCACGACAGCATGTACGCGGCGATGGTTCCGGCCGCATACTTTCTGTTCCGGCTACTGCTCGCCTGGGGCGGAGCCGAGCGCCGGCTGCTTCGGCCGATCTGCGCCTGGATGTACGTGCTGCACCCGCTTGCCATCGTCTTGCTTCGCGGGATCGCGGAAGCGACCGGACTCGTGCCCTTTCTGATCCGCAACAGTCTCGTCTATTTCTTGTCGGTATCCGTCCTTTCGGCCTTATTGTCGATGGCGGTCGTCTGTCTGGATCGTCTTCGGAAGCGAAGAAGGAAGACGGGGAACATCCCTTCGCGGGCTTGGGCCGAGATCGATCTGGGGCATCTGGAACATAACATCGGCGCGCTCGGAAGCCTGCTGCCCGGCGGCACGCAGATGATGGCGGTCGTCAAGGCCGACGCCTACGGCCACGGCGGCGTGCCGATCGCCAAGCGGCTCTATAAGGCGGGCGTACGTTTCTTCGCGGTGGCCGAGGTCGACGAAGGGATCGCGCTGCGGCGGGGAGGCCTGAGAGGGGACATCCTCGTGCTCGGCTATACGCCGTCGCATCGGCTGACCGACCTGGTCCGCTTCAAGCTGATGCAGACGGTCGTCAGCGCCGACGATGCGGAGCGGCTGCAGGCCAGCGGGCACCGGCTCGCCGTTCACGTGAAAATCGACACCGGCATGAACCGGCTCGGCGAACCGTCCGGCCGGATCGAGCGAGTGCTGTCGATGTACCGGCACAGCCGGCTTCGGGTAGCGGGGACGTTCAGCCATCTGGCCGCGGCGGACGGGACGGAGCCGGAAGCCGTCGCGTTCACCCGGGGGCAGATCGACCGGTTCCTCCGTGCGGTGGCCGAAGTGCGAGCCGCCGGATTCGATCCGGGGCCGGTTCATCTGCAGAGCAGCTACGGCATTTTGAACTATCCGGAGCTGCGGTTCGACTTGGTCCGCCCGGGCATCGCTCTGTACGGGCTGCTCGCCAACGAGCGCGACAAGAAGGCGGCCGGCATTGACTTGCGTCCGGTGCTCGCGCTGAAAGCGACGGTTACGCGCGTGGAGACGGTGCGAGCCGGCGAGCACGTCGGCTACGGCATGAGCTATGCCGCCTCTCGCGACAGCGTCGTGGCGACGGTCTCGATCGGATACGCCGACGGCGTTCCCCGCGAGCTGTCGGAGCGCGGCGGCTGCGTCCTCGTTCGCGGACGGCGGGCGCCTATCGTCGGCCGCATCTGTATGGATCAGATGATGGCCGACGTGACGGGCATCGGGGAGGTTCGCCCCGGCGACACGGTTACGCTGATCGGAGCGGACGGAGACGAATGCATCACGGCGGAAGAAGTCGCCGGCTGGACCGGAACGATCTCCAACGAGACGGTGACTTCGATCGGCGCTCGGGTGGCCAGAAGGTACGTATAGCCTGCTCCCGCTTGGCAGCGGCTTCGGAGCTTGATGATGGACGGTTAACCTCGCAGCCGCAGGGTTCGCGGGGTTATTCGTATTTATCGAAAGTGGCCAAGGAATACGCGCCGTCTCTTGTTAAAGAAAAATAAGCCCTTACAATGGAAAATGGAAGACTAGCAGATGTCCATCGCCATTACGTATTGAGAGAGGGGCTTTGACGGATGAGCATCAGGCTGTTGGATCTATCGGACGACCGGCTGACCTATCGGCTTCGGCTGGATGGCGGCATCGCGCTGGCTGAATTCGGCCGCCGCGGGGCCGTGCCCTGGACGGGGGAAGGAGGCGGGCCGGGCCCCGACTTCGCCGTGTATGCAGGAAAGGAGCGGATCGACGGACGGTCGGACCGCTTGCAGGTCGTGGAGACGCGCGAGCTGCCAGCGGCCGCCGGGGCGAAGCATACGGCCGTCGTGCTGTTCGAGCCCGCTTCCGGCTTGGAGATCGAGAGCCATCTCGTTCGCTACGAGGGAACGGCGCTGCTCGAAAAGTGGATCGTCGTCCGCAATCGCGGCGGGCGGACCGTTCGGCTGGAACGAGTGGACTCCCTGGCGCTCACGTTCGTTCCCGGCGAATGGCAGCTTCTGTCGTTCTCCAGCGACTGGGGCAACGAGTTCGAGCCTGCGGCCGAGCCGGTGGGGGAACGCGTTATCTTGGAAACCAGGTATGGCCGTTCTTCCAAAGGCAAGCATCCGTGGGCGACGCTGGTACGGGAAGACGGCGAACTGCTGAACGTATCGCCCATGTGGTCCGGCAACTGGATCATTCGGCTGGAAAAAGGGGATAAGGGAGAGCTGAGTCTCAGCGCGGGGCTGAGCGATTGGTCGTTCGGCAAAGAGCTTGATTCCGGCGATTCCTTCGAGAGCGTTCATGTCGCCGTCGCGCTCGGAAGCGGCGCGGACCTGAACTCCGTGTCCGTCGATTACGCCCGCGTGGGCCGGAACCACTGGTATCCGCGCAACGGGCTGTCCCGCGTGCTGCCGGCGGAATGGAACCACTGGTGGAGCTACGAGGATCAGGACATCAACGAGCGAGCGTTCTTGGCGAACGCGGAAAGCGCGGCTGACCTGGGCGTTGAAGTGTGCACGCTGGACGCCGGGTGGTTCGGCCCTTCGGATGGAGAGACGCAATGGTACGATTACCGGGGAGACTGGGACCTCGTCAACGCTTCCCGGTTCCCGGGCGGCATTCGGGCGCTGTCGGACGCCGTTCACGCGAAAGGCATGAAGTTCGGGCTGTGGTGCGAGATCGAGGCGGTCGGGCAGCGGGCCAAGCTGGCGGAAGAGCATCCGGATTTCGTCGCCCGCCGGGACGGCGCTTCTCTAGGCTATCTCTGTTTCGGCAATCCGCAGGTCCGCGAGTGGGCTTATCATACGCTCGCGCAGCTGATCCGAGATTATCGCTGCGATTGGATCAAGCTGGACTTCAACCTGGACCCCGGAGCGGGCTGCGGGTGCGACGATCACGGACACGGCCCCGGCGACGGTCTCTATGAGCATTACCGGGGCTACTATGCCGTATTGGACCGCGTGCGCGCCGATTTTCCCGAGGTGCTATTGGAAAATTGCGCGTCCGGCGGCTTGCGAATCGACCTTGGCATGGCGAGGCATACTCACACGACATTCCTGAGCGACCCCGATTGGCCGGAGCACAGTCTTCAGGTGTTCTGGGGCGCCTCCACGTTCCTCGCTCCGGACGCTTGCCTGCATTGGAGCTATTCGGAGTGGAGGGGAGAACATCCGAATCAGCGATTCCGGGCTAGCGACCCGTCCCTGACTCCCGAGCGCTTCGATTGTTATACCCGCATCTCGATGCTGCACGGTTTTGGCATCTCTCAGAAGCTGCCCGAACTGCCTTCATGGATAGCCGAGCGCCTAAGGCTCCATATCGCCGACTATCGGCAGCTTGTACGCCGCTTCGTCCGGGAAGCCGACCTGTACCGCCTCACCGGCCAGCCTCTCCATGACGGCCGCGGCGATCGTTGGAGCGCGTTCCAATACAGCCTCCCGGCGGAGGACGAGCACCTGCTGTTCGTCTTCCGTCTAGCCGGCGCCGAGCCTTCGCGCACCTTGAAGCTGCGTGAACTCGCCGCGGACGCCCGTTATGAGCTGACCTGGTCGCAAGAGGAGCGTGCAGAAACGCATGCCGGGATCGAACTCCTCTTTCGGGGCCTCCCATTCGCCAAGATGGAGGAGGAATCCTCGGCTTTGATTCGAATTCGGAGATTGTAGCGGCAAAGATTCGATTACGAAGGGGAGAGGGAGCGATGAAAAAACCTGTCGTTTTTGGGATTGTCGGAGGAGCGAGCTTTCGGGCGCAATATTATTTGCGGATCGCCCGGGAGCTTCCGGATCGGTTCCGGGTAAGCGGTCTTGTCGTGCGGGACGGGGCCAAAAGGCAGGATATGGCCGAGCGGTGGCGGGTGCCGGTCTTGGAGACGCTGGAAGATCTGCTCGAGCGGGAGCGGCCGGATTTCGTCGTCGTATCCGTCAGCGGAGGCGCTTGCCCGGACTATTTGCTTCGATTGGCAGAGCTGGGCGTTCCGGCTCTGGCGGAGACGCCGCCGGCTCCCGATCTGGCGGGCTTAATCGACTTGCACGAACGGTTGACGCTTCGGGGCGCACGCGTTCAAGTCGCCGAGCAGTATCATCTTTACCCGCTTAACGTCGCTCGATCGGCCATCATCCGGGAGGGGCGGCTTGGAGACATCACGCAGGCGACGGTATCCGTCTCCCACCTGTATCATGGCGTCAGCCTGCTGCGCAAAATGCTGGGCATCGGCTTCGAAGACGCCAGCATCCGAGGAATGCGTTTCGAAGCCGATGTCGTGGCCGGTCCGGGAAGAGGCGGGCCGCCGACGGAGGAGAAGATCGTTCGCAAGCCGCGCGACTTGGCCTGGCTCGACTACGGCGGGAAGCTGGGCATTTACGATTTTACGGCCGACCAGCACCGCTCCTGGGTTCGTTCCAACCATCTGTCGGTAAGGGGCGTGCGCGGAGAAATCTTCGACACGCGTCTCAGCCTGCTTCAGAGCTTCGACACGCCTCAGCCGCTGGAGTTTAAGCGGATCAACCGGGGAGAGTGGGAAAATGCGGAGGGGTACTTTCTGCAGGGCATTATGGCGGGAGATCGCTGGGTATACGAGAACCCGTACGCGCCCGCCAGGCTGTACGACGATGAGCTGGCCATCGCCGCATGTCTGGACGGCATGGCTTCCTACGTGGACGGAGGGCCGTCCTTTTACGGGCTGCCGGAAGCGTCGCAGGATTGCTATCTCGGCTATCTGATCGAAGAAGCCGTGCGCACCGGCGAGACAGTGACCTCTCAGCGTCAGATTTGGTCGGCGGTTTAGAAGCACCCGTCGCCGACGATTCGTATATTTTCAATCTCAGAGAGGCTATAATAATTTTGAAAATAAGGATGGATCGGCACACAAGTTGATTTCCTTGTAGAACGGTGCAAGGCTTTTGCCGTTATTTTGTTCGGGTCGGCGGTCAAGGGGCAGCTGCGCGTCGATAGCGACGTGGACATTGCCTTTCTGGCGCATGGCCAAATGTCGGCGTACGATCGTTTCATGGAGGCGCAGCGGCTCTCCGACTTATTGAAGCGCGATGCGGATTTGATCGATTTTTCGGAGACGAGCACGGTTATGCAGGCACAAATTGTCACGACCGGGAAGCTTCTTTATGATTCGGAGCCTTCAAATCGGCAGAAGGCTTTTATGGTTGCGCTAAAATCGTATGCTTTACTGAACGAGGAAAGGGCCGAGATCGTAAAAGCTTTCGAAAAAGGTCCGGGAGGCTGAAATGGTGCAAGACGTTATCTTGAATAAGGCAGCTACCATTCGGCGGTGAATCGCCAGAATTTTGGAAGAATACGGCGGCGACTCCACCAATCTTCTTCATGTGACCAAACAGGACTCCATTATCTTGAACCTCCAGCGAGCGTGCGAGGCTTCTATTGACTTGGCGATGCACGTCGTCGCCGAGAAAAAGCTTGGCCTCCCCCAAACGAGCAAAGAAGCATTTGATTTCCTGATGCGCGAACGTGTCATCGACAACGATTTGTGCGGCAGTTTAAAGGCAATGGTCGGTTTTCGCAATATTGCCATGCATGACTACCAGGCGCTTCAATTGGAAATCGTTCAAGCCATCATCGATAAGCACTTGGGAGATTTTCAATTGTTAACCCGGAAGATCGGGGAGTATTTGGGAGCTGCAAGCAACAATCAGCTATAAAAGAACGGTCGATCTGCAGCAGGATAAGAGGCCGGGCAATGTTGCCCGGCTTCTTCACGTGATGATTGCCCTACTCTTTCACAGCCAGAAGCTTGGCGTTCGCCGCCGCGTCGAACACGAGGCTCATCCCGTCTTGGGCGACGACGGCGGATTTGGCCGGAATTTTCCGGCCTTTCACCGTTGCGGCGCGATCGGAGAAATTGGCGATGACGCTCAGGCCGTTTCCGTATTTCGCGCTTTGCACGAGCCGGTCGTTCGACAGGAAGGAGAAGCCGGTCATTTCCCGGGTGACGGCCTGCCGGTGGAAAGGGGACCATACCTTCAGGAAGCCGACGATGCTCGACTTTTCCCGCTCCCACGTTGTGCGGTCCAGATGGTACAGCGGCGGCACGTCGTACAGCAGCTCGTACAGCATGCGATCGGCTTCTTCGCCCTTGATTTTGTAGCTGCCCCATTCCCAGTGGTTCGTCGTGATGATCGAATCGTTGTAGACCAGCTTGTACAGCGGAAGCGAATAAGCCGGATCGACGTAGACCTTATCATACAGCGGCTTGATCGGCACGGGCTTGGCGTAGCGTTCGGGAATGCCGCTGGCCGCGTAGTAACCGCCGACGTAGTACGGACTTTCCTTGTTGTCGCGCATATCGGGATCGCCCCAGGCGATGATCGGGCTCTCGATTCCCTGCGCGTAAGCGATCACGCTGCTGGCGTAGTCGTTGCCTCCTTCGGAGCCGACGACCATGTTCAGGTCTTTGGCGAAATAGGAGAGCCGCTCGAGCCGGGCGTTCAAGTCCTGCTGCTGCGTCGTCGGATGGGCAGGGGAGTAATCGTCGTAAATTTCCCCCGTCGCGTCGCAGTCCACGAACCAGGAGTTGAAGCCGATGCCGTCCTGCAGGATGCCGGCCGCCCGCTGCTTCACGCTGGGCATCGCCAGCGTCGGGTTCAGCTTGCGCCCCCGGCCCAGGAAGCCCGCGACTTTCGTTCCGTCCTTTTTGGCAATGGTCGCGTTCTCGTACAGTGTCGGGTCCGGGAACGAGGCGGTGTTCCAGGAGATGTCCGCGTTCTGCTGGATGGAATGGTACGAATCGTAGGGCGCGATCAGATAGCCGTCCTGGTTGGCCTCGCCGACCAGCTTCGGGTTCATCAGCCCGTCGGCCCAGTTGGGCAGGCCGATCCAGGCGTTCTCAATGCCGGCGTCGCGGATGTCCTTGACGAGCTCCGTCGAATCGGCCTGGCCCCACTCGGACAGGTCGGACGCGGCATCCTTCAGAACGCTCTGAAGCAGCAGTTTGTTCAGTTCGTACAGCTTCTCCTCGCTCAGCTTGTCGACGCCTTGGGCGATCAGCTTCTCGGCTTCTTCTCCCGGATTCGGGAACATCGACGCGTCGTAGAAGCCTCTCAGCTTCAACGCCTCGTTCAGCGCGCTCAGCACGACGCCTTTCTGATACTTGTCCAAATAGTCCTGCTTAGGGATTTGCGCCAGTACCTGCGCGAATTCGTCGCTGCCGTCGGCCGTGCCGGAGAGCAGCTTGACGAGCCACGGTCCGAGCGATTGCGGCAGCAGGACGCGCAGCTTCGGCCAATGGACGTCCCCGTCGGTCAGGATCGACTCGCTCCACAAGTAAATTTGCGGCGCTCCATAGAGCTTGCGAACGTTCGGGTTATCTTGCGCTTTCTGCTCCAGCGTAACGAAATTCCCCTGCTCCTTCACATAGTTCTTGTAGGGCTGCACGACCTGCCGCGGGTCGTTGCCGGTGACGTACAGGCGGAACCCATAGCTCTTGTCCGGATTGATGGACGGAAATTCATGGGCAAACTGGAATTGCACCGAAGATGAAGTGTCGAATTGCACCTCGTCGTTGAACTTGTTCGTCACCACGTAGACGAGGGAGAACGCCTTGGCATTCAGCGCGAAGAAGTCCATGGAGAACGATTCGCTCCACGTGTACGTCTGATCCTTGAGGAACGACCGCCAGTCCGGATCGGCGGCCGGAATCTCTTTGCCTTCCCCAAGCGGCAGCATGTACCGGTCGGCGCTCACCGACGGCCATGCGAACGAATCGGCGCCGATGGACGTCACGCTGATGTCGAGGTAATCGTTTTTCTTGGCGATGCTCACCTTGACCTTGCCCGGATACGTCCATCTGACGCTGTCTTTGCTTTTGACCAGATCGGTCACTTCCGCCCTGGGCAGCGGAACCGAAGCCGGCACGCGTTGGCCATCCTTGATAATCGTGAGCGCGAACGTCTCCGGGTCGACCTCGAAGTCGAACGGCTCTCCGGCCTTTTGCGAGGCTGTTACGACCGCCGCCGTCTGTTTAACCGCCGGGGGCGAAGCCGCGGCGGCGGCGTCGCCGGCTGCGGCCCCGCCGCTCCGACATCCGGTGACCGAGACGGCCAGAAGAGCGATCGCGCCGGCCCAAAAGAATCTTTGCTGCATGTTTGCTTCCTCCATTCTTCGATTGGCTTGCAGGGTCATGGTAAGGGAGCAATGTTACAGGAAAAGCGTCGTTCGATCGCTTGTCCACAGCCGGGCGATTTGTCATACTGGCGTAACAGACGGGCGTTATAGTGAGATGCGGGAGGCGCATCAAGATGAATTTGCTGCTGGCCGACGACGAGCCGTTGATGTTGAATATTTTGCAATCCTACTTTTCCAAAGAGGGTTTTCGCGTGTTTCCCGCGCAGGACGGCGAGGAGGCGCTGGAGCTGTTCTATGGCGGTCCCGTCGATCTGGCGATTCTCGATTGGATGATGCCGCGGCGAAGCGGCGTCGAGGTGTGCCGCGAGATCAAGAAGGCCGGACGGACGAAGGTGCTGCTGCTGACGGCCAAAGGAGGCGCGGAGGACGAACTGCTGGCGCTGGAGGCGGGGGCGGACGATTACGTGCGCAAGCCGTTCGATCCGCGCGTTCTGCTTCTGCGTGCGCGGAAGCTGCTGCAGCTGACCTCGACGGTCGCCATCGGCGACGTGACCGTCGATCTGGCGGGGCAGAAGATCTTCCGCGGCGGCGAGGACGTTCAGGCGACATGGAAGGAGTTTCAGTTGATGAAGTTTCTGGTCCGGAACAAAGGAAGGATCATCTCCCGCAAAATGCTGCTCGACCATGTGTGGGGCTTCGATTATTTCGGCGAGGAGCGCACGGTCGACACCCATATCCGCAGGCTGCGGGAGAAAATCGGGGAGTCGAGGATCAAGACGTACCGGGGGATGGGCTATTGCCTGGAAGAACCCGATGAGTAAGCTGGCCCGCAAGCTGATCGTGCGGCTCGCCGCCGCGTTATGCGTCGTATTTGTCCTTTCCTGCGCCCTGAACACCTACTTTCTCCCCAAATATTTTCTGCACCAGAGCAAGGTGAAGCTGGCCGGACTTACCGCCGAGCTCTCGCCGCTGCCGTACGATTCGCTTGTTTCGAGGATCGACGCTTTGGAAAAAGAGGAGCAGGTCGCGATCGCTTCCGCCTCTCTGACGGAATCGGAGAACGATCTGAACGGCGAGCTGCTGCTCCAGTGGAGTCGCAAGGGGATCGCCCTCAGCAAATTTTGGTTGACCGGGGACAATATCGATCTGCTTCGCGCGGGCGGCAAGGTCAACAAGATTTACGACCAAACCAAGCTGAAGTCCGGCTTTCTCGTGAACTTCTTCCCTGTTGACGGCTACGTGTTCGCGGTAGGAGAATCGATCTCCCATTCCTCGGAGACGATGCGGATCGTCAACCGGTTCAACCTTTATATATGGAGCGGCATGCTGCTCCTGCTCACCGTCCTGTCCGTTCTGTATGCGACCCGGATCGTCAGGCCGCTGGCGGAGCTGAACGAGACGGCCGAGGCGATCTCCCGCCTGTCGTTCGTCAAGCCGGACATCCGGACGGGCGACGAGATCGAGTCGCTCGCGAACAGTCTGGGCCGGATGAGCGACAGACTGAAGGAAGCGCACCGTTCGCTGGAAGTCAAGAACGCCAACCTGCAGAGTTTCATCGCCGACATCTCGCACGAGCTGAAGACGCCGCTGTCGCTCATCCAGGTGTATGCCGCCGGTATTCAGGACGGTTTGGACGACGGCACTTATGCCGGCGTGATCCGGCTGCAGAGCGAGGAGATGAGCGGCCTGATCGATCGGCTGCTGGAGCTGTCCAGACGGCAGGCCGACACGTACGAATTCGCGCCCGTCGAGCTGCGGCCGCTTCTGGACGAGACCTTGGCGCCTTATCAAGTCGCAGCTAGCCAACAAGGGCTCGCTTGGGAGACGGACGACCGGCTGTCTCCGGAAGCGGCGGTGATGGCGGACCGGCCCAAGCTGGAGTCGGTTCTGCGGAATCTGATCTCGAACGCGATCAAATACACGACCGACGGCCGAATCGTCGTGACGATGGAGACGAAGAACGGGAACTTCTATTTTCGCGTAGCCAACGGCACCGACATCGACGATGCGAAGAAGTGGGAGCGGGTGTGGGAGCCTTTCTTCGTCATGGAGAGCTCGCGCAGCAAAAAGTTCAGCGGCACCGGTCTCGGCCTGTCGATTGCCGCAGCCGTTCTGCAGAGCCACCATGCGGACTACGGTTACGAGTTGGACAGGGGGACGGTGACGTTCTATTTTTCCTTGCCGCTGATCCGCGAATGATCACGATGAAATGGGCTGCTGAGTTCGAACGGGGATGAAAGCTCGAATTTGAAACGGCGCGACTCGGAGAAAAGAAAAGCCGTGCAGGAGAATCGCTCTCCTGTACGGCCTTCCGCTGTTCATCTTAGCACGAGCCCTTGTTGTTTTTCCGCTTCGGCTTCGGTCCGGCGCTCTTGGCCTGCTTGTCGCCGAATTGGTCCAATCTCGATGGCGTTGCGGCCGGTCCGTCGTTGTCCGGCTTGTTGTTGCGTCCCGTCATTGTCCTCACCTCGCCTCCCCATAACTTGCACAGCCGGAAGGCAAAGCATTCCCTTTAACGGGCACCGTCCGCTATGTAAGCGATGCGGAGTATGCGCTGCGGGTGACAAGCTCCGCGATTTCGGCCTTTTGCGCTTGGTATTGCTGAAGCGAGATGCTGCCTTCCAGCATGCGCTGCTTCAACTGCTCCGTCAGCTGCCGAATCTGCAGATCGATGACGTCGCCGGGGTCCGCGCCGCTTGCGGAAGCGATGTCCGCCAAGGATTGCCCGTTATACAAGGCGTCGCGAACCTGTTCGTCCGACTCTGCGCCGAGAAGGCTGAGAAACGGGTCGTCCTGCGATTCGGATTCGCCGGCTTCCGTCGGTTCGGCGGCGATTTCGGTTTTGTCGGGGGAATATGCTCCGTAGGATTCGTCGTTCTGAAGCAGATCGCCGGCACTGGTCTCGCGAGACCAAAATCCGCTATTTATCGTCAACATCAAGGCTAGCGTGCAGATTGCCAGCATGCGTTTGGGGTTCATCGGCCATTCCTTCTTTCTTCAATCGTTCTCCCATTGTTCTTTATCCTAAACGAAAGAACTTAAAACAGAATGAAGATCCCCTTAAAGTGTCTTAAGGTTAAGCGGAGCACCCGGCAGGCTCGCATGCATATGGAAACGAAGGAAATGCAAAAAGCCGCCTCCGGATGGAAGCGGACCTTGTTGCGGCAAATATCGTCATGAGCCTTGCTCGTCTCAAGCTTGGCCGACCAGTTCGGGGACGTCGGGATCGAGCCACCAGGAATGGCCGTTCTCCTGCAGAAGATTGTCCGCCGCTTGCGGGCCGTTGGACCCGGCAGCGTACGGATGGAGAGGGAGCATTCCGCCTTCGAATGCTTCAAGCACCGGCTGGACCCACTCCCACGCAAGCTCGACTTCGTTCCAGTGGGCGAAGAAGGTGGCGTCGCCCAGAAGCGCGTCGTAAATGAGCCGCTCGTACGCTTCCGGGAGCTCCTTCTGTTCGGTGGCGAAGCTCATGTCAACCGTCTCGAGACGCCCTTCGTTCCGGGGGTCCTTGGCGTTCAGAACGAACGACACCTTCTCGTTCGGATTGATCTCGATCACGAGCAGATTGGAAGCCGTCTTCTCTCCGCGGGAAGCATAAAGGTCGAACGTCGGATTGCGGAATTCCACTACGATGCGAGTCGACTTCTCCGCCATGCGTTTGCCGGTCCGCAGGTAAAACGGAACGCCCTGCCAATCCGGGTGATCGATAGATACGCGCGCGGCGACGAACGTGTCGTTGCGGGAATCCGGCCCGATCCCCGGCTCTTGCTTGTAGCCGACTACCTCTTTCCCGTTCAGAACGCCGGCTTCATACTGGCCGCGGACGACAGTCGCTGCGACTTCCGCCGGCGCGATAGGCCGAAGGGACTCGATGATCTTTCGTTTCTCCTCGCGGATATGCCGGGCCGTAATGCGTTCCGGCCGGCGCATGGCCGTCATCATGAGCACTTGAAGAAGATGGTTCTGGAACATGTCCCGAATCGCGCCGGCCTGGTCGTAATAGCCGGCCCGCTCTTCGACGCCGACGGTCTCGCTCGCCGTAATCTGGACGTTGGAGATGTATTCCTTGTTCCACACCGCCTGAATGACCGGATTGGCCATCACCAGCGTCTCCAGATTTTGCACCATCGTCTTGCCGAGGTAATGATCGATCCGGAAGATCTCCTCTTCCTCGAAAGAATGGCTTAAATGTTCGTTGAGCAGCCGCGCCGATGCAAGATCGTGGCCGAACGGCTTCTCGATGATGAGCCGCTTCCAGCCCGACGTCGTTCCGAGGCCGCTCTCCTGAATTTGCTGCGCGATCACGCCGAAGAAGTCCGGGGCGACGGACAGGTAAAACATCCGGTTGCCGGGGCCGCCCAGCGCCTGCTCGCGGGACCGGACAAGCTCCAGCAGCTTGCCGTAATCCTCGGCATGATTCACGTTCAGCGGGTGATAGCGGAAGGAAGACAGAAAATCTCCCAGCGGCGCCGCTCCCTCTTCCGCGACGGGACGGCGCGAAAACTGTCTCAGCGATTGCTCGACCTGGCCCTGGTAGACGGAGTCGGGAAACTCTCTCCGGCCGAGCCCGATGACCGTAAAGGCGGACGGAAGCTTGCCGTCCATATATAAATTGTACAAAGCGGGGTAAATCTTCCGCTTGGCTAGATCGCCGGTCGCGCCGAACAAAATAAACGTCATGGCTTCCATCAGTCCGTGTTCCTCCTACCGCGCTCCGTAAGCGCCGGGCCCTTCGCCCTATATATCTTGCATCCCGTCCATTCCGACAGGAATACGATTGGTGCGATCATAATAGTGCCAATCTTACACTCCGCGGGACGGATTCGTCAACTGCTCCGGGGCGATTTCGACTGGCGTTCGATCTAGGGAGATCGCTGGGCGCGAAAGAAGGGGGGGATCCGCACGAAGACTGCCGCAGGCATGGGGAAATAGGACGAGACGGCGAGAAAAATCGAAGAGGGAAAGGCGCTTTCGGCATACGGGAAAAAAGCGCCTGCTTACAAATGGCATGGCGGCAGCCGGAACCGACCGATAACCGATCCGTTCGGCTGCCGCCAGTCGGCAGGCAATCAGCTTTGAAGTATCGGAGTGAGCTGAGAGACAACGTCGGCCAGCTCTCGCGAATTTCGCTCGTACATTCGCTTGGCGTCTTCGTTCTGGCTCGCCGATGCGAACAGTTCCAGATCGGCTTGCGTCTTCTTGAGCGTCGCCAGCAAAAGCGCCTTGCCCTGGGGAGCGGGCACTTTCAGCTTATCGTCGTACAGATCGACGTAAACCTGCTGGTACGCGTCCACCTGTCCGAGAAAGACATTCTCAACCGTTACCCCGATCTTCTCCAGCTCGGTGTTGAGCCAGCCCCGGCTCAGTCCCAGCGTCGCGAGCGGTTCATCTATATACTTGCCGTCGATGATGACCGTCTGCGGTTCGACTTCGTTCACCATCTTTATCCCCAGATGGCTGGCGGTGAGCGGCTGTTTGTCTTTTTTGAGCAGCACGTTCAGATCGCCGTTCGTCTCCATGACCGCGAATTCCACGTCCGCCATGTTGAAGACGCTCTTGCCCCGCAATTGCTCAAGCAGCTCGTCCGCCGTGATGCGTTCCTTCTTCAGGTTGTCCTCCAGCACTTTGCCTTCCTTGATCATGATTCGTCCTTTGCCCTCGAACCAATGCCGAAGCTTGCGGCTCTTGAGCATCAGGAATTCCAGGCCGAACGGAATAAGGAACCAGATGAGCAGGGCAACGACGCCGTGGAAGTAGTGGGCTTCGATGTCGGTGGAGATGAAGGCCGCCAACTCGCCGAGCGTAATCCCCAATATATATTCGAAGAACGACAGCTGCGAAATTTGCTTCTTGCCCAAAATACGGGTCATCGCGAACAGCATGGCCATCGAGCCCAACGAACGTATGGCGATCTCTCCCCAGTTCGGCATTGTCAATCAGTCCTTTCCTGTCCGCTCTTCTTCGGATTCCGCTTCGAGCGCTACCGCGTGCGCGATGCCGGGGATGGATTCCCCCTGCTGCATGGCGACCGGCGAGTGCAGCGCTCCGGTGGCCACGACGAGTATCCGCCGCAGTTCGCCCTTGCGAAGCTTCTTGAGCAGATGTCCGTAAGTGACGACCGCCGAACAAGCGCATCCGCTTCCTCCGGCCTGAACCATTTGCTTCTCGTAATCGTAGATCATCATCCCGCAATCCTTGAACCGGGTTTTGTGGATCGGAACGCCGTGCTTGTCGAGCAGCTCTTCGGCAATGGAGTGGCCGACCTGAGCCAAATCCCCCGTTACGATCAGGTCGTAATGATCGGGCCCGACCTGCAGATCGCGGAAATGAGCCGTGATCGTATCGACTGCCGCCGGCGCCATGGCGGCTCCCATGTTAAACGGATCTTTGATCCCCATATCGACGACTCTGCCGATGGTGGCCGACGCGATCGAAGGACCCGAGCCTGCTTCGGCGACGACGGCGGCGCCTGCGCCCGTCACGGTGTATTGGGCGCTGGGCGGCTTCTGCGAACCGTATTCGGTCGGATAGCGGAACTGCTTCTCCGCGCTGGAGTTATGGCTGGAAGTAGCCGCCAGCGCATGCTTCGCTCCCCCGGTAGCGACCATGTAAGAGGCCAGCGCCAGGCTCTCCATCGAAGTGGAGCAGGCCCCGAACACGCCGAGGTACGGAATGGTCAGCGTTCGCGCGGCGTAGCCGCTGCTGGTAATCTGGTTGAGCAGATCTCCGCCGACGTAGAAATGCACTTGCTCCTTCGTAATACCCGCTCTCTCGATCGCGACGTTGGCGGCTTCTTCGAGCATTGTCCGTTCCGCCTTCTCCCAGCTGGCTTGTTCCAGCAGCGAATCGCCATGGATGATATCGAAGTCGTCGGCCAGCGGCCCGCGCCCTTCGAACGGCCCGACGACGGCGGCTGCGGAGACGAGCTTGGGCTTGCGATGGAACAGCCAGCTTTGATGACCTTTGAGCATAAGAACGCTCAGCCTCCTTGATTGAAGATCAGACGAATCAAAGCGATGATGAACGCGGCTACGGTGCCGAACACGATGACCGATCCGGCCAGCTTGAACATGTTCGTCGCGACGCCGAGCACGATGCCTTCGCTGCGTCCTTCGATCGCCGTCGAAGCCATCGAATTGGCGAATCCCGTCACCGGAACGGCGGAGCCGGCCCCGGCCCATTGCCCGAGCTTGTCGTATACGCCCAGGCTGGTCAGCAGGACCGAGATGAAGATCAGAATCGCGACCGTCGGATCTCCCGCTTTGACCTCATCCCAGCCTCCCCAATGAATAAACATCTGCCGGATGCACTCCCCGACCAGACAGATCAGCCCGCCGAACCCGAAGGCGCGCACGCTGTTGGCGGCGACAGAGCGCTTCGGCATGTGGCTGAGCGCCAGGCGCTGGTACTCCTGCTGGGTTGGCGTCAGTTTCTTGAGCTTCTTGTTAGCCATTCCGACTTGCCCCTTGTTTTCCAGTTTGCTTATCAGGATGCCACCGAGTCCTCCGTTTTACGACAATTTTTTGGCGGTAATGATTTCAACGAATCGGGGTAGGTTATAAGACGTCCCGGAACGCGGGAAATTCCGATCAAAGGGGTGATTCAACATGACCGTCGCTTCCCAAGTGAAAACCTGTGTCGCCTCTTTGAAAAGCGCGCAAGCAAGTCTGGAGCAATTTGCCCTGAGCACGCAAAACCAAGAGGCCAAAACGCTGTTCACGAACGCCGCTGAGCAAACGCAGCAAATCTTGTCCCAAGTGGAGTCGAGAGTGCAGCAGCTGGAAAACGAGGAACCTCAATATAAAGGTTTCTGATTTTCGGCCTGCTCAGAGCCCCGCGTTCGCGCGGGGTTTTCTTTGCGTCGATTAAAGGTGCCTTCATTCTGTTTTCATCTCCGCTTCATCCTCGCGTGAGAAGATACGTCCAGGGGAATGGGCTCGGTGCTGCCGAGCGATGAAAGGGAGACTCTTATGGAAGAGAATCGGATCGAACCGCGACTCCGCCGGTTCTACCCGTGGGGAGCCGCGCTGCTGTTGGCCGCCGCCGTTGCCGTTCGTTTGTGGACGGCGGCGGAGACTCCGGGGTTCTATTCGGATCAGCGCTTGTTCGTCCAATGGATGCAGGCTGCCGATAACTTTGGACTCGGCGGCGCTTATACGAACGATGCGAATCTGAACTATCCGCCGTTTTTCCTTCTTTTGCTGGAAGGATACGGCCGGGTGCTCGGTTTTCTCGGTATCGAGCCTCAGGCCGGCGCCTTTTCTTTCAAGGCGCTGATCGTGGTCATAGACCTGTTCGCCCTTGCAGCCGCCATGGCGCTGATCTCCTCGATCCGGAGCCGTAAATGGAAGCTTCTCGTGCTGGCGCTGTTCGCCCTGAATCCCGCCTTCGTCGTCGACGGTCCCGTCTGGGGCCAAGTAGAGATGCTTCACGGGATGCTGATGGTGCTGTCGGTATGGCAGGCGACCAGGCGACCTTGGCTTAGCGGCTTGCTGGCGTCATTGGCGCTGTTGACGAAATTCCAGGCGGTAACCGTTCTTCCCGTCGTCGGCTTGTATCTGCTCCTCGCGTGGTTCCAGGAGCGGCGGAAGCGCCCCTTGCTCGAGTGGAGCGTCTGCTTTGCGCTTCCGTTTGCAGCCGCGGTTTTGTATTTTCAGGCGGGGGGCGGTCTCGGCGCCATGATTCGCCAAGCGTATACCGACGCCGTCGGCATGTACGCGAACGTCAGCTTGAACGCGATGAACGTCTGGTATTATGTAACCGGCCTGAATCCGGCGGATCCGGATACGGCCCGATTCGCGGATCTGCTTCCTTACCGGGCGCTCGGTCTTCTGCTGTTCGCAATGGCTGCCCTGTATGCCTGCGTCTACCTGATCGTGGCGACGGGGCGGCGTACCGCATCCGAATCCGTAGACGGCATGCTGTTCAAAGCTTCGGCTGCGATCAACTTAGCCTTCTTCATGCTTCCGACCGAAATTCACGAACGCTACAGCCTGCCCGCGCTGTTGTTCTTCGTCTTCGCCGTGATTCATGACCGGAAATGGCTCGCGCCCGCTATTGCTTTGACCGCGACGGTGACCGTCAACCTGGTCGCCGTCCTGAGAAAGAGCGGAAGCCAAGGTGGCTTCGGCGGCCAGGCGGCTAACGGCCGGGGAGGCGCTGCGCGTCGGTTGTCCGGCGGCTTCGGGAATGGGAGCCCCCCGGCAGGCCGGTCTCTCGGATCGGACGGCTTCCAGGGGGGCGGTCCCTCCGCCGGCTTCGGCGGGAACTCCCGTCCCGGAGACTGGGGCGGCGGGAGAGGCCCTTTCGGAGGAATGGGAGGAGGCTTCGGTTCCCATTCCGCCTTGTCTTCCGCCTATGCTTGGGTCGCCGCCGTCAACGTGGTCATTCTGCTGCTCGTCTTCTGGCTGCTTTGGAGAGAGATGCGCGCAGCCGGTAAGGGAGCGGTCGATGCCGATCGGACTACGACGCGGGAAATTGCCCCTTTGCCTTGACCAGAATGGCGGCGATATCCCGTTCGTGCCCGTAAATCTTCTCCTTGTGCCCGTTCAACTGCCGGTAGTAGGAGAGAATCGAAGACAGGGAGGAGGATGCCCCCGCCGGGTCTTTCTTCTTGACGGCCTGGTTGAACGTCTTCATCGACGAGGAGATCGACGCTTTGTTCGAAGTGACGGACTTCTTCTCGGCGGCGATCTGTTTCTTGCTAGAGTCGGCGCCGGCCAACGTGGCGCGAATCGTCTTGGCCGTCTTGGAAGTAGCGTCCTTGAGGCTTTTCTCCGCGGCGGTCTGGTTCCGGATGTTGTCCCGGGCGATCTGAACGAGCGGCTTCAACAGGTTCGCTTCCGTCTGCAGCGCGGACCGGATCGTCTTGCTGCCGAGCGATCTGGCGGTACTGATCTGCTTGTTCAGCTTCGTGTACTGGTCCAGAATCGGCTGGTTGCGCGAGCGAACTTGCTTCGTCTGCGTCGCCATCGCGCTCAGCTTGGCGGCGTTGATCGTCTTGATCCGCTGCCGGACGGCATCGGTCTCCTTCGCGTTGGCATCATGCGCAGACTGAATCCTTGCGTCCAGACTCGCTTCCTGCTGCTGCAAGGAAGCGAGCTCCGCAGCCATCGACTTCAGCTTCGCGGCGCGGGCGGCGTCCGCGTCCGCCACCAGCTTGTCCCATCCCGCCTTCGTCGTCGCCGACCAAGAGACGGCGGATGCCGCGTATCCTTCCGACGGCGCGACGAAAGCCAGATACATTCCGATTAACAGCAGCATTGCGTTTTGACAGAACCTCTTCATCTCGATACATCCTCCCATCGGATCTTCGATCGCCGCGCCGCCGACAAACGCCAAAAAGCACCTGAGAAAAGGCCGTAGACGGCGCTTTCCCACAGGTGCTTCCTGAATGGAAAATGCGAACTTTTGTTCTGATTATATGTCGAGGCGAAGCCGTCTGTCAAGCGGTTCCCGCTATTTGCGACGAAGCTCGAAAAATTCGCATTTGGCTCGCGGGTGGTAAGCCAAATCGCTGACACCGGACTGCAGGACGACGGTCTCGGCATCGAATCGGACGATCACGCTTCCCGATTCGACCAAGTGATCGTCTCTGAAAACCCTAAGGCGCAGCTGCTTCTCCTTCGCTTCGGCAAAATCCTCATCCGTCTCCAATCGCCTGTTCACCGACATGATCCGCGCTCCCTCCGTTTTCTCCAAATATATGGACTATAACAGACCTTCTTCGACCCCGCAAGAGGACGAACGCTGTCGGGGCGGCGTCACGATTGGGCGTTCGCGTACATACAATGTACTCCAATCGACTGGCGGAGGGATTTGCTCATGGACGTAAACTTAAGCTCTCTGCACTGGGTATATCTGGCGTTTATCGTCTTTATCGTCGCCTGTCTGATCAAGCGGCGGGACACGACGATGATCTGCGTGGCGGGCATTCTGGCGCTCGGCCTGATCGCCACCGCCAGCGTCGGCGATTCCGTATCCGGCCTGTTCAAAAGCTTCGTCTACGCCGCCAAAGAACTTCTCGGCACGATCTTTATCATCTCGATCATCGTGTCGATGAGCCGGGTCCTCATCCGGACCGGCATCAACGAGAAGATGGTGGCGCCGCTCACCCGCTTTATGCGAACGCCCGCGCTGGCGTTCTGGGGCATCGGCATCATCATGATGGTCTCCTCCTGGTTTTTCTGGCCGTCTCCCGGCGTCGCGCTGATCGGCGCGGTGCTGCTGCCGGCGGCCGCCCGGGTCGGGCTGCCCGCGCTCGGAGCGGCGGTGGCGATGAACTTGTTCGGCCACGGAATCGCGCTTTCCGGAGACTATATCATTCAAGGCGCGCCGAAGCTGACGGCGGATGCCGCGGGACTGCCGGTGTCGCAGGTGATGGAAGCGAGCGTGCCGCTCGTGATCGTGATGGGCGCCGTTACGACGATCGTCGCGTATTGGATGATGGTCCGGGATCGCAAAAAGGGGACGTGGAGAGACGGCCTCGTCGCCCAGGAAACGCCGGCTTCCCCGTCCGCGGAAACGCTCGTTCTTCCGGCTGCGGTCAAGCGTTGGGCGGCCATTATCATTCCGCTTCTGTTCGTAGCCGACGTGGTCGCGATGTTCGTCCTCGACTTGCAGGGAGACGACGCCACCGCGATCGTCGGCGGGACGGCCATTCTCATCCTGCTCGCGCTGACGCTGATCGCCCATCGCAATAAGGGAATGGAAGAGATGACTTCGTACCTGGTGGACGGATTTCAGTTCGGCTTCAAGGTGTTCGGTCCGGTCATTCCGATCGCGGCCTTTTTCTACCTCGGCGACTCGGCATTCGTGCCGTTGTTCGGCAACCATCTGCCGCAAGGCTCGCAGGGCATCGTCAACGATCTCGGCGTCGCGCTCGCGAACGGGGTTCCGGTCAACAACGTCGTCGGCGCGATCACGCTGACCGTGACGGGGGCGATTACCGGGCTCGACGGCTCGGGCTTCTCCGGCATCTCGCTGGCCGGGTCGGTTGCCCATATGTTCGCGATAGCGATAGGCCATGGCGCGGCGACGCTGACGGCGCTCGGACAAATCGCGGCCATCTGGGTAGGGGGAGGAACGCTGATCCCCTGGGCGCTCATACCCGCTGCGGCGATCTGCGGCGTCAGTCCGTTCGAGCTGGCTCGGCGCAATCTGAAGCCGGTGCTGATCGGGCTCGCGGCGACGACGGTCGTCGCGATGTTCCTTATTTGAAGAGCGGAAGGCGGGGGCTTTGATCAAGGGGGCGGCGACGGGGTAAAATAAGGAATAGCGAACTTTTCCAAGAAAGGATTTTATCCGATCATGCGCAAACAGGCGAAACATACGGCGGCGGTCTCGCTCGGCGCGATGGCGGCGGGATTCGCCCTGACGTTCCCGTGGGTGCAGTACGGCGCCGTCTCGCTGCTTCACGGAGGCTTCGAGGCGGGACTCGTCGGCGGGCTGGCCGACTGGTTCGCGGTAACGGCGCTGTTCCGGCGTCCGCTGGGATTGCCGATTCCGCATACGGCGCTGCTCCCCCGCAACCGCGACAAGGTCGTCCGTTCCCTTGTCTCCGTTATGGAGAACGAGTTCCTGACCAAAGAGAGCATCAAACAGAAGATCGAGCCTTATCTGGCCCAGGACCGGCTGCTGAACTTCGCGGAAAAGCATCTGGGCGACGCGGCCCGGGCGATCGTGGCGCTGGGAGGTTACGCGTTGCGCCATGCGCCGCTGGAGAGGCTGGCGAATCTGGCGGCAAGCGAGCTTGCGAAGCGGCTGCGGGAGTTGGATTCGGCCGGGCTGCTGCGGTTCGTAAGCGAAGAGGTCGTTTCCCGCGGCTATGATGAGCGGGCGCTCGTTTATTTGCTTGGCAAGGCGGAGGAACTGGCCGGGCGGGACGAGGTGAGGCGCCAGCTTGGGGCGATGGCGGCCAACGCGCTCGGCAACGTGCAAGCGAAAGGATTTATGGGCTTCGCTGTCAACGCCTTCGCCGGTTTCATGAGCGAGGACAAGCTGGGCGAAATGCTGCAGGGTGCCGTTCTATCCGCGCTGCGGGATATGCGTCTTTACGAAGACCACCCGCTGCGCCGGTCGCTTGCGGGCGAGCTCCGTAAGGCGGTCGCCGGATTGCCGGAAAACGAAGCGGTGCTTCGGGGTCTCGACGAGGCGAAGAGCAGCCTTCCCGAGCGGGTCGGCCTCGAAGCGTATCTGCTCCGCTGGCTCGAGGACTTGAAGAGCAGGGCCGAGAGCCGCATCCGGGAGCCCGGCTTCGAGAACGACGTGTTGAAGCCGCTGCTTGAGGACGCGCTTCGCCGGCTCCGGGAGCGGCCGGAGACGCTTGAGCCCGCGCTGGAATGGGGAAAAGAGCGGCTGTTCCGGGTGATCGACGACAACCATTCCCGCATCGGGGTTCTCGTCCGCGAAAATCTGGACAAGCTGGACAACGAGATGCTGATCGAGATGATCGAGCAGCGGGTCGGCGGCGACCTGCAATGGATCCGCGTGAACGGAGCGCTGTGCGGGTTCCTGATCGGATTGGCGCTCGAAGGGATCAACATGGCGTTTTAGCCGGACCGTATTTGCATTTTTTACAAATGCAGAGGGGATTTCGGGCGGACGGTCCCCTCCAAACGAACAAATTTGCTTTAAGACTGTGAATGGTCGTGTCACAGTCTTTTTGTTTTGTATAGCTTGTTTAAGAAGGCCGGCGAGGAAAAGGACCGCAGCCGAGAGTGAAGCGACGTTCCGCCCAAGGCGCGCCGTCTCGGCGACGTTCTTTTTCTGCCGGGCTTCGCAGAATTCCAAAACGAGGAGCGGGTGAGAAAAATGTGGATGCGGATCAACAAGAAGGAATTTCGCGAATACATCGAGAGCCTGCGTCTGCTTCTTCTTACGGCCGACAGGTCGAAGGAGGGGGGAGCTCCGGGCTCGGAAGGACAAGCGTCTTGCCGAAGCGGCGGGTCTTCCCGGGAAGACGACCGAGGGCGCTCCTGTTGCGAAGACGTGCCGCCGGCGCTGCGATGCGCGCTTGAGCGAAGCTTGCATCGTAACGTTGTTATCTACACGGCGGGAGGAACCGTATCGGGAATCGTTCAGGAGGTCGGCAGAGACTATGCGGTCGTTCGGGAAGCGGGCGATCTGCACGTCATCGTCAACCTCGACAAGGTGATTTATGCGGAGGTGGGCCGCGATGAATGAACGGCTGAGAGCGTGGGTCGGCTGCGACGTTCAGGCGGCGACAACGATCGATATCGTGGAAGGGCTGCTCGTATCCGCGGAGGAGGGCGCCCTGACGATTCGGTTGTCCGGCCCTTCGGGTTACGGCCGCGGGCGGCATGCGGTGATCAAGCTGGCGGCCGTATGCTACGTGCGCCGGACGTAACCGACAAGAAGAACGGCGGTGATAAAAAATGAACGATCGGAGAGAGGCGGGGCTCGTCAGCGTCGTCGTCACTCATTACAATAACGGGAACTACTTGGCAGACTGTCTGGACGGCATTGTCAGGCAAACGTACGCCGACTGGGAGCTCATTCTGGTCGACGACGCTTCGACGGACGACTCCCGGGAGCGGCTGGAGAAGTGGCTGCGCGAGGGAGGGACGGAGAAGATCGGGGAGCGGAATTTGGTCGTTCTCCGGCTCCCTCGCAATATCGGCTATGCGGGCGCTTGCACGACGGGCATGTTTCTTGCCCGCGGGCAATACATTGCCATGCAAGACTCCGACGACGTTTCGCTTCCGGAACGGTTGGAGCGGCAGGTCGCTTTTTTGGACAGCCATCCGCAGGTCGACATGCTGGGAACGAACTATGAAGTGATCGACGGCCAAGGAAGCCGGATGCCGGTAAAGGCAAGCTGGCTCCGCTATGGGGATTCGATAGTGGAAGTATACCGCAAGGGCGGACACTGCGTCTGCCACGGCACGGTCATGCTGCGGGGCGAGCTGTTCGACCGGACCGGGGGGCATACCCGGTTCCTCGCGGGAGCGGAGGATTACGAGTTTATCGCCAAACGGTTGAATGCCAAGCGCCGCAACGTCGAAAATTTGCCGGACCTCCTTTATCTGTATCGCCGACACTTGCTACAAAGGTCGCGCTCTTTCTACGGAAGCGACCGGGGAGGCCGAGATGGATCCTAACGGGCGCCGGATCTTGATGGTGATGGACAGCCTGGCGGTCGGAGGCACGGAGACTCACGTCCTCAGCGTCGTCAAGGCGCTTCGTTCGTTGGGCGTTCGGCCCCTCTATGCGGGGGCGGGAGGTCCGTTGTACGAAGCCTACGCGAGAGCGGGAGTCCCGATGTACGACGTCGATCTGACGCCCGGCACGCTGGCTGATCCGGCCGATGCGCCCCGCACCGTACAGCGCTTGAAGCGAGTCATCCAGGGCGGGCAGGCCGACCTCGTGCACGTTCACCAGATGCCCTCCGGGCTTTACGCCGCGAGAGCGGCGGCGGAGCTTGGCGTTCCGGTCGCGTTCAGCGTACATGGAACCTACTATTCTTCCGGCCAACTGGAGGAAATGAGGCGGCTTGGAGCATCGTTTGTCAGCGTCAGCAGGCCGGTCGAACGTTTCCTGCGGGAATTGGGCATCCCTTCCTTCCTTGTTCCCAACGGCGTCGATTCGGACGAGTTCTATCCCGCTCCCGCGCCGGAGCGGCTGCGGCGGAAGTGGAAGATCCCACCCGACGCTGTGGTGATCGTCTATGTCAGCCGTCTGGCCTGGGACAAAGCGGCGGTATGCTCGATGCTGCTCCGGGCGGCGGCCGGCATCCGGCGGCGCACGGGGCGGAATCTGCATGTCGTCGCGGTCGGCGGAGGTCCGCAGTACCGGGAGATCGAGCGGCTCGCCGATTCCCTGCAGAGTCCCGTAGGAGAATCGTTCCTTCACCTGACGGGCGGGCAGACGAAGGTTCGCGATTTTTACGCGATGGCGGATCTGGTCGTCGGAACGGGACGCGTGGCGCTGGAGGCAATGTTCTGCGCCAAACCGGTACTGGCGATCGGCAATCACGGCTACTTCGGCCTCGTGGAGCCATCGTCTTACGCGCAAGCCTGGGATCGGTACTTCGGCGATCACGACTCGCTGAGCAAAACGGACGTGAACCTGATCGCCTCCGATTTGGAGGCGGCCCTGGCCGACAGGCTTCGGTTAAGGAGAATCGGCGACCAAGCCTTCGAATGGGTGCGGGGGACGTTCGACATTCATCGGATCGGCCTGATGCTGGCCGGCGTTTACGAGAACGCGATTCGCGGCGCGGCCGAACGGAAGGGGGGAAGAAGTTGACGAGAACGGTTCTGTATGTCGGCTGGATCGGCTTCAACAACTTCGGCGACGAGCTGATGAGGGGGCTGTTCGAGCAGTTGGCGTCCGATCGCCTGCCACCGGACCGGTACGGGATCGTTCCCGCCGTGCCTGGCGTCGAGACGGACGATTTGGGTCCGTACGACACCGTCGTGCTGGGCGGGGGCTCCCTTCTGATTGCGGGATACGCGGATTTGCTTTGGAGAGCGGCGCAAGAGGGCAAGCGAATTCTCGTATGGGGAAGCGGGTACGATTGCATCCATTTGGCGAAGACGGCGGGAGGCGGCGTGACCTTGCCGGATTCGATCCGGGAAGCGCCGGAATACCGGAAACGGCTGCGAGATCTTGCGGAGGCGGCTTCCTTCTTCGTGGTCAGGGGGCCTTGGACGAGGGACTACCTGCTTCATCAAGGCGTGCCGCCGGAGCTTGTCCGGGTGAGCGGCGATCCCGGTCTGCTGGCGGCGGTTGATCGCGAGGAAGCGGAAGCGGGCCGGTCGGGCGGCACCGGGACGCTCGGCGTGAACTGGGGGACGGTATACGACCGGATGTACGGGGCGAACGAATCAGAGGTCGAGGACGCGCTGGCGCAGGTTTGCCGGGAGTGGATCGAACGGGGGTGGCGGATTCATCTTTATGTGGTCTGGGGACCGGATCGAAAATCGGCCGAACGGCTGCACGCCAAAATCGGCAAAGCGGCGCAGACGACGCTCGACCTCAAGCTATACGACACCCCGGGGTATTACAATCTTGTCCGCGGATTCGACGCTACTTTAAACCTGAAGCTGCATGCGAACGTGATTTCGGCCGCGGCGGGCGTTCCGTTCGTCAGCCTGGGCTACCGCTTCAAATGCTTCGACTTCGTTCACTCTGCGGGGGTTCCCGAGCTGATCGTGCCGACTTCGGCTCCCCATCTGGCGGACCGGCTGAACGAGACGCTGCGGGCCGCCCTTCATTCGGGCGACGAGTGGCGGGAAAAGCTGGCGGCTAAAAGAGAAGAAGCCCGCCTTCTGTTGACGGAACCGTTCGAGGGCGGCCTTCTGTAGCCTTCGAACGGCCTTGTGGTATAATGGTGGGCAAAGATTAGGATCCTGCCGGGCGGTGCAAGCGGCGAAGGAATCAGGGAGCGTCCCTTTGCGGGACGCTCTTGGTTTGCGAAACGGCGTGCGCGTTAGGCGGCGGAGATCAGGGGCAGGAGGTTGGAACGGATGATTCTCGTCAACGAGCAGATCAAAGCGTCCGAGGTGCTGCTGACCGGGGCGAAAGGGGAAGAAATCGGCGTCGTGCCAAGAGAGGAGGCGCTGGAGCGGGCCCGTAAGCTGAAGATGGATCTGGTCTGCACGTCTTTGTTCAGCAGTCCGCCGCCCTGCAAGCTGGTCCCTCGGGGGACGGCCAAGAACGCGGTGTCGAAGCCTTCCGGCAAGGAAGGAAACGCGAAAGGGAAGGAAGCCAAAGCGAAGGAGCTTCGGCTGACGCCCCATATCGAAGAGCACGATTACGATACGAAAAAAAGACAGGCGGAGAAGCTGCTCGCCTCCGGCAACGCCGTGCAGCTGGTCGTAAAGCTGTCAAACGCCAAGGAAGGCGTAAAGGCGAAGGAGCTGTTGGAGCGTCTGTCCAAAGAGCTGTCGCCGGGCGGCACGCGGGAGACGGGAATTCAGGTTAGCGGCAAGCAGGCTGCCGTCAAGATCGTTCCGCGCTAGAGGTCTGGCGAAAGGGGGGGATCCCTCTAACGGAACGGAGCGGCGCTATTCCGCCAACGGGGAAAGATATCGGCGTCACGAAATGGGACTGCGTCTACATCTTCTTTTAAGCAGCTAAGCGTGCTCTTTTCCGATAGCGCTGGTATCTTCGCCATGCTTCCGGTCGACCAAAACGCGATAGCCGAGAAAACCGGCTAACGGGCCCTCGCGGCGGGGTGAATGAGCGGAGATAGCCGAGAAAATCGGCTAACGGGCCCTCGTGGCGGGGTGAATGAGCGGAGATAGCCGAGAAAATCGGCTAATGAGCCCTCGCGGCGGGCCGAGCGAGCGGAGATAGCCGAGAAAATCGGCTAACGGGCCCTCGCGGCGGGCTGAGCGAGCGGAGATAGCCGAGAAAATCGACTAACGGGCTCAAGTGGCGCCTGGTTCCACTGGATCTAAGGAAGATTTATGTTATTATTCATAACATTAAATAACGAAAATCTCTTATGATTTATTTCAAATTGCATTAAATGAACCCAAATCTCCTATAAATATTACTTAATGAGTAATTTTAATTGACATAAAAAGCTGACTGTCTTATGATAAGTACACGCTTAGTTTCCGGCCGCCAGGCCGGGGAGCGGGGGACCCGTTACATGGGGGCGAATCCGACGTTCTTCTCGAAGGACGAAGGTAGGGAACCATCTGCCCGAGCCCGTCAGCTAACCTCGTAGGCGGAAGATGGGTCGGCGCTTTATACACAGCTTAATCGCGAACGAAGCCAGGGCCCTTTTTACAGGGCTCTTTTTGCGTTCTTCCGTTCCTTCTTTCCGCATTCCCCCCTTGGATCGAACGGCCGCCATACGACAAAAAAAGGAGTGCGAGAGAGATGATGCGAGCGCTTGTATTCGACTTTGACGGAACGATTCTGGACACGGAGACGGCTTGGTACGAGGCTTTCCGGGAAGCTTACTCGGAGCATGGGGTCGACCTTACGCTGGAGATGTATTCCCAATGCATCGGCACCAGCCTTCATCGGTTCAATCCTTACGAATATTTGATGACCGAGCGCGGGTTGCCGCTCGATAAAGACCGGTTCCGGGAGTCGGTCCATCTGCGGCATTCGGAGCTGATGCGGCGGGAGGAAGTTCGTCCGGGCGTCCTCTCGTACCTGGAAGCGGCGAAAGAGTACGGGATGAAGATCGGCCTCGCTTCCAGCTCCACGCGGGAGTGGGTGGACAAACATTTGCGACAGCTCGGGATCGAATCGTACTTCGAGACGGTCCGGACGGCGGACGACGTCCGGCAGGTCAAGCCGGATCCCGAGCTGTACGTTCTCGCGCTGTCCGATTTGGGCGTCGACGGCCGGGAGGCGATCGCGGTGGAAGATTCCCCGAACGGCGCGAGAGCGGCCATCTCGGCGGGGATGCACTGCGTGCTGGCGCCGAACCGGATCACGTCGCTGCTGGATTTTCCGGCAACGGGCATCGCGCATCGCTTGGGAACGCTGGAAGACCTGGAATTCCGCAGGCTGATCGCGTCGTCATCGCAATTTTAATATCGTGAAACGTTAACGCGGCGAAAGAAGAGAAAGAAAGGAGAGAGCGCCATGCCGGGCAAAAGGGCGGTTCATTTCGGAGCGGGCAATATCGGGAGAGGTTTTATCGGATGGATGCTGTACCGGTCGGGCTACGAGGTTACGTTCGTTTCCCGCAACGATAAGCAGATCGAGCTGATGAGAGACCGGGGCCAGTATACCGTCACGTTGGCGAGCGAGGCGGAGGAGCGGGAGATCGTACGGAACGTGACCGCGATTCATATCGGAAACGCGGCGGCGGTTCGGGAGAGCATGCTGGAGGCCGATCTGGTGACGACATCCGTCGGCGAAGCCGCCCTTGCGCACATCGCCAAGGCGCTGGCGGACGGTCTTGCGTATCGGCTGAGGCGCCATTCGCGCCCGCTGCAGATCGTCGCATGCGAGAACGCGGTGCACGGAAGCGCCAAGCTTAAAGGGTGGGTCTACTCCCATCTGCCGGATGAGCTTCGGGAACGGGCGGAACGCTGCGCGGCGTTCCCGAACGCGATCGTCGACCGGATCGTCCCGCCGCAGCCTTCGGACGAACTTTGGAACGTGCGGGTGGAGCCCTTTCATGAATGGGTGCTGGAGCAGGCCGGCGGGACGGATCCGATCGAGGGCGTGCGGTACGTGACGTCGCTCGAGCCTTATGCCGAGAGGAAGCTGTATACGGTGAACGTCGGCCACTGCGGCGCCGCTTACTTCGGCTATCTGGCCGGCTACCGAACGATTCCGGAGTCGCTTCGGGACGAGAGGCTGCGGAACCGGGTCGCCGGCGCGATGGAAGAGACCGGCCGGCTTCTCGTGCGGAAGTACGGCTGGAGCGAAGAGGAGCACCGGCAGTACATTCGCAAGTCGCTGCAGCGCTTCGCGAATCCCCGCATCCCTGACAAAGTCGCCCGCGTCGGCCGTTCCCCGCTGCGCAAGCTGGCCCCGGACGACCGGCTCATTCGGCCGGCGCTGCAGGCTTCGGCTCTCGGCATGGACTCTCCGCACCTCGTGACGCTCATCTCCGCCGCATTGCTGTTCGATCACGGCCGGGACCCGGAGGCGGTGAAGCTGCAAGCCCGAATCCGCGCGAGAGGCGTTCGGGACGTCATTCGCAGCCATATGGGAATCCTGGAGCATCATCCTCTCCATTTCCGGATCGCCAACCGATACGAAGAATTGAAGCGCGAGTCGACCGGTATATCCTGATCTTGCCATAGACATCGCCCCGGCTCTGTATCATACTGGGCTGGGGCTTTTTTTTGCATAGGCAATTAATGACGGGAAATCGTTCTAAGACGGGAGGGGCGGCAAGTGCAATCGTTCGATCAAGACATCGTGAGAAGAATCCGTGAACGGTCCGCCGACATGGAGAGACGGGGAGAGCTGGACGACTGGCTGCTGGAGAAAATCTATGACGAGAAACTGTTCAAGCTATTCGTGCCTAGCGAGCTGAACGGCCTCGGAAGTTCTCTTCCGGAGGCGCTTCGGGCGTTCGAGAGAATGTCCTGGATCGACGGGTCGCTCGGCTGGCTGGTGACGATCGGTTCCGGCGGCGGCTTCTTCGCCGCGGCGTTGCCCGAACGGCGGGCGGCGGAGCTGTTCTCGGGACGGAAAGCGGTGCTGGCGGGAAGCGGGATGCCGACCGGCAAGGCTCGCAAGGTCGAGGGCGGCTATCGGGTTACCGGAAGCTGGGCTTATTGCAGCGGCGCGACGTTCGCGACTTTTTTCACCGCCAACTGCAAAATCGAGGGGACCGGCGAAGAGCTCGTCCGTTCGTTCGCGTTTCTGCCGAGGCAGGTGCAAATCGCGAAAGACTGGAACCCGCTCGGCCTTCGCGCGACCGCCAGCCATTCGATCGAGGTGCGCGACGCTTACGTGCCCGAGGACATGACCTTCGACCTGACGGCGGAGCCGAGACTGAACGATCCGATCTATCGGTATTCGTTCCTCGCGTTCGCCCAGACTTCGTTCGCGGCGGCATCCGTCGGCGTCGGGCGCCATTTCCTGGAAGAGTGCGCCGAGTTCGCCGCGTCCAAAGCGCCGGAATGGAAGGAAACCAGCCCCAGGCGGCTTGCCGCGCTTGAGAGCGCCGTCGCCGAGCGGCTGGGAATCTTGGAGGCTGCCTCCGACCGGTTTTACGAGCTGGCGGAGTCGTCCTGGGACACGTTCGTCCGGGAAGGGACGCTGCCGGAAGAGGTATGGCGCGAGATCGGGCGGCGAAGCCAAGAGGCGGCGGCGGCCGCGCGTTCCGGCTCAGACGCGGTATTCCCGTTGCTGGGCATGACGGCGCTCCGGCACGATCATGCGCTCTGCCGCACGTGGCGGGACCTGCACACCGTAACGCAGCATTCGGTTCTTCTGCCGGAAAACGAGGAATAAAGCGGACGAACGCCGATCGGGTCAAACTCGTTATTGACCGCCGAAGGGAAGAAAGGCTACAATTTGAAAGGTTAACTTCCAGTAAAGGGATCGGAATTGAAAAATGAAGCTCAAAGCGTTCGCCGCTTGCCTTTATATCGGCATGATCTATTTTTTGTCAGCCCACTGGGCAGGGCTGCATCCTTTGTTTTTCCCGACGCTGGGGGCATTCGCCTATCTGTTCGTCGCCCGTTCCGCCACGGCTGCGGAGATGGGAAGGGCCCTGTTCGGGGCGGCGGTCTGCTCCGCGATCGGGACGGCGCTGTCCCATCTCCATCCGAGCACGCTGTTTTTCGTCGTCAACGCGATGTTGGCGATCTGGCTGATTCACCGCTGGAAATGGAACGCTCCTCCGATCATGGGAGTGGCCTTCCTGCCGTTCTTCTCCAAGCCGGACAGCTACTGGCTGACGCCGGCATTCGCGACCGCGGCGATCGCGGGGTTGACGCTCGTCCTGCTCGCGGCTGCGGCCGTGGCGAAGCTCAAGGCGCTGCGGTCCTTCCTGCCGACGCAGGCGTCGCTGGATTAGCCGACCGGCTGTCCGGCGGCGAATCGGTCGACCGTCTCCAGCGGAAGATGATCGAAGATCAGATTGCCGTAGTGGGCCAGACAGACGACTCCTTCCTCATCGATCAGAAATTCGGCGGGGATCCGTTCGAAGTTGGAGCCTTCTTCGTGCGTCAGCTTGAAGCCGGCGGCTTCGATTTCCGCGATCACCGATTCCTTCCTCGGGTCGGCCATCGTCGCCTTCGTTTTTTCCTCGGATACTTCCACTCCGTACAGATCGTACAGCTCCGCCTTCGGGTCGGCCAGAAGCGGGAAAGGCGTGTTCTGCTTGCCTACGATCATCCGCAAGCTTTCTTCCGGCGACTCGAATACGGCGATGACGTCCAGTCCTTTCTCCCGCCAATCCGGATAGCGCCGAATGAACTGTTGAACTCGCAAGTTGCATAGCCCGCAAGCCGAGAAGCGGAAAAAAGCGAGCAGCAACTTGCGGCCGCGATGCGCGTTCAGAGAGACGGGCGTGCCGTTCGGGTCGGCGGACTCGAATGCGGGGGCGAGGTCGCCTGCTTGAAGATGCGTTGTCATGAGGGTTCCCTCCTGGGTGTTGGAAGATGGGCCGTCCCTTCGGACCGGGCCTGCTTCTTTACCTTAGCGGGAATCCTTTCGTTTTTCTGTGACTTCGTCACCGAGCAGCGAGGACAGTTCGTCTCTGCGAACGACCTGCAACCAGCCTCGCCCTGTCTCCAGCCACCCGGCTTCCCGGAATCGCTGCAGCGCGCGCGTTACGACTTCGCGGGCCGAACCGATCTCGGCCGCCAGCTCTTGATGCGTTGCATGCAGCACCGGCTCCCGTTCGGAGGTGCCGCGGAGCAGCGCCGCCGCCAAGCGCCGGTCCAGCGGCTCGGACGGCCTGGCATCCATGCGTTCTCCCAATTGCAGAATGTTGTCGAGCAAGTCGCCGAAGAACCAGCGGCGGAACGGTTCCAGCTCCTTCACCCAGCGGAGGAAGCTTTCCTTGGCCACGAACATCGCTTCCGCTTCCGTCTCGGCGACCATCTCGCCCGGGTAATCCCGTCCGCTCAGGCCGCTGAGCACCAGCAGCGAGCAAACCTGCCCCGCGGACAGCAGCTGCAGCATCGATTCGCCGCCGTCCTCTCCGATGCGTGTAATTCGCACCGAGCCGGACAGCAGGAACAGGCCGTATCGCTCGCCTTCCTCCTTCTGAAACAGCCGGCTTTTCGCCGGAAACGTCCGGACGAACGGATGCGCCTGTTCCCATTGATCGTCCGATAGGCCGGCCAGCGACGGAAATCGTTGAAGCAGCCGCGTTCGCTCCGCTTTTATCTCCACGTTAAGCCCTCCTATTTGCGCGCCTTGAACAGCCTTGCTCTCCACGCCGACAGCCGCTAATTCCTGCAAAAGCGCATGCTTTTCAAAACCGGCTCTCGGCACGGGGGCTAATTCCTGCGAAAATACATCTTTTTATCCGTCAAGACAAGCGAATCTAAAGAGGGATGCCTGAAAGCCTGTACATTTGCAGGAATTTCATCGATAATCCTCGTCTGCAAAATGAAAGCCTGCAGATTTGCAGGCTTCGGCGGCAGTCGCGATCCTTCTATATCATCAGAAGCTCGCGGATTTCCTCTTCCGTGATGGAGGACAGCGCTTCGTCTCCCGGTTGGATGATCTCGGCGATGAGGTTTTTTTTGCGATTCTGGAGCTCGACCATCTTCTCCTCGATCGTTCCTTGAGTGACCAGCCGGATGACCTGGACGACCTTCTTCTGGCCGATGCGGTGCGCGCGGTCCGCGGCCTGCTGTTCGACGGCGGGGTTCCACCACAGATCGTACAAGATGACGGTATCGGCCCCGGTCAAATTCAGGCCGGTGCCTCCGGCGCGCAAGGAGATCAGGAAGATGTCCAGCTCCCCTTCGTTGAATCGGCGGCACAGCTCGACTCTCTCCCGGGAAGGCGTCTGGCCGTCGAGATAGAAACAGGAGAGGCCGCGCAGCGCGAGCTCGTCGCGAATCAGATGAAGCATGGACGTGAACTGGGAGAAGATGAGCATCCGCTTCCCGGAGCTCAGCGCCTCGTCCATCAGCTCGAGCAGTTGTTCCAGCTTCCCCGATTCGCCTTCGTAGTTCTCCACGAACAGCGCGGGATGGCAGCACAGCTGGCGAAGACGGGTGAGCCCGGCGAGAATCTTCATCCGGCTCTTCTGGAAGCCTTCGGTCTGCAAGCTGAGCCGCGTCTCGGCCTGAAGGCGGGTCAAGTAGGCGACATACAGCTTCTTCTGCTCGTCGGACAGCTCGGACAGCTGAAGCGTCTCGATCTTGTCGGGAAGCTCCTTCAGCACGTCGCTCTTCATCCGCCGCAGAATGAACGGACGAACCCGTTTGGCGACGGCCTCGCGGGAAAGCTCGGCGAACTCGCGGCGGCTTCCGAACAGCTCGGGGAATACCGCGTCGAACAGCGACCACAGCTCGTCGAGCGAATTCTCGATCGGCGTGCCGGTCAGCGCGAACCGGTACTGCGCCTGGAGGATCTTCACCGCGTGGGCGGTCTGGGTCGCATGGTTCTTGATCGCCTGCGCCTCGTCGAGAAACAACGTATGGAACCGCTGCTTCGCGTACAGATCCATATCGCGCCGAAGAAGCGGATAGGAGGTGATCAGCACGTCGACGTCGCCGAGCTCCTCCAGGATGCCGCTTCTCTCCTGCTTGATCCCGGCGGCGATCACCGCGTTCAGATCCGGCGCGAATCTTGCGATTTCGTTTCTCCAATTGTATAACAGCGAAGCGGGGGAGACGATCAGGACGGGCAAGCCCGACGACCGGATCTCTTCCCGGACCGATTCGATGAAGGCGATGCTTTGCAGCGTTTTGCCGAGGCCCATGTCGTCGGCGAGTATGCCTCCGAAGCGGTAATGGGCGAGCGTCTTCAGCCATTGGAATCCGTCCTTCTGATATTCGCGAAGAACGGAGGCGAGCGATTCCGGAACGGCGTAATCGAGCGTATCCGGATTCCTCATGTTCTCAAGCAGCTGGCGAAGCGACCGCCCGAACCGGACATTACGGCCTTGGGCGCCGGAGTCCATCAGCGCCAGCCCGCGCACGACGGACAGATCGAAGCGGGAGCCGCGTATCTCGCTCTTCCGGATGTCCATATCGTCCATCAGGCGCGCGATCTCCAGGTAGCTCTCGTCCTCCAGCGACAGGAAGCCGCCGTCCGGCAGCCGGTAGTAAGATTTCTTCTCCACCAGCGTCTGAAGGATGCGGCGAATCTCCGCCTCGTCGATGCCTTCCAGATCGAAGCGGACTTCCAGCCATCGGGTGCCGGGGTCAAGGTCCACCGTCAGCCGGGGAGCCGCGACGGGTTGGCGGAGCATCTCTCGCAGCGCATGGGTGGAGGCAACCTCCGCCAGCTTCTCGAGCCGCGGCAGCAAGCGGAACTGGAACCGGTAAAGATCTTCCTCTTCGTCAAGGTAGAGCTCGCTGCCGTTGTATTTGAAGTCGGCCTGCTCGATCAGGCCCATGATCGCGGATTCTCTCTCCACATCGCGAAGCAGAATGCGTCCGTCCGCCAGCGAGGGGCGGCCCCGCTCCGGCCGCATCGGATCGATCTCGATGTCGTCATAGACGTAAGCGAGGCGGGCGAGCAGACGCCCGTTCAGCCAATCGAGATCCAGCCGCGCCCGCAAGCGCGGGCTGACCAGCCGGCCTTCGATCGACGGGTCGATCGACACCTCGCCCAGCCGCCGGAGACCCGGAAGGACGCGGTCCATAAACGGCTCGATCTGGGCCGGAGGGATCATCGCCTGCTTCGTCGGCTTGTAGGCGAACATCTTCCGCAGTTCGTCCAGCCGCTTCATCGAATGATCGTCCATCCGATGCAGGACGCAATCGGCCACCACGACGCCGTAGTTCTCCATCACGAGCACCCGGTCGAGACCGGCGATCTCCAATTGATAGCCGTCGCCGGGAGCAGGTACGATGTCGAAGCGCATCGGGAGCGGCTCATCCGTCACCTGCACGCGGTCGGCCGTCCGCATCCCCTGCTCGAACCGGACGTTCGTGTTCTCCAGCAGCGGAAGCAGCTCCTCCCAGGCGAGAGGAGGGATCAGCAGCACGCGGTCCTGCTGCGGCGAATAGCCCGGAAAGCCGCTCCGGAACGCATCGCGATAGGCGGCTTCGCTGTGCGCGATGCCGATCAGCCGGCGGAAGATCGCCAGATCTTCCGGCTTGAAGCGGTGCAAGGCCGGATCGAAGGTAAAGAGCTTGGCGAAGACGAACGGCAGCTGCTGCTCGACCTTGCCCAGAAAATCTTTGATCCGCTGCACGATATAAAGGCGCCTGGGGCCGACCTTCATCTCGATGCCGAACAGCGGGGATCGGCTCGCATCGGTGACCGCCTTGCACGTGAATTCGACCTCCAGCGTCGTTCGGCCGTTCTCGCCCGATTCTTCGGCAATCGGGGATTCCGGCGCCGCGTTCTCGAACAGGGAGATCATGTTGCGGGCGAACTGGACGTCGCGGGCGGTGAAGGAAGGCTCCGCAGGCACGATTCGAGGCTCCGCGGGCGCCGGCTCTTTCTCCCTCTGGGCATTGTAGAGATGAATAAGCACGGCGGCGATGTGCTCGCAATAATATTCGGAGTGCCGGGCCTGACAGTCGCACCGGGCGTCCTCGACGCCGGAGTCGTCCATCCGAATCCGCACGTTATGCCGGACGTTTCCCCATACGAAAGCCTCGTAACGCCTTTCGGCGTCGTGGAAACTCACTTCCATGACCCGATGGGCTTCGTCGTACTTCATTCCCTTGTCGTAGGAACTCTGGCCGCACAGCAGCTTGATCTGCTGAAGCGATAGCGAGTGGCTCATCCGCGCTTCCTTCCTCCGCCCTCACGAAGCGAACGTATTAATATTTCATTATACCACACGAGAAGAACGATAAGCGCCGAGGGGAGATACGAACAGGCACGATGCTCCCGGATGAATGAAGGCAACCGCTTTTTCCCATATTAGGTACGCAAAGTCCAATCCGATTTTTCAGAGGTATCCCTATGCAGGTAACCAGCAGGTATCAGCTTGCCGCAGCCGTTTTCCTGTTCCAGTTGGGCAGTTCTCCCATGTTCCTTCTTGCCGGTCCGGCCGGAAGGGACGCATGGATCGGCGTGCTGATCGGGTTTGCGGCGGGGCTGCTGCTGCTCGTTGCCGTCATGCTGCCGATTCACCGTATCGAGCCGGAGATGAACCTGATCGAGGTCTCCCGGCGTTACTTTGGTCCCTGGTTCGGCAGCTTACTTTCGTTCTCGTACGTTCTGTACTTTATCTATCAGGCGGTCCGGAACTTTCGCGAATTCAGCGATTGGGTCATTCTGTACTTGCTGCCGAGCACGCCGCTCTTATTCATCCTGGCTGTGCTGATGTTCATCTCGTCATACGCCGTATGGCACGGCGTGGAGGTTTTCTTTCGGCTGACCGAGCTGCTCTGTCCGTGGATCGTTCTGATGTACGCCGCGCTGTTCGCCAGTATTCTGGCTTCGCATTTGATTCACCCCGAACTGCTGGAGCCGGTTCTCGAGCATGGGATCCGCCCTGTCGTGGCAGCGGCGCTTCCCGAAGTGATCTCCTTCCCCTTCGGAGAGATGGTGCTGTTCCTCATGTTCTGGAAATTCGCCGGAGCGTCTCATCGGGTTTCGAGGGCGACTCTGCTGGCTTATCTTTCCGCAGCTACGCTTCTATTCGCCGCCAATGTGCTCATCGTGAGCGTGCTCGGACCTTTCGCCGACGTCAGCGTCATTCCGCTCATGCAGATCACCAGCATGGTCCAGATCGGGGAAGCGATCGAGAGGCTGGATCCGGTCGTCCTTCTTTTGCTGTTCGTCGGGGTGTTCATCAAGCAGACTGCTTATTTCATGGCGGCGGTTCTCTCATTGTCGGAGCTGCTGCGGATCCGGTTCCGGTTTGCCATCGGCCCGGTCGGCGTAATGATCTATCTGGGGGCGCTCGCTTTCAGAAGCTATATGCAGCAAGTGCGAATCGGGTTTAAATTGAACGTCGTCTATCATTTTCCGATATTTCAGATCGCGCTGCCGATTCTGATTCTGGCGGTTATGCTGATTCGCTCTCCCGGAACGCCCAAGATCAGAAGAGCCGATGATGGAGGGATCCGATGACGGCGGAAACCGAGCGGGCGTTAACCGGCCATCTGGCTGAAGATGTGGAGGCCGTCGTCCGGGAACTTGGAGACAGCTGTGACTTGGTCGTTCGGGAATTGACGGGGAAGGAAGAGGGAGAGCCCGAAGCTGCAGTCGTGTACATGAAAACGATGGTCGATGAAGAAACGGTAATGCGTTCGATTCTGGATCCGCTCATGGACGAACTGGATCGACTGGGGATGGAGGAGCCCGGGGACGCGTTCCGGAGGGTACACAAAGATATTCTCCGAATCGGAACGGTCAATGAACGAACGAAACTCAACGAGGTTCTTTGCAGCATTCTGGACGGCGACACGGTCGTGCTGATCGCAGGGAAGGCCGGCGCGCTTGCCGCCTCGACGATCGGCGGGGAATCCCGGGCGGTGGAAGAGCCTACTTCCCAGACGGTGACCCGGGGACCGAAGGAGAGCTTTACCGAGAACCTTCAGACGAACGTGTCGCTCGTCAGGCGGCGGATTCGCTCCCCGCTGTTGCGGGTCGAAGCGTTTAAGCTGGGCAGGCATACGCAGACGAACGCCTGCATGATTTACATGCAGAATATCGCCCAACCCAAAGTGGTGCAGGAGTTCCGCCAGAGGCTTGGGAAAATCGACGTAGACAGCATTCTGGACAGCGGTTATGTGGAGGAGTTGATCCAGGACGCAACATGGACGTCCTTTCCGACCCTTCAGAATACGGAGCGGCCGGATGCCGCATGCGGAGCCGTGATGGAGGGAAAGGTTCTGCTGATCGTCGACGGCACGCCGTTCGCGCTGCTCGCGCCGGTCACGTTCATCAGCTTCTTTCAGTCGAGCGAGGACTACTATCAACGGTACGACATCTCCACCTTTTTGCGTATCCTGCGGTTCTGCGCCTTCTTCATCTCGATGTTCTTGCCTTCGTTATACATCGCGATCACGACGTTCCATCAGGAGATGCTGCCGACGCCGCTGCTCATCAGCCTGGCGGCCCAGCGCGAGGGGGTGCCGTTTCCGGCGATTCTCGAGGCGCTTCTCATGGAGATCACCTTCGAAGTGCTTCGCGAAGCCGGCGTTCGCATGCCGCGGGTGATCGGTCCCGCGATCTCCATCGTCGGGGCGCTCGTCCTGGGGCAGGCGGCGGTGCAGGCCGGGCTAGTGTCCGCGGCGATGATTATCGTCGTCTCGTTCACGGCGATCTCCAACTTCGTCATCCCCGCGCTCAATATGGCCATCGCTGCGCGGCTGCTGCGTTTTGGCATGATGATTCTCGGCGGAACGCTCGGCCTCTTCGGTATTATGTCGGGGATGATGATTCTGCTGATTCATCTGGTCAGCCTGCGCTCGTTCGGCATTTCGTACATGACGCCTTTCTCCCCGATCGTATGGCCCAATCTGAAGGATACGCTGGTACGGGTTCCCTGGTGGCTGATGAAAAAAAGGCCGGCGTTGATCTCCAACCCGCGCCAAGCGGTAAGGAATGCGTCCGGACAGAGACCGTCCCCCCGAAGGAAGAAGCGCCCATGAGGAAAGGGATTCGGGCGGCTGCGATGCTTCTGACGGCTGCGATGCTCACCGGCTGCTGGGACCGCACCGAACTGGACGATATCTCCATCACGTCCGCGGCTGCCGTCGATTGGAAAGACAATCAATGGCTCGTCTCCTACCAGGTTGTCATCCCCTCGGCCATATCCGGAGGCGGAGCGATGGGCAGCGTGCAGGGCGGTTCGTCCAAATTGCCTGTCGCCGTTTACTCCACGCACGGGCCGACTATCCGCGAGGCCATCGGGCAAAGCGTTTTCGAAAGCCCGCGCAAGCTTTTTTTCTCCCATACCCAGGTGTTTATCGTAAGCACGGATATGCTTCGCAAGGGGGTGGAGGAGTTGATCGACGTCTTCTTCCGCAATCCGGACGCCCGGGAAACCGTGTCGGTGCTCGTCTCGGACGGAGATGCAAGGGATATATTGAAGGAGCTGATGCAGATTCAATTCATTCCGGGCGACGGGATCTATGAAACGCTGCAGCGGGAGAGTAGGATGGAGTCGGCGCTGCCCGACACCAGCATATTCAAACTGACGATGCAGTTGGCCGGTTCAGCCCACAACGCCGTGCTGCCGGAGATCGCCTTGTCCGGATCCGAGCCCGTGACGAAGGCCGACCAGTTGAAAAGCACCACCGTCCCATCCAAGCTTAGGCTCCGAAGGTTGGCGGTGTTGAAAGAAGGGCGCTTCGCCGGTTGGCTGGGCCAGGAGGAGGCGCTCGGCGTCGCTTTTCTGCGGGACGAGGTTCATCAGACGGTTCTGCCGTTTCCCTGCCGGGCGACCGATCCGAAGCTCAAGTCGACGATTCAGGTCGACCGCTCCCGAACGACCGTCAAGCCGGTTCGAACCGCAGACGGGTATCGGATGGAGGTGAGAGTCCGTGCGAAGGGAACGATTCTGGAGACGAACTGCGGCGTCGACCTGCTGAAAGCAGATGTCATTCACCGGATGGAGGTGCAGATCTCAAAGGAGATCACCGATCGAATGGAGCAAGGGCTCAGCTCGATCCAAGCGCTTCAGGCCGATGTGGTCGGCTTCGCCGATCTGATTCATCGGCGCGACCCGAAACGGTGGCAGCAGTGGGAGAAGGATTGGCCGGCGCGGTTCGCCAAGACGGAGATGAAGGCAGAGGTCGACTTCACGATTCGCCGCGAAGGGCTCAGCAATAAGTCCATGGACAGCGTGCTGGGATTGAAAACGGACTGAAGGAGAGGCGCGCGGCCTCTCCTCCCGGGAATACTTACTATTTCAGCGATACGACGTGAACGAGCTGGGGCGAAGCCGTCACTTTGATGACGCTCCGCGACCGGTCGTATTCCAGCTTGCCGGAGCCCGCTTCCGCGCGAGGCTCCGAACCGAGCACGTAGAACATGTCGTCGGCGAGCGTTCGGATGCAGACGTCGCGCTCAGCCTTTTCCAGTCCGCCCCACTCCTCGGCGTCCATCTCGAACGTCTCGTAGCAGTTCGGAATGTCTTCCAGCGCTCGCGACAACTCGTCCAGAATTTCATCGTAAGGCCGCGTATATCGAATGGCCATGGGCACACTTCCTTTCCCTGATGAAATACATTATACCTTATGTGCCGGATTTTAAGACGTGCCGGAAGTCTAGTCAATTCCTTCCCTGGCTTTTTAACGGGGGGCAAATCCGCTATAATAGGTTAGCCGTTGTTTACTTTATGCTTAAGCGGGGTCACAACTCGGGAGATGATTGCATTGGTATCGAGACAACGTTTGCGGGGCGTGATCGCCAAACCGTTTGTCTTTTTTTCTGTTCTTATGATTCTAAAAATCTATTTGGCCTGGTTCGTCATCTTCGATGAGGGACACTTTTGGGCGTCGCTGGCAACCGGAGTCCCTTCCGTGTGGTTCGTCTTTTGCCTGATCGAGACGATGTTCTACAAGCGTAAGCTGGGCGCCTATCTGATCGCAGATTTGGTCATGACCAGCATCTACTTTGCGGTTATCATGTACTACAAATATTTCGGCGTCATCGTCACTTATCATGCGCTGCAGCAGGCCGGCCAGGTGACCGAGGTGAAGGGGAGCGTCATGTCCCTGCTTCATCCGTATTTTTTGCTCATTTACGTGGACATCGTCGCCCTGTTCTTCATTCTGATCTTTAACAAAAAAGTGAGGGCGTGGGGGAGAAGCCTCGCGGTCAAGGAGCGCCAACGCTTCGTCACGGGGATCGGCATTCTGATGCTGGCGGCTTGCGTCGCCTGCATCTGGCCGAATAAGGACAGCATGAACGAGATTCTGCAAGCCCAGAGCATGGGGATACTCAACTATGAAGTCTACGCGGCGTTCGCGGCGTCCAAGGATGACGACGTCAGCGCCGTATCGGTCAACCAGCAGGCGATCGAGAAGCTGAAGGGGGAGACGCCTTCCGCGACGCCCGCCTATTTCGGAGCCGCCAAAGGGAAGAACGTCATCATCATTCAAATGGAAGCGTTCCAAAATTTTCTGCTGAACAAGAAGCTGGACGGCAAGGAACTTACGCCGAACATGAACAAGCTTCTCGGCAGCAGCTTGTACTTCCCGCATTTCTTCCAGCAGGTCGGCCAAGGCAACACGGCCGATGCCGAGTTCGTCGTGAATACGTCGTTCTACGTGCCGCAGCACGGCGCCGCGTCGCAGGAATACGTGGACCGCGTATTGCCCAGCATGCCGCGGACGTTCGCGGCGAACGGCTACCAGACCGCCACGTTCCATACGAACGACATTACGTTCTGGAACCGCAAGGAGCTGTACGCGGCTCTCGGCTGGGACAAGCATTATGACAAAACCTTTTTCGGAGACGAGGATCCCGTCATGTTCGCCGCTTCCGACGAGGTGCTGTACAGCAAGACGGCGGACGAATTGGCGAAGATGCAGAGCACCGGCCAGCCGTTCTATGTGCAGCTGATCTCGATGTCGGGCCATCACCCGTTCGACATTCCGGAGCGGAAGTATAAGATGGACCTGCCCGACCGATACGAAGGCACGCTGGTCGGAGACTATATCCGCGCCCAGAACTATGCCGATTACGCTTTGGGCCAGTTCGTCGACAAGCTGAAGGCGAACGGGGTTTGGGACAACAGCGTCGTGGTCATCTACGGCGATCATCAGGGCTTGCCGATCTATTCGCTCACCTCCAAGGAGAAAGACCTGATGAAGGAGATCTACGGCCGCGATTACGGCGTTCAGGACATGATGAACATCCCGCTGCTGATCAAGCTTCCCGGGGCGTCTCCGGAAGGGAAGGAGCTTCCGCAGACCGGCGGACAATCGGACATCTTCCCGACCGTCGCCAATCTGGCGGGAATTTCGCTGGAGGATCATGTTCATTTCGGTCAAGATCTGTTAAATGATACGCATAACGTGCTGCCGGAGAGATATTATTTACCGTCCGGTTCCTTCATTAACGACAGCAGCGTCTTCGTCCCGGGCAAGAGCTTCGAGGACGGGACCATAAGCGCGATCGACGGTGGGAAGCTGGGCAAGGATAGCGTCACCAAGGACCAATACAATCAGGCGCTGGAGCTGCTCAGCATGTCGGATGCGTATGTCCGGTCGCTGCCGGAAAGAAAGTAGCGCAGAAGCAGAGAGAAAAAGGGAATCCCCGGGGGGAGGTCCGAAAATCGTGGCAATCGCAGTTCGTTACCGCAAGTATATGCCGCTGCTGTTCATGCTGATTTTTCCGATGCTAGGCGCGATTTACGGCTGGGTCGACAAGCCGGGCAAAGTGATTTATCACTTGACGACCCGGCTGGACGACGCCATACCGTTCGTCAAATATTTCGCGATACCTTACGGCGTTTGGATTTTTTATATTTATTTGTGCGTTCTGTATTTCTTCAAAAAAGACATTCGGGTCTATTATCGCGCTCTCATGGTCTATACGCTATGCGCGCTCGTCTGCTACGGGATTTATTCCGGGTTCCAGACGACCGTGCCTCGTCCGGTGCTGGTCGGACACGATCCGTTCACGCGGCTGGTGGCGTTTATTTACCACCGGGATCGGCCGTTCAACTGCTTCCCCAGCATCCATGTATTCTCCAGCTATATGGTCTTCCGGCTGCTGGCGGCCAGCGGCTTCCGCAACGCCCGGAATCTGGCGTTGATCGGAGGCACCTCGACGGCGATCATTCTGTCGACGCTGTTCATCAAGCAGCATGCCATCATGGACGGCATCGCCGGCATCTTGCTGGTGGAGATCGTGCTCGCCGGAGTGATGTACGCCGAGCGGCTTCTCTCCGGGGGACAGCAGGAGCGGCAGAGAGGCACCTTCGGAGCGTAATGTCAAAAAAAAAACGGCGCCGGCCAACGGGAATCGATCCCGCTGGCCGGCGCCGTTTTATCCGGGGGCTCCCCCGAAAGTAATCGGAATTCGCATCGAAGCTTTGCGTCACTTTTGGGGGATTATATCCGGGGGCTCCCCCGAAAGTAATCGGAATTCGCATCGAAGCTTTGCGTCACTTTTGGGGGATTCGACAGTTATACGCGCGAGTACAAGCACCGGTAATATTGTTTGATCGCGTCCTTGGAATAGCCGAGCTCGTTCCGCAGATGGAGATAGCCGATCGGATTAAGGGAGGACAGCAGCGCATGAGCGGCAAAAGCCGATTTCTCTTTTTCCCCGTTATCCGTCCGCATCTCGTCGTACAGTTTGGTCACGAGTTCCTTCACGCGCAAGTAAATCGGCGACCGAAAGAACGCGGTGCGGTCCGTCTCGCATGCGTATACGTTGTGAAGCGGAATGAGGAACTGACATTTCTCGTCGATAAAGTCGATGATCCGGTCCATCACGAGTCCGAGCCGCTCGGCCGCTTCGCGGCCGCTAATGTCCGCCAGATCGCGCTCGAGCTCGTCGAGAAGCCGCTGCCCGGTATCTTCCATCAGATCGGAGCATAAATCCCCTTTGTGCGCGTATCGTCTGTATAGAGTGCCCTGCCCGATTCCCGCCGTCTTGGCGATCTGGTGCATGCTGACTTCGCTCACTCCGTATTGGGAAAACAAGTTTCGAGCGGTTTCCAGAATCAGTCGGCGATGGGCGGCGGCATCGCTGCGTTCTTTGCGAATGGGCATCCTTCTCCCTCCACCTCTGCCTAGGTTACCCCAAAATGTTCTTGACAACCGGACATCTGTCCGCTAACATCAAGCTTAAACGGACAATTGTCCGTATTGTGAACGGTACGTCCGTTACAATTGTCCGCAGTCCTATTGTAACGCGCGATGCGAATTCAGGTCAATCCGCGCGGAATGATAAGGAAGTCCGTTAGAACGGACAGGGCGGCGTGCCGGGATAAGGGAGAGGAGAAAACGCATGTCTGTTCAAGCTTCAAAGGCGGAGGCGCCGGCATCGGGCTCGATTGCTTCGATTCTGGGTCCGCTGATTGCCATCATCGTGGGGCTTTTCATGGTTATTCTGGACGGAACCGCCGTCAACGTCGCCATTCCCAAGCTTCAGGAGGATTTTAACAGCTCGTTGTCGCTCGTGCAGTGGACGGTTACCGGCTACGCGCTGGCGCAGGCGGCCGTCATTCCGCTTGCCGGCTGGCTGTCGGACCGCTTCGGCGCGAAGCGCATCTTCTTGATCTCGATCGCGCTCTTTACGATCGGATCGCTGCTGTGCTCGTTCGCCCAATCGGCCGAGATGCTCATTCTGTTCCGCGTTCTGCAAGGTCTCGGGGGCGGCGTCGTCATGCCGATCTCCATGGCGTTCGTCTATCGGATGGCACCGCCGGATAAAGTCGGAGCGGTCATGGGCATGATGGGCGTGCCGATTCTGCTGGCTCCGGCGCTCGGACCGGTGCTCGCCGGTTCGCTGGTCGACTATGCCAGCTGGCACTGGATCTTCCTGATCAATCTGCCGATCGGCGTCATCGCCGTGCTGCTCGGCATTCGCACGCTGCCGAACATCGATCGCCAGTCCGTCGCGTCGCTGGACCTGCTCGGCATCATTCTGGCGCCGCTGGCGTTCGCCGCATTGTCCTACGGCGTGACGCAGGGCGGATCGAGCTGGACTTCGACCGAGACGCTCGTCGGACTCATCGTAGGGGTCGTCGCGCTGGTGCTGTTTGTCATTGTGGAGCTCCGAAGCAAGAATCCGCTTCTCGAATTGCGCGTCTTCCGTTCGGGTAACTTCACTCGCGGCATTGTGGTCCAATGGGTATCCCAGTTCGCCCTGTTCGGCTCCTTCTTCCTGGTGCCGGTGTTCCTGCAATCGGCGAAAGGATATACCGCCTTCGACACCGGCTTGATCATGCTTCCGCAAGCGATCGCTTCGGGAGTGTTCATGCCGATCGGCGGCCGCTTGTCCGACCGTTTCGGCGCGAGGCCGCTCGTTCTCGCCGGCATGATCTTCGTCATCGGAGCGACCGCGCTGCTCGCCAACCTGGACGCGAACGACGGCAAGATCATGGTGATGATTCCGCTTGCCTTGCTCGGCGCCGGAATGGGCCTGTTCATGATGCCGCTCAACACGCATCTGATCCAGTCGTCTCCGCAGAACCTGGTCGGACGCGTCACTTCGCTGACGAACGCCGCCCAGCAAGTCGTCTCCTCGCTGGCGATCGCCACGCTGACGACGCTGTCGACGAACAAGATGAAGGACCTGCTGATCTCGGCGCACAAGCAGGCTCCCGAGCTGAAGGAATGGACCACCGCGTTCAGTTATACGTTTTTCATCCTGATCTTCGTCGGCGTCGCGGGCGCGATCCTCGGCCTGCTGCTCAGCCGGCCGAAGGTAGACCCCAACGCCGAAGCGTCCGCCGAAATTCATATGATGGTCGGCTGACGGCCAGTTGATGGATACAGCCTCTCTCTCCGCCGCATCCCGGCGGGGAGGAGGCTGTTTTGTCGTCTCGGGGCGAAGTCTCGAATTCGCCGACGAAGACTGCCGGAAGCGCGCATGCGATGTATTGCATGCAAGAAGCGCCAGGAGCCCGCCGCGCGGCTGAGTTGGCCTCGCCCGAGGCCAATAAATTGGACGACCCCCGCAGGGCTTGCCTGACGGGGGTCTAAAATGCGATAAGCGTGAACCGGGACTCTCCTGCAGCACTTCCACGAAAACAACGAAGGCCCTGCCTCTCCAACGTTCTTGCGGTTCCGATGACCGCGCCAGTGGTGAATTCGTGTTCCTTCAAGCAGCCGATTTTAGTCAAGGAATGCGGTGGTGAACGGGAGGAAATTCAACCCAAAGAGGAAAAATCGGAGGTTACACTTAATACAATTATTTATCATACCTCAGTATGATTGTTTTGTCAAAGGTTTTGCCGGACAGGTATAATGAAGCGGGAAGATGACCTAAAGATTGCGAGGGATCGTTACGAAGAAGATCCTGTTTACCGGGGGAGGCTCGGCCGGCCACGTGACGGTGAACCTGGCGCTCATTCCCCGCTTTCTCGAAGAGGGATGGAAGGTCGAATATATCGGTTCGACGGGCGGAATCGAACGGCAGCTCGTCTCGTCGCTGCGGGATGTCCGTTATTACGGAATCGAGACCGGCAAGCTCCGAAGATATTTGGACTGGAACAATGTGAAGGACCCCTTCCGAATCGCGAAGGGCGTCTGGCAGGCATATCGATTAATTCGAAAAGAAAGGCCCGACGTGCTGTTCTCCAAAGGAGGATTCGTCTCGGTCCCCGTCGTTCTGGGGGCGTGGATGAACCGCGTTCCGATCGTCATCCACGAGTCCGACCTGACGCCGGGACTGGCCAACCGGATATCCATTCCGTTCGCCGGCGCCGTATGCACGACGTTTCCGGAGACGGGCGATCATCTGGGCAAAGGAAAAGTCCATCACGCGGGCCCGATCGTCCGGGAGGAGCTTCGCCGGGGGAATGCCGAGCGCGGACGGACGTTCTGCGGCTTCGCCGGCGGCAAGCCGGTGCTGTTGGTCATGGGCGGAAGCCTGGGAGCGCGAAAGATCAACGAGGCCGTGAGGGCGGCGCTTCCGCTGCTGACGCCGGCTTTTCAGGTCGTGCACTTGTGCGGGAAAGGACAAAGGGACGACTCCGTCCGCTCGCCTCATTATCGGCAATACGAATACGTGCAGGAGGAGTTGCCGGATTTGCTGGCCATGACCGACGTCGTCGTATCCCGGGCGGGCTCCAACTCCATCTTCGAATTTCTCGCGCTGCGCAAACCGATGCTGCTCGTTCCGCTGACGAGACAGCAGAGCAGGGGCGATCAGTTGGTGAACGCCGAATCGTTCCGCCGGTCGGGCTTTTGCGAAGTGCTGTTCGAGGAAAAGATGACCGCCGAGACGCTCGCCGCGGAAGCGAAGCGGCTTTACGAGAATAGGCACGCCTACAAGCGGGAGATGGACCGCTTCGACCAGGGGGACGCGCTGTCCTCCGTCTTCGAGCTAGTGCGCTCGGCGGCGAAGTAAAAAGCCGGGCTGTTCGTTCAGAACCCGGCTTTGGGGAGTTCGGCCGTCACGACGGTTCCCCGGCCGGGAGCCGACTCCACCCTCGCCTGCCCGCCGACGCTTCGGGCCCGCTCCTCCATGCTGAACAGGCCGACGCCGGTCCTCTCCGGCATGGGCACGAAGCCGACGCCCCGGTCTTCGATCCGGGCGTGAACGCAGGCGTCGCTCTCCCAGACGTCGACCTCCGCTTCCGTCACCTTGGCGTATTTGCCGACATTGGTGAGCGCTTCCTGAACGATTCGGTACAACGCGGTCTCGACCTGGCGGTCCAACCGGTTCGCCAGCTTGCAGCTGAGCCGGACGCGAATGCCGTAATGCTGCGAGAACATCTCGGAATAGCTGCGCAAGGCGGGGCCCGCGCCGAGATCGTCCAGCACCGATGGCCGCAGTTCCCACGCCAGGCTGCGCACTTCCTCGATGACGCCGGTCACGTCGCGCCGCAAGGTCTCGAGCTCTTCGGGATGATCGGGGCGAGCGAGCAGGCGGTCCAGCTGGATGGCCAGGCCGAACAGGCTTTGGCCGATTCCGTCGTGCAGCTCGCGGGAGAAACGCTTCCGTTCTTCCTCCTGGATTTGCATGACCCTCGTCATCATCTTTTGCAGTTCTTCTTCGGCTTTTTTGAGCGGCGTCACCTCGTTGCGGATGGCCAAAAATTGATAGGGAACGCCCTGCTCGTCGAGAAAAGGGACGATCGTCGTGTATACCCAATAATAAGAACCGTCCTTCGCCCGGTTGCGAAGCTCGCCGCGCCACACCCTCCCGGCCTGTATGGTCTGCCAGAGCCCGCGAAAAAACGCTTTGCCGTGATACCCCGAATTGACGATGCGATGGTCCTGGCCGATCAGCTCTTCTCGGCTGTACTTCGATATTTCACAGAATTTATCGTTAACGTAGCGAATTTTTCCTTTCCGGTCCGTAAGGGCCACGATGGACGACTCGTCCATCGCCAGCTTCAGATCGGTCAGCTGCTTGAGCGTCTTTCTGAGTTCTTCCCGGACTTGCGGATCGTCCCCCGACTGTTCCAAGCCGACGAGCAGCCGGTCGACGTACTGTCCGATTCCCGTCGAGTAACGGGAGGAAGGCGCGTTGTCGCTAGGCGTCAAAGTTCAGCAACCCCTTTTTGAGCGCGTATTTGACGAGATCGGGACGGGTGCGCAGTCCCAGCTTCTCCATCAGGTGGGCTTTGTGCGTCTCGACCGTCTTCACGCTGATGATGAGGCGTTCCGCGATCTCCTTGTTGGAGTAGCCCTTGGCGATCCAGGCGAGCACTTCCCGCTCCCGGTCGGAGAGCGACTCGTAGGCGCCGGCGCCGTCTCCGCTGCGGACCCGGTCCATATACTCGTTCATCAACCGCTTCGTCGCGGTCGGGTACAGGTAGGCGTTGCCGGCAAATACCGATTCGATGGCGGTCAGCAGTTCCTCGTGAGGCGCGCTTTTCAGCACATAGCCCGACGCCCCGGCGTGAATGGACCGGAACAGGTATTCATCGTCGTCATGCATCGTCAGGATCAGAACGTTCGTCTCGGGCAGCAGCTTCTTGAGCTCGGCAGTGGCGGTCAGGCCGTCCTTGCCGTGCGGCATGCTTAGATCCATCAGCACGACGTCGGGCTTCAGCTCCTCCGACAGGCGAATCGCCTCGTCGCCGTCCGCCGCGTCCGCCACGACCTGCAGATTCGGTTGGGACTCCAGCAGCAAGCGAAGCCCCGTTCGCACGACGATATGGTCGTCAACCAGCATGATCCGGATCAAGCCGTCTCCTCCTTATTTAACGATTGAGCTTATGACCAGCATATCAATTCCGGGGGAGGATTTGAATGCCGGATCCGGATTTCGCCGCGGCTTCCTCTGCCCAATGTCCGATTCGATCGGCGGCTTCCCGAAGGACAAGCAGATCGTCCGCCGTATAGCGCCGCGCCGACCGCGCGCCAACCATCAGCACGCCCGGGGAGCCGACGGCGGCGATCGGACAGGCGGCGGCCGCCACGAGCCGTTCGACGTTCATTAATGCCGATTCCTGCCGTTTCCGGACTGCGTCCGGGTGACTGTCGTCCAGAGCGAGCGCCCGGCCGACGCGGAGAACGGAGCCCTCCAGGCCGCGCCCCGGCCGAATGGACAGCATGCGATAACGATCGTCCGCGCAGCCGGACGCAGCCCACCATGCCCATTGCGGCCGTCCGTCCGGAAGCCAGGCGACCGCCGCGACATCGGAGGCCAGCGCTTCGCGCAGATCCGACAGCTCCGCGTCGATCCGTTCGTCAATCGTTTCCATGGTCTTCCCTCGCTTTCCCGTAGCTCTTTTCTTTTCATTGTAAGCTGTCGGGGTTCCGAAGTAATTCGGGGAATTCCCCTAATTTCGAATCAGGGAATGGCGTCTCCTCCCTGATTGGAAAATAGGGGAAAGCAACGCCGATTTTCAGAACTTATCCCGATGGGGGAGAAACGGCTTCCGCGGTATGATGAAGCCATGAGATGAGAGGAGACGATGATCATGACAAACTGGCTGAGAACGAATAAGATCGCCGCGGGGCTGATGGTGCTGATTCGGATCTATCTGGGGTGGCAATGGCTCGATGCGGGCTGGCACAAGCTGACGGGAGGGTTCAATGCGGCGGGCTTCCTTCAGAATGCCGTGAACAACCCGGTGCTGGAGTCGGGAACGAAGGAGAAGCTGTATCCGAACTTCGTCGCTTTCCTCGATCATTTCGCCCTGCCGAACGCGAAGCTGTTCAACGTCGTCATTCCGCTCGGGGAATGTCTGGTCGGGGCGGGGCTGATCCTGGGAGCGCTGACCGTGACGGCGGCATTCTTCGGGATGCTGATGAACTTCATGTTCCTGCTGGCGGGAACCATATCGAGCAATCCCTGGCTCATACTGTTCGGCACGATCGTGCTGATGGCCGGACCCAATGCCGGCCGGTTCGGAGCCGACTACGTCTTGCTTCCGTGGCTGAAGGCCGAGTGGCGCAGGCTGACCCATCGGACGCCCAAGCAGCCGCCGCTGAATCCGAAAGGCGCCGTCGGCTGACGGCATGCTGATCCAGGACACGCGATCGAAACCCCCGGAACCGTCCGTTCCGGGGGTTTCGCATTGGCGACGGGGCTCCGATTTTGGAGGAAAAAGTTAGAATTTTCCCAACGAGGTTCGACCGATTCCGCCGAAGATAGCCTTTATAATAGGAGGAAACGAATCGAGGAGGCAACGTCATGATGCAATTTTCGGCCGTGGTGCGGGAATTGAGAAAATGGCTGACATCCTTTGCCGTCGTGAATGTTGTGCTGCCGTTCGCGCAGTACACGCTGTTCGGCGGGTTGGGACTGCTTTTCCTCTACGAGCTGCTGTTGAAAATACTGCCTTACTCCAGCTACGATACGATCGACTTGCTGTTCACGACGATTCCGTTGTACGCGATCGGGTACTTCGCCTTTTTCTCCGGCATCTGGCTGACGCTGATTTCTCCGCGAATCCGAGAGCTGCCGATCGCCCTATGGGGGTACGCTTTCGTCATCCTTTTCCCTTTCGAAGGCCTGACGTTGCTTTTGATCGTAAGAGCCGTGATTTACATACTGGCCGGATGGGCGCTGTTTCGCTATACGACGGCTGTCGGGGCCGGGCGCGAAGGAAATCCGTATTCGGGATAGAAGGAAGCGCTCTGGGAGCAACCTCCATTCATCCCCTCTCGCTTGTCGGCGGAGGGGATGTTGACCTTTGGCGGGGCGGCTGGTAGAATCGAGATTGTAAACGCGTGTTCATAGGAAAAGGAAGATGAGCAAGTTGAGGAAGTCCGAGATCAATTCCGTCGAGATCGCCAGGCTGGCCGGCGTGTCCCGGAGCACGGTGAGCCGCGTGGTCAACAACTATGCCAATGTGCCCCCCGAGACGCGGGCCAAGGTTATGAAGGTCATCGAGGAGCACCGCTATGTTCCGAATCTGTCCGCGCAAGTTCTCGCCGGCAAAGGCACGAGAACGATCGGGCTGTTCGTGATCGAAGCCGGGCATGTCTCGAGCGACATGCTGTCGAACATGCTGATCGCGAGCGTCATCGAGAACGCGTCCGCCCTGGGCTATTATGTGCTGACTCACATCATTCGCGACGCTTCCGATGCGGACAGCGCGCGAAGCGTCAAGGACATCTTCTATCAGCGCCGCATCGACGGCGGCATCTTCATCGGCGCGGCGAACGAGGAGCCGCTGATCGAGGAGCTGATCGCCGAAGGGTTCAAGATCGGGCTGGTCGATCAGCATTTGCCGGGGAGGAACGAGCCGAACCGGGTCGTCGTCAACTTCGACAACGAGCGGGGCATGCTGCTCGCGGTCGGTTATTTGGCCGGCCTGGGACACAAGCGGATCGGGATCGTCAACGGCGACATGAAGCGGCTTTCCGGCCAGGACAAGTATGACGGCTTTCTGGCCGCGATGAAGGAGCACGGTTTGCCGGTGGAACCGCGCTGGGTGCTGCCGGCCGGCTTCCACGAGGAAGAAGGGTACGAGGCGATGCGATCGTTCTTGCGAAGCGGCGAAGAACGGCCGACGGCGATTGTCATGGCGAACGACAGCGTCGCTTTCGGCGCCATCCGCGCTCTTCGCGAGCAGGGCTTGTCCGTCCCGGAAGACTTGTCGGTCGTCGGCTTCGACGATCATGCGCTGAGCGCCCGCTTCCAGCCGGCGCTGACGACGGTCAAGGTGGACTTCGACGGCATGATGCGCCAGTTGACGGAGTCGCTGATCGTCCGGATCGAAGGCGAAGCCGCCGGCCAGGCGCCGGAGGAGCCCCCGGCCGGCTCCCGCCTGATCGTGCGGGACTCCTGCCGGCCGCTGTGAGCGGACCGGCAGCCGCGGGGCGGGTAGCCCGCGGGCTTTTTTACCGCTTTTGTAAACGCGTGTTCATTAAGATGAATGAAGGAGAGGGTTAACGGATGGATGGGAATTTGCTCGGCAACCGCGTGATTACGCAGATTGGTCTGCTTGTGAACGATATCGACAAGACGTCGGAAGCGTACGCGCGCTTCTTCGGCGTCGAGAAGCCGCAGTGGTTCTGGACGGACGCTCCGGAAGTCGCTCGGACGGAGTTTCGCGGCGCTTCTTCGGATGCGCGGGCGAAGCTTGCTTTTCTGGATATGGGCTCGCTGCAGCTGGAACTGATCGAACCCGACGCGAATCCGAGCACCTGGCGGGAATCGCTGGATCAGAACGGAGAAGGCTTCCACCATATCGCGTTCGTCATTGACGGCATGAAAGAGAAGATCGAACTCCTCGGGCGCAACGGCTATCCGCTGCTGCAGAAGGGCGAATATACGGGCGGCCGCTACGCGTACATGGATACGTTCCAGGACCTGAAAGTTCTGATCGAGCTGCTGGAGAACGACCGATGAACATTCTCATTACCGGAGCCGGACGCGGATTGGGATTGGAATTGGCGAAGCAGGCGCTGGAGCGCGGGCATCAGGCTGTGGCGTGCGTACGGGACGCGTCCGCGCCGCCCGCCGGGCTGAAGGCATTGGCGGATGCTTATTCCGGTCAAATCCGGATCGAGTCGCTGACGGTCGAATCCGAAGAGGATGCCCGGCAACTTGCCGATCGGCTGAGACAGGATGCCTTCGAGTTGGACGCGATCGTCAACAATGCGGGCGTGCTGCTGGGCCGGGACCAGAGAATCGCCTCGCTGTCGATGGACGACGTCCGGCGGACGTTCGACGTCAATCTGTTCGGGCCGATGATGGCGGCGAAGCACTTGATTCCTCTTATTCGGGAAGGCAAATCCGGCGCGGACATGCTGATCAACATCTCGTCGGAAGCGGGAAGCTTCTCCGGAGCTTACGGCGGCGACTACCCGTACGCGCTGTCGAAGCTTGCGCTGAACATGTTCTCCAAGCAGCTCAACGAGGAGCTGAAGCAGCGCGGCATCCGGGTGCTGGCCGTTCACCCCGGCTGGATGCGAACGGATATGGGCGGACAGGCGGCGCCGCTGGCCGCGGAGGACAGCGCCCGGGGCATCCTGGACATGATCGAAGGAAAGACGCAGGTTCCGGACGATCTGTTTTTCGTCGATTACGCGGGACGTCCGATGCCGATCTGAACGGTCATTTTCTCTCCAAGCCGAGTATTCGTACTCGGCTTTTTTCTTTTTCGCGTGCCCAGCGAAGCACGC
>NZ_JACJVO010000014.1 GCF_014212055.1 Cohnella zeiphila | reverse complement strand
CCCTCCGACTCTCGACCGTCCCCTTTTTCCCCATTCGATCCGTCCCCCTCAAGACCCCTGCTCGCCCCAATATTGGCGGTAGATGGCCAGTACGTCCTGCAGCCCGGCCTGGTCGAGCGATTGCAAATAGCGGTTCCACTCCTCGTCGTCCCCCGCGTTCGCCAGCCCCATAACCGCCCGGGTCGCGAACCGGTATACGGCCTCGTTCACGCGGTCCATCGCCGTCGTGACGGTGTTCCACTCTTCCTCGGTGAACGGAATCGCCCGCGGCCGGACCGCCGGCAGCCCGGAGTAAACGCCGTAGGCTTCCCGGCTGACGGCGATTGTATCGTCCTGCAGCGTCAGGCCCCCGGCCTTCGTCAGAAACCAGTCGAAGCCATACTGCTTGGCGACTTTCTGCCGATCGTAGCCTTCCTTGTACCGGATTCCGCTTCCGTCTTCGTCTTTTACGTAGGTCACGTTCTCCAAGCCCATCATATGGAACAGGCTTCCTTCGTCGGTCGCCGCCCAGTCGATATAGGAGAGCAGCCGCTCCCGCTTGTCGTCCTCGCCCGCCAGCTGACTGCCGAACACGGGACCGTACAGACCGAACGGGACCGGACGGAATTCCAGGCCGGGCTTGTCGTAGGCCTGCAAATGCCAACGGGAATAATCCCAGCTTCCGCCCGCGGCGACTACGCGATTCAGTCCCGGCAGCTGGCTGACCCATTGGAAGTCGATCAAGTCGCGTCCGTCCCGCCGCTTCGCCGCCCACTGCTCTTCCGACAAGGCAGCGAATCCCCGATCGATCAGACCTTCGCGGTAAAGCTTGGCCAGGTAGACGAGCATATCTCTCTGCTTTTCGCTCGCGGGTCCGAATACGACGCGGCCTCCTTCGTCCGGATCGTTCCAGAAGCCGTTCCAGCCGTCGGCGCCGCCGAGATCGGTCGGCAGCCGGAACGCATGCTGGAAGCCGAGAAGCAGCGCCTTGATGCCGGTGTCGTTCGGACCTCCCCGGACGCCGATTCCTTCGAACATCGGGTAAAACGCTTTCAATTTTTTCAAGGCTTCGTATAATTGCTCCGTGGTCTGCGGGAATCCGTCGATCCCGGCCTGCTCGAAGGCGTCCTTGCGGTACAGCCACGCCATCGGGTCCTGCACGTCGATCTTGGAAGGAAGGAAATAAAGCTTGCCGTCGATGGAGGCGAAGTCAAGAACCTCCTGCCACTCCTCGTCGCTGAACAGCTTGCGGTAATTCGGAAGCTCGCCGATGTAATCGCCGATCGGGAGCAGGTAGCCCGCTTCCGCCCAGCGGCGGATCGCCGGAAAATTGTTGATCGTCTGCACCATGTCTGGGACGTTGCCCGATGCGAACATGATCTTGAACTTCTCGATGCCGGCCGACAGCGGAACGGACACGTAATTCCACTTCATGCCGAACCGCTTCTCCACTTCGTCGATAAACAGATTCGGAACGGTATCGGGAGCGTATTTGTTCTGGTTCGCCACAAGCAGAACGGGCTCGCCGTCGTTTCTCCCGGCCGGGACGCCATTCTCGGGCGCAAGCTGCCGGGCCTGGTCGCACCCGGTCAGGGCCGCGGCGGCAATCAACAACGTCAAAGCCGAAGATCGGAGTTGCCGGTGGACGTTCAATCGCTTTCCCCCTCCGAGAGCTTGCCTATGCGCTGTGTTTATTGTAACCGATCGGCCGCCATCCTCCAATTGACATTTCTGACGTTCTCAAAGGAGGCAAAAAGCCGCCTCGCTGCGTCCCGCGAAGCGGCGATTCGGCGCGGATTCGGGCAACGGATCGGTCTACAGCCACTCCCCGGCGAACGCGTATTCGTAGCCCAAGTCCCGGGCGACCGCCTCGTGCGTCACCCGTCCCGCGAGCGTATTGATTCCGCCGAGCAGCGCCGGAATTCGCGCCACCGCGTCCCGCAGGCCGAGCCGCGCGATCCGGTGCGCGTACGGCATCGTCGCGTTGGTCAGGGCGAGCGTCGCGGTGCGCGGCACCGCGCCCGGAATGTTCGCCACCGCGTAGTGCAGGACGCCGTGCTTCACGTACACCGGCTTCTCGTGCGTCGTAACCCGGTCGATCGTCTCCACGATCCCGCCCTGGTCGACGGCCACGTCGACGATAACCGTACCCGGCTTCATGGAAGCGACCATCTTCTCCGACACCAGATGGGGAGCTTTGGCCCCGGGAATGAGGACGGCTCCGATCAACAAGTCGGCCGCCGCGACGCTCTCTTCGATGTGATGAGGGTTCGACATCAGCGTCGAGACCGTTCCGCGGAACAGATCGTCCAGCTCCCGCAGCCGTTCCGCGTTCAGGTCGAGAATCGTCACCTCGGCGCCAAGCCCCAGCGCGATCTTGGCGGCGTTCGTCCCGACGATTCCGCCGCCGATAATCGTCACCTTGCCTTTGCTTACGCCCGGCACGCCCGAGAGCAGGATGCCGCGGCCTCCGTATGCTTTCTCCAGGAACTGCGCCCCGATCTGGGCCGACATCCGGCCGGCGATCTCGCTCATCGGCGTGAGAAGCGGCAGGCTGCGCCCTTCCTTGATCGTCTCGTAGGCGATGCCGGTTACCTGGCTCGCCACGAGCGCCGCCGTCAGCTCCGGCGCGGCCGCGAGATGAAGATAGGTGAACAGCAGCAGCCCCGGACGGAAGTAGCCGAACTCGGACGGCTGAGGCTCCTTCACCTTCATCACCAAGTCCGCGGCCCAAGCCTCCTCCGCCGTTGCCGGCAGAGCGCCGGCCGCTTTGTATTCTTCGTCGGAGAACCCGCTTCCTTCCCCCGCCCCGCGCTCCACTCGGATCTCATGGCCTTCGTCCATCAGCGCCTTCGCATTCGCCGGCGTCATCGCCACGCGGTTCTCCCCGTTCTTGATCTCCTTCGGCACTCCGATGATCATGGTCGCACACTCCTCGTTTCGCGATCGGAACCTTCTTTATCCTATGACTTCGACCCTTCGCGCGATTAGTCTTCCCGGATCCCGGCGCCGAAACTTATCCTTTCTCTAATGGTAAAGAAAGCCGCCCTCCTGGAATCGGAGGGCGGCCGGTGATTCACGGTATCCTTGCGATTACTTGTTCGTTACGTTGCCGGCGGCGTCGCGCGCGACCTGCATCTTGGTCGTCGGGATGTAGCCCAGCTCGGTGACGTCGTTGTTCTGGATCTCGTCGCTCACCATGTAGTCGAGGAACGCTTGAGTCGCGGCGTCCGGCTGGCCCTTGGTGTACATATGCTCGTAAGCCCAAACCGGATACTTGCCGGAGATGACGTTGTCGGAATTGGCTTCGACGCCTTCGTACTTCAGAACCGTAATCGAGTCGTCCAGGTAAGAGAGAGCCAGGTAGCCGATCGCGCCCGGAGTCTCGGAGACGAGCTTCTTAACCGTACCGGATGCATCTTCTTGAATGGAACCGGCGAGGTCTTGCGACTTCGTGCCCAATGCATACTTATCGAACGTTGCGCGCGTTCCGGAGCTGCTCGGCCGGTTGACCAGGACGATCTTCTCGTCTTTGCCGCCGACGTCTTTCCAGTTCGTCACTTTACCGGTGAAGATGCTGACCAGTTGGTCCTTCGTCAGGTTGTCGATGCCGACATCCTTGTTCGTGACGGCTGCCATCGCTACGACGGCTACTTGATGGTCGACCAGTTCCTTCGCTTTGGGAGCGTCGGCGTCTACGAATTTCTCTTCGGCGAAAATATCCGAGTTGCCGATTTGGGCTTGGCCGTCCGATACTTGGGACAAGCCGGTGCCGCTGCCGCCGCCTTGCACGGTGACGGTCACGCCGCTGTATTTGCTGTCTGCCATGAACTTCTGCGATGCTTGATCCACGAGCGGTTGCAGCGCCGTGGAGCCAACGGCCAGCACCTTGCCGCTCACAGGCTCGGACGAAGATTCGGACGGGCTAGGAGAATCCGAAGCCGGAGCCGATGCCGACGGGCTTGCGGAGCTATCGGACGGGCTGGAGGCATTGCTGCCGTTATTGCCGTTGTTGCTGCTGCCGCAGGCGGCAAGAGCCAGGGCAAGGACGAAGGTCATGAGCAGAACGATCGATTTCTTCACAGAATGGTTTCCCCTTTCATGATTGCCTGCTATTTGTATCGAGGTGCGGATGGCAGGTTCATCCCACAAACCGATCATACTCTCCGATGTTTAAAGCCGTGTTTGCGGAATGTCAACGGGATGTAAAATCACGTCCGATTTGAAACAAAAAAAGAACACCCTAAGGTGTTCGTCCATGATCGCGGCGGACCGCGCATGAGTCGGAAGTCATGACGGCAAGGAAAGAAGACTGCCGAGAATGGCTCAGCAGTCCGGAGCACCCGAAGGCGCTCCTGCCCTGCGAAAGCTTACGCTTGCTCGGGAGAATCCGAGACGGCCGTACCGCCGGAATGGGGCTTGCTCGATTCGATCGGGTCGGAGTAATACGGAATCGAGTCCGCCTTTCTGCGGCGAATGATAATGATCGCCACGGCGGCGATGATGATGCAGACGGCGAGCAGCTGTGAAATGCGGATGTTCTTGCCCGCCTCCATCGCTCCCCAGCCGAACGAAGACATCGGCGACCACAGCGCCTTCAGCGTCGAAGCGAGCCAATCCGGACCCGCGAATACGAGGCTGTCCGTCCGGACGCCTTCCACGTAGAAGCGGCCGACCGAATACCAGATGAAATAGCCCATGAACAGTTCCCCGGCTTTGAGGAACTTGGCCCGGCGCAGGAACAGCAGCACGATGAAGCCCAGCAGGCTCCACATCGATTCGTACAGGAAGGTCGGGTGATAATACGTTCCTTCAATATACATCTGGTCCACGATAAAGTTGGGCAGATGAAGCGTATGCCGGAGGAAATCCTCGCTCACCGGTCCGCCGTGCGCTTCCTGGTTCATGAAGTTGCCCCAGCGCCCGATCAGCTGGCCGACGAGCAGGCTGGGCGCGCATATATCGGCAATTCGCAGGAACGAATAGCCCTTGCGTCTCGTGTAAAATATGGCGGCGATAACGGCTCCGATCAGCGCGCCGTATATGGCGATGCCGCCGTGCCAGATCTTGATGATCTCGATCGGGTTATTGCGGTATTGGTCCCATTCGAACGCAACGTAATACAGCCGGGCCGCGACCAATGCGGAAGGCAGGCCGACCAGGAGCAGATCGAAGAAAAACTCTTGCGGAATGCCGAAGCGCTTCCCCTCGATGACCGCGATCGTCAATCCGAGCAACGCCCCGCAGGCGATAATGATGCCATACCAATGAATCTGAAGAGATCCGATCGATAAGGCAATGGGATTCAGCATCTCTCGTGCCGCCTCCTTGAATGATTTGGTGCATCTCCTCTATTCTAGACCAAATCGGGACGGCCCGCCACCTGGAATGGAAATGAATTGGAGATTCCCCGCTTCAAGCTCGCGATGCGATGAATTCCGGCCGCGGCTTGGCGGCGGAGAACGGCTTCTCCAGCCGGTTCTCCACGCTGTTGAACACGCAGAACACGTTGCTGCGCGGATGCGGCGTAATGTTGCTGGCGGAGCCGTGCATCAGATTGCAGTCGAACAGAAGCATCGAACCCGCTTTGCCGACGGGCATCGTCAGGCCTCCCTGCTCCACCAGCTTCGTCAGGCTGTCTTGATCGGGGACGCCGTACTCCTGCTTGCGCAGCGAATTTTTATAATGATCGTCGGGCGTCCGGCCCACGCAGCTGACAAAGATGCGATGGGAGCCCGGCACGACCATCAGCGAGCCGTTGTACGGCGTATTGTCTTCGAGCGCGATCGAGACGCTGAGCGCCCGCATGCGCGGCATTCCATCTTCGGCATGCCACGTCTCGAAGTCCGAATGCCAGTAGAATTCCTTCCCCGTGAAGCCGGGCTTGAAGTTGATGCGCGATTGATGGACGTATACCGAGCCGCCGAGCAGCTGGCAGACGACCGCCTGGAGCCGCGGATGAAGCGACAGCTCTCGGAAGACCTCGTTGTCCCGATGAACCGCGAACACCGAACGGACTTCTTCGCCGCCGGGCTCCCGGATGACTTCGGGACGAGTGGAGCCCCTGCTTTCTTCCAGCACGCGCCTGAGCTCCGAACGAAGAGCCGCCACTTCTTCCGGCTTGAAGAAGGCGTCGAAGAACAGATAGCCGTTCTCCTCATAAAAAGCAAGCTGCTCCGTTCCGACCACGTCCTGTTTCAACTTGTGGTCATACACGACCGGGTCGGCTCTCTCGATCCACTCCGGCCGATCCGATTGGCGCGTCGGATATACGTCGGTTTTCACGTTCAGGTTGGCAGTCATCGTTCGTATCCCCTTCCCGATATCATGTTTGAATGCTGGCGGGCCTTATTCCGCTGTGGCGTAAGCACCTTCCTCGTCGTGGACCTCGCGGCCCGTGCAGGGCGGATTGAATACGCACACGACGCGCATATCGACCGCGCCGCCGCGCAAGTAGTGCCGCTCATGGCCGTTCAGCACGTACATCGTTCCGGGCACGATCCGGAATTTCTCTCCGGTCTCGATCAGCTCGACTTCGCCTTCGCCCTCCACGCAGTACACCGCTTCGATATGATGCTTATACCAGATAAGCGTCTCGGTGCCCGCCTTGATGACCGTATCGTGCAGCGAGAAGCCAACGCCGTCCTCCTTCAGCAGCAATCTGCGGCTTTTCCAAGTGTCCGTCCCTACGTCGTATTCGGTGCCTGCGCGTTCCTCCAACGTTCTGACGATCATGTTTGATAGCTCCCCTTTCGTTATCGGATTGCCGCCGCGCCCATCGCTTCGACGACCTGCTGCATGCTGCTTCGCAGAATGGCCAGCCCTTCGTCCAGCCCTTCCGGGTCGATGACGAGCGGAGGCATGACCTTGACGACTTCGCTGTCCGTACCCGATGTCTCGATGACGAGCCCTCGCTCGAACGCCGCCGCGCATACCTTCTCCGCCAGCCCCGGCTCCAGCGCGATTCCCTGCATGAGTCCCCGTCCCCGAACCTCTCCGCCGAAGCGGTCCGCAAGCGACAGCAGCGCGCTTCGCAGCTGCTCTCCCTTCCGGGCGATCGCCTTCGCGAACCGGTCGTTCTCCCAATAGCTCAGCGCTTCGGCCGCCGCCACGAAAGCCAGGTTGTTCCCGCGGAACGTCCCGTTGTGTTCGCCCGGCTCCCACAGATCCAGCTCCGGCTTCAGGAGCGTCAGCGCCATCGGCAGCCCGTAGCCGCCGATCGACTTCGATAGGCAGACGATATCCGGTTCCATGCCGAACGGCTCGAAGCTGAAGAACGTTCCCGTCCGCCCGCAGCCCATCTGCACGTCGTCGACGATCATCAGAATGCCGTGCCGCTTGCACAGGTTCGCCAGCCCTCTGAGCCAAGGACCGCTCGCCGCCTGCAAGCCTCCCTCTCCCTGCAGCGTCTCGAGAATGACCGCCGCCGGCAGCGAGATCCCGCTTCCGCTGTCCTCCAGGAAGTTCTCGATGTACGTCAGCGTGTTGACGCTCGGCCCCATATAACCGTCATACGGAAAAGTGACGGTGTGATGGAGCGGAACGCCCGCGCCTTTGCGCTTGAACTTGTTCCCCGTTACGGCGAGCGCGCCCAGCGTCATGCCGTGGAACGCGTTCGTGAAGCTCATGACGGTCTGGCGGCCGGTCGCCTTCCGGGCCAGCTTCAATGCGCTCTCCACCGAATTCGCCCCGGTCGGCCCCGGGAACATCACCTTGTAGTCGAGCCCCCGGGGACGAAGAATGGTCTCGCCGAAGCGGAGCAGGAACCGTTCCTTCGCCTCCGTCGCCATATCGAGGCTGTGCGAGATGCCGTCTTCCTGTAAGTATTGAATCAGAAGCCGCTTCATCTCCGGCGGGTTGTGGCCGTAATTGAGCGCCCCCGCGCCGGAGAAAAAATCGACGTATTCCTTCCCCTCCGTATCCCACATCCGGTACCCGGACGCTCGCCGGAACTTCGTCGGGAACGAGCGGATGTAGCTGCGCACCTCGGACTCCATCGTCTCGAACACTTGAAGCTTGCCGCTGGCCCATTGCGATCCGTTCATCTGAACCGATCCCCCCATTCTTAGTCGCTCTCGAGATCCCGGACGATCGGACCCATCCGGTACAGCTCCTCTGCCTCATGACCGGGTTCCAGGAAGATCCCCTCCCGGAACCCTTCCGACACGGTGATCGCCATTCGCAGCGAATCGGCCCACTTCTGGAACAGCCGCCGCGAGGGGCCGTTCGAAGGAGAGATCGTCGTCTCCACGAAGCGGACGTCCAGCTCGGCCGTCAATTCGTTCAGCAGCGCCATCGCGACGCCCTGCCCGCGATAGCGCGAATCGACGGCGATCTGCCAGACGAACAGCGTCAGCGGATCGGAAGGAAGACGGAAGCCGGTCACCATCCCGGCCAACCGGCCTTCCTCCTTCGTCTCCGCGATCAGGCACGTCTCGCTGAACCATTGGCCCAGCATCGCATAACAGTACGTGGAATTGACGTCCAGCTCGCCGCTTGCGCGGACCAGCTCCGCCATCCTCCGGCCGTCCTCCGCCCGGGGAGGCCGGAAGCGCAGCGAGCCCAGCGCGCCGCTCATTCGCGCCCCGCCGCCGTCATGGAGCCTGCGGAGGTTCCGGCATCGTCCGCGCGGCGGCCGCGGAACCGGGTCAGGAACGATTGCAATCGCTCGCTCCGCGGATTTTCGAAGATTTGCTCCGGCGTCCCCTGTTCGACGATGCGCCCGCCGTCCGTAAACAGCACCCGGTCGGCAATGTCGCGGGCGAAATCCATCTCGTGAGTGATCAACATCATCGCCATTTCTCCCTCGGCGGCCACGTTCTTGATCACGTCGAGCACTTCCCCGACGAGCTCCGGGTCGAGCGCCGACGTGACCTCGTCGAACAGCATGATGTTCGGCTGCATGACAAGCGCCCGCGCGATCGCCACCCGCTGCTTCTGCCCGCCGGACAGCTGCGCGGGATAATGCTTCGTCCGTTCTTGCAGTCCGACCCGTTCCAGCATCGCCAGCGCCCGCGCTTCGGCTTCCTCCTTCGGCATCCTCTGAACGAGCACCATCGCCTCGGTCACGTTGCGCAGAATGTTCATATGCGGGAACAGGTTGAAATGCTGGAACACCATGCCGATCTTCCCCCGAACCCGGTGCAGATGCTTCTCGTCCGCCGGGACGAGCCTGCCTTTGCGCTCCATATGCCACAGCTGCTCTCCATCGACTTCGATCGTGCCGGAGGTCGGCTCCTCCAGCGTCATCAGCAGCCGCGCCAGCGTCGTCTTGCCCGATCCGCTCGGGCCGATCAGCGCCACCTTCTCGCCCGGCCGGATGTCCAGATCGATCCGGTCCAGCACCTGATGGCTGCCGAACGACTTGGTGATCCCGCGATAGCGCACGATCGGCCGAATCTCCTCCTTGACGTTCGTCTCCGGTTCCTCCGGCCCCCTGCGCCGCTCCGGCGCGGGAGGCGCGACGTCCGGCTGTTCCGTCTCCCGCAGCGTTTCCGTTTGTCCGATCATTTCGCTTCCACGCTCCTCTCCCTTCTTTTCAAATGCAGCTCCAGCCTTCGCACCAACAATCCCGAAGGATAGCTGAGCAGCAGGAAGATCACCCCGACCAGCGTAATCGCCTCTACATAGCGGAACGAATGCGATCCGATCGCCTTGGCCGTCGTCAGCAGCTCGACCAGCGTAATCGCGGACAGCGTCGGCGTCTCCTTGAACATGACGATCAGATAATTGCCCATGACGGGAATCGTCGGCGGCACGGATTGCGGCAGCACGACCCGCAGCCACGTTTGCGCTTTGGTCAAATTCAGCGCCCGGGACGCTTCCCATTGTCCCTTCGGAACCGACTCGATTCCTCCTCGGTACACCTCGGCCAAGTACGTGCTGTAGTGAATGCCCAGCCCCAGAATGCCGGCGGTCATCGGAGACAGCACGATTCCGTAATTCGGCAGCGCGTAGAAGAGCACGATAAGCTGGATAAGCAGCGGCGTGCTGCGGATAAATTCCGCGACCCAGGTAACCGGCCACGAAATCCAGCGGCTTCTCGCCCGGCGCGCTAGCGCGATCGGAAGGCCAAGCAGGCAGGCGACGGCGAATCCGCCGAACGTGGCGATCAGCGTGATCGGCACGACCTTGATCAGCTCCGGCACGATCGACCAAGCGTAACTCCAATCCCACATCGCCTATCCCCTCCCCACTGCGGCTCTTCGTTCAAAGAACCGGATGAGTCGGGTCAAAGCGAACGCGACGATGAAGAACAGGATCAGAATCCAGCCGAAAATGGCGGGCGTCTCCGTCATGTTGCTCGAACGGAGCACCATGCCCCGGAACGTGACGTCGCTCAGCGTAATCAGATAAACGAGCGAGGTCCCCTTGAGCAATTCGATCTGCAGATTGCCGAAGGCCGGCAGCATCATGCGCCAGGCTTGCGGCAGAATGATCCGGCGCATTCTTTGCCGTGGCGTCAGATTGAGCGCGATCGCCGCTTCGGTCTGCCCCTTCGGCACCGCCAGCACGCAGCTTCGGACCACCTCGGACCCGTAGGCCCCGTAGTTCAGTCCCAGCGCCAGCACCGCGGCGCTCATCGCCGGAATTCGAACGTCCAGCAGCAGCGGAAGCGCGAAGTACATCCAGAACAGCTGCACGAGAAGCGAGGTTCCGCGGAACACTTCGACGTAGACCAGCGTGACGCCTCTCACCGTGCGGGACTTCGACAACCGGCCGAACCCCGCGGCGAACGCGAGGACGAGAGCGACGGCGATGCTGTACAGCGTGACGAGCAGCGTCGTCTTCATACCGTCGAGCAGCGGCGGAAGCAGATGCCACATGGCCGGCCCCCGCTACTTGGAGAGCTCTTCCGCGGTCATGTCTCCCGGAAGCTCCTGCTCCGTGAATCCGAACGGCTTCAGAATCTCCAGCAATTCTCCGGAATCCTTCAGCTTCTGAAGCTCGGCGTTGAACGCCTCGCGGAATTCGCCGTCGTCCTTGCGGAAAACCGCCGCCCCGTATCCGCGCACGCTTTTGCCGTCGATGACGGGCTGCTCGAAGTCCGTCACACGCTCCATCTTGTCGTCCGCGGCCGAATCCAGCATGGCCTGCAGCGCCGGGCCCGTCATGGTGATCGCGTCGACCCTTCCGGCCTGCAGCGCCGAGATGGCCGAAGGCTGATCCGGAACCGTAACGATCTGCGCGTCGGGAATGCCGGACTTTTGCAAATATTCGACTTCGACGGCTCCGTTCATGACCGCCACCTTCGCCTTGCTGTTAGCCGCGATATCCTTGTAGCTGTGAAGATTGGCCGGATTGCCCTTCTTCACCGCGATCGCTTCGCCGATGCTGTACTCGGGATCGGCGAAGTCCGCTTCCTTCGCCCGTTCCGGATTGATGAACATCCCGGCCGTAATGATATCGAAGCGCTTGGCGTTCAGCCCGGGAATGAGCGAGCCGAACTCGGTCAGCACGCCGTTCACTTCCGGTATCCCCATATTGGAGAGAACCTTCTTCGCCACCTCGACCGCTTCCCCCGTCAGCTTGCCGTCCGCCGTCGCAAACGCGTACGGATTTTCGTTGGCGAAACCGATCGTGACATACCCCTGACGTTGGGCTTTGGCTAGCGTCGTTTCTCCCGATGGCGCCGCATCGGAGCCACCGCTTCCTTCGGCGTTTCCTCCGCTGCCGCAGCCGACCAGTGTCAGCAACGACACCAGGCAAAGTCCAGCGACCAACCTTCTTTTCATTCCTTGTGCTCCCTTCTCTTTTTTTGAAAAAGCTTTTGAAAAGCTTTGTGTAAGGGTAACATGAACCGTCCCGGGGCTCACCCTCGATCTGGCCCCCTTAGCCGGGCTGAGCCGGGCTCAGGGGAGATTACCCGGCCGATCCGGCCCGATCCTCCCATATCCTCCCACATCCTGCCCGATATCCACCCCTGAAATTTCGCTTCCTATTAAGCGCGGGATCAATTGGCTGAGATAATCGAATTTTTTATTAAGAAATCGGTCTAATTTCGCTCCATTTGAACCATAGAGGCAGAAATCGACAAAAAAAGAAGCGTAGCCGCTTCGCCCGCTTCCCGCTCTTCTTCTTTTAAACGATTTATCTCCGTAGAGAAGGACAGAAGCCCTATCTCCTGTCAGCCTTCGAGCCCCGGTTCGTATCGCATTCCGTCGAGATGCCGCACCGTCTCTTCCGTGCCGATCCGATGGAGCAAGTTGTAAATTTCGTTCAGATCGTCGTCGTATGCATCGTTCTGCCTGTCATGATGGTAAGGCAGCCCGGGCTGAAGCGCGATTCGGAATGCCGTCCCGTATTCATGAATCTCCAGTGCAGCGAAGAGGTCACGCAAGGTTTGAACCTCTTCGGGCGTCGCGTCCACTTCGAACTCGTAGGCTCCGTCCCCTTGGTTTTCCAAGATGCTCTTGGACTGAACGGAGACGTAATACCGTCTGCGATCCATATACGATTCCCCCTCCCTTCATTCAGCCCGATTGCTGGCTGAAAAGAACCCAAATGATGCCGCCCACGATCGCCGCGACCGGAATGATGATGTACAGGACCAGAATCGGATTGGAGGATATCGGGTGTCTTACCGAAGCCGCCGCCATGTCGTCGGCGCCATGGTCCATTTCCCGGTGCTGCTCCCTGCGCATGACCGAAACGGAGTAGACCGTACCCACGATAAGAACGACAATGCCCAGACCCATCAGAATGTACGGCATCGCACCGAACATAAGCGAAACGTCCCTTCTCTTGTCGAGTTTACTTTACTGTTTCCTTCGGAAGCGGCCTTTTATGCGAGGGGCCGGCAAAACGAAAAAAGCCCCTTCGGCTCTACAGCGGACTGTAGACCGAAGAGGCTTTCGGAGCGTATCGCTTACTCCGTCGCGTACGGGAGAAGCGCTTATAGCCTAGTTCCTCCGGTGGCATCAATAAATTGTCCCGTGATCCATCGCGCTTCCTCAGATGCTACAAACGCAACTACATCGGCAACGTCTTCAGTGGTGCCAATTCTTCCGAAAGCAGTCATTGAAGCCGCTTCAGCATGAGCTTCCGGGATCGCGAGCCAATCCTTGTTCATATCAGTATTCGTAACTCCCGGCCTTACTGCATTAACAGTAATACCCTTTGATCCAAAATGTGGAGCTAACGCCAAAGTAAGTGTCTCGATGGCTCCCTTGGAAGCCGAATAAATGGAATGCCCTGGACCGGCAACACGAGTAAAGCCAGTAGAAATATTAATGATTCGTCCGCCGTTCCGTATAAACGGGCCAGCTGCTTGAGTAAGAAAGTATGGAGCTTTAAGATTAACATTAATGACATCTTCGAACGCCTCAATTGACGTTTCTTCAAAAGGAATGGCCGGTGCAATACCTGCGTTATTGATCAAGATGTCCAATTGCACAGATCCAATTTCCGAACGAACAGCATCTTCAAATGCAGCCCAAAGCTTTTTTACACCGGAAATACCGGTGGTTAATTCTGCTTCCAGAGCCACAGCCTTCGAGCCCAGCGCCTTAATCTCTTCAACGACTTTTAAAGCAGCATCCCTATTACTGGCGTAATGGACGCCTATAAATTCCGCTCCGCCTGCAGCTAATTTTTTGGCTATTTCAGCCCCCATCCCACGACTTGCCCCCGTAACCAAAGCAACTTTGCCACTGAATTTTCCTTCAATCGTCGACATATTGCCTACTCCTTTTAAGAGAAATTTTAATCGCTTTTTAGCAAAAACTTTAAGCGCCCGCCGGTTGAAAGCTATTTGGCAGGCAGTACCTCATTTTGTAAAATAAAATTTTCGCTTAGCCCATACGCCACTGGACGCCCTCCCCCGGAAATCGGCCGAGTATCATAACGATCGTTACGTTAATTGATGTTATACAACCCGGTGTGAATTGTCAATAACGTAACGGTCATTACGTTTTATTTTTTTGTTCTATGGCAAGGGAGTTGGGGTCACGTTATGTTAGGTGACGGCAAAGTATTTCACCGACCGTGTGTTGCCGTAGATGCCCTTGCCTGATGGAGTTGGTAGCGTTCTGTAACGTGTGTTATGATAAACGTAAAGTATGAAAATCGGACATAACCCCTTTAATTTCGGCCGTCACAAAAAATGCGAGGTGATCTGACTGATGGGACGTAAACGCGAATTCGATGTGGATCAGGCACTGGACGCGGCAGTTTGCGTGTTTTGGCGCAAAGGCTACGAGGGCGTGTCGTACTCCGACCTGACTCAGGCCATGGGTGTCGAACGACCCGCGCTCTACTCGGCGTTCGGCAACAAGGAAGCGTTGTTCCGCCGAGCGCTGGCTCGCTACTACGAGCGTTACCTGGATTTCATCCCGGCCGCGTTGGATCTGCCTACCTCGCGGGAGGTGGTTGCACACATCCTCCGCAGGGCGGCCGAATTGCATACTCGTTACCCGGATCACAGGGGATGTCTAGGAATCAACGGCGCCTTGGCTTGCTCGGACGATGCCGAACCGATTCGGCTTGCCCTGATCGATGCGCGTGCGGAGGGAGAGGCGTCGCTGCGTGATCGATTCGAACGGGCAAAGCAGGAGGGAGATCTGCCGGAGACCGCTAACTGTACCGCGCTAGCTGCATTCGTGATGGCGGTGACCCATGGTATGGCTGTTCAGGCCAAGGCCGGCTTCAGTCGCGACATGCTAGAAGCTGTTGCTGAGCAAGCGCTCTCCACCTGGCCTACCGGCAATTCCACACTTTCCAGAAGTCATCCTGAACCTTAGTGCAGAGGGATATCGTTATACAAAAACGCAAGCTTGGCTGCTTCCGTATATAAAGCAGCACGCTTCAAAGTTAACCGAATCTACCCATGTGGCAGATATCGCGTTAATACGCGGGCTTGCCACAGAGGCATATTATCAAAAAAAAAGCTCTTCCAGAACTACATAAAAACGTAGTCTAGAAGAACTTTTTTCTTATGCTGGCTGGTTACTCCGTCGTGTACGGGAGAAGAGCCATCTGACGCGAACGCTTGATTGCGACGGTCAGCATGCGTTGGTACTTCGCCTTCGTGCCGGTTACGCGGCGAGGCAGGATCTTGCCGCGCTCGCTGATGAACTTGCGGAGCAGGTCCAGATCCTTATAGTCGATATGCGTAATCTTGTTTACGGTGAAGTAGCAAACTTTGCGGCGCTTGTTGCGTCCGCGGCGGAACTTGCGGGGCTCGCGCTGTTCGCGGCCTTCTCCGCCGCCACGGTTCTCGCGCGGTGTATACGTACGCTCTTCACGAGCGGCAGGTGCTGCAGCTTGTTGTTGTTCGCTCATTGTTTCTCCGTCCTTTCCTGTCTAAAATGGCAAATCATCGTCCGATATATCAATCGGCTTGCTGTCATCCGCGAAAGGGTCGCTATTGCCGCCGCGCGATCCGGATCCGGAGCCGCGGCTGCCACCGCCGCCGTAACCGCCTCCGCCGTAGCCTCCGCCGGAATTCCCTCCGCCGCCGCCGCCGCCATAATCGTCGCGACCTTGTCCGCCTCCGCCTTCGCGGTTCGGAGATTCCAGGAAGCGTACGTTATCGGCGATGACTTCCGTTACATAGACGCGGCGTCCTTCGTTGTTCTCGTAGTTGCGCACCTGAATGCGCCCTTCCACGGCGGCCAGACGGCCCTTCCGAAGGTAATTCGCGCAAGTCTCGGCCAATTGGCGCCAAGTGACGATGGGAATAAAATCCGCCTCGCGTTCCCGTTCTCCCCCTTGATCGCGAGAGAAAGGACGGTCGACGGCCAGCGTAAATTGCGCAACGGCCACGCCCGCAGGCGTGTAACGAAGCTCGGGGTCCTTCGTCAAGCGTCCGATCAGAATAACCCGGTTCAACATGGCACGATCCCTCCCAGCTATGACAACTCGCGGCGGAACATCCGCCCGGCTAATGGGTTAAGTTCGTTCGCTTAGGCGACTTCTCTGACGATCATGTGACGAATGACTTCGTCCGAAATCTTCAGAACGCGCTCCAGCTCGTTCACGATATCCGAGGAAGCCGTGAATTGAACCAACACATACGTACCGTCGCGGTGCTTGTTGATCTCGTAAGCCAGGCGCTTCTTGCCGAGCACCTCTTGCTTGACGATCTCTCCGCCGTTCACGATGATGCCTTGGAATTTCTCCACGACAGCTTGAACGGTCTCTTGATCCACGTCCGGACGGATAATGTACATCAACTCATAGTTGCGCATTTCCGTTCACCTCCTTTTGGTCTTTGGCCCTCCGCTTGGCACACCGAACGGTTGTCCGATCGGCCGGAGAGCAAGGAGTATGCTTGTTAATGGCATACTTATATAACTTATCACAATTCCATAGGCGGGTCAACGAAATACGAATGCTGTTGCATATCCGGCTTCCTTTTCCCAGACAATATCGACTGAATTCGCGCACAGGGGGTGAACAGATGGGCGAACAGACCGAATTCGAGCCGGGCCAGCGGGCGCCGAACGACGGGGAGTACATTGAAGTCGGGGAAGCTTCCTTCCACACCGGCATTCAGAATCCGAAGCGCATTCGGCTCTCGCGGGGGGAACGGTTCCCGGAGACCTCGAACCACCGCCGAAAATGGAAGAAGTTCAACAGTTAAAAATTTCCGCCGCATAAAAAGCGGTCCCTTGAGCCAATCTATAATCGGCGACGAACAGAGAGGTGTGGTTCCATTGAACCCATGCAGGCAACGGCCGAAGGAAGACACGTACCAAACGGAGTAGGAACGGAGGGTTGTGCCAAAGACACTTGTCAAAAGCACAGCATTTCGCGCTAGTGCGGTCCGTTTACCCGAACTGCTGGTATACGGCTGACGGCGAAGCCCGGCTTCGCGCAAAACCGCATGCGTCAACAGCAACGGATGGCAACGACTTCGACTCTTATCAACGTCGCCCGAAGAACCCCGCAAGGGGTTCTTTCGTTTTTTCCTCCGAAAGAGCGCATTCCTGCCCCCGGTTGAAGCCCTCCGTGAGCCGGTCATCGATAAAATCGAGAACTTGCTGCAAAGAATCGATCTGTTCCCGGATTTTCTCCCGATGCTCCTCCATCAGCCTGTGCAGCTCCGGCGTCGGCCGTATGCCCTCCTTGCTGCGGTACATGCCCATATAAGGCCTCATCTCGTCCAAGGACATCCCGGTCTTTTTCAGGCACCCGATCATTCGGATCCGCTCCGCATCGTCCGGGCCGTATACGCGGTGCCGGTTCATCTTCCGTTCTGCGCGCGGAAGCAGGCCGATCTTCTCATAATAACGAACGGTATCCGTCGTAATGCCGTTTCGATCCGCAATCTCCTTGATCGTCAGTTCGCGAGTGGCGTCCATATTCGTCCCGCTCCTTTCTTTTCGTCCCCATTATATCCCTTGGAGCCAACTTCAAGTCAATGTCGGAGGAAGTGTTGACTTGGTGTCGACTCCAATTTGTACAATAGGCCCAACTTCATGAACGAGGAGGAGAATCGAATGAAAACAGCCGAAGAACCCCGCGTCGCTCTCGTTACCGGAGCCACGAACGGGATCGGTTATGAATTGACGCGCAAATTGCTGGCCGACGATTGGGAAGTCGCCGCCCTGATCCGCTCCGAATTCCGGCGGGACGACCCGCTTGTGAGGGACAGTCTCGCTCGCGGCCGACTGCGGACGTACCGGGCCGAACTGACTGATTTTCAAAGTCTGAGGAACGCGCTGGAGCGAATCAAAACCGAGGAGCGCAGCTTGGATACGCTGTTCAACAACGCCGGCGGCAGCTTCCCGAAGCTCGACTACTCCAAGCAGGGACGCGAGCTGCACTTCGAACTGCACGCCGTCGTCTCCTATATTATCTTCATGGAACTTAAGGAGCTGCTGCGGAACGGAACGATGCGAACCGTCATCAACACGTCTTCGTCCGCTTTGAAGATGGTCAGGCGATTCAACCCCGACAAGCTGGAACGTCCCGACACGTTCAAGAAGCTGCTAGGCCCTTATGCGACATCCAAATTGGCGCTGTCCCTTTGGACGAGCGAACTGGCGCCCTCCCTCTCCGCCGACGGCATTCGAATGCTTAGCGTCGATCCGGGGGGCAACAATACGATCCGAAAAGACAAAAACTCGGGATTGCCGCTCATCGCCAAGATGATGATGAAGCTTGTTTTCCCGCCTCCGACGCATGGAGCCTCGCTGCTGTACCAAGCGGCGGCGGAAGCGAATCGGACGCCGTCCGGGTCCTTTTTGCTGAAGAATCGTCCTTATGAGCTGCCTTTCGCCCAGCACGGGCGGAAAGTGCTGGAACTGGTCCGAACGATTTACGAAAAAGAATATGCGGCGTAAACGGCAAAAGAGCGGCTCCTCGTCGGGAGCCGCTTCGCCTACCGTTTCGTAAGTTCGCCCACGGTTTCAGCGACTATCACGCCGGGGCCTACGAACCTGCCTTATGGCAGGTTCGCTTAACGGCCCGTTCTCATCCCACCTGCGCCACTCAACAAAAAAACGACCCTGTTAGGGTCGCAACTTGTTTTTTGTTGAGTGGCGGAGAGGGTGGGATTCGCTCCGTCGCCGCGTGACCGTACTATCCGTACGGTCACGACAATTGCGACTATCACGCCGGGGCCTACGAACATGCCTTATGGCATGTTCGCTTAACGGCCCGTTCTCATCCCACCTGCGCCACTCAACAAAAAAACGACCCTGTTAGGGTCGTAACTTGTTTTTTGTTGAGTGGCGGAGAGGGTGGGATTCGCTCCGTCGCACCGTGACCGTACCCATTCGTACGGTCACAGTAATCGCGACTATCACGCCGGGGCCTACGAACATGCCTTATGGCATGTTCGCGTAACGGCCCGTTCTCATCCCACCTGCGCCACTCAACAAAAAAACGACCCTGTTAGGGTCGCAACTTGTTTTTTGTTGAGTGGCGGAGAGGGTGGGATTCGAACCCACGCACGCCTTGCGACGCCTAGTTGATTTCGAGTCAACCCCCTTGGGCCTCTTGGGTACCTCTCCTCACAGCAAGAAAAATCATATCATATTTGGGACGAGCGCGCAACCACTTTACGCCACCGCGCGCACAAAATCTGTTTTCCTTGTTCGGCACGGATTTACAAAGCGATGACACGGCATGAATATCGGGTTAATAAAACCGGTTTACGATGAGGAACGTACCCGGGGCTAATTCAGAATTTGGATTCATCGAGAGAAGGGGACGATTCTTCACGATTATCGCTAAACCGGTTTAATGGATCGACGTTTGTCTCATTCAGAAAGGAAAGGTAAGTTTCTGTATGGCCACCATCGATGACGTCGCGAGAGCGTCCGGCGTTTCCAAAGGCACCGTATCCAGCGTGTTCAGCAAAAAAAGACCGATCAGCCAAGAAGTGACCGCGCGCGTGCTGGCCGCCGCAAAAGCATTGAACTACAAGCCCAATTACTGGGCTCGCAGCCTGGCGAACAAATCGACCCGCATCATCGGACTGAACCTTCGGGCCGATAAAGTCAAGTTCAGCCAGTTCCATCTGTCGCTCTTAAACGGCGTGCTCGGCGCTTGCTATGCCAGGGGGTATCGGCTGCTCGTCAACGCTCTTCCCTCCTCCTTCCAGGATCAGGTGGAGCACATGGCCACCGACCCGGTCGACGGCGAGATCCTGCTCGATCCGGAGACCCGCGACCCCCGGGTCGCCGAACGGCTCTCCGGCGAAGTGCCGATCGTGCTGATCGGCCGGCCGTCGCCCGAGTACGAGAATCGCGTCTCTTACGTAGACAACGACAACGTCGCGATGACGCAGCAGATCACGCGCTACTTGCTCGGCCTCGGGCATCGGCACTTTCTGTTTCTGAACGCGCCCAAGTTCCGAACGGTCGCCGACGACCGGTCGCGCGGGTTTCTTTCGGCGATCCGGGAAGCCGGACTTCCGCCCTCGTCCTATCATTTGAAGTATAAGCCCGATCCGGACAATCCTTCGTTCGACTTCGGCTACGAGATGACGCTCGCGACGCTCACGGAACGACCGGACATTACGGCCGTCATCGCCGATACCGACACGATGGCGCTTGGCGTTTACAAGGCGGCCGAGGCGCTGGGTCTCGCGATTCCGGACAAGCTGTCGGTGTTCGCCTTCAGCGACGATTCGGTGTTCTCCCCGGAGTTTACCCCTCCCCTGACGGGCGTTCGCCTTCACGCGGAACGGCTGGGACGGGAAGCGGCCGAGCTGCTGCTCGAGCTGATCGACGGAGGCGCCAGAACGCTCAAACGAACGATCGTGCCGACCGACATGGTCATCCGCAGCTCATGCGCGGAACCTATATTAAATTTGGGAGGGAACAAATCGTGAAATTGAAAATGACCGCCGTCCTGTCCGCAACCGCGATCGGAGCCCTGCTCCTGTCCGCCTGCGGCAGCACGAACGAAGCTTCATCTTCTCCTTCGTCTTCCGCATCCGGATCGGCCGAAGCTTCAACATCCGCCGAGCCGGCCGGATCTTCCCAGGCAGCCGATACAGTCGGAGGCAAGCTGGCGATCCTGACCGGCAACGTGGGCGGCAAGACGCCGGAGGGCAACGAGAAGTTCGCCAAGGCGCTCGGCGACAAGCTGGGCATGGACGTTACGCTGGACAAGCCGGCCAGCGATTACGATCAGAAGGTATTGACCGCGCTCGGTTCGGGCGCCAAATACGACCTGATCGAAGTGAGCGACCTGGCCAAGCTGAATACTTTTATCGACCAAGGCGTCGTCACCGACCTGACCGACTTTGTCAAGCAATCCTCCGTGCTGTCCGATCCGTCCGTGATTCCTTCTGCCGAGTGGGACCAGTTGAAAGGCGAGGACGGCAAAATTTACGGCGTCTTCTCCAAATTCCAAGGGGCGACGATGCCGATCGTCCGCAAGGATTGGCTGAACAAGCTGAACCTTCAGGAGCCCAAGACGTTGGACGAGCTCTACAACGTGCTCAAGGCGTTCAAGGAGAACGATCCCGACGGCAACGGCAAAGCCGACACCTACGGTCTGAGCACCTCCGGTTTGTACGATATTCAAGGCATCATGAGCGCGGCCGGCCTTAAATACCGGTACGTGATGAAGGACGGCAAGCGGACGATTCCCTATGCCTCGGATGCCGCGATTCCGATGTACGAATGGTTCGCCAAGCTGGTCAAGGAAGGCATCATGGATCCGAACTTCGTAACGAACGATACGGCGAAGATGCGCAATCTGTTCCTGGCCGACCGCGTCGGCATGATTACGTACTGGGATGCCTGGGTCGGCATGTTCAATAGCCTGAAGCAGCAGGAGAACCCGAACACTACGTTCGATGCGGAAGGCATGGCCAGCATTCCCGGACCGGACGGAACGATCCTGATGCGGCGCGGCGATCCGGATTTCTGGATCATTCCGAAGAACGCCCCGCACCCGGACGCCGCCAAGAAGTTCCTGGAGTTCTGGCAGTCGCAGGACGGCATTACGCTCGGCAGCCTCGGCGTCGAAGGATACGACTACACCGTGGATAACGGCACCTATACGCTGACTGACGTCGGCAAGCAGGCGAACATGGACCATGGCGTTCCGTACTGGTACAACTCCAGCGTGAAGTCGCCGTTCCCTCCGCTTCCGGGCGTCGAGGACGCGATGGCGCTGTCCAAGCAATACGCCACGCTGGAGGTATCGCTGTCCACCTGGCCGGACGCCGAGAAGATCGTCACGAATTACGCGCTCAAGGCGATGTCCGGACAGATGCCGGCCAAGGACGCCGTCGCGCAGATGCAGAAGGAACTGAAGGCCGCCAACCTGATCGACGAATAAGCCGGCTACCGGCCTGCGGCCGACGTCAACGGTTGCAGAGGCCGGCGAAGAGCGAGGAACCGTTCCTCGCTCTTCAAGGTTCCGGCATATTGGAAGAGGAAGTGAGCACCGATGAAGATCTTGAAGAAACACGGCCTATTCTACCTGCTGATGCTTCCCGTCGCGATCTACTTTGTCCTTTTCTCCTACTATCCGCTCGTAAAAGGTTTGCAGACCAGCTTTCAAGACTACAAGCTGATGGGAGCCAGGCCGTACGTCGGGTTTACGAATTACGGGACGGTTTGGCACGACCCGACGTTCTGGGACGCCTTCCGGAACACATTGATCATAGGCGGAGGCATCTTGATCGCCGGTTTTCTCGCGCCGCTGATCGTCGCCCTGTCGCTGAACGAGGTCTTGAACCGTCCTTTCAAAAAAGCCGCGCAATTGATCCTGTACATTCCGCATCTTCTCTCCTGGGTCGTCGTCGGCGGAGTGTGCATCTTCCTGCTGTCTCCGGACACCGGCTTCGTCAACCTTCTGCTCGTCAAGCTGTTCGGCATCCAGCCGATCAACTTCCTGGCGGAGGATTCCTGGGCACGGGGCATCATGATCGGCTCGGCCGTATGGAAGGACATGGGCTACAACTGCATCCTGTTTCTGGCCGGAATCGTCGCGATCAACCCTTCCTTGTATGAAGCCGCGCGTATGGACGGGGCGACGAGGTGGCAGCAGATGCGCTACGTCACGCTGCCGCAGCTGGCCAACACGATGAAGGTCATTTTTCTCCTGAACACACTGGGTATCCTTCGCATCTTCGATCAAATTTTCGTGATGCGCAATTCGGCCATCGCCTCCAAGGTGGACGTGCTGATGATGTACACGTTCCAGAAAGGCATCATGGAGATTCGCCTTGGCCCTGCGGCGGCGGCCAGCTTCTATGTCGTGCTGTTTACGCTTGTGCTCACGTTCGCGGTGCGAAAAATGACTCGTTTCGATGAGGTGTAACGTATGGGAAGCGATCGCTACGACCGGATCGGCTGGAAAAACAAAACGTTCGACGTACTGAACGCCGCATTCCTGCTGCTGCTCATGCTGACCATGATCGTCCCGTTCGTCAACGTCCTCTCGCTCGCGTTCTCGTCCGGAATGGCGTCGATGCGGCCCGAGATGATTCTGTTCCCGAAACAGTTCAGCACCGAAGGATTTCGGATCGTATGGCAGAGCCTCGACCTGTGGCGGCCGTTCATGAACAGCGTCATCGTGACCGTCTGCGGAACGGCCGCGCATGTTCTGCTGTCGAGCTTGGCCGGCTACGTGCTTATTCAGCCACACTTGCCGGGACGGAAGGCGATGGTCACGTTTATCTTGCTCACCATGATGATTCCGCAGGACGCGATCTTGATTCCGCTCTACCTGGTCAATAAGGACCTCCACCTGCTCGACAAGCTGGTCTCCCTGGTGCTGTCCGGCATGGTCTCCGGTTTCTCGATCTTGCTGATGCGCAATTTTTTCGCGGGCGTTCCCTACGAGATGTCCGAATCCGCGCAGATCGACGGAGCGGGAACCTTGCGTATCTTCGGTTCGATGTATATGCGGTTGGCGAAAACGGGGCTGGCGACGGTGGCGCTGTTCGAATTCGTCAGCCGCTGGAACATGTTGTCCGCACCGGTGCTGCTCATCAACGATCCGGCGAAGACGACGCTGCAGGTGGCGCTCAAATCGATGATCGTCGACACCAGCGCCACCTCCAGCAGCTTCCTGGTGACGACCAACGTCCGGATGGCAGGCGTGCTGATTACGATCATCCCCCTGCTGGCCATCTACCCTTTCGTGCAGAAATATTTCATGAAGGGGATCTTCCTTGGCGCCAGCAAAGAATAGAAAGGACGAGAGCCCATGTCCGTTGTCACGACGCATCTTTTGACGCGGCGAATCGTTAAAGAGGAAGAGAAGTCGTACCTGGAAATTCCCTTCCCGGTACAGGACGACGCGGAGCGAATCGAAGTCGCTTACGTTTACGACCGGTCGGACGGCCGGACCGTCGTCGATATCGGCATCCGCTCCCCCGAGCGGATCGTCGGCTGGAGCGGCGGCGCCCGCGAATCGTTCTTCGTCGGTCTCGGCAAGGCGACGCCCGGCTGCTTGGCCGGCCCGCTTCCGGAAGGCGATTGGCATATCCTGCTCGGCGCCTATCGCATACCCGAGAGCGGCTGCGAGGTTCGGATCGAGATTGCGATCACGCATAAGCATCCGCGCTGGATCAAGGGCGATCTGCACATGCACGGCGTTCACAGCGACGGTTCCTATACCGTAGCCGATGCGATTCGATCCTGCAAGGAGAAGGGACTGGCGTTCGCGGCGTTCACGGATCACAACAACGCTTCCCAGAACCTGTCGACGCTCGCTGCGGACGACGGTCTGGTGCTGATCCCCGGAGTCGAGCTAACCAGCTATAAGGGACACGCCAATCTGCTCGGCGCGATGGACGCGCTGGACGACTTCCGCGTGCTCACGCCGGAGCAGGCGTCGGATGCGCTCCGCCGCGCGGCGGACAAGGGCTCGCTGGTCTCGCTGAATCACCCGTTTTGCAACGATTGTCCGTGGGAGCTCGGATTCGACGTTCCTTTTGACGCGATTGAAGTTTGGAACGGTCCGTGGCGTCCGCTCAATGAAGCAGCCGTCCAATGGTGGCAAGAGCAGCTGTCTGCCGGACGAAAAATCGTAGCGATCGGCGGCAGCGACACGCACGCCCCTCACCTTCTCGTCATCCATGGCACGCCGACAGCTTACGTCAAAGCCGGAGCCGAGTCCGGTGACGAGATTATGCAGGCGATCCGCGGCGGGCGCGTCGTGCTCTCGTTCGCCCCGAACGAGACGTTTATCGACCTGTCGCTCGAGGGAATCGGCGTCGGCGAGACGGCGAACGTTCGGGATCGGGACGAATGGGAATTGACCGTAAGCGTCAGCGGCGCGAAAGGAGATCGCGTTCAGCTGTGGTCCGACCGGGGAATCGAGCGGGAATGGGACGTGGAGGAGCAGGGGGAATTTACGATGCGAGTGCCGGCCGGCCGGTTGTTCTATCGGGCGGAAGCGAAGCGCTTCTTGCCGGAATGGGACCGAACCATTACCGCCTGCCTGACCAATCCCATTTATTTAGAAGCCTGAAAACAAGCAGGCCCGAGGACACCAAACGGTTCCTGCGGGCCTGCTTGCTTCAACTCGTATAAACGATAGGCAATCTTGAATCCGATCAATGGCGAACGGTATTGGAAGCGCCCGGACACCGTCTCCCGTGCCTCTCTTTTAGCTGCCGCTCTCTTCTTCCCCTTCTTTTGCGGCCGGGCGAAGCACCTTCTTCATGCTTTTCTCGAACTTGGCGCGAGGCAGCAGAATGCTGTGCTTGCAGTGCACGCACTTGATCCGGATGTCCATGCCCATGCGGATGATCTCCATCTCGTTCGCGCCGCAAGGATGCGGCTTTTTCATTTGAACGACATCGCCCAGCCCGAATTGCTTCGCCTCCATATTACGCTCCCCCCGTTCGTTCCAGCGCCGTTCCGTTGGAGTAGCGCGGATTGCCCGCCTCTTCGAATGCTTTCTTGATCTCCGCGTTCAGACGCCGCGACAGCGCCGTCTGCGTATTCGGCTTGCACTGGGCCGTAATCCGCAGCACGATATCGCTGGCGGTCAGCGACTGGACGCCCAGCAGCTCAGGAGCGCCCACGAGGCTTGGGTCCTCGAACCGGTTGACCACTCCCCTTACGATCTCCACGGCCGTCTCCAGCCGTTCCGTGGCTGCGATCGAGACGTCCACCACGGCAAGAGAGTTGTTCACCGAGAAGTTGGTAACATCCAGAATGGATCCGTTCGGTATCACGAATACTTCGCCCGTCCAACTTTTCAACCGCGTGGCCCTAAGCCCGATCATCTCGACCGTACCCTTGAACTTGCCGGTCTCGATTACGTCCCCTACCGAGAAGTGATCCTCGAGAATGATGAAGAAGCCCGATATGACGTCCTTGACCAGGTTCTGAGCGCCGAAGCCGATCGCCAGCCCGATCACGCCGGCTCCGGCGATAAGCGGAGCCAAATTGATGTTCAGCTCGCCCAAGATCAGCAGAATCACGATAAAATTAATGACATACGAGGCCGTATTGTGCAGGAGCTTGCCAACCGTCTGCACGCGTCTCGTGCGCAGCTTGAAGCGTCGGGATGCCCGCGGATTGGTCATTCGGTCGATCATTCGAAGGATGAGCGCTCTGGCGATTCGGCTGACGACGAAGATCAGTAGAATCCGTATCATCACCTTCAGCACCGCAATCCAAAGCGTTGCGCTGGTAAGCGGGTCCCAAATCTCGTGCACGAACGTCGTCCACTCATTCGAATCTCCGACCGCGGTATCTGCCGCCAATTGAGCCAGCGGCGCGTTCAACAAGCTATTCAGCCCCATCCCGCATCCCTCCGATTTTACAGGATCTGCTCGTAACCTTCCGGTTCGACTCTTCGGAACATCCCGCGAATCTCCACCTTCTCTTCCACGATGACCGCTTTGGCCCGTTCCATCTCCGGCTGCGGGAATTCGATAGACAGCGCGCATCCCGCCGTGATTTCCTTCGGCGTGGGCCGGATGTCGATCTCGATTCCGGCGTACTCCAGCAGCATCTCGGCTCTGAGCGCCTGTTGGGTCGAATCGAAGGCGATCAATAACGGCTCCTCCATGTCGTTCCGGTCCTCCTAACTTTCGTCTCGCGGCCTGGCCGCTCTGCGAGTATAAAAGCGCTAAACCGTCCATATACTAGTAACATCCCCTGGGAGGAGGCGAAACAGACGAATGAACGGCGCTTGGGAGAGACGGCCTTCCGATAGCAGCGAAACCGCCGCGCTCTCTTTGAAAATTCCTTACAACGAACCATCCGTCGTGAGCCGATTGGCTCAGCGGCTGGAAAGCCAGCTGAAGACGCTCCCGCCGGAGAGGCGCATCGTCATCGTCTGCGTCGGCACGGACCGCTCCACGGGAGATTCGTTGGGGCCGCTCGTCGGCAGTTCGCTGTCGAGGGTCCAGAATCCGGCGTTCGACCTTTACGGAACGTTGGAAGAGCCCGTCCACGCCATGAATCTAAGCGAGACACTGCTGCGGATCTTGCGTACGGCCAAAAATCCGTTCGTGATTGCGATAGACGCCTGTCTCGGACAAGTCTCCAGCGTAGGCTGCATCCAGGTCGGTTCCGGACCGGTTCGGCCCGGTGCCGGCGTGAACAAGGAGCTGCCTCCCGTCGGCGATATGCATATGACGGGGATCGTCAATGTCGGCGGTTTTATGGAATACTTCGTTTTGCAAAATACGCGCCTTAATCTTGTCGTCAAGATGGCGGACATTATCTCCGAGAGCATTCAGCTGTCCCTTAGCCGAACGCGCGGATCGGTCATTCCTTTTGCGATGCCAGACTGATCGCCTGCTTCTCTTCAGGAGACAGCATGTAGGCGGATTGTCCTTTATCGAGCGGCTTGGCGTAAAGGAACATCTGTTCCCGGCCGTGAATGCCGGTCAGTACGACGCCGTCTTGATCTTCATTCACGACCGCAACCGAGAAGCTCAGATCGCTCCCCGAATCCGAAAATGCGTTGAACCGAAAGACGCCGATCCGCCCTTTGAGCGCGGCCAGGCGTCTTTCGTGTTTAACCAGCTCCGCCTCCTGCTCCCTGCGGCTGCCTTCCAACTGCCCAATGCGTTCATGCAGCGCATGCAGGACGTTCTCCAGTTCCGGAATGCCCGTATCCCCCACCAGCTTGCGATGCGCTCTCCCTAATCTGCCGAGCTTGCCGCCCAATACCGCTATCCAAATCAAAGCCACAATAATCAATACGCCTTCTCCGGCCGCGATAGCCAGCCACACGTTGTCGTCCCAGCCGTTCATGCCTTTCTCCCCCATGCTTTCTTCAATTGCGTGTTTCTCGCGTATTAGCGTTGACGACAGGTTCAGCTGCGACGATCGGCGGTGATCTCCCGCACGGCGTCTAACATGGATACGATATCCGATTCGGTTGTAAAATATCCCGGGCTTGCCCGCACCGCGCCCGTCTCCGACGTCCCCGCGCTTTGGTGTCCTAGCGGCGTACAATGAAACCCGGAACGTACGGCAATGCCGTACTGCCGATCCAGAACGAAGGCGGTCTCCGATGGGTCCATTCCTTCAACGATAAAGGAAACGATCGCGGTCCTTTCCGCTTCCGGCCCAGGTCCAAGCACCGATACTCCCGGAAGTTCAAGCAACCCTTCCATTAATTGACGCGTCAGTTCCAGTTCCCTTCGATGAATCCGAGCAGGCGTCTGGTCCGATACGAACCTCACCCCCGCGGTCAAGCCTGCGATTCCGACCGTATTGGGCGTTCCCGCCTCATACCGATCGGGTCTGACGACGGGCTGCTCCGGCGATTCCGACCGGCTTCCCGTCCCTCCGTACATAAGAGGCTCCAATTCCAAATCGGGATGTAGATATAACCCCCCCGTTCCTTGAGGCCCCATCAAGCCTTTATGACCCGGGAATGCGAGCATATCGATCCCCATGCCTTCCACATCGATGTCCAGCACGCCGGCGCTTTGCGCGGCATCCACGAGCAGCTTCACGCCCTTGGCCCGGGCGATCTCCGCCACATCCGCGATCGGAACGATCGTGCCGAGCAGATTGGAGCTGTGCGTGGCGACTACCAGCCTGGTGCGGGGACGGATTTCGTCCTTCAGCTTCTTCAGATCGATGATCCCGAATGCGTCCGTCTCGACATAGGTAACGTCGATTCCCCAACGCCGGCGCAGCGCCTCCAATGGTCTCCTCACCGAATTATGCTCCACCGATGTCGTCACGACGTGATCTCCCGGACGAAGCCATCCTTGAAGCGCCATATTCAATGCATGAGTTGTATTAAGCGTAAAGGCAAGATCGTTCGGATTGGAAAATCCGAACAGCTTGGCCGACGCTTTACGGCCTTCGAACAATACGCGGCTGGCCTTGACCGCCATCTCATGGCTGCCTCTGCCCGGATTGGCCGACGCTTCGCGCAAAGCGCTCTCCATCGCCTCTTGAACCTGAGGAGGCTTAGGCCATGACGTCGCTGCATTGTCCATATAAATAATGGATCTTTTATCCATGGTAATCCTCCGTAAACGTCGCCCGGACGCAAGAATAGCATATCTAAGTTTAGTCCTTCCCGGGGAAGATTACAACTTGGATATGCTATTCCGACAGACTATGCCAACGCTTGGAGAATTTCCAGCAACCGTTCCAAATCTCCTTTGCCGAAGTAGGAAAGCTCGATATGTCCCTTCTCTTTATTCGGCTTGATCCGGACAGTCGTTTTGAATTTCTCCCGAAGAACTTCTTCCATCTCTTCGATGTACGGATCGCGTTTTTTTGGCTTTGGCTTAGCCTTAGCCTTGCCGCTGGGGTCCGGCTGTTGGACCGCATCCTCCAGCTCGCGAACGCTCCAGCTATTGGAGACCGCTTGTCTGGCCAGTTCTTTTTTGCGGGCGTCGTCCTTGACCCCTGCCAGCGCTCTCGCGTGACCCATCGACAATGTTCCACGTGAAACATGATCCTTGATTTCTTCCGGCAGCATGAGCAATCGAAGGAAATTGGCGATATGGGAACGTGACTTCCCAACTTTGAGAGAAAGTTCTTCCTGCGTCAACGAGAATTGATCCATGATGGCTTGGTACGCGATGGCGATCTCGATTGCGTTCAAGTCCTCGCGCTGCACGTTCTCGATCAGCGCAATCTCCATCACCTGCTGATCGCTATAGGAACGAACGACGGCCGGAATCGTCGGTCTTCCAAGCAGCTGCGAGGCTCGGAACCTTCTCTCCCCCGCAATAATCTCAAAGCCTCTTAGCGCCGTACGAACGACGATCGGTTGAATGACGCCATGTTCACGAATGGACTCGGCCAATTCTTTGATCGCTTCGTCATCGAACGTTTTGCGCGGCTGATACGGGTTGGCCCGCAGCTGCGCCAAGGGGATTTCTACGACTTTATCGTCTTCGTTAATCGAGAGAGACGTAATGAGCGCATCAAGTCCTTTACCTAGCCGCTTGCTCATACGTAATCACTTCCTTCGCCAGCTCGAGATACACCTCGGCTCCTTTGGATTTCGGATCGTATGTGATGATCGATTGACCGTGTGAAGGCGCCTCGCTCAAACGGACGTTGCGAGGAATGACCGTCTGGTACACTTTCTGCTGAAAATATTTCTTTACTTCTTCGATGACTTGGATGCCCAGGTTCGTCCGGGCGTCGAACATGGTCAGCAGAACGCCTTCGATCTGCAGCGAGGTGTTCAGATGCTTCTGCACCAGCCGGATCGTGTTGAGCAATTGGCTCAAGCCTTCCAACGCGTAATATTCGCATTGAATAGGAATGAGCACCGAGTCCGCCGCCGTTAACGAATTAATCGTCAGTATGCCGAGCGAAGGCGGACAATCGATCAGAATATAGTCGAACTCCTGACGAACTTGAGCGAGCGCCTTCTTCAAGCGAATCTCCCGCGAGATGGTCGGGACCAGTTCGATCTCGGCTCCGGCCAGTTGAATGGTGGCAGGAATCATCTTCAAATTCGGCAGTCCGGTCTCCACAATCGCTTGCTTCGGATGGATTTCGTTGATGAGAATATCGTAGATGCAGTATTCCACATCCGCTTTGCTGATTCCGATTCCGCTCGTCGTGTTGCCCTGGGGGTCGATATCGACGATGAGCACTCTCCGGCCCAAAGTCGACAAGCATGCCCCCAAATTAACGGCAGTCGTCGTTTTCCCGACGCCGCCCTTCTGGTTGGCAACCGCAATGATTTTAGACAAAACCTTCACCTCATTATAGACTGGCCTTCACGAAACGACTGGCAGCTTGTCCTTTTTGCCGAAAGCACTCTTTCTACGGAGATCGTTTCCATATTGATAACGGCGATAAATGCTTTATCGTAAGGGGGAACTTTCTCAACAAGATTCTGCGGACGCTTGAACGGCAGCGAGTTTCCGACCGCGGTCTTTTTTTCGCTGGCCACCGATGCGCCACATGAATCTGAACGCTCTCTATTTAGAAGGCAGACGATACGGAGTAAACCGGATTGAAGTCTATAGATGCGATACCGCAAGCGCGAATCGACTCCAAGGAGGACACAACCGTTCGTAAATTCATCAGAATCGTTACTTTCTCCGGACGGATCGGAACGACAATGCCGATCCGTCCGTCAACTAGCGCTTTTAGCCGTTCCGTTTCGGAATTTGAATGACGATTTCAATATGATCTTCGCAATCCCGTTCGCTGGACTTGATCGGAATGCCCGAGCCGGTCACCATATCGACCGACTGGCGAATCGTATTGAGGGCGAGGCGAACGTCTTTGGTAAAGGACACTCGACGCGACTTCGGCTTTTGTGAGGCTTCCAGCAGAAAGGCAATCCGGGTTTCCGTCTGTTTAACGTTCCATTCCTTTGCGATGATTTCCGCAAGCAACTTATTCTGAGTCTCTTCGTCCGGCAGCGCAAGCATCGCCCTGGCATGGCGTTCGGTAATTTTCCGTTCCAGCAGCGCATTTTTGACGGTCTCGCCAAGCTGAAGAAGCCGAATCTTATTCGCGATCGTCGATTGGCTCTTCCCCAGTCGTTGGGCCAGACTTTCCTGCGTCAACTGATGCAGCTCCATGAGCTTGTGATAGGCAATCGCTTCTTCGATAGCCGTCAATCCTTCGCGTTGAAGGTTCTCGATCAGCGCCATGGAAGCAGCCTGCGAATCGTTAATTTCGCGAACGATAGCCGGAATTTGATCCATGCCCAGCTTGGTGACGGCTCTCCATCGCCGTTCGCCGGCGATGATCTCGTATTTGCCGTTCCGCAGACGGACGACGATCGGCTGGATAATGCCATGCGTCTTGATCGTTTGGCAAAGCTCATCGATCCGTTCGTCGTCAAACACCGAGCGCGGCTGATAGGGGCTCGGGACGATATCGGCAACCGGAATTTGTCTGACTTCTTCTTGCCCTGTGCTGCGGTCAGACAATCCAAAAATGCGCGACAGCGGTTCTCTCATGTTCTCTGACCACCACGTTCTCATATTTCGAAGCTCATTGCGAAGAAAAAGCGCCGCCAATTTGCACCAAAAAGGCGCATGTGCGGCACATCGAAGGCGCTTCTATGTCCTATAATTATATATTCGCGATTCAAACTCCATTTCCTGCCGAACGCGCAAACTTTCAACGTTTAATTTGTTCCACGTGAAACAAAATCTTCACTTTTTGATGGTTTGCGTGATATGAATCACAATAGTCAACCGACCCTCTGCTTCCGCAGCTAACATGATAATTGTTTCACGTGGAACATCGAAGGCTATCCGAGCAGAGGCGTCTTCAAAGGTATGCCTGCTTTTCGAGGATACGGTTTGGGGGTTGGGCCGTTCTTGGCCATAACCACGAGATGGCGATCAGCCTTTTCAATCGGAAGTTCCAAGCGAATCGTGTCCCGCAAACGGGCGTTTAACTTGCTTAGGCTGTATTCACTCTCATCCAGCTCCTCCCGAACGTCCGATCCTTTCATCGCCACAAAAAAGCCTCCGGCGCGAACGAACGGCAAGCAAAGCTCATTCAAACCCGCAAGCCTTGCCACCGCTCTTGCCGTCGCAATGTCGTAGCGGTCGCGATGCTCCGGCAGCCTGCCGAGATCCTCCGCTCTGCCATGAAGGCAAACGATCCCTTTCAAGTCCAATTGAGCCGCGACTTCTTCCAAAAATCGAATGCGCTTCGCTAAAGCGTCGACAATGGTCACCTTCAAATCGGGAAATGCAATTTTAAGAGGGATCGAAGGGAAGCCGGCGCCGGATCCGATATCGGCCAGCGCCTTGTCTCCCTCCAATTCAGCAGCCATCGAGACGGTAAGAGAATCATAAAAATGTTTCTCGTATACCGCTTCCCGTTCCGTAATGCCGGTCAGATTCATCTTCTCGTTCCATTCGACGAGCAGCTCGTAGTAGCGTTCGAACTGCTCCAGTTCCCGCTCTCCAAGAAGGATGCCAAGCGCGCCGGCATTGTCGGCCAACCAACTTTGCACTTGAACCATCAGGACCCCCGTGCCGCGGTTACCCGGTTATAGTGTTCAAGGTGAACGAGCAAAATGGACAAGTCTGCCGGGGTTACCCCGGAGATTCTCGAAGCCTGACCGAGAGAGAGCGGGCGAACTTTGTCGAGCTTCTGCTTCGCTTCCGTCGCCAGACCGTGGATGATCCCGTAATCGATATCGTCCGGAATTCGCTTTTTCTCCATTTTCCCCAGCCGTTCGACTTGCTGCAGCTGTTTCTCGATATATCCCGTATATTTGATTTGAATCTCGACTTGTTCCTTCATTTCCTCCGATAATTCCACCGGAGACGGCGACAGCTTCTCCACATCGGAATAGGCCACCTCCGGCCGGCGAAGCAGCGTGATCCCGTCCGTCGTATTCTGCAGCGGAGCCGAATCGCGGGAAGCCAGCATGGCCTGAACTTCTTCATCCGGCTTAATCCGGATCTCCTTCAGGCGGCCGATCTCCGCTTCCACCTTCGCCTTCTTCTCCAAAAACTTCTCATACCGTTCTTCCTTGATAAGACCGATCTCATGCCCGAGCGGCGTCAACCGCAAATCGGCGTTGTCATGGCGCAGCAGAAGGCGGTATTCCGCACGGGATGTGAGCAGCCGGTACGGTTCGTTCGTTCCTTTGGTAACCAGATCGTCGATCATTACACCGATGTAGCCGGCCGACCGTTCGATAATGACCGGCTCCTCCCCTTTCACCTTGCGGGCGGCATTGATTCCGGCCATAATCCCCTGTCCTGCCGCTTCCTCATAGCCCGATGTGCCATTGATCTGCCCGGCCGTGAACAGATTCGTAACAAGCTTGGTCTCGAGCGAAGGCCACAATTGGGTCGGAACGACCGCATCGTATTCGATCGCATAGCCGGTCCGCATCATCTCCACCTTTTCCAGGCCGGGAATCGAACGAAGAATTTGCAATTGCACGTCCTCCGGCATGCTGGTGGACAGCCCTTGCACATAATACTCCTTCGTATTGCGCCCTTCCGGCTCCAGGAAAATTTGATGCTTCGGCTTATCCGCGAATCTCACGATCTTGTCTTCAATCGAAGGGCAATAGCGCGGCCCCGTCCCTTCGATCGCGCCGGAAAACATCGGGGCCCGGTGCAGATTATCGTTGATAATTCGATGAGTGTCCTCCGACGTATAAGTCAGCCAGCATGGAAGCTGTTCGTTCGCCCGATCCGAATATTCCGTCTCGAACGAGAAGAACTTCGGCGACTCGTCGCCCGGTTGAATCTCCGTCTTGACGAAGTCGATCGTATCCTTATGAACGCGCGGCGGCGTTCCCGTCTTGAAGCGCACGAGTTCCAAGCCCAGCTTCCGCAGCGACTCCGACAATTTCACCGAAGGCTGCTGGTTGTTCGGTCCGCTCTCGTACATCAGCTCGCCCATGATTACTTTGCCGCGCAAATAGGTGCCGGTCGTCAGAACGACCGCTTTGGCCCGGTATTCGGCTCCCGTCTTGGTGACGACGCCGCGGCAAACGCCATCCTCCACGATCAAATCTTCGGCCATGCCCTGCCGCAGCGTCAGACGATCCGTCTTCTCGATCGTTTCCTTCATCGTATGCTGGTAAAGGAACTTGTCGGCTTGCGCGCGCAGCGCGTGTACGGCCGGTCCCTTCCCTGTGTTGAGCATACGCATCTGAATATACGTCTTGTCGATGTTCCGCCCCATCTCTCCGCCCAAAGCGTCGATCTCGCGCACGACATGTCCTTTGGCCGGTCCGCCTACCGACGGGTTGCACGGCATAAAAGCGACCATGTCCAAGTTAATCGTGAGCAGCAGCGTCTCGCAGCCCATTCGCGCCGAAGCCAGCGCAGCCTCGCAGCCGGCATGCCCCGCGCCGATCACGATAACATCGTATTCTCCCGCTTGGTATCCCACTTGCTGATCCCTCCTTCTTTTGACCCAGGACCGATCGTCCCGGCCCTTCCATTCAAATTCGTCCAGACCGCTTTATTTTCCCAGACAAAATTGCGAAAAAATCTGATCCAGCAACGATTCCCCTACCGCGTCCCCAATAATCTCGCCGAGCTGCTCCCATGCCGTCGTAAGATCGATCTGAATCAGGTCGATCGGAATGCCGGCTTCCGAAGCCGCAATCGCATCCTCCAGAGACTTCGCCGCCAAATGCAGCAGCGAAATATGTCTGGCGTTGCTGACATATGTCAGATCGTCGCTCTCGACTCCGCCGCTGAAGAACAATTTGGAGACGGCCTGCTCCAACCGGTCGATCCCTTCCCCTTCCTTCGCGGACAGGAAAACGATTCGTTCCTCCGGAATTTCTCTTTTGACTTCCTCCAGGTCGAGCGCGCCCGGCAAATCGATCTTGTTCACGACAGCGATCGCCGGTCTTCCCGCCAATTCCTTCATTAGTAGCCGCTCGTCCTCGTGCAGCGGTTCGTGATGGTTCAATACAAGCAAAATCAAATCGGCTTCGTTCAACGCTCCTCGGGAGCGCTCGACCCCGATCCGCTCCACCACGTCGCTCGTCTCGCGGATGCCGGCCGTATCCAGCAGCCTTAGCGGAACGCCGGCCAACGACACCGATTCCTCGACGATATCCCGCGTCGTCCCCGGAATGTCGGTGACGATCGCCTTGTTGTCGTGGGCCAGCGCGTTAAGCAGCGAGGATTTGCCCGCATTCGGCCTGCCGACGATCGCCGTCACGATGCCTTCCCTCAATATTTTGCCTTCCGCGGCCGTTTTTAGGAGCATCCGTACTTCCTGCAACGCGATCCCGCACGTTTCTGCAATGGCGGCTGCCGTCATCTCCGCCACATCGTGCTCCGGATAATCGATATTGACCTCCACGTGCGCGAGCAGCTCGAGAAGCTTCTGCCTCAGCGGCGCAATCCGTTTGGACAGCGCACCTTCGGATTGGCGTCTGGCAAGCTGGAACGCCCGATTCGACTTCGAACGGATCAAGTCGATCACCGCTTCCGCCTGCGCCAGGTCGATCCGTCCGTTCAGGAAAGCCCGCTTCGTGAACTCGCCAGGTTCCGCAATGCGTATGCCGCTTCTCAGCACCAGCTCCAGCACCGACTGAACGGCGACGATTCCCCCGTGCGTGCTGATCTCCACTACGTCCTCCGCAGTGAAAGACCGCGGTCCCCTCATCACCGTAACGAGAACCTCGTCCAGCACCGCTCCATCCGCCGGATCTTCAATCCAGCCATAGTTTACCGTATGCGTCGGGGCTTCCCGCAAATCCAGCCGCGAACGGAACAACGGCGCTATCTTCTCCACCGCTTCCGGCCCGCTGACCCGAACGACGGCGATGCTGCCTTCCCCGAGCGCCGTCGCCACCGCCGCGATTGTATCTTCGGTCATGTCGCTCCCTCATTTTCAACCGTAAAATAAGATAACCCCACAAAGTGGGGCTTAGCTTCGATGTTTGCTCCTGAACTAAACGGGAACCCCGCTCGCGCTCCGGAAGCCACTGCGTGGCCGCGAAAGTTACTTTAATGCGATGACGATGCAACGGTTCGGTTCATCGCCTTGACTGTACGTTCTGACCCGCGGGTGCGTCTGGAGCCGGGCGTGAATGATCTTCCGCTCCTGAGAGGACATCGGCTCCAGCACGACTTCCTTCCTCGTTCGCATGACCCGCTCGGCCATCCTCTCGGACAACGCCTCCAGCGTCTGCCTCCGCCTTTCCCGGAACTGCTCCGCGTCAAGCACGATTCTCAAATGCTTATCGGAATGGCGGTTGGCCACGATGTTCGTCAAATATTGCAGCGCATCGAGCGTTTGCCCCCTGCGGCCGATCAACATGCCCAATTCGGAACCGGTCAGGTTAAGCTGCGTATGTTCGCGCTCGTCCAACTTCTCGATCCCGACCGTGAGGTCCATGGCGCCGGTAACTTCCCGGAGAAAGGTCATCGCTTCTTCCACGCCGTCGGGCTTCAGCTCCAGCTCGACCTTCGCCTCCTTGGCGCCGAATAGCCCGAACAGCCCTTTGGAGGGCTGTTCCAGGACGAGAACGTTGACCCGATCTTGGCCTACGCCCCACTCATTTAGACCGTTTCTTACCGCTTCTTCTACCGTTCTTCCTGACGCCACCAGCTTTTTCATTGGGCATGGCCTCCTTGCCGTTACCTTCCGGTTTGGGCGAACGTCCATACATGAAATAGTTCTGTGTAATGGTGTAAAGGTTCGTGTAGATCCAGTAGAGCGGCAGCGCCGACGGGAACGAGATCGCCATGACGAAGATCAGCACCGGGAAGACGAACATAAGCGCCTTCATCGCCCCCATCTGCTGGGACGGGTTCATCTTCATCATCATGTAAGACTGCACGAAAGTCGTCATCGCCGCGATCACGGGCAGAATGTACAGATGGTCCGGTTTACCGAGCTGCAGCCACAGGAACGAGTGCTCGCTGATCTGCTCGTTAATCGTAATGGAGCGATACAACGCGATAAAGATCGGCATCTGAACGATAAGCGGCAAGCATCCGGCCAGCGGGTTGACCTGATGCTCCTGGTACAGCTTCATCATTTCTTCCTGCTGCTTCTTCGGATCGTCCTTGTATTTCTCCCGAAGCTTCACCATCTCGGGCTGCAGCTTCTGCATCGCTTTGGAATTCTTGAATTGCTTGATGCTGAGCGGAAGGATAATCGTCCGGACGATGACCGTCAGAACGAGAATCGACAGCCCGTAAGAGCCGTTGAACCACTCCGCGAATTTATCGAGCATCAGCGAGAACCAGTAGACCACATTCCGGTCCCACCAGCCCCTCTGGAGCAAACCTTCCGTCGTCGTCTTATGAACGGATGAAGACGGCGTACAACCGGACAGGAAAAGCATCACAGAAGTCAACGCGCCGATCAATATCCAAAATTTGCGGTTACGAAGCAACTCACCCAAGCTCCTCTCTAGCCTTCGAAAAACAGAAGATTTCCAAGCGACCTCTTGTCCATCACAACTATACCATAATTGTGAAGTTGATGGAAAGCGCCCTATCGGCTCTGGCCGCGGCTTTTCCGGCCGGTTTGCGGCCCCTTGCGGAAGCCCGTCCTCTCCGCCGGTTTCGACCCTTTGAGCAGGCCCGCTTTGCGCAGAACGTGGAGCACGCTTCCCTCCATCTCTTTATAAGGAAGAACAAGCGCCGGCTTGCGCACGATCAGGATCAGGTCGAGTCCGTCGTTCAGCTTGTCCGCATTCAGACGGACGATCTCCTTGATCATCCTCCGCAACCGGTTCCGTACGACCGCTCCTCCCAGCTTGCTGCTGGCCGAAATGCCGAGACGAAACCTCTCGGTCCGGGTCTCGTGCCGCCAGTATACGACAAACTGCGAATTCGCGAACGAGCGGCCGTGCCGATAGATTCTGCCAAAGTCCTCTCTGTTTCGAAGGCGCAGCTTCCTCTGCATCTTCCACCGTCCTCCGGCTCCTTCGAAACCTCGAAGGCCGATCTGCTTCTATTATGGACCGCAAATAAAGAAAAAAGACCACCTGGCGTGGTCTCTTATCCTTAAGCGGACAGTACTTTGCGTCCTTTTTGGCGGCGAGCCTTCAGAACTTTGCGTCCGTTCTTCGAGCTCATCCGGCTGCGGAATCCGTGTACCTTCTTCCGCTTGCTTACATTCGGTTTAAATGTAGGACCCACCGTTCAATACCCCCTAACCGTTAAAAACTCAGGTCTTCATATTAAAGCACAAATGGCTTCCAAAGTCAATGTGAACAGCTTTAGACACAGATATCCAATATTTTTCGTTTTATGCACATGTGAATAATTCTTGCCGTCAATTCCGGTTATTCAGGGTATTTGTCGAATTGTCTCACAATTTATCAACAATATCTAGTGTTGTGCACAGAAGGCGTCCACAAGTTATTGAATTTGTGGATAACAAGGGCGAATCCGTTGAATTGCGCGGGTTGTTCTGCTATGATTAGTTCGATATTTCGCAGTGGATATCCTCCAAACGGACGTTTTTTATTAACAGGCTGTGTATAACTTTGTGAACAACATCCCCTTCTTCTGGACAATCCCTTAAAGAATTCAGGGAATGATGTGGATAAGTCATTGGCTGCCTACATTCGACAATTCCGCCGCCCTGGTCCGCCTGATGGGTTAAAGGAGTGACTTCAGATGGACAGCCGCAGCAGCGAGATATGGCAGCAGGTTTTGTCGGTCATCCAAACCAAATTGAGCAAACCTAGTTACGATACCTGGTTCAAAGCGACCAAGGCTTCTTTCCTAAACGAAGAAACGGTCGTTGTAACCGCTCCCACGACGTTTGCCGCCGAATGGCTGGAGAGCCGATATACGAAGCTGGTGTCATCTGCGCTATCCGATTATTTGGGAAGGACGGTCGAAGTCAAATTCGCGATCGAAGAGGCCCGCGCCGCGGAGCCTCCCGCTCCCGTGCCGCAAATTCCGGCCGCGAAGCCCGTCCAGCCCGAAGAGAGCATCAGCCATATGCTCAATCCGAAATACACGTTCGACACGTTCGTCATCGGCGCCGGCAACCGGTTCGCCCATGCCGCGTCGCTCGCGGTCGCCGAAGCGCCGGCCAAGGCGTACAATCCGCTGTTCCTGTACGGCGGCGTCGGACTTGGCAAGACGCATCTGATGCATGCGATCGGCCATTACATTCTCGAGCACAATCCGAACACGAAGGTACTGTACATCTCTTCCGAGAAGTTCACGAACGAGTTCATCAACGCCATCCGCGACAACCGCGGCGAGAGCTTCCGGAACAAGTACCGCAACATCGACGTGCTGCTCATCGACGACATCCAGTTCCTGGCCGGAAAGGACGGGACGCAGGAAGAGTTTTTCCACACGTTCAACGCGCTGCACGAAGAGCACAAGCAGATCATCATCTCCAGCGACCGCACGCCCAAAGAGATCCCGACGCTCGAAGAGAGGCTGCGCTCCCGGTTCGAATGGGGCCTCATCACCGATATCCAGCCTCCGGATCTGGAGACGCGGATCGCGATTCTCCGCAAGAAGGCGAAAGCGGAGAACCTCGACATTCCGAACGAGGCCATGGTTTATATCGCCAACATGATCGATTCCAACATCCGGGAGCTGGAAGGCGCGCTCATTCGGATCGTCGCTTACTCCTCGCTCACCAACCAGGACGTCTCCACCCACCTGGCCGCGGAAGCGTTGAAGGATATATTGCCGACGGGCCGCAACCGGCTCATCACGATCCAGGACATCCAGCAGCGGGTCGGGGAGTTTTACGGTTTGAAGCTGGACGATTTCAAGGCGCGCAAACGTACGAAGGCGGTCGCTTTCCCCCGGCAGGTGGCCATGTACTTGTCGCGGGAGATGACCGATTATTCGCTTCCGAAGATCGGCGAGGCGTTCGGCGGACGGGACCATACGACCGTCATTCACGCCCACGAGAAGATTACCCAGCAGCTGAAAGCGGACCAGGAGCTGCACAAGATCGTGCAGAATTTGACGGAGAAAATCAAAAACTTCGGCTGATGTCGAAACGCGCTAAGTTATCCCCGTGGATACCGCGAAGCCTATGCACAAAGAATGCACATGTGGATAGGCTTTCGTTTTCGCGTCTTTCTTGACTTATCCACATATTCACCGCACCTACTGCTACGACTGTCTTTTTATATACAGGCTACATAAGCCGACATGAAGAGGTGAGCCCGTGAAACTGACGATATCGCGCAACGAATTGAACGAAGCGGTCCAGCACGTGTCCAAGGCCGTAGCGGCCCGTACGACCATCCCGATCCTTAGCGGGATCAAGATCGACGCCGTCGAACACGGCGTTACTTTGACGGCAAGCGACACCGATATTTCGATCCAGAGCTTTATTCCTACCGAAATGCAGGACAGACGGATCGTAACCGTCCATCGCGGCGGAAGCGTCGTTCTTCCCGCCAAGTTTTTCGTAGAGATTATTCGAAAATTGCCGAACGAAGAAGTGCTTCTGGAAGTCGGCGAACGGTTCCAGACGTCCATTACGTCGGGAGCGATCGACATTCAGCTCGTCGGCTTGGATCCCGAGGAATTCCCGATTCTTCCGATTCTGGAAGAAGATCGCGTTTTTTCCATATCCGGCGATCAGTTGAAGTCCATGATTCGACAGACCGTTTTCGCGGTTACGACCAACGAATCGACGCCGATTCTGACGGGCGTGCTGTGGAGTCTTCAAGACGGCGTCTTCAAATTTGTCGCAACGGACCGCCACCGCCTCGCCACCTGCAGCATCCGGTCCGATGTCGGCGAAGAGCTGAAGTTCTCCAACGTCGTCATCTCCGGCAAAACGCTCGGCGAATTGTCGAAGATCATTCCCGACCAGGACGAGCTGGTCGACATCGTCGTCGCGGACAATCAAGTGCTGTTCAAGCTAGGCAACGTCCTGTTCTACACGAGAATGTTGGACGGGACATTTCCCGACACTACTAGGATTATTCCGACGAGCTTCCGGACAGAACTGATTTTGAGCACAAAAGCGCTCAGCGAAGCGATCGACCGCGCCTATCTGCTTTCCCGCGAGGAAAAAACGAACATCGTTCGCCTGTCGACGACCGAATCCGGCGGCATCGAGATTTCTTCGAGTTCGTCCGAGTTGGGGCGGGTTCAGGAACAATTGACGGTAACGGAATTGAAAGGGGACCCGCTGCGCATCGCCTTCAACTCGAAATATATGCTCGACGTTCTCAAGGTCGTGGACAGCGAGAAACTGTTCATCGGCTTCACGGGGGCGATGAGCCCGATCATCATCAAGCCCGAACAGGAAGACAGTCTTCATCTCATTCTTCCCTATCGAACGACGAACTGAGGTGCAGGTCGTGAAAGAAGTCGCGATTTCGACAGCCTATATCACGCTGGGCCAGGTGCTGAAGCTGGCCGATTGCGTCGGCTCCGGCGGCGAAGTGAAGATTTTCCTTCAGGAGAAAGCCGTCAAAGTGAACGGAACGCCGGAGAACCGGCGCGGCCGGAAGCTGGTGCCCGGCGATACGATCGAGGTCGAAGGAACGGGCGTTATCGTCGTCAAGGCCCGTTGAACGGCGGGAAAGGACAAAACCGAACATGCAGTTGAAAAGCTTGGAGCTGCACGGCTATCGGAATTACGAGAAGCTGGAGCTGGCGACCGGGGCAGGCGTCAACATTCTGATCGGTCCGAACGCGCAGGGCAAGACGAACCTGCTCGAGGCGATTCACGTGCTCGCTTTGACGAAGTCGCACCGGACTTCCAAGGATAAGGAGCTGATCGGCTGGAATCAGCCTTCCGCGCGGCTCAAGGCCGAATTGGAGCGCAAGGTCGGTCCGGTGACGGTTGAACTGCTCCTGTCTCCGCAAGGCAAGAAAGCGAAGGTAAACGGGCTGGAGCAGCGCAAATTGAGCGGTTTCGTCGGTACGGTCAACGTCGTATTGTTCGCGCCGGAAGATCTGGATATCGTCAAAGGCTCGCCCGGTATACGCCGCCGATTCATGGACATGGAGATCGGCCAGGTGCATCCGGGCTATTTGTTCGATCTGCAGCAGTATCAGCGGATCATGCAGCAGCGCAACAACTACCTGAAGGCGACGGACTACTCCAGGGCGTCCCGCGAAATGATGGAAGTGTGGGACGAACAGCTAACGGCGTCAGGTGTTAAAATGATGCAAAGAAGGCAAAACTTTATTGTAAAGCTGCAGCGCTGGGCCGAGAAAATCCACGAGGGCATCACGGCCGGAACGGAACGTCTAACGGTAGAGTACCGGCCTTCCTTCGGCGGCGGCCCCGACGCCGCATGGGAAGATCAATCTTCTTTATTCCAGCAATTTATGTTAAAGTTAACACAGGGTAGAGAACAGGAATTCCGACGCGGAACCACGCTTGTCGGTCCGCATCGGGACGACCTTGCTTTCGCGATCAACGGCAAGGACGTGCAATCGTTCGGATCCCAGGGTCAACAGCGAACGACCGCTCTGTCTTTGAAGTTGGCGGAATTGGAGCTGATGCGGGAAGAGATCGGCGAATACCCGCTGCTGCTCTTGGACGACGTGCTGTCGGAGCTTGATCAGCAGCGGCAGACGCAGCTGATCGAGACGTTTCAGAGCCGGGTCCAGACCTTTATTACGACAACCGGGCTGGAGAGCGTGAACATGAGCCGATTGAAAGATGCGGCCGTCTACCATGTCAGAGACGGAACGGTACTGGTCTGACAATAAGGTTTTGGGAGGCGTGTCATGTACATTCATCTCGGCGGGGAGAAGATCATCCGCACATCGCAGATCGTGGCGATATTCGATATTTCCATCGAGCAGTCTTCCAAACTTTCACGGCAGTTCGTGGCACAGGCGCGCAAGAATCGCGAAGTGGAGACGATCGGGGAGGAAGATTCCAAGTCGATTGTCGTGACGGAAGAACGTATCTATTATTCGCCCATTTCCTCATCCACGTTAAAGAAAAGGGCACATCATCTTGTCGATCTGTAGCGGGAGGGTGCGGCCTGCGGACGGGGCATTCGGTCCCTTTCGCGAAAGCGCGTCAATGCAAAGAAGGCGGTGGAGGGTTTGTCCGTGAATTCGCAGCAGAATACGTACGACGAGAATCAGATTCAGGTGTTGGAAGGATTGGAAGCCGTTCGCAAGAGGCCGGGGATGTACATCGGTTCGACGAGCGGCAAGGGGCTTCATCACCTCGTTTGGGAAGTTGTCGACAACAGCATAGACGAGGCGCTCGCGGGCTACTGTACCCAAATCGACGTCATCGTTCACGTGGATAACAGCATTACCGTCATCGATAACGGGCGGGGCATCCCGGTCGGCGAGCATCCGAAGATGAAGCGATCGACCTTGGAAGTTGTCATGACCGTGCTTCATGCCGGCGGCAAGTTCGGGGGCGAAGGCTATAAAGTATCCGGCGGCTTGCACGGCGTCGGCGTCTCGGTCGTGAACGCGCTGTCCGAGCACGTCAGCGTGCAGGTCAAACGGGACGGACACGTTCACCAGCAGGAATACCGCCGCGGCGTTCCGCAATACGATCTCAAGATCATCGGAGATACCGACGAGACGGGAGTGAGAACCTGGTTCAAGCCCGATCCGGAGATCTTCACCGAGACGACCGAGTACAACTTCGATACGTTGTCCGACCGGATTCGCGAGCTGGCCTTTTTGAACAAAGGAATCCGCATCACGCTGACCGACGAGAGATCCGGACAGAGCGATGATTTCAAATACGACGGCGGCATCATCGAATTCGTCCAGTTCCTGAACCGGACGCGCGAGCCGCTGCACGAGCAGCCGATCTACGTAGAAGGCATGAAAGACCACATCCAATGCGAGATCGCGATGCAGTACAACGACAGCTACACCGAGAACATTTATTCGTTCGCCAATAACATTCATACGCACGAAGGCGGAACGCACGAATCCGGCTTCAAGAGCGCGTTGACGCGCATAATCAACGACTACGCCCGCAAAGCCGGCCTGATGAAGGAGAGCGAATCGAACCTGACGGGGGACGACGTCCGCGAAGGACTGACCGCCATTATCTCGGTCAAGATTCCCGATCCGCAGTTCGAAGGCCAGACGAAGACGAAGCTCGGCAACAGCGAGGTCAGAGGCATCGTCGAATCGCTGCTGGCGGAGAAGCTGCTCGAGTTCATGAACGAGAACCCGGCCGTCGCGCGCAAAGTCGTCGACAAGTCGCTTCAGGCTTCGCGGGCGCGCGAAGCGGCAAGGAAAGCGCGGGAATTGACGCGCCGCAAGGGAGCGCTCGAGGTAAGCTCGCTTCCCGGCAAGCTGGCAGACTGCTCGTCCAAAGACGCGTCGATCAGCGAGCTGTTCATCGTCGAGGGAGATTCGGCGGGAGGCTCGGCCAAGTCCGGGCGCGATCGCCACTTCCAGGCGATTCTGCCGCTCCGGGGCAAGATTCTCAACGTCGAGAAGGCGCGCTTGGACCGAATTCTGTCCAACCTTGAGATTCGGGCGATCATTACGGCGCTCGGCACGGGGATCAGCGAGGACTTCGACATTTCGAAGGCGCGATACCACAAGATCGTCATCATGACCGATGCCGACGTCGACGGCGCGCACATCCGCACGCTGCTGCTGACCTTTTTCTATCGCTATATGCGCAAGCTGATCGAAGAAGGTTACGTCTACATTGCCCAGCCGCCGCTCTATAAGGTCGAGCGCGGCAAGACGATTCGTTACGCCCAGACCGAAGCGGAGCGTGACGCGATCATCGCCGAATTCGGCGAAGGGGTCAAAGTGAACGTCTCCCGGTACAAAGGCTTGGGCGAGATGAACGCGGAACAGCTGTGGGAGACGACGATGGATCCCGAGAGCCGAACGATGCTCCAAGTACGAATCGAGGACGGGATGAAGGCGGACTTGATGTTCGATACGCTGATGGGGGACAACGTCGAGCCCCGGCGCGATTTCATTCATCAGCACGCGGCCTCCGTCAAAGATCTGGACGTATAGCCATTCACGATCGGGCCATCCGCCTAGGGCAACGCTAGGAATAGACTTCCGCAGGGCCGGACCGGCCGGAGGCAATTCCGGGCGATGCGGGCGGATGGCCGTTTGCTACCTCCCGGCAGGGGTGCTTCACTTCCTGGAGAAGCGGCCGTACGCTACGGCGTAAGAATAAATCCGGCGGAATACGGAGCGGTCTCTCAGCTTGCGGAAGATGAACGGGTCGGGAAGGGTATTCACTTCCAGAATCCAGGGCTTCAAATCTTCGCCGACCGCGACATCCACGCCGATCTCCTTCAGTCGCGGGAATCTTCTCTCCAGCGTTCTGGCAACGTCTTCACCCAATCCCCGGAGCTTCTGCATGAAGGAATGAAGAGCTGGCGTTCCGCCCAGATGCTCTCTCAGCAGGTCTTCCGGAGGCATCGGCGTGCCGCCGCTGTGATAGTTGGTCACGATCTTGCGGGGATTCGCCAGCCGGCCGATAATGCCGGTCGACTCCCAACGGTTCTGCGGGCTTCGCTGTACCATGACCCGGAAGTCGAAGCGGCGCCCGTCGTGTTTCAACAGCTCGATTCCTTGCTGGACCAGATAGTTCTTTTTGCGTTTGACGGTTTGAAGCTCTTCGAACATTCGTTCGAATGTCTCGAACCGGTACTTTCGTTCGCCGGCCTGGAATCGATAGGGATAAGGAGCCCGCTGATTTTTCTCGATGCGGATGACGCCCTGGCCGAACGTGCCGTTGACGGGTTTGACATAAATCATCCCGTAACGCCCGAGCATCTCCCGGACGGAATCGCGATGCATCGTCGTCGTCTCCGGGATATGTTCCCGCATCTTGGGGTTGGCTAACAGCGCCTCGGTTTTCGCTTTTTTGCTGCGGACGCGTTGGATCGCCATCGGGGTCCGCGCCCCCTTTCCCGTCAGCATTATGCTATAATGGAATTATTCATCCACCTTACAGTATGACGGTTTTCGCCCCGCGGTGAGCGGAGCGGAAGGCAACATATTCAGATCATGTCGATTGAGCAGGCAGCAGGTTCGGCAACATTGAAGGAGGATCTTCATGTCGGAAGAGCAACGCTCAGCGATTCGCGATCGGGACATCGGTCTCGAAATGCGGGAATCGTTCATGAGCTACGCAATGAGTACGATCGTCAGTCGGGCGTTGCCCGATGTTCGGGACGGGATGAAGCCGGTTCACCGCCGCATCCTTTACGGCATGTCGGAGCTCGGCATGGCGCCGGACAAGCCGTTTAAGAAATCCGCCCGGATCGTCGGCGAAGTCATGGGTAAGTACCATCCCCACGGCGACTCTTCGATCTACGAGGCAATGGTACGGATGGCGCAGGATTTCTCCATGCGCTACATGCTGGTCGAAGGGCAGGGCAACTTCGGTTCGATCGACGGCGACTTCGCAGCCGCCATGCGGTATACCGAAGCGAGATTGTCCAAGATCGCCATGGAATTGTTGCGAGACATCAACAAGGAGACGGTCAACTTTATCCCGAACTATGACGGCGAGGAACAGGAACCGGAGGTTCTGCCTTCGCGTTTTCCGAACTTGCTCGTCAACGGGACGACGGGGATCGCCGTCGGGATGGCCACCAACATTCCGCCGCATAACTTGCGGGAAGTCATCGACGGCGTGCAGGCGCTCATTCGCGATCCGGATTTGACTCCGTACGATCTGATGGAGTATGTCAAAGGACCGGATCTGCCGACGGCCGGCTACATTCTCGGTCGCGAAGGAATTCGGCAGGCGTATACGACCGGCCGGGGTTCGGTGACCATGCGGGCTCGCGCGGAGATCGAAGAGAGCGGCAACAAGGCTCGGATTATCGTTCACGAGCTGCCTTACCAGGTCATCAAGGCTCGACTCGTCGAGAAGATCGCGGAGCTGGTTCGGGAGAAGAAGATCGACGGCATTACCGATCTTCGGGACGAATCCGACCGGAACGGCATGCGCATCGTCATCGAACTGAGGCGGGACGTGAACCCCAATGTCGTGCTGAACAATCTATACAAACAGACCTCCATGCAGACGACGTTCGGCATCAATATGCTGGCGATCGTCAATAAGCAACCGAGGATTCTGAATCTCAAGGAAGTGCTGCATTATTATATCCAGCACCAGATCGAGGTTATCCGCCGGCGCACCGAGTACGACCTGAAGAAAGCGGAAGCGCGGGCACACATCCTGCAAGGCTTGCGCATCGCGCTCGATCATCTCGACGAAGTGATCGCGCTGATCCGCTCCTCGCAGTCGGACGAAGAAGCCCGCAACGGATTGATGGAGCGCTTCGCTCTTTCTTTCGATCAGGCGCAGGCGATCCTGGATATGCGTCTCCGCCGGCTCACCGGATTGGAACGCGAGAAGCTGGAGCAGGAATATAACGAGCTCATTCAGAAGATCGCCGAATATAAGGCCATTCTGGCGGACGAACAGCTCGTTCTGCAGATCATTAGCGAAGAGCTCGAGGAGATCAAGCTCAAGTTCGGCGACGACCGCAGAACGGAGATTACCGCGAGCGACGACGAGATCATGGACGAGGATCTGATCCCCCGTGACGACGTGGTCATCACGATGACGCACACCGGCTATGTCAAGCGGCTGCCCGTATCCACGTACCGGAGTCAGAAGCGCGGCGGGCGCGGCGTCGTGGGCATGGACACGAAGGATGACGATTTTATTGAGCATCTGTTCGTATCCAACACGCACCATTACCTGCTGTTCTTCACGAACAAAGGACGGGTGTTCCGCCTCAAGGCATACGAGATCCCGGATTTGAGCCGGACTGCGCGGGGAACGCCGATCATCAACCTGATCCAGATCGAACAGGGCGAGACGATCAACGCGGTGATTCCGGTCGAGGCATTCGAGCCGAATCAGTTCCTGTTCTTCGCAACTCGGGCGGGCATCGTGAAGAAAACGCCGCTCGACGACTATGCGAACATCCGCAAGGTCGGGCTCATCGCCATTTCCCTGCGCGAGGATGACGACCTGATCGGCGTCAAACTGACCGACGGCAAGCGGGAGATCGTGATGGGCACCGGCGAAGGGATGTCGATTCGCTTCTCGGAAGAGGATGTCCGCCCGATGGGACGTTCGGCTACCGGCGTCAAAGGCATTCAGCTGGACGACGGCGACCGCGTCATCGACATGGACGTCGTCGACCCTGATCGCGACGTGCTGATCGTGACGAGCAAAGGTTACGGCAAACGGACGCCGATGGGCGAATACCGGACGCAAACCCGCGGAGGCAAGGGAATCAAAACGCTGAACGTGACGGACAAGAACGGCCCCATCGTCAGCCTCAAGGTTGTGCGCGACGATGAGGACCTGATGATCATGACTTCGTCCGGCACGCTCATCCGAACCAGCATGTCGGGCATTAACACGATGGGACGGATCACCCAAGGCGTCAAGCTGATCAATATCAAAGAAGAGGACTTCGTGGCGACCGTCGCCAGAGCGCCCAGCAGCGAAGACTCGGATTTGACGGAAGAGGAAGACGGACAAAGCGAGGGCTAAAAGCACCCCGCTAAACCAGGGGAGGAAAGGCGCGATGCCGATACTGCCTACCGCGCAAGTTCAGGCTGGCGATCGATTGGCTGCCGATGTACAGACGGCATTGGGCAGTCTTCTGCTTCAAGAAGGGCGCATTCTCACGCATCGCGACTTGGAAATCCTTCAGGCGTTCCTCGTTCCGCAAGTCGATATTCACCGCAACGGTCTGCCGGAGACGTCCGCTAATGAAGAAACGAGTACCGAGGGAGTGCAGGAATCTGCGCTCCTTCCTTTGCATCGGCAGTTTCTCCGAATGACCCACCTTCTTAAGCAGGCGTTCGGGATGACCGGGCCCGGACAGAAGCTGCCCATCCTCGAGATTCGCCAGGAGCTGGGGAAGCTGCTGGATTCGATCGACGACTATAACGTGCTCATGTTCTCGCCTCCCGCGGACGAGGCGAGAACCGAACGCTGGATCGTGCAGAGCGTGCTGGTCGCCTTGACTTCCTATCAGTTGGCGCGTTGGTGCAAATTGCCGGAGAAGGATTGGACCGCTGTAGCCTTGGCCGGACTGCTTCACGATATCGGCAACGTAAGGATCGATCCGGCCATTTTCCGCAAGCCATCACGGCTTACGTCCGAGGAACTCCAAGAGATGCGTCAGCACACGGTCTACGGATTTAGACTGCTGGAAGGCGTCGCTTCGCTCAATCAAGGCGTGTCGCTGGCGGCGCTTCAGCATCATGAACGAATAGATGGAAGCGGGTATCCGATGAAGGTAAAGGGAGAGAAGATACACCCCTACGCCAAAATCGTCGCGATCGCCGATATGTACCATGCGATGACGTCCCATCGCCATCATCGTAAAGCGGAATCTCCCTATCTCGTGCTGGAGGAATTGCAGTCGGAGTCATTCGGCAAGCTGGAGCCGGTCTACGTGCAGACGTTTATCGACCGGGCGACGCAATTCCATAACGGGATGCTTGTCCAATTGAACGACAACCGCGTAGGGGAGATCGTCTTTACCGACCGCAGCCATCCGACTCGGCCCATGGTCAGCATCGGCGGCGATATTTTGAACTTAAGCAAGCAGAGAGAGCTTTACATTTGTGCGATATATTCGATGTGATGGACAGACCGGCCCGGGATTGTTGGCCGGTCGTTTTTTTATTTAAAAAAGTAGTTGCATTCACCCGCCCAACGTGATATATTATTCAAGTCGCCGCTGAACGGCAGCGAAGAGAGACGAATGAAGCAAGAGATTGCAAGAAAGACCTTGTTCCTTGAAAACTGAACATCGAGCGTAATTGGAATCGTCGATCGGGAGCTTCGGCTTTCGGGAGACAAACCAGCAAGGAAATGAGCCATATGGCTCTCTGATAAGGTTGGACATTTTGACTCTCGGGATTTCCTCACGGAAACCCTGACAACTGAACAATCAGCCTACGGCTGACGTTAACAGTTGCAGGGACCTGACGTCAAAAGTCCTTTTATGGAGAGTTTGATCCTG
>NZ_JACJVO010000013.1 GCF_014212055.1 Cohnella zeiphila | reverse complement strand
GGTTGACCTAATAATACGAAACGCCGCATTGCTGGTCATTGACGTTCAAGAAGCCATGTTTGACGAAGCATACCCCGTCTATAACGGCGATGCCCTGCTGGAGCGAATCGGAACGCTGATTGCCAAAGCTCGCGCCGGAGGTGTCCCTGTAATCTACATTCAGCATAACGAAGGGCCGGGAGAGCCGCTGGAAACCGGAACGTTCGGTTGGCAAATCCATTCGGCCATCGCTCCGAGCGAAGGGGATATCGTCATTCGGAAGAGCACTCCGGACTCGTTTCATCGCACCCATCTTCAAGAAGAATTGAAGAAGCTGGAAATCGAAAAGCTTGTATTGGCCGGAATGCAGACCGACTTGTGCGTCGACACGACCTGCCGCCGGGCATTCAGTTTGGGCTATGATATTGTTCTCGCCACGGATGCGCACAGCACGTGGAATTGCGGTTCTCTGACGGCGGAGCAGATCATAGAGCATCACAACAATGTTCTGAGATGGTTTGCGCAAACGGCGGATTCTGCGGATATTGCTTTTTAAGGAGGAGACTCGGTGAATCCGATTTTGCTCGATTTTCCAAATCGGCTGACGACCGAACGATTGCGGATTCGATCGCCGAGGCCAGGAGATGGGAAGGCCGTCTATGAAGCGATGGCGGCTTCTCGCAACGAGCTCAAACAATGGCTGCCTTTCGCGCAGCAAGAACCGGTCGAACAAGAAGTAGAAGCCAATCTGAGAGAAGCTCATGCCCGTTTTTTAAGAAGAGAGGATCTCCGGCTTCTGATCTTCAACAAGGAAACAGGCGAATTCATCGGGTCTTCGGGCCTCCATCGTCCGGATTGGGACGTACGTAAATTCGAGATCGGATACTGGATCGACACCCGGCATAGCGGAAAGGGATATATGACGGAAGCCGTTCGCGGCATAACGGAGTTTGCGTTTCGCGAATTAGCGGCAAGAAGGGTCTTCATTCACTGCGACCGGTTGAACGTTCGGAGCCGGGCGGTGGCGGAGCGATCGGGCTTCAAGCTCGAAGGGACTTTGGTTCACGATGGTCTATCGGCGGATGGAAGCCGGATACGAGATACGTGCGTGTATGCGATGACGGAATGGAGCAACGGATGATCATAGTGAGAACGGAAGTGGAGATTGATGCTCCGATCAGGGTCTGCTTCGATTGTGCCCGGGATATCGGTCTTCATACCCGCACGGTCTGGAAGCACACGAAGGAGAGTGCGGTTGGCGGAGTAACGGACGGCCCGATCGGACTCGGGGAGACGGTGACGTTTGAGGCGACTCACTTCCTGGTGCGGCAACGATTGACTTCCCAAATCACGGAATACCGGGAACCCTGCTGGTTCGTCGACGAGATGCGGCGGGGCGCATTCAAAAGCTTGCGGCATGAGCACGAATTCCAGGAAGCGAAGGAGAGAACCCTCATGACGGACACGCTGCTATTCGAAGCTCCGTTCGGCGTGATCGGGACTGTGACGGAAAGATTGGTGCTGGGGCGATATATGCGAAAGTTTCTGGAGCACCGAAACCTGGAGTTGAAGCGGGTGATCGAGCATGGGGAGTACCGGGTGGTTTGAGGACCAATCCCTCTCCGGACGCGCGCCAACGGATGGCGTTAACGATAAAAATCATCGTACGAAGAGACGGATCGAAGACGGCGAGCCTGCGTTGCGATGCAAAACATCGTAAACGCAGGCTCCATTTATTTTACGAGGATATAAAGCGCCGCATGCGGTACAAAACATCGTATGGTGACGCATCCGAACCTGCGCAAGTGCCCGATACGATGAAAAAGATCTTATGACAAGGCGGTGCGCCTATCCAAAGCTATCGATCCGAAAGCGGAGGATCCTGTTCCAGCCTATTCCATTCGTTGTTCCCGACGAACAGGCTGACGGCTTGGTTATAGGTAATGCCGGGGGCGCGGAAGTCGAGCATCATCTGGGCAAACGACGTGCATTTCTCGTACGTCGGATTCTGCAGCAGATCAAGGGCGGTCTCCACGAACCGGTCCGGCTTCTCGGGCGCGTTTTCCACGGCGGACATCATCGACTTATGGCAGGGGAACGTATTCCGGCTGTTGTTCCCGAACTCGATCCGGCTTCGAAGCCTTTGGTCGACCCCTTCCATTTGCTCCCCCACCGTCTTTTCCATAATTGGTCCTATTATACTATCTTTCGTATATTTGTCGTTTGTTTCGATGGCGGTTCCGGCAGAAAAAAGATAGACGAGAGGTGCAAACCCTGCTATTCTTAACCTCGTTAAATAAAGAATATTTTGGAAGAGGTGGATCGTCTGAAACGAAATTTGATCGCCGCGCTTATTCTGAGCCTGGTACTGGCGGCGGGGTTGACGCCGGCAGCCGGAGCCCGGGCCGCTGCCGCATCGTCCGCTAACCAAGCTCCCCATATTCTCTCCGTATTGAGCGACGGTACGATGCTGGCCGACAACGGCACGCTCTGGCGGCCGAACGACGGCAACGGACTGATTCAATCGCGGCCGCTTGCGGTTCGCTCCGTTTCGGGGACGTCGGCTAAAGGCATCGGCGTTCTTCCCGACGGTTCGATAACCGGCTGGACATGGGACAAGGATTACGGCAAAATCGCAAGCGCCTCCGAGGTCAAGCAGGTGTTCGGAAGCTGCTGGCTCAAGCCGGACGGCACCGTATGGACGTACAGCCTGCAGACAGGGAAGCCGGAACAGGTGCCGGATTTAGCCGACGTCGCGGTGCTGGATATCCGCGGCAGTAATATGGGAATGGTGAAGTCGAACGGAGAAATCGTCTATCAATCCGCCGGAACACAGCCTGTTGTGTGGGGGAAGGTACCGAATGCGGAAGAGGTGTCCGCCGTTCAGGTAAGCGGCGAATCGATCGCGACGCTGCTGAGGGACGGCCGAGTCGTTATCTACAACATCAATGATTTCGGAACGAATGAGGGCGATTCGAATTACTTGAAGCCGATTCCGGTCACGGTCGCTTCCGACGCAGCGGATATCGCGCTCGTCGATGGCGAAACCTTGCTGATCAAGCACAAGGACGGTTCGGTATCGCTCAACCATCCGGAGCAAACGCGAAGCGACAATGTGTCGACAACCGAGCTTGAGGGAATCTCGGGCGTCGATCGGATCGTGCCTTCCTCCGGCAGTGTTCTCATGTACGCCAGAATGGATGACGGCAGCTGGGTCGCTTACGGGGAAGACGGCAAGATGAGCACGCTGTCGATCCCGTATTTGCAAGAGCTCGCGGTGATGTCGATGGAGAAGACGAAGCTCCAGGCGGGAGAGAGCATAAAACCGCTGTTCGCGCTGAAATACAGCAACGGCGGCAAGACGGTTCTGACCGCCAAGGATGCGCGAATCGCCATCGCCAAGCCGTATTTGCTGAAACAGTTGGAGGACGGTTCTTGGAAGGCGCTCGCGGTGGGCGAAACGACCGTAACGATATCCGCAGCCGGATTATCGAAGACGGTCACCCTTTCCATCTCCCGGAGCAAGTTCCTTCAAGGCGGCAAAACGGTTGGCGGCGTGACGATGCTTCCGATGAAGACCGTATTTCAGACGCTGGGCGGAACGGTCGCGGCGGATGCGGGCGCGAAGCGTTACACGATCACGGTCGGCAAAACCCAAATCAAGCTGACGGCGGGCAGCAAGGCGGCGACGATAAACGGCAAGAACGCGACCCTGAAAGCCGCAGTGCGAACCGAACAGGGCCAAACGTATGTTCCGGCCGACTTGCTGAGCGCAGCGCTTGGCGCCAAACTCTCCTGGCAAGCGGCGACACAAACGCTGAGCATTGCGCTCGGACAGGCGACGATGAGCGTAAGCACGTATCAGCCCGGTCAGACGACGAAGACGGTAAGCGGCCTTTACACCGTTCCCGGCAAAGGTCAATATGCCGGCTATCTGCTGCTGAAGGGGCATCCATACGAAAGTACGACGGCTATCTACTTCCAATACAACGGAGAGATGATCCACACCGTTCTCGTCGACTTGCGCAAAGTCGACCTGAATCGCAAGGTCACGTGGACCGACGATTATGGCTATAAACATACCAACACGGTTGGGCAACTGCGGAAACTCTTCGCGGCTTTCAGCAATCAATACACGGACGATTGGCTGCTGGCAACGTTCGGGGACGTCTACATGGATTACTTGACTCCCAGCATACCGTCCGACCGGCTGATCGACCAATACTTGCGGGAAACCGGACAAACCCAATAAACTGCACGAAAGCCACCCTGTCAAGGGTGGTTTTTTTTACGGCACGCCGATTTCCTCCAAAAAAAATAGCGCTTTCAGAGCCATGGCATTCTGCCTTACAATAATAGAATACATGAACAAGCGGCCGGACTCCTTCTTCCAAGGCCGCTTTCCTTTTCGATAAGGGAGGGTTCCGATGGCCGGCCGAATCCGATTCCGCAAGCTGATCAGCCGATTCCGTTTCCGCAAAGTGCGCAGCCGCTTTTTCGCCGCGATGATCCTGCTCTCCCTGCCGCCGCTGTTCCTGCTCGGGTACGTGTCGTTCAATATCGCCCGGGATACGCTCATGGACAACAACACGAAGACGAACAACGACCACCTGCAAACGTCCAGCGAAGTCGCGGATCTGCTGCTTCGAAGCATCGTCAACTTGAACCGGTTCATCGTCCTGAACGACGAGATCCGCAACGACCTGCGAGAGAGCGAGATCAAGACCAGCGAGGAACGAAGCGAGATGAACAGGCTCACGATCAACCGGCTGCAGCGGATCATCAACAGCAACTCGTTCGATACGCGCTACATGGATTCCTTGTGCGTCTTCGACCTGCACTATCAGACCTATTGCTGGGGGAGGTCGGACGACGCCGGAAAGTACGAGATCCCGAACAAGAAGGAAGCGGTCGAGCAGTCCGACTGGTACCGGCAAGCGGTCGAGGCGCAAGGCCGGGTCGTGTTTTTCCCGTATAACGTGCTGGGGGACAACGCCGACTCCTTCTCTGCCGTCAAGCTGTTTCGCGATTCGGAGAGCCCGGAGGGGAAGCCGATCGGACTGCTCGTGACGAACTTGTCCAAGTCGATGTTCGGAAGCGTCTTTAACGGAAGCGAGGACAACGGATCGTTCCTGGCCATCGATTCATCGTCCGACCCGGCGCGGATTGTTTACCCCGAACCCAACCGGACGAGCCCGCCCATCGCCGCCGGAAGCCTGCAGCAGATGATCGGGAACCTCGAGAAGCAAGGGTACCTGATCAGCGAATTCCGCAATCAAACCACGCAGTGGACGTTCGTCCACCTGATTCGGAAAAGCCGGCTGCTCCAGCAATCGAGCCGGATCGGAACGGCGACCGCTTGGATCGCCTCCGCGCTCGCCCTCGTCGCGCTCGCCATTTCCTTCGTCGTGTCCGGAAGCATCACGCGCCCCTTGCTGCAGCTGAAAAAAATGATGATCGAATGGAACAAAGGCTCGCGCGAGATCGGCGGCACCTTCCAGGAGGACGAGGTCGGCGCGATCGGCGAGACGTTCAAGCGGATGGCGCTGGAAAATCAGGAACTGGACGCCCGCCTGTTCCATTCGGAGCTGAAGGAGCGGGAGGCCGAGCTCCGCGCGCTGCAGGCGCAGATCAAGCCGCACTTTCTGTACAACACGCTGGACTCGATCTATTTGATGGCCAGGCTGCATAGAACGGAAGAAGCGGCGGCGATGGCGCTCGCCTTGTCCGAGAGCTTCAAGCTCAGCCTGAACAAAGGGCGGGAGACGATTCCGGTGTTCAAGGAATTAAAGCATATCGAGCATTACATGACGATTCAGAACATCCGCTATAACGGGCGTTTCCGTTACGAGGCCGATGTCGATCCCGGCGTTCTCGGATTCGAGATGCTCAAGCTCGTCCTTCAGCCGTTGGTCGAGAATGCCATCTATCATGGATTGGAGCCGAAAGTCGGGGAGGGGAGCGTCCGGATCGAGGGGCGCAGAGACGGCGACTTCCTGTTTTTCGCCGTGGAAGACGACGGCGTCGGCATGGATGACGTCCTTCAAACGGAGCAGGGATACGGTCTTCGCAACGTCCGCGAGCGGCTGACATTGTATTACGGGCCTTCGAGCTCGTTCCTCGTGAGCAGCCGGCCGGGACGGGGCACCCGCATCGAAATTCGCATCAAACCGTTCGCGGAAGAGGTGAGGAAGAATGCTTAAGGCGGTTCTGTTCGACGACGAGTACATCGTGCTGGAGGCTCTTGGCGCTTTGGTCGATTGGCGAGGACTAGGGATCGAGCTGGCCGGCACGGCCGGAGACGGCTTGTCGGCGCTGGCGACGTTCCGGGAGAAGCGGCCGGACATCGTGCTGACCGATATTCGCATGCCGGGAAAAGACGGTCTGCAGCTGATCGAGGAGATTCTGGAGGAAGCCCCGGACACGTGCTGCATCGTATTCAGCGGATTTAACGAATTCGAATACGTCAAGCGAGCCATTCAGCTCGGGGTCGCCGATTACGTGGAGAAGCCGATCACGGAGATCGGCATCGAGCGGGCGCTTCGCCAGGCGCTGGGACGGATCGGCAAGCGGGAGCACTTGCGGGAGCTGGAGCGCAAGTGGTCGGACAGCCGACAAGAGCTGCTCGAGAAGGCCGTCTGGGAGCTGGCGATGCACGGCGGGGAAGCGGAAGCCAAGTGGCGGGACTGCTTCGGACCGGAAGCGGACCTCGTAATCGGCGTCACGGCGATGGCCGCGGCGGAAGCGTTCGGCTTGCCGGAGCATCCCGCCTATCGCGTCGTTCCGGTCGCAGGCGACTTCGAGAAGCTGGCCGTCGTCTTTCACTTGATGGAATTGCCCCATGCGTATTGGGACGACGTCGCCGGCGATCTTGAGACCGCGGGTATAGCCGTAGGCGTCGGCGGTACGTACCGCGAGGCGGGGGATGCGCCGCGCAGCTTGAACGAAGCGCGCCGGGCGCTGAAGTCGGCCCTGTTCCTGCGGGTCAAGGGAGTCGTTCGATTCGGCGAGCTGGGCGAGCGGTTCGCGTCGCCGGACGCCTTGTCGGAGCGCGAGGAAGCGATCGTCCTGAGCATGCGGTCGGGCAACAAGACGCTGCTCCTGGACCAGGTCGACCTCTTCCTGGATTACATCCGTTCGGCGAAGATGAATCCCGAGCTGGCCGAGCGCGAGATGCTGAGGCTGATCTATCTGACGGCGGAAGCCGCCAAGGAGCATGGGGAGCCGTCCGTTCCGGCTTCGCGCGACCTCTCCATGCCTCACGTCGAGATCCGGGAGGCGGCGGCGCGAGGCGTCCTGCCGGACTGGTTCCGGGCGCAGATCGAAGCGATCGCGGAACAGGCGCTTAAGGAGCGCGAGCGGAACAAGCACGCGGCGGTGGAACAGGCTCGGCTTTACATTGAACGGAACGTAACGCGGGACGTTTCCCTGCAGGAGGCGGCCGACCATGTCGGCCTCAACGCGACGTATTTGAGCGTGCTGTTCAAGGAAGTGATGGGCGAGACGTATATCAAGTATTTGACACGGTATCGGATGGAGATGGCGAAGACGCTGCTTCGCAAAGGGCTCAAGGTATGCGAGGTCAGCGAGAAGGTGGGCTATTTGACGCACCGCCATTTTACGGAAGTGTTCAAGAAGCATACGGGACGGACGCCCGGCCAATTCAAAAACTCGGATTAGCCGCGGTCCGCGCATCCAAAAAAAACGGAACCGGCATCAAAAGAATGTGGCGCTTCCGGTGAATGCGCTTTCCGATAAAATGAAGGCGTAGGGTACCCGGGCCCTTTCCTCTCTCCAATCCGAAAATCAGGGGGACCAACCGAATGAGCCAACCGAACAAAGCTTTGGCCGTGCTGTCCGGCGTCGCGCTTCTCTCCGGCCTGCTCGCGGCCTGCGGAAGCGGGTCTTCGAACAACGCAGGGAACGCTTCGTCAACTTCATCCGCTTCATCCGCTCCATCGTCCGCTAGCGCGAGCCAGCCGGCTTCCGGCAGCGCATCTCCTTCTTCCGGCGCCTCCGCATCCGAGGAGCCGAAAGAGAAAGTGACCATTTCGCTTCTGTCAGACAACTCTCAAGATGGGGTGGCGACCGCCAAAGCGCTGATCGATGCGTTCGAAGCTAAATACCCGAACATCAAAGTCGAACAAGAGACTCGCCCGCAGGGCAGCGAAGGGGATAACTTCGTGAAAACGCGCCTGGCCACCGGGGACATGAACGACGTCTTCTTCTACAACTCCGGCTCGCTCATGCAGGCGTTGAACCCGGAGCAAAATTTGCTGGACATGACAAACGAACCGTTCCAGGCGAACGTTCTCGATTCGTTCAAATCGACCGTCACGCTCAACGGCAAAGTATATGGCGCCCCGGTCGGGTCCACGATGGGCGGCGGCTGGTTTTACAACAAGAAGATCTACGCCCAGCTCGGTCTGTCGGTGCCCAAAACGTGGGCGGAGCTGATGGACAACAACAAAAAAATCAAGGACGCGGGCATGACGGCGATGATCGGCACCTACAAGGACACGTGGACTTCCCAGCTGATCGTACTGGCCGATTACTTCAACGTGCAGGCTCAGGACCCGACTTTCGCCGCCGACTACACGGCGAACAAGGCGAAGTACGCCACGACGCCGGCCGCCCTCCGCAGCTTCCAGAAGCAGGAAGAGACCGTCGGCTATTATAACAAAGATTATCTGGCGGCGACTTACGACGCCGGCCTCAAGATGCTGGCCGAAGGTAAGGGAGCGCACTATCCGATGCTGTCGAACGCCGTATCGGCCCTCCTTCAGAACAATCCCGACCAGATCGGAGATATCGGCTTCTTCGCGCAGCCGGGCGACAGCCCGGACCAGAACGGACTGACGGTCTGGATGCCGGGCGCCGCCTACATTTACAAGAACAGCCCGCATCTCGAGGAGGCGAAGAAGTTCGTCGATTTCGTCGCTTCGACGGAAGGTACGGCCGTCATGGCCAAGGTGTCCCAACCGTCCGGTCCTTACGTGATCAAGGGAGCGACGCTGCCGGATGACACCCCTCAGGTCATCAAAGACATGCTTCCGTACTTCGAGACGTCCGGCATGACGGCGCCCGCGCTGGAATTCCTGTCTCCGGTCAAAGGCCCGAGCCTCGAGCAGATCACGGTCGAGGTCGGCTCCGGCAAGCGGAAGGCGGCGGACGCTGCCGCCCTGTACGACCAGGACGTCAAGAAGCAAGCGCAGCAGCTCGGACTTGCAGGCTGGTAAACGGAAGAACGGCCCTGCCGAACCCGCGCAGGGCCGTCCGCTTCGCCGCGAATCGGGAGGGATCGGAATGACCAAAGTGTTCAAACGGATTTACACCTACAAATTTCTGCTGCCCGCGGCCATCGTCTACATCGTCATTTTCATCGTGCCGACCGTCATGTCCTTCTTCTTCAGCCTGACCCGATGGACGCTGCAGGATTGGGATTTTATCGGGCTGCAGAACTTCCGCACCTTTTTCGAGGAGCCGTCCTTGACCATCGGCTTCAAAAACACGCTCATCTACGCGGCCGTCACCAGTTCCATGAAAGTGGTCTTCGGCCTGCTGCTCGGCGTGTTCCTGACGGGCAAGATCCGGACCAAGAGCTATCTTCGCTCCGTCGTTTTCTTCCCGACGCTCGTCAGCACGATCGCCGTCGGCATCGCCTTCAGCATGATGATGCATCCGACCATGGGGCTGCTCAACCAGGCTCTGGCGCAGCTCGGAATTGAAGGACCGGACTGGCTCGGGGACACGCGGATCGCGCTGCTGTCGGTGGCGTTCGTAGACATATGGAAAGGCGTCGGCCTGGCCACCGTCATTTTTATCGCCGGCATTATGGCCATTCCCGAGGAATATCACGAAGCGCTTCAGATCGACGGAGGGAACGCCTGGAACAAGTTCTGGAACATCATCGTCCCTCTGAGCCGCCCGGCCACGAACGCGGTCATCATCCTCTCGTTCATCGGCGGGCTGCGGTCGTTCGACCTCATCTGGTCGATGACCAAGGGCGGCCCGGGCTTCGCGACCGACGTGATCGCCTCGATCATTTATAAGCAGTATCAAGGCGGCTTTTACGGGCTCGCGACGGCGGGCAACGTCATTCTGTTCCTGTTCGTCACCGCCATCGTTTACCCGCTGTCCCGTTATTTGACGCGTACGGAGGTGGACCTATGAGCCGCCGTCTGCGTAAGGTCGGGATCGAAGCGGCCGCCGTGCTGGCGAGCGCCGTCCTCTTCTGGGTTCCGCTGTACTTCGTGCTGGTGACCGCGATGAAGAGCGCCAAGGAAGCGTCCGATATGAGCTTGAAATGGCCCGCGAAAATCCAGCTGTGGCAAAACATCAAGGACGTCGTCGCCTTCCGCGACCACATGCTGCTGCGAGCTTTCTGGAACAGCTCCGCGCTCACGGTGCTGTCGCTGGCGGCGATGGTCGTCGTCTGCTCGATGGCCGCCTTCGTCATGCAGCGCCGTAAGGACAAAGCGACTCCATGGATCAGCTTCTTCGTGCTCGCCGGCCTGATCATTCCTCCGGCGATCGTGCCGACGATCTGGGTGCTCGACGAGATCCATCTGTTCAAAACGATGACCGGTCTCGTGCTGGTCGAGGTCGCGCTCGGATTTCCGTTCTGCGTCATGCTCTACCGCGGCTTCATGGCCGCGATCCCTCGCGATATCGACGAAGCGGCGGTCGTGGACGGCTACGGCGGCTACCGGCTGTTCTTCACGATCATCTTCCCGCTGCTGAAGCCGGTGACCGCGACGATCATCGTCACGCAGGCGGTGGCCATCTTCAACGACTTTACCAACCCGCTGTACTTTTTTCCCGGCTCCAAGAACGTCACCGTGCAGTTGACGCTGTACAACTTCACAAGCCAATTCATCTCGCAGTGGAATCTGCTGTTCACCGACATTTTGCTGATTACGATTCCGCCGCTGGTATTGTTTATTTTTTTCAATAAAAAAATCGTGGCCGGCATGACGACCGGTTCGGTCAAAGGCTGAACCGGCTTGCGTCATCATGAGGAGGAGAATGGGATGAACGAATTCAGAGTGGCCGACGTCGCCTGCGAATACCGCACGAATCCCCTGGGGCTCGGGACCGCAGCGCCCCGTTTCGGCTGGCGGCTCGTTTCGGACCGGCGCGGTACGCTGCAGCAGGCCTATCGGATCGTCGTGGCCGGAGCGGACGGACGTTTCGAGTCGCCGGTGTGGGATTCCGGCGTGCGAGAGAGCGATACGTCCATTCAAGTCGAATATGCCGGACCCGCGCTTCAGTCGCGTACCCGTTATACGTTCCGGGTAAAAGCATGGGATACGGCGGGGCGCGAGTCCGATTGGAGCGATGCCGCCTCGTTCGAGACGGCGATGTTGGGCGCGGGAGAATGGCAGGCGTCCTGGATCACGCCGAACGCGGCGGGAATCGATCCGCAGGCGGAAGCCGCGTTCCTGCTGCGCAAACGGTTCGAGCTGAAGGATGGGATCGTGTCCGCCCGCGTATATGCAACTGCGGCGGGGGCATACGAGCTGTACGCGAACGGCAGGCGGGTATCGGAGGACGTGCTCGCTCCCGGTTGGACCAGTTATCAGTATCGCATTCAATATCAGACGTACGACGTGACGGATTTCTTGCAGGCCGGCGCCAATGCGCTCGGCGTTCATCTCGGGGACGGCTGGTACCGCGGCGGCATGGGATTCGAGGGCCGGAACTTCCGGTATGGGGAACGAAGAGCGGCGCTGATTCAGCTTCACGTGCGTTACGATGACGGGACGGAGGAGATCGTCGTCTCCGACCCCTCTTGGCGCTGCCGGACGAGTCCGGTCTTGTACGCGTCTATCTATCACGGGGAATCGTACGACGCCCGCCTGGAGTGCGGCGGCTGGAGCGAGGGCGGGTTCGAGGACGCAGATTGGACCGCCGCCGAAGCGCTGGATTTGCCGATGAACGTGCTCGTGCCGCAGGAAAACGTGCCGACGCGCGTGACGGAAACGATCCGCCCGGTGTCCGCCTTCGTGACGCCGGCCGGCGATCACGTGCTCGACATGGGGCAGAACATGGTGGGGCGCGTGCGGATGACCGTGCAGGCTGCGGCCGGCACGAGAATCGAGCTGCGTCACGCCGAGGTGCTGGACCGGGACGGCAATATTTACTTCGGCAACCTGCGTCCGGCGAAGCAGACCGCGGTTTATACGGCCAGAGGCGAAGGGACGGAGACGTATGCGCCCCGCTTTACGTTCATGGGCTTCCGTTACGTGAAAGTGGAAGGGTATCCCGGGGGCGCTCCGCCGCTGGACGCGTTCGTCGGGGAAGTGATTCATTCGGATATGGAACCGACCGGCTCGTTCGTAACGTCGGATGAACGCGTCAATCGGCTGCAGAGCAACATCCTGTGGGGGCAGCGGGGCAACTTCGTGGACGTGCCGACCGACTGCCCGCAGCGCGACGAGCGGCTCGGCTGGACCGGAGACGCGCAGGTGTTCATCAGCACGGCTTTGTTCAATTTTCACGGCGGGCCGTTCTTTACGAAGTGGCTTCGCGATCTGCGGGCGGAGCAGCATCCGGACGGCGGCGTGCCGTTCGTCGTTCCCGACGTGGCCGGAGGAGCGAGCTCGGCCGCATGGGGAGACGCCGCGGTCGTTTGCCCATGGACCGTGTACCAATATTACGGCGACCGGCGGTTGCTCGCGGAGCAGTACGGCAGCATGAAAGCGTGGGTGGACTATATCCGCGCCCAAGGGGACGACGAGTTTTTGTGGAACACCGGCTTTCATTTTGGGGATTGGCTCGGCCTCGACGCCAAGGAGGACAGCTACGTCGGCGCGACGCCGCGCGAGCTGATCGCAACGGCCTATTACGCTTACTCGTCCCGGCTCGTTCGGGATGCGGCAAAAGCGCTTGGTCATCGGGAGGACGAAGAAAAGTACGGAGAGCTGCACCGGCAGGTCGTTCGGGCGTTCCGCGAAGAGTTCCTTACGGCGACGGGAAGGGTCGCGGCCCCGACGCAGACCGCGCATGTGCTGACGCTCATGTTCGAGCTGGCAGACGAGAGCGTGCGTCCTCGCGTGGCGAAGGATCTGAACGACTTGATCGTGGAGAACGGCTACCACCTGACGACCGGCTTCGTCGGTACGCCGTACTTGTGCTTCGTGCTGTCGAACCACGGCTACCACGACACCGCAGTCCGGCTGCTCCTGCAGGATAGCTATCCGGGTTGGCTGTATTCGGTGTCCAAGGGAGCGACGACGATCTGGGAGCACTGGGACAGCATCAAGCCGGACGGCTCTTTCTGGAGCGACGACATGAACTCGTTCAACCATTACGCGTACGGGGCGATCGGCGACTGGTTGTATCGCAAGGTAGCGGGGCTCGACATGGACCCCGCGGTACCCGCGTTCAAACGCGTCCGGATCGCGCCGCAGTTCGGGACGAAGTCGCTCTCGTTCGCGTCGGCGGCGCACTTGTCTCCCTACGGAAGGATCGAATCCGGCTGGAAGGTAGACGGCCCCCGCATCGAGGTGATGGTGACGATTCCGCCGAACGCGGCCGCGGACATCGAGCTGAAGGGGGCGACGCTCTCCGAATTGTCGGAAGGCGGCCGGTCGTGGGACGCCGCAGAGGGAATCTATTCCGCGGCAGAGCATGCGGGGGGCGTCTCGCTGACCGTCGGTTCGGGAAGTTACTCGTTCCGTTACGAGAATGCAGATTTGTTCCGGGTCGTTTATTCGGAACAATCCGTGCTGTGCGACGTTCTGAACGACGAAGCGGCGGCGGAAGTGCTGCGAAAGCATCTGCCTCACCTGTTCGAAGGGCCGATGCTGAAGTTCATGGGCACGTCCACCTTGAAGCAGATCGCGGAAAATGGCTTGACACGCGTGTCATCCGGAGTCATGGATGCCGTACTGGCGGAGTTGGCGGCTCTTTAACGGCGCGGTGAACTATGGCTCATCTGGGTCTGGCGGCGTTACGCAGGCAGTCACCGAAGAGCGAGCGTGAGCGCTAACGAATTCCAGCGGCGCTATTTCGGCGAAAAACAGGAGGGGCCGAACGTAACGAAACGAGAAGACCTTATGAAGGCGGAGGATGGCCGTTTGCCGGATGAAACGGACAAATAAGCTTCCTCCGATTTGTTAGTACGCAAACCTCTCTCTTTTTCGCCGAATAAGATCGCTAAAATTCGTTAGCGAGAGAGCGACGACGGGAGCACGCTCGCATGCTTGAACGGCACGAATGTGCCGCAAAGCCGGCAGGGCAGCCATTTGCCGAGACAGCAAATGCCGCATCGACGATGGCCGCTCCCTTGCGCAGCTTTGACGGGGAGATAGCCGGAAAAATCGTCTGCCGTGGGCTTGTGGCGGGCCGAACAGGTGGAGATAGCCGAGAAAATCGGCTATCGCAGCCTCGCGATGGGCTGAACTGGTGGAGATAGCCGAGAAAATCGGTTATCGCAGCCGTACGATGAGCCGAAATGGTGGAGATAGCCGAGAAAATCGGTTATCGCAGCCGTGCGATGGGCCGAACTGGTGGAGATAGCCGAGAAAATCGGCTATTGCTGGCTCGCGGTGAGCAATATTGCGCGAATATGAGTTTCACGATAGAGCTGCGACTGGCAAGCGATCATGTCGACAAGACCGGCGAAGGCCGGTCTTTTTCCGTGCCGCCTTCCCTACAAAGGTAACGGGCGCCGGCTCTTGCATAAAAAAAGAGGGAGGCTCGTTCAAAAAAAGAGGGAGTCGAAATATGGAAAATTTGATCGAAAGAGGGATAGAATGTCGAATGAAATCATGGTAAGTTGATCGTGCATTTATACCAGGAGAAGGAGTGTTGAATGATGAGTCAAAATTTGTCGGTCAGAGCCGCGAATCCCGCGGAGCAAGCCAAGCTGTTGATGGGGCAAGCCGCACCGCAGCAGACGGCGGATCCGAGCATCTCCTACAACGTAAGTCTGGGGGTGAATGACGGAGATTTTGTGCTGAACTGGACCGTCACTCCGAAGGTATACGGAAGATGGGATTGGGTGGGCGTTTTCAAATCCCCCGAAGACGCTCAGTCGAATCCGGACGGCAATTATATGTTCGGCGGCTGGCAGTGGGCCGAAGACGGGAGCCCCTATCAAACAAGAATTTCCGTCAACAGCGGCTATGTCGTCGCGTACGTCGTATGGAATTATGGCGCCGACGAGTATCAGGCCGTAGCAATCTCCAATCCGTATTAAGCGCGAGGCGGCAGACGAGCATGCGTTAGAGGTTGCCAATCCGCAGCATCCTTCCCGCGCTTCCGTTATCATGTTCACAAGGGACCGGCTTTAGGACGATCGAGTCCATAGCCGGTCCTTCCTTGTGCAAATCAGAACCATTCAATGGGGTCCGCGTACTCGTTCAACGTTACTCCGGCATCCTGCATCGTTGCGACGCGCTTTCCGTTGACGCGTATGTTCTCGAAGCGGATGTCTTGCCGACGGCGCGAATAGAGGCGTGAACGACGGCGCCGGCTGCGAGATAGACGGCTTGATTGTCGTGCATATCGATGATTCCGGGTGAGTGAACGCCCGGCCCGAAGGATAACGTGTTTGGATCCGCGGGATCAACGCCGCCGCGCTCCGGCGGGTTCACGAACAGATGCAGCGCCTGGTGCAAGCCGTCCAATTCCCCGGGTTCGCGTAGATGACGCCGCCGCTCGAGAAGCCGGTCTGATAGTGATAGACGCCGCCGCCGAGATCGTCGAATTCGGCGTTCGTCACTTCATGCGCCGCTGCATGGATATCCGTGACAGTGGCGTCGAAAGTAAAGCCGCGTTTGAATTCCGGGAGTAGATAGGCCGTCGGAATCTCGATTTCCGCGTTGGTCAATCCGGACGGCGTATACAAGATCGTCTCGTAACGCGCGACTTGAATGTTCAGATAAGTAAAGCCTGCTCCGAGGTTCAACGAGGAATCGTCGAGAATGATGTTTTTGCCGAGCTGCCAGTCCTTGTAGACGACCGGAACGTCGCTGAGACCTCCGTTGAAGCTCGTAAAATTCCATTCCAGCGGAATGGCGCGCGTGCTTTGGATTTTTCGGACCGATGTGCCGGAGTTCGCGTAACTTGCGATCGGCTAGCCGTGCATCCAGTTCGGATCGCTGCTTGCCGTGAAATCTCCGCCCTCGGTCGGCAGCGCATCGGAGTCCGTGAACGCGAGCGAAGACTGCATCTCCCGTCCGTAATCGGTATGGTCGATGAGCTGCTTGCCGTTCCACCAATATTCCCATACCGTACCTCCGGCAGCCGGATTCGATTTGACCGTCAACCGGGATCCGGAAAGGGTCAGGAGGGAAGCGTTCCCGCCGAATCGCGGGGATAGGCGTACCGGTCGGACAAGCTCTCGTCGCCGTACCCGCCGAACGTCAAGGAATCGGACATGAGCGCATGATCGCCGGAGGAAGAGTCATATCCGCGGATCATCCGAGTCGATCCCGACGGTTTGGATGCCGCTTTCCACGGGTTGGCGAGAATTCCTTCCAGCGAATAACCTCCTTCGGACGAGGACGTCGAGTCCATGTGATCGCTTGACGTGGCCAAGCGGTAGAGGGGATTTCGCGTGCTGTCCGAATAACGCGGCGCATAGTATACCTGACCGTTCGTCGGGAATAAGGCAGCTTCGCTTCGGCTTGCCGTGCTCATCTTGTCGCTTGCGGACGGAGACACCTCCCAAATGATGTTCAAGCCGGTCTGCCGGGCCCTCAGATCGGCATGGGACGTCGCAAACGCGGCAGGGGAAAAGCCGGCGGTGCAGCAGATCGGCACAAGCAGCGAAGCGGTCGTTTTTCCGAAAGGCATTTTTCGGAGTCCCAAGAAAGCAAATAAACTTGTTTATATTTAAGTATACTATGACAAATTTATGATTGAAATAAGAATACCTAGGAGTTATATTATAGGCGAGTTCCACCTTAAAAACGTAGAGGAGGATATTTATGCTTCGAAAGCGAATGCGCAAGGTGTCGGCTGCAATAACGGCAGTTTTGCTTCTCCAGCTGCTGCTGGCGGCCGTTGCCGCGGCGGGGCCGTACGACCCCGATCTTCACCAGTCGGATAACGTGACGATCGGCCAGGATCTGTTCCCGGGCCAAATCATCGACGGCTTCAACACTGCGGACGATGTGGCGAGATGGAAAGCCGGGACGAACACGCAATCGGTCCAATTCGCCACCAGCATGCTGAACGGACCGAACGGGCCGTACGAAGGCGCCGGCATGCTCGAAGAAGTGCCGAGCGTCGTGAAAGTGTACGAATGGCGATCGATTTACCGCGAGTTCGACGAGCCGCTCGACCTTTCGAATTTCCGTTACCTGGCGTTCGCGGCGGACAGCTACGGCTGGCAGGCGGCCGATTATGCGATGAAGATCACGCTTTTCAGCGGCGACGATCAATTTGAAAACGTTGCCATGATCGCGCACGACAGCTGGAGCCGCGTATTCGTCGATCTGAGCGGCTGGGCGGGACGAAGCTCCATCTCCAAGATCGAAATTTCGTTTATGCAAAATTTCGATCTGGCCGGCATCGAGCCGGGAGCGCCCGGCTACGATTCCTGGAACGGCCGCTTCCAGATCGATTCGCTGGCGGCGACGAACGCGCTCGACCTCACGTTCACGGGGGAAGGCGCCACCGAAGGATTCACGGCTACCGGAGGCGGCTCGGTGGAGGCGACCGGCGGCCAGCTGGTTTACTCGATCGGCGGCGAAGGTGATGCGCTGGAATCGCCGGTGCTGGCCATTGACGCCGGCAAGCGCAACGGTCTGGCGGTCACGATGACGAACGAGATCGGCGCGAGCCAGCTTACCGTGCAATGGAAGACGGAAGGCGGCGACTGGAACGACGCCGACTCCAAGACGTTCGACATCCCGGCCGAAGGCACGTTCACCCAGGACCTCAACTTCTCCGACCAGGCGGCTTGGACCGGTACGATCGCGGCCTTCCGGTTTCTCGTTCCGGCATCGTCGGGAACGCTGAAGATCGACCAAATCCGGCCGAAGTGGGTGCCTCCGCTGCCAACGTCTTATCAAGGGACTGCGCAAGCGCGAATCGTCGCGGACGGGCAGATCGAAATGGAAGGCACGCTGCCGCAATCGTACGCGGATGCTCACCCGAACGAACGTCTCTATCTGTTCGAATTGGCCACGTACGAAGATCCGGAGACGGCGCTCGCCGCGGCCGCGCCATTGGCCGATACGGAACTGACGGCGTCGTTCCGGTTCGAGACCGGAGTGAACGACGGGCAGAGAAGCCGGCTTTATTCGAAATTCGTCGTGGCCTCCCGTTCCGGCGACGGAACTTACGCGCCGGTTGCCGCGCCTCAATACGTCGTCAATCCGGAAGCGGCAGCGGCGAACACGGAACCGTATCCGACGGCGAAGAGCATCAAGGGGCTGCAGGTGCAGATGACGGGCGACGCCCAGGAGCTGGGCATCAGCCATGCCGCCCTGAACGTCGCGTACAATCAGCTGACCTACAAAACGAACAACCATCCGGACAACACGATCCCTTACGAGGTCGAAGGCAAAACGTACTATTTTCGCAAGAACCAGATCGAGCAGTTGGACCGGCAGATCAAGAGCTTGTCCGACAACGGCATCATCGTCACCCTCATCCTGATCATGTACGACACGAAGGACCCCGACTCGGCGAACGAATATTTGCTTCATCCGGACGCGCAGCCGGGCGGCACGGTGTACGCCCTCAACACGTCCAATGCGATCGGCGTCGAGTACGTGAAGGCGGTGACCAAGTTCCTGGCCGACCGCTACTCCATGCCGAACGAACCCTACGGCCGCGCGGTTAACTACATCGTCGGCAACGAAGTCGGCCAGAACCAGGTGTGGAACAACATGGGGCCGAAGACCGTCGACGCTTACGTTCGGCAGTATGCGCAGACGCTGCGCCTCGTCGATACGATCGTCAAGTCGGCCTATGCGAACGCAAGAACGTACATTTCGCTGGACCACTTCTGGGACGAGAACCTCGGCGGCGACTCGATGTGGAAATACGACAACAAAGTCATCGTCGACCAGCTGACGCAGCTGACGAAGTCGGAAGGGGACTTCGGCTGGAACATCGCGTTCCACCCGTATCCGGAAGACCTGTTCAACCCGCGCTTCTGGAACGACGCGGACGCGGCGGAGTCGCCGGACACGAAGCTCATTACGTTCAAGAACCTGGACGTTCTCGTGAATTACATGAAGCAGCAAAACAACTTGTACGACGGGGCGATGCGGCGCATTATTTTGTCGGAGCAGGGCTTCCACAGCCTGGCCAACACGCCGGACGACCAGAAGCTGCAGGCGGCGGCTTACGCTTACGCCTACTATAAAGTCAAATTCCTGGACGGCATCGACGCCTTCATCCTGCACCGGCATGTCGACCACGGCCAGGAAGGCGGCCTGAACCTGGGGCTGTGGACGCACGAGCCGGGCTCGGTCGTCACCCCTTACCAGCACAAAACGATTTACGACGTGTTCAAGTATATCGATACGAGCCGTTCCGCGGAGGTGACCGACTTCGCCAAATCCGTCATCGGAATCGGCGATTGGAAGGACGTCATTCCGAACTTCGACCCGGGCAAGCTGGCCGACCGGCCGATTCCCGCGGCGAACGGTCTGGATTTTATTAAGAAAAACAACCAAGCGGACGCGGACGGCAGCTTCGAAAACGGAACCGACGGATTCGCGGCTTCGGACGAAGTCACGGCCGTCCGGCGCGATGCGGGAGACGCTTTCGAGGGCGACGGTTATTTGACGGCGCTCGTGAACAGCGCGTATTCGCTGAACTGGGCCGGGGTGCAGAAGAAGTTCGCGCAGCCGGTCGACGCGCGGAAGACGCCTTACTTCACGGCGGCGCTGGCCATTCCGAACGCAAAGCCGAACAAGAGCTACTATGCGAAAATCATCGCGTACAGCGGCAACGACAGCGTGGAGGGAACCGCGAAGCTGGATCCGGCCCAAGGCTGGCAGCAGCTCGCGCTGCCGCTCGGGAAATGGGAAGGCGCCAAGTCGATCGACCGCGTCAAAATCTGGGTCCGCTCCGAAGGCGGCGAGCCGTGGTCGGGCCAAATCCGCATCGACGATGCGACGTTCGCCAAATCCGTAACCGCCGATCCGAAATACGCGAACATGGAGGTCGAAGCCAGGCTTGTCTCCCCGAAGCTGGAAGCAGGTTCGCAAATGGAAGTAACGGTGACGAATCACGGATCGGCTGAGCTTAACGGCGTGCTGGACGTCCAGTCGTCCGGCGGACTGACCGTCCAGCCGGCAGGGGTCCCTTCGCCGGAGTCGTTGGCTCCCGGAATTAGCGTGCCGATCCCGCTGCACGGCATCGGCACGGATGAAAGCGCGACCTTCACCCTTCAAGCGGTGAATTACACGCCGCAGGACGGCGCCGAGCCTACGCTTACGCTGAGTTACAAAGGCCGTCCGTTCCCGTTCGTTCTGGCGGCGGACGATCCGGGAACTCCGGCCGACGGTTCTTCCTACGGCTTTGAAGGCAGCGTGCAAGGATGGACGGCGGGCGACAACGTGGCGTCCGTGGATGCGGTGCAATCGTTCGCGAACGGACCGGGCTCTCCGAGCGAAGGACAGTATGCGCTTGCCGCGCATTCCCAACCCGCGGCCGCGACAGCCTGGCGGACCGTGAAGGTTGCGCCGGGCACGCCCCTCGATCTAAGCGCGGCGAAGGCGTTCGCTTACGATATCGATTCCTACGGCGGAGTGCCGGGCGCGACCTACGAGACGCGCATCACGCTGCGCAGCGACAGCGGCGACCCGTTCACCTATACGACCGCCATGTCGCCGGATAAGTGGAACCGGATTACCGCCGATATTTCGGGCTGGGCGGGGCGATCCGCCGTAACGTCCGTTGAGATCTCGTTCCATGCCGTCGGCAACGACATGGCTTGGACCTCGGACTTCCAATTGGACAGTGTCGGCCCGGTTCAACCGTAACGCAGCAGTCATCGTGCTGCGAATCCGCCTGCCTGGCAACGGGCGGGCGGATTTTTTAGTTGTCATCAACGACAATAAAGTATATTATAATTTTATAAAGAATACTTTGTTCAATAAAAATGTGAAAAGGAGGGTGCGCTGATGCGGGACGAAGATACGACGGTACGAGTCGATCAATGGGGCGGCATCGACGGTCTCGGCAGACGGCTGCCTTCATGGGAGGAAGCCGGTCCGCTTCGGCCCGGCCGTTACGTCGGCCTGTTTTATTTTCTGTGGCTGGGCCAGCACGGGACGGACGGTCCCTACGACAATACGGAGATTCTGTCGAGATGGCCGGAAGCGGCCCGCGATGCGGACCATCCGGCTTGGGGGCCGCTCCGCAGCTTCCATTTCTGGGGGGAACCGCTGTACGGCTATTACTTGAACGACGACGAATGGGTGCTGCGCCGCCACGTGCAGCTGCTTACCGCGGCGGGCGTCGATTTTCTCGTTTTCGACACGACGAACAATTCCATTTATAAGAATGTATACGACAAGCTGTTCCGCATAATGGACGAGATAGCGGGACAGGGCTTCAAGGTGCCGCAGTTCGTCTTCTATACGAATACGGATACGGGACTCCGAGTGGCCGAAATCTATCGCGACATATACAAGCCCGCCCGCTATTCTCGCTTGTGGTTTCATTGGAAGGGCAAACCGCTCATCATCGGAGATCCGGACGAGTGCGGAGAAGAGGAGCGGGCGTTCTTCACGTTCCGGCTCAACCAGTGGCCGAACGAGCCGGCGAAGACGAACGGCTTCCCGTGGATCGAATTCCAGCGCCCGCAGCGGGTGTTCTACGACGACGAAGGCGCGAAGGAGACGATTAGCGTATCGGTCGCGCAGCATCCGAGCGTGGCGATGAGCGATACCCCTTTCTACGGGTATGGGGACAATTGGGGCCGAGGCTATCATGCCGGGGCGGCGGAAGGGGCCGCAGACGGCGAGGAAGCGATCAACCGGGGGGCCAACTTGGCGGAGCAATGGGAATTCGCGCTTGCGGAAGATCCGCAGATCGTCTTCGTCACGGGCTGGAACGAATGGATCGCGATGCGGTTCAAGGGGCCGAAGGAGCGCCCGGTCCTGTTCGTCGATCAGGCGACGCTGAACTTCAGCCGCGATATCGAGCCGATGAAGGGCGGTTACGGCGACAACTACTATATGCAGCTCATCGGCTATATTCGCCGCTTCAAGGGCGTGTCCGCGCCGGAGGCCGCCGGCTTCCGGCTGGAGAAGCCGGTCGCGATCGGTCCGGACTTCGGGATCTGGGAGCAAGCCGGCTGCGAGTACAGAGACTTCGCCGGCGATACGCAGCGGCGCCATCATCCGGGATACGGCGAGCTTCGCTATTTGAACGCAACGGGGCGGAACGAAATACTCACGCTCAAGGCGGCTCATACCGACGACGAGGTTCTCTTTTACGCCAGAACGCGAGAGCCGCTGTCGCCCCATACCGACAGGCACTGGATGATGCTGCTCCTTCGCGTCGAAGGGCGGTCCGAGGAAGGCTGGGAAGGCTATCCTTTTATCGTGAACCGTACGGTCCGAAGCGATTCGGTCAGCTTGCTGGAGCGAAGCGTCGGGGGCTGGAACTGGACGTCCGCGGGGGAAGTGCGCTATGCGGCGAAAGGGAATGAGCTGCAGCTATCCGTTCCCCGCGCGCTGCTGGGCATTCCGAAGTCGCGGCAGGAACTGCGTCTCGGCTTCAAGTGGGCGGACCACATGCAGAGCGAAGGCGATCCGATGGATTTCTACCAGTATGGCGATACCGCGCCCGAGGGACGGCTGTACTATACGTATACGATCAGCGCGGAGGCATGAACCGCGGCAATGGGGGACTTGGATATGAACGCAGCAAAATGGCAAGCGCAATGGATATGGGCCGCGGGCACGGCGGAGGACAACAACGTCTATGCGGAAGCGAGAACGACGTTCGAAGCGGAGGAGCCGGCCGGACGGGCCGTCCTCCGGATCTCGGCCAACCAATCGTATAAACTCTTCCTGAACGGAGAGGAAGTCGGCCGCGGGCCGGCCCCTGCCGATCTGGCGTGGATGTCGTACGATACGTACGAAGTGGCCGAACGCTTGCGCGCCGGAACGAACGTGCTGGCCGTCGTCGCCCATAATTTCGGCCGCGAGGACATCGTGACGCATCAGCTCCAGGGTCCCGGCGGCCTGATCTGCCAGCTGGACCTGTATGCGGAGGCGGGCGGCGCCGGCGGGGAGCCGCTGCGGACGATCGCAAGCGGACCGGATTGGAAATGCCGCCGGTCCCCGAGATGGAAGCCGAACGTCAGCCGGCTTCACCGCTGGGGCGGGTACCGCGAGATCGTGGATGCCGCGCGCGAGGACGGCTGGGAGGAGGCGGGCTACGACGATTCAGCCTGGCCTTCGGCCGTCGCGGTCGCGGCCGCAGAGGACGCCGGTTCGCCCTGGCCGCGCCTTCTGCCGCGGGAAATTCCTTTCCTTCGTCAGACGGCGGTAAAGCCGGCTGCCGTCGTCGCCGCCGAGTCTTATCTGGGCGCGGTGTCGTCGCCGGAGGCCATGCTGTCCGGCGACCGGCCGGGCGAAGCGGAGCTTGCGTTAACGCTGGACGCGTCCGTGCCGGGCTCGATTCCGCAAGTCGTCTACGATTTCGGAGCGGAGCGGGTCGGCTATCCCGAATTGGAAGTGTTCGCGGAGGAAGGCGGCGTTCTCCAGTTGTTCTACGGGGAATCGCTGGAGCTGTCGCTCATGGACACGTATCTGCTGCGCAAAGGGTTCAACCGGCTGTCGCCTTTCGGCAGACGGGCGTTCCGTTTCCTGAAGGTAGCGGCGATGGCGACGCCCGCGCCGATTGCCGTCCGCAGCCTGAGCGTCCGCTCCGTTCATTATCCTTACGCCGGAGACGGAACGTTCCGCTGCAGCGACGAGAAGCTGACCCGGATCTGGGAGACGGGAAGGTACACGACGATCGTCAACAGCCAGAACCATTTCGAGGATTGTCCGTACCGCGAAGCGGCGCTGTGGGTGGCCGATTCCGTCGTCATGGCCAAAGTCGTCTACCAGACGTTCGGCGATCCCGCCCTCGTGCGCAAATCTCTGCTCCAGGCGGCAAGGATTCAGAACGAGGACGGCTCGATTCCCGGCACCGGTCCGCAGCGCAACCCGTTTCTGCTGCCGGACTTTTGCGCCCACTGGCTGTTCGGCGTCTGGGAATATTACGCTTATTCCGGAGATCTGGCGTTTCTCGAGGAGATCTGGCCCTATGCGGTCCGGGTTGCGGAATGGTTCGAGAATCAGGAAGACGATGCGGGGCTGTTCGCCCGAGCGGATCGCGAAGGCTGGTGGTGCTTCATTGACTGGTCGGACGACATCGAGCGGAAAGACCGTGTCGCCGCCATCTCCTGCTTCTACTACAAATTCCTGACGACGGCTGCCCGCATCGCGGAAACGCTGCGGGAACCGGAGCGAGCGGCCGATCTGCGAGGCAAGGCGTCAAAGCTGCGGCACTCCGTTCGCTCGCTGCTTCGGGTGCCCGGCACCGTCGTCTACGCCGACTGCCTGACGGCAAGCGGATTGTCGGCCAGCGTCACCGCACAGACGAATTTCGCGGCAGCCTGGTCCGGCATCATGGACGACGCGGAGGTCGCGGCCTTCGTGCGGGAAGGCTATTTGTCCGGCAAGCTGCCGCCGATTCGCGGCGCGTTCTTCTACCATATCGTGCTGGAGACGCTGTTCCGGCATGGCTGGGCGGGAGAGGCGGTCAAGCTGATCCGGGATTACTGGGGCGCGATGCTCGACCGGGGCGCGACCACCTGGTGGGAGACGTTCGACCCGTCCCTCCCGTTCCCGACGACGCCGAGCCCATACCTGGGACACACGCCGACGTACCTGGAGGATGAGATTCCGGTCAGCCTCTCGCACGGTTGGGGAGCATCGCCCACCTGCTTGCTGACCCGCGAGGTTCTCGGGGTGAACGTATCCGACGCCGGAATCGGCGACGTATCGCTGCAGCCGTCTGCCGTCCCCGGCGTCGAATGGGCGGAAGGGACCGTTCCGACGAAGCTGGGCGACATTCGCGCCGAATGGAGAAGGGAGAAAGACGGAACGGCCCATTTCACGGCGGAACTGCCGGACGGACTGAGCTGGACGGCGCCCGGACTGGAAGGGGTGACCATATCCGAAGCGGCCGGTCTCCTTCGCATAACCGGCATCGTGCCGGCTCGGGCTCGGGAACACGCCGTTTGAACCCGTTGGTCCTTTCGGGCCGTGAAGCGCGCCGCCGCTTGCTTGCGAAATCATTCATCCTAAAGTATACTTAACCCATCTTGGGAGGAGTGGTTTCGCGTGGAAACGGAAAAATTGGATAAAACGCCGATGTACCAATATATCATGAACGACATCAAGCGCAGGATCGAGTCGGGAGAATTGAATCCGCACGATCCGCTTCCGACGCAGATCGAACTGGCCAAGGAGTACGGCACGAGCGAGATCACGTCCCGCCGCGCGCTCTCCGATCTCGTTCAGGAAGGTTACGTCTATCGAATCCGGGGCAAGGGAAGCTTCATTCAGGAGAAAGCGCCCGCCGGCGGCCCGAAGCCGATCCGCACCGTGTTTTTCGCGCATAAGAATCATGAGATCGGCGCGTTCAGCCATCCGTTCTTCAGCGATATGTTCGTCGGGATCAAGGAGGTGTGCGAGGAGAACGGAATCGGGTTCCATATGTGGGATATCGGCGAGGACTACCGGCTTCCCGACGATCCGCATGCGGGCATCGTCCTGCTGACCACGACGGCCCACAATTCGTTCGATCTCGCGCGGCTTACGGAATGGCAGCGCGAAGGACGCCGCATCGTCACCGTTCATTTCTACTATCCGCATCTGGGCATACCGTACGTGATCGTGGACAATCTGACGGGCGGGTATCTGGCGACGCAGCATCTTCTTTCGCTCGGCCACCGCCGCATCGGGGTCATTCTGACGGGGCGGTCGATCATGGAAGTGAACCAGGAGTTCTCGCTTCGGCTGCAAGGATACCGGCTGGCGCTCTCCCAGCATCAGCTTCCGTTCGATCCCGAGCTTGTCGCCTTCATGGATGCGGAGCACGAGAGCGTGGAGATGGGGTCGGCCGGATTCCGGCAGCTGATGGCGCTGGCGGATCCGCCGACGGCGATCTTCGCGACGAGCGATTACAAGGCGATCGGGGCGATGAACGCGGCCCGGGAAATGGGGCTTCGCGTGCCGGACGAGATCAGCATTCTGGGCTACGACGATGTGGAAGTCAGCGAATTGATGTACCCTTCCTTGTCGACCGTCAATCAGAATACCAAAAAGCTGGGCGAGCGCGCGGCCGAAATTCTGCTGTTCGAGCTCAAGGACGATGGCGGAGGCGGGTTGATCAAGGACGAGATCGTGCCGACGCTCGTGCCGCGGGACAGCACGGGACCGGCGCCCGATCGGCAGACGGAAGGATAAACGAAATAGGCGGGGAATGCGGGATGAGCTGTCGGAACGATTACGTTTGCGGCAGCTTTTCTTTTAGCCGAAAAAACGTCGGAACCCTTCGTTTCGTAAGCGTTTTCGAGCGCGCCGCGGCGGAGAAAAGGATTGCGCAATTCCGTTTTTTAGAGTATACTTTGATTATTAAAGTATACAAATTCATAAATCGTATACTTTTCCTCTATGAAAGGGTGTTTTTTTAACGGAACGTTCGTAAGCGCTTTTAAACCAAAAATTGCAGAACGAGGGGAGATCCACATGGTTCAAAGAAAAGGGCCTGCAGCGCTTCTCGGCGTGCTGATGGCGGCATCCTTGCTGGCGGCATGCAGCGGCAACGACGATTCCTCGAATTCCAGCCCGTCAAGTTCGGGCGCGAGTTCCGCGCCTCCGGAATCCAGCGCCGCGTCCCCGTCGCCCGGCGCATCGGACGCAAGCCCGTCCGCAGAGGCTTCGGATCTGAAGGGAACGATCAACATCTCCTTGTCGAACGCCTCGTCCTCCGTTTGGAACGCCGTCGCGCAGGCGTACATGCAGAAAAACCCGGGCGTGAAGGTGACGGTGGACAACAAGCCGGCGGACGGCTACAAGGAATGGCTGACGGCGCAGTTCGCGGCGGGAACGCCTCAGGCGGACCTCGTCGTCAACAACGAAGTCGGCGGACTCATGGCGGACAAAAAGTTCGTCGATTATTACCCGTATTTCGATCAGACGAATCCTTACACGGGCAAGCCGTGGCAAGACTCGTTCGACCTCTCCGCCATGGGAATCAACCTGGACGCCGTCAGCGCGGACGACCACCTGTACAACCTGAATTTCGAATCGGTACAAATTCTTTGGACGTACAACAAGGAAATTTTCCAGAAGGTCGGCATTTCCGGCGTCCCGAAGACGTTCGATGAATTGACCGCCGATTTCGACAAGATCAAGGCGGCCGGCTACGTGCCGCTGGCGCTCGGCGGAGACGCGAATTCGATGTGGAGCGGCCAGGCCGGCTGGCTGGTGCGGATCTATGCCGATCAATATTTGCGCGATTATATCAACGTCGACCGGTCCCAGCCGCAGGATTACACCTATCTCCCCGATATCGACGACAAGTGGAAATACGATTTGTCGGATCCTTACAACGATTCGAACAGCAACGTGACCAAGAACGAGCTTCGCTTCTGGAAAGCGGTCAAAGACAAGACCGGTCCGTATAAGATTGCGGGCAACCCTTCGTGGAAAGCGTATGCCGACAATCTCAAAAAATTGTTCTCCTACACGGAAGACGGCTTCTTCGGCGTGAAGGAAGATCAGGCTTATCAGCTGTTCCTGACGGGCAAAGCGGCTACGATGATGTCCACGCCCGCCTCTTACTGGCAGCTGCCGAAGGACTTCGCGGACGAGAAGAAGACGGGGGCCAAGGGCGGCGTCAAGGCGTTCGATTACGGATTTTTCAACATGCCGTCGATGGAAGGACCCGGGGTGCTGGCACCGGCGCGCACGATTCAAATTCCGATCGGCTTCTACGGCTTCGTCAGCAAGGACGCGGAGCAGAATGCGCTCGACATGAACTTCATGATGTATTTGACCAGCCCGGAAGGCTATAAAGTATACGCCGAAGCAATCCAGAAGAGCGACGACGCATCGCTGTCGGGAGCGCCGGCGTTGAAGGACATTACCCTGCCGGACGAGATGACGAAGGCGTTCGCCGATTTCACTCCGATCGGCAACACGGAAGGCATCCAGTCTCCGGGGAACGCGCTGGCCCGCGGCATCGACAACTATCAGCCCTCGGTTCAAGACTGGGTCGGCAGCGTGCAGCGGTTCTTCGCCGGCCAGATCACGACGGATCAATATTTGAACGAGCTGCAGGCCAACGTCGACAAATATCTCGAGCCGAATCTCAAGCAGGGCAAGAAGGAACTGTCCGACCTCGATACGCCGGAGAAGCGGCCTCCGGAACGCAACTGATCCGCGCCATGACCTTGACCTGCACAGGCCGCCGTCGGCCTGTGCAGGTCCGTATCGGCGAAGGTCGCGGAACCCGGCCGAACATTTCACAGACAGGAAGGTAAGGAGGGGCCTATGAGAAGAACCCCATGGATCGGTCTGGCGCTCTTGCTGCTGCTGGGTCTCGTTCCGAAGTATACATCGGCCGAGCAGATGTGGTCCGTCGAAGGAGCGGGCGATATCACGTCCATCTCGGCCATTGAAGACGGGCGGGTCGCGATCGGCAGTCACGGCTCCAAGGCGGTCGTCTTCGACCAGGACGGCCGCGAGCAGTTCGGGAAAGAAGCGAACAACGTCGTCAACGCCGTCGATCTGCTGGAGGACGGCTTGCTGCTCGTCGCGTCGGACGATCGTCATCTGTACGCTTACGACGGCAGCGGCAAGACGCTGTGGGACATCGACATGAAGCGGCAGGTCAAGAGCGTATCCGCATCGGACGACGGCTCCGTTATCGCGGTCACCGTCCAGCGAAACAACGATCTGCTGTTCATAAACAAGGAGAACGGCGAACAAAGCGGTTCGGTTCCGATCGGCACGTCGATGAAGACGGCGAAGGTGTCCGGCAACGGGCAATGGATCGTTGCGGCGACGGCCGACCAGTTCCTTCACCTGCTGGACAAGGACGGGAAGGAACTGCGCAAGTTCGGCGCCGGCGGGCAAATCCAGTCGGTCGCGCTCTCCGACGACGGGGATACGATCGTCGGCACCAGCGACGGCAAGATCGAATTGTACGATTCGGACGGCAAGCGCCTGCGGAGCTTCGGCGTTCGCACGACCGTCTCGGCCGTCGTCTTCTCTCGCGACGGAAAGAATATCGGCGCCGCGGACTTGGCCGGCAATTTTTATATCTTCGACCGCGGAGGCAAAGAGCTGTGGGAGACGAAGGACGGCCAGGCGGGCCGGGCGGTCGAATTTTCCCCGGACGGCAAGACGCTGTACGCGGGCACGGACGACGGGCGGATTCTCAAGCTGGACGTAAGCAGCGTCGTCGCCAAGGCGAAGAGCGAAGCCAGAACGAGAATTTTGCTGTGGGCGCTTGGAGTCGTTGTCGTCGCGGCAGTCGTGCTGCTCATCCTCCGATCGATGAAAAAGCGCGGCAAGCTGGGCGTCTTCCGGGACATTTGGCGGGCCAAATGGATCTATCTGGCGCTGGCCCCGAGCTTTGCCCTGATTTTCGCGTTTCTGTATTTCCCCGCTTTCTCGGGACTGTTCCACTCGCTGTACAAATGGCAGCCGGGCGGCAAGACGACGTTCATCGGCCTGGACAATTTCAAGCGCATGGTTCACGATCCTTACGTGACGAAGGGGCTCGGCAATCTGGTCATCCTGATCGTCACCGGACTTATCAAGTCGATCATTCCCCCGCTGATCGTCGCGGAACTGGTCTACCATCTCCGCAGCAAGAAGCTGCAGTACGGCTTCCGGACGGCGTTCACGGCCTCCATGGTCATTCCGGGCGTCGCGGGGTTGCTCATATGGCAGAACTTTTACGACCCGAACCTGGGGCTGTTCAACAACTTCCTTCAGCTGATCGGGCTGGGCTCATGGGCGCACGGCTGGCTCGGCGATCCGAAGACGGCGTTGTGGGCGCTGATCTTCATCGGCTTCCCGTTCGTCGGCATCCTGCAGCTGCTCGTTTTCTACGCGGGGCTGCTGTCGATTCCGGGCGAGCTGATCGAGTCGGCCCGCATGGACGGGGCGAGCCTGCCGCGGATTATCCGGTCGATCCATCTGCCGCTGCTCTCCGGGCAGTTCAAGTTCCTCATCATCCTCGGGCTCATCGGCATCATTCAGGATTTCAACGGCATTCTGATCGTGACCGCGGGCGGGCCGATGGATTCGACGTACGTGCCCGCGCTTCAGATGTACTACGCGGCGACGAAGTTCAACGATCTCGGCTACGCGTCGGCGCTCGGCGTCAGCATGTTCGCGGTCATTCTGGTCATCACCGTCATCAACCTGAAATTGATCAAATCGGCGGAAGAGTAGGAGGGAGCGGCCATGCATATTCTCAAATCGATCAACGTTCGCCAACTGGTGATCGTCCTGCTGCTGGCGCTGCTCGTCTTTCTGACGCTGGTGCCGATTCTGTTCATGGTCGTGAGCTCCCTGAAGAGCAACGCCCAGATCATAGGCAACTTCTGGGGGCTTCCGTCCCCGGCGAGATGGTCCAACTACGGGGAGGCGCTGCGTACGATTTGGCGCTACCTCGTCAACACGGTCGTATACGCGGTCGCCGGCAGCGTCTGCGTCATGGCGCTGTCATCGCTCACGGGCTATATTTTCGCGAAAAAGACGTTCCCGGGCAAAGACTTCCTGTTCCTCATGATGCTGGCCATCATGATGATCCCCGGGGTGCTGACGCTGATCCCGTCCTACGTGCTGTACAAGAACATCGGATTGACCGACACGCCGTGGGTCATCATCGTCTCCTGCGCGGCCGGGGGCCAAATCTTCGGCACGTTCCTGTGCCGGACGTTCATGTCGGGGCTGCCGAGCGAGCTGTTCGAAGCGGCCCGTATCGACGGCGCGACGGAGGCCCGGGTGTTCCTGCGCATCGTCGTGCCGCTGTCGCTGCCGATTCTGGCTACGCTGTTCATCATGCAGTCGGTCGGCGTGTACAATGATTATATCTGGCCGCTGCTCACGATCCAGGACAGCCATATGCAAGTCATCTCGGTCGGACTGACGATCTTCACGAAGCAGTTCGGCGTTACCGACAAAGGGACCCAATTCGCGGCATACGCGATTTCCTCCTTACCGCTGCTGCTGATCTTCTCCTTCGGCATGAAATATTACATTCAAGGCATGACGCAAGGCGCGTTGAAGCTGTAAAGGAGCGGCTGACCGATGGAAAAGGAAAGAGAGAGTCGCAAGATTCCCCAATGGATCTGGCATCGCGGCGGGGAGAAGGAGCCGGCGATCGTGCTGTCGCGAACGTTCCGGCTGGCAGAGCCTGCGGCGAACGCGGAATTTCGCTTGGCGCTGACGGGCGCCGCCGAAGTGGAGCTGGACGGGGCCGTCGTCGGCCGGTTGGACGAGAGCGCGGCGAACGTGTGCGCCTTCCGCCGAGTCGCCGCTTTTCCGAAGACGCTGGAAGCGGGCGAGCATACGCTGCGGCTGCGGATCGAATGCCGCGCCTTCATGCCGGTGGCGCCGATCAGCATTCATCTGCATAACCGGACGGCCGGCTGCATCGCATATTTGGAGGCAGAGGGCTTCTGGCTGGCCACGGACGCGGAATGGAGCGCGGGCGAAGAATTAGCGGCCGTCGTATGCCTGTTGGGCGAGGAGCCGTTCGGAGATCTGGAAAGCGGGCCGGACTGGTTTATCGTCGGCGGCTTCGGCGATATTCGGGCGACGCCGCTTTCCGGCGTCTCTGTCATCGCCGCCGGCGGGTCGTACGTACAATGGAGCGGGAGCACGTTGCGAATCGGCGGCACCGGCCGGGGAACGATCGAGCTGTCGGAGCCGGAGCGGCGCGGGCTGCATCTCTTCTATCATGTTCGCAAGCAGACGGAATGGCGGCAGATGAACGAGGCGCTGCGCGCGTCGGAGCTGTCCGATCTGCCGGTCTGTACAATGGACTTGGGGCGCGCATACAATGCGCGGTTCCGCTTGCGCAATCGGGCGGACGCGCCGGTGACCGTCGTCTGGAACGGGGCGGAATCGCTGCCGGAATTAGAGCATTACGCCGGTCTGATCACGGAGTTCGTACGGCTTGAAGCAGGGGAGGCGCACGTCACGCTGCCGCAGGGTCTTCGCTATTTCCGCTTGTACGCGCTGGCGGACGAAGGAAGTAGCTTCGATCTGGAATGGCAGGCCGACGAGGTCGGCGTTCCTCTGAAGCAGGCGGGGACGCTACGGACGGATTCCGAGCTGCTACGGGACATCTACGGCATCTCCGTCCATACGAACCGCATCTGCCACCAGATCGGGTTGTGGGACGGCATCAAGCGCGACCGGCTGAATTGGACGTACGATTTTTACATGGCGGCCAAGGCGGACTACGCGCTGTGGGACGACTTGGCCGTGCTGCGCCGGTCGATCGAGGAACTGGGTCGCGGCACGCCCGAAGGCTACTGGATGAACGACATTCCCGCTTATACGCTGTGGTGGCTGAACAACATTTGGGAGTATTTCTGGCACACGGGCGACAAGGCGTTCGTTCTGTCGCTGCAGTCCGAGATCGCCCGGCACTGCCGGCAAGTGGAGAGCCACTTCGATCCGTCCTCGGGCGAGCTTCGGAACGTGGAGCGGTCGCTGATCGAGTGGGTGCCAATGGATATGGAAGAGACAAGAGTGAACATGCAGGCGTTGTTCCGGCTGACGGGCGACAACCTGCGCAAGCTCGGCAGGCTCGTGCCTGAGCTGGCTTGCATACCCGGCTGGAGCTTTCCTTCGCTTGACGCATCGGCGTTCCTGCATGGGGAACAACTCATTACTCCGCTGCTCGGGATGATGGCGGGCTATGTCGGCGAGGAGGATGCGAAAGCGTTCCTGGCGTCTTATCGGGTCCAAGATCCGATTACGCCGTTGTCCGCCTACTGGCTGGCCGACTGCTGCTCTCGGTACGGCCTGCCGGACAAGGCATGGGAAGCGATATCCCTTGTATGGGGCAAAATGCTGCGCGAAGGCGCCACGACATGCTGGGAGAGCGTGACGCTTGCGCACGATCGGGACTTCCATGACTCGCTGACGACGTATACCGCTTACGATTCCTACCGGATCAGCCTCTGCCACAGCTGGGCGAGCACGCCGGTCCACTGGCTCGTCTCGCGCGTGCTCGGCGTGACGCCCGCGGAACCGGGCTACCGGTCGGTCGCGTTCCGCCCGCAGCCGATCGCCGGGATCGCGACTTGCGTCGGGACGATTCCGACACCGAACGGACCGATAACGGCAGGCTGGGACCGCGAACGTCCGGGCGAATTCATTCTCGAGCTTCCCGAGGGCGTTCGTCCGAAAGGATAAAAATCGGCCGTTGGAAGGATCAGGTCCGGGCAAGCTAGCTGCATGCGGCCGGAATCGCGCGAGACCTTTGGGACCGGCCGAGCCGGCCGTCAGAGATAACCGATAAAATCGGTTAACGGAGCCTCGCGATAGGCCGAACGGGCAGAGATAACCGATAAAATCGGTTAACGGGGTCTCGCGACAGGCCGTATGGGCAGAGATAACCGAAAAATTCGGTTAACGGGGACTCGCGACAGGCCGTATGGGCAGAGATAACCGATAAAATCGGTTAACGGGCTCCCATACAGCCAGGCCCTGGCCGAATCGCTCCTTATCACCCTTGGCGAATCCCTATCCTGCCGAATCCAATCGACAGCGCTGCTCTTCTAGCCGCGCCGTCTTTTTTTATGGCCATAATTCATATTAAGTTTGTTTATAAGAATGCCTTATATTTTATTGACGTCAGGCGGCGGTCGTGTTACGATGCAGGAAATTATAGTTATCAGGTAGGAATTATAGGGATGGAGGATGGAAAAATGGCCAAACAAGAGTTCGAGCTGGGCGAAGCGCTGAGCGAACAGACGCTGCAGTGGATTTTGCGCAATCTGGAAGGGCTGAAGTACGGAACGGTCCAGATTACCGTTCATCAAGGAAAAATCGTGCAGATCGACCGGACGGAGAAGATCCGCTTCGACAAGACGAATTCCTAGTCGCCGTTCCGACGATTTTCCCGGGAAAGAGGATTTCGCATGAATATCGAGAATATCGAGGCGTTCGTCTACGTCCTTCACTACGGCAGCTTCAACAAGGCCGCCGAAGCGCTGTTCCTGTCGCAGCCGTCGGTCACCGCGCGCATTCAATCGCTGGAGCGCGAATTGGATTGCGTCCTGTTCGACCGGGTCGGCAAGCAAGTTCATTTGACGGAGCAAGGCAAACGGTTCCGGCCTTACGCCCAGCAGCTGGTCGATACGTATCGCAAGGGCAAGCAGCAGCTGCGCCGGAATTCCCCGGACAAGGAGGAGCTGCGGATCGGCTGCACCGCCTCCGCCGCCCACTATATGCTGCCCGAGCTGATTCCGGCTTTGCGGGAGCGGTTCCCGGAGCTTCGGCTCAAACTGTTCACCGGCACTACGGACGAGGTGGCCGCCCGGGTGCTGGGGAAGGAGCTGGATCTCGGCTTCGTGCGCAAGACCAGCCATCCCGACCTCCAAACGGCCGCTCTCTATGAAGATCCGATACGCCTATACGTTCACGCCAATCATCCCTTCGCCACCGCGGAGCGGTTGCCGATCGAAGCTCTCGGCCGGGAACCGCTCTTTTTTTTCGAATGCGGCGCGCTTGACTGGATGCGAATTCACCGGGTATTCGAAAATATGGCGCCGCTGCCGAACCTGATTGTGCAGACGGACAACCTGGAGACGGCCAAGAAGCTGGTGCTTCGAAACGCCGGCATCTGCTTTCTGCCCGGCTTAAGCGTCAGGGAAGAGGAGGCGGGAGGGCTCGTGAAGGCGATCGACTTTCCGGAGACGTCGGGCATTGCGCTCAGCACCTCCTTGATCAGCCGGCACGGAGAGAACGCCGACATCTTCCGGGAGCTGCGGCGAATCTCGCTTGAGCGGCTGGGGCCATCGATCGGATAGATCGAAATCTTGCATCGATGGATAGAAAATGTTGATTATCCAACGTATTGACGCTCGGTCGTCTCAACGTGTACATTGTTGTCATTATAATTCTTACTATACAGGTATGAATTATTAGTATTAGGCCATCGACCCGACAACCGGAGATCGCCCGTACAGCTTTGGAATCGTGAAGATGGAGGGGTTCTCATGAAAAAAAGATCGTCGATCGCCGCGGCATTCGTCCTGCTCCTGGTCGTGTCGGGTTGCGGCAGCACCAACAATTCCAACGGAGGTGCGGCATCCTCGTCCGCGCCTGGCGGTTCGTCCCCGGCATCGCCGAACGCTTCGCCATCCGCGTCTACTCCGGCGCAAGTCAAGAAGATCGTCGTCGGCACGGGCACGCAGTTCCCGAAGGTATGCTTCATCGACGAGAACGGCCAACTGACCGGGTTCGACGTCGAGCTCGTCAAGGAGATCGACAAGCGCCTGCCGGAGTATGAATTCGAGCTGCAGACGATGGATTTTTCCAACCTGCTGCTGAGCCTGGACACGAAGAAGATCGATTTCGTCGCCCACGAGATGGAGAAAAATCCGGAGCGCGAAGCGAAGTATCTGTTCAACAAAGAAGCATATGCCCACTGGCGGAACAAGATCATCGTCGCCAAGGACAACACGACGATCCATTCGCTCGACGACCTGGCGGGCAAGAAGGTGCTGACGGGCGCGACCAGCGCGGAAGCTCAGATTCTGGAAAATTACAACAAATCCCACGACAAGAAGATCAACATCGTGTACCAGAGCGGAGCGGCGAACGACACGGTGTCGCAGGTAGCCAGCGGCCGCGTCGACGCGACGGTCGGAGCGGACTTTACGCTGTCGCTTATCGACCCCGAGGCGAAGCTGAAGACCGTCGGAGACGACCTGAGCGAAGCGGACATTCTGTTCGTGTTCCGCAAAGGCGATCCCGATTCCCGGCAGCTTGCGGACTCGGTCGACGGCGCGATCAAAGAAATCAAGGCGGACGGAACGCTCGGCGAACTGAGCAAGAAGTGGCTCGGGCAGGACTACACGTCCGATACCGCTCAATAGACCCATGAGGAAGGACGGTGAGTCAAGCGGATGAGCGCGCATTTCGACATCGCCTACGTCTTCGATTACTTCGTGAAGCTGCTGCCTTACCTTCGGATTACGGCAGTCATCGTCGCTTGTTCGCTCGCGATCGGACTGGGCGTCGGCCTGCTCGTCGCCCTTCCGCGGATGTACCGGGTCCCGGTCTTGCAGCGCTTTTCGCAAGTGTACGTGAGTTTTTTTCGGGGGACGCCGATCCTGATTCAGCTCTTCCTGTTCTATTACGGATTGCCGGAAGTTCTGAAGAGCGTCCATCTCGACGTCTCCAAGGTCCCGTCGCTCTACTTTGTCGTCTTCGTCTATTCGCTGCACACCGGGGCGTTCCTGTCCGAAGCGATTCGCGGCGCGGTGGGCGCGGTGGATCGGGGACAGGTCGAAGCCGCCTACGCGGTCGGCATGAAGGGCTATCAGGCGTTCGCCCGGATCGTGCTGCCGCAGGCGCTCGGGATCGCGATTCCCGTGTTCGCCAACCTGATCATAGCCGTGCTCAAAGACACGTCGCTCGCCTTCTCCCTCGGCACGATGGAGCTGACGGGGAAAGCGCAGACGCTGCCGACGATCTCGCAGCATTTTTTCGAAGCGTACCTGTCGCTGGCGCTCATCTACTTCCTCATCTGCTTCGCGCTGGAGAAGCTGCTGGCCGCCCTGGAGCGCCGAATGCTTCGCCATGAAGCCCGGCCTGCCGCGGAAACGAGAGCAGCCAGAGGGCGCAAGTGGCTGAACCGCCGGTTTCCGGCCGGACTTGATCTTCCGAAGGAAGGAGCGAGGTCATGAAGCTCGATCCGGCATTTATTTGGACCGCCTTCGTGCAGTTGCTGTCCGCTATTCCGACGACGCTGGAGATTACGGCCGTATCCGTCGCGTGCGGCTTCCTGATCGGGACGGCGGCCGCGCTGGTCCGCCTGTACCGCGTGCCTGTTCTTCAACCGCTGGCGTCGGCTTACGTTACGTTCATCCGGGGCACGCCGATGCTGACCCATCTGCTGCTCATCCTGTTCGGGCTGCCGATGCTGATCGATTCCGCCGCGGAAGGGCTCGGCCTTCCGTTCCGTTCCGTCTCGATTCCGATGATCGGCTTCGTCTACGTCTCCTTCTCGATTACGGCGGGGGCTTATATGTCGGAAGTCGTGCGGTCCGGCTTGATGGCCGTAAACCGCGGCCAGCTCGAAGCCGCCCTGTCCGTCGGGATGACGACGCCGCAGGCGCTGCGGCGGATCGTCTTTCCGCAGGCGTTCGCGGCCGCGCTTCCGAACTTGTCGAACTCGGCGATCGGCATGCTGCACGGCTCGACGCTCGCGTTCGCCGCGTCGGTCGTCGACATCAACGCCAAAGCGCAAATCGTCGCGTCTACGAACTGGAAGTTTTTCGAAGCCTACATTGCCGCGGCCTTGATCTTCTGGGGACTCACGATCGCGATCGAACGGCTGACCGCGCTGCTGGAGAAGCGCGTCAATTCTTACAACCGGGGAGGAGTGGCATGATCCGGCTCTCGCAAATCCGCAAATCGTTCGGACGCAACGAAGTGCTGAAAGGCATCGATCTCGCCGTAGAGAAAGGGGAGGTCGTCGCCATCCTCGGCCCGAGCGGTTCCGGCAAGACGACGCTGCTCCGCTGCATCAACTACTTGGAGCGGCCAAGCGACGGCGAGATCGCGATCGGCGATCTGCGCGTACCCTGCCGGCATCCGTCCAAGCAGGACATCCATCGGCTGCGGGGCAAAACGGCGATGGTGTTCCAGCAATACAATCTGTTCAAGCATAAGACCGCGCTCGAGAACGTGATGGAAGGGCTGGTCGTCGTCCAAAAGGTGCCGAAGGACGAGGCGCGCCGGCGCAGCGCCGAGCTGCTGGAGAAGGTCGGCCTCGGCCAGAAGCTGGACGCCTACCCGAGCCAGCTGTCGGGAGGCCAGCAGCAGCGGGTCGGGATCGCCAGGGCGCTGGCGCTGAACCCGGAGGTCATTCTGTTCGACGAACCGACGTCGGCGCTCGATCCGGAGCTCGTCGGCGAAGTGCTCGCCGTCATCCGCAAGATCGCGAAGGAAGGCATCACGATGATCATCGTGACTCATGAGATGGGGTTCGCCCAGGACGTGGCCAGCCGCGTCGTGTTCATGGACCAGGGAGCGATCGTGGAAGAGGGCAGCCCCAAGGAGCTGTTCCGGTCCCCCAAAGAAGAAAGAACCCGGCAATTCCTGCAGCGGATTACGCCGGAGAGCGTCTATTCGATCTGAAGCGAGAGGAGCGCTGCACCATGGCCTTAACATTCGGAATATTGGACCAGACGATCGTCTTCCCCGGCCAGACGCCGGCGGAAGCGTTCGGCAACACGATCAAGCTGGCGCAGCTCGCGGAGAAGCTCGGCTTCGAGCGGTTCTGGGTGTCGGAGCACCACGATTCCCCGCAGACGGCCGGCTCCTCCCCGGAGGTGCTGATCTCCCACCTGCTCGCGAAGACGGAGAAGATCCGCATCGGCTCGGGCGGCGTGATGCTGCAGCATTACAGCCCTTATAAAGTGGCGGAAAATTTCAACGTGCTGGCGACGCTGGCGCCGGGCCGGGTGGAGCTCGGCATCGGCCGGGCGCCTGGCGGTCTGCCGCGTTCGACCCAGGCGCTTCAGCGGGGCGTGACCGAATCGCCGGGGCTGACGGGGAAGCTGGACGAATTGGAGCGGTATCTTCATGGTCCTGCGGGAGAAGATCATCCGCTTGCCGGGTTGAAGGCCAATCCGCTGCCGGACGTCCCGGCCGACATCTATCTGCTCGGAACGAGCGAGTCCAGCGCCGAGCTGGCGGCGGAACGCGGATATCCGTATGCGTTCGCGCTGTTCATCAACAGCGATCCGGATACGGCCGCCCGCGCGTTCGAGACGTATCGCGATCGATTTAACTACGGATCGGGGCGTCGGCCGAAGCCGATGCTGGCGCTCTCGGTCATCGCGGCGGATACGGAGGAGGAAGCGGCCGAGCTGGCGGGCGCGTTCCAGAACGTCCGCGTGACGCTTGCGAGCGGCAAGACGGTGAACGTCGGCTCCCTCGAACAGGCGGCGGAGTTTGCCCGGCAGGCGGGAGAAGAGTATACCGCGGAAGTTCGGGACGCGGATATCACGAAGGGAACCAAGGACGCCGTGCGCAGGCGGCTGCTGGAGCTGGCCGGAACGTATGGCGTGGAGGATCTGATCTTTACGACCATTATCGGCGACTTCGCCAAGCGGGTCCGTTCGTTCGAGCTGCTTAAGGACGCGCTGGCGGAGGAGCCGGTCGGCTCCGAAGCGGGGAGGTAGACCATGAGCGCAACGGCCGCAGAACCGTTCGTCCGGCAATTGATCGACATTCGCCGGCAGCTTCACGCAAATCCCGAGCTGTCGGGAGAGGAATACGAGACGACGGCCGCGATTCGCGGCTGGCTGGCGGCGGAGAGCATCCGCATCGCGGCGTATCCGCTGCGGACCGGCGTCGTCGCCGAAGTCGGAACCGGCGGCGGTCCGGTCGTCGCCCTGCGGGCGGACATCGACGCGCTGCCGATCCAGGAGGAGACGGGGCTGCCGTTCGCATCCCAAAGGCCGGGGAAGATGCACGCTTGCGGGCACGACTTCCATACGGCGGCGGCGTTCGGGGCGGCGCTGCTCCTGAAGAAGCGGGAGCGCGAGCTCCAAGGGACCGTCCGGATCTTGTTCCAGCCGGCGGAGGAGAAGGCGAAGGGAGCGTCGCAGGTCATCGCCAGCGGCGCGCTGGAAGGCGTCGGCGCGATCTTCGGCCTGCACAACAAGCCGGACCTGCCGGTCGGAACGATCGGCATTCGCTCCGGCCCGATCATGGCCGCCGCCGACGGGTTCGCCGTCGAGGTCGCCGGCAAAGGCACGCATGCCGCCGTTCCCGAAGCCGGCTTGGATCCGATCCTGACCGCCGCGCACATGCTGACGGCGCTGCAATCGATCGTCAGCCGCAATGTCGGTCCGCTGGACAGCGCGGTCGTCAGCGTGACCCGGCTGCACAGCGGGACCGCCTGGAACGTCATTCCGGAGCAGGCCGTGTTCGACGGCACGCTCCGCACGTTCGACGAGCGGGTGCGGACGGACGTCCGCAGGCGCTTCGAGGAAGTCGTCGCCGGCGTGGCCGCCGCCTTCGGCACGACCGCGAAGACGAGCTGGATCGAAGGGCCGCCGGCCGTCGTGAACGACGCCGGATGGTCCGTCCTTGCCGCCCGCGCGGCCGAATCCGTCGGACTGACGGTGACGGAGCCGCCCCCTTCGCCGGCCGGCGAAGATTTCGCCTTCTATTTAAAGAAGACGCCGGGAGCATTCGTCTTTCTCGGGACGAACGGTCCGCAGGAATGGCATCATCCGTCATTCGACGTCGACGAGAGCGCGCTTCCCGGCGCCGCTTCGTATCTCGCCGCCGTCGCCGTTCAGGCGCTGGATGAATTGAACGCGAAGGCGAAAGGAGGCCGCGCGTGAGCGGCCGTACCGGCTACGACGTCATCGTGGTCGGAGCCGGCTCGATGGGGATGAGCGCAGGCTATTACTTGGCCAAACGAGGCGTCCGGACGCTGCTGATCGACGCGTTCGATCCCCCGCACTCGAATGGCAGCCACCATGGCGAGCCGCGGCTGATCCGTCACGCATACGAAGGCGGGCCGCAGTACGTTCGGCTGGCGTTGCGGGCGGACGTTTTATGGCAGGAGCTGGAGCAGGAGAGCGGCGTCAAGCTGCTGGAGCGGTCCGGCGTGATCAACATGGCGGATCCGTCCGTCCTCTCTCTCTCTCAACGCTTTCGCGATGCCGAGGAAGCGGGTATCCGCTGCGAGCGGCTGGACGGGGAAGAAGTCCGCCGCCGTTGGCAAGGACTTCGCATGCCGGACGGGTTCGAAGCGCTGTACGAACCGAATGCCGGGTACTTGTTCAGCGAGCGATGCGTGGCGGCTTACCGCAGGCTGGCGCTGGCGGCCGGAGCGGAGCTGCTTGTCAATACGACGGTCATCCGGGTCACGGCGACGAGGAGCCAGGTGACGGTCCGCACGACCAAAGGCGTCTATACGGCCGGCTGCGCGATCCTGAGCGCGGGGGCCTGGTTCCGTACGCTGGCCCCATTCGCCAACTTGCCGGTTCGCGCCGTCCGCAAGGTGGTCGGCTGGTTCGATGCCGAGTCCGAGACCGACGCGCCGCTGTTTCAAGCCGGGAACTTTCCCGGGTTTACGTTCGGAAGCACTCTCGGCGGGTATTACGGCTTCCCGAACATCGGCGGAGCCGGGATCAAGATCGGCCGCCACGACGGAGGCCAGCCTTGGAAGCCGGGGGATCCGTTCGAGCCGTTCGGAACGTATCTCGAGGACGAAGCGGATTTGCGCCGCGCGCTTGAAGCGTTCCTTCCCGCAGCCGCAGGGCGCCTGAGAAAAGGGCTGGCCTGCAAGTACGAGCTGTCGCCCGACGGTCATTTCATCGTCGATGCGCATGCCGATTACTCTAACGTGTTGATGGCCGGGGGATTCTCCGGACACGGCTTCAAATTCGCGAGCGCGGTGGGCGAAGCGCTATCCGACTGGCTGACGGCCGGAAAGCGGCCGGCGGACGTCGTTCCTTTCGCCCGTTCGCGCTTCGCCGAACCCGCACCGGTCCATACCCCCGAGGAGGCGATACGATGAGCTCATTCGCAAGAGAGATCGAGCCCTTTTTGCAGACTTACGATCTTTTGAAAAGCGCGGTACAAAATTTGACCGATGAGGAACTGCGCTGGAAGCCCGCGCCGGACAAGTGGAGCGCGACCGAGGTGCTGGCCCACGTCACCGACCATTTGATCGTCGTCTCTTTCCGCATCCGCGAGATTCTGTCCGGTTCCCAGGTGCGGCTTCCCGCTTTTAACCAGGACGCGTGGGTGGCGGGCCAGCAGGCGAATCGGGCGAAGGCGGAGGACGTGCTGGAGGCGTTCCGGTCGCTGTCCGTCTATAATGCGCTGCTGCTTCGTTTGCTGCCGGACGCCGACTGGGAGAAGAACGCGGTCAACTTCAAAGGGGAGACGGTATCCCTGCTGACCGTCGTGCGCGGCTTCGTCGCCCATGCGCAACGTCATGCGGAGCAGATCGACCGGATCAAACGGGCCGCCGCGGAAGCGGGCGTCTTCGGCATCCGGAGCGAACCGGCGACCCGCGAAGGGAGACCGTGACATGGGAGCCGAAGTAACGATCCGGGACGCAGAGGATACCGACCGCGAGAGGATCCGGGAAGTGCTGCTCGCCGCTTACGAGCAATACAGCCGCGAGCTGCCCGAGGAGCGTTGGCGCGAATATCGCGACAACATCGCCCGTTCCGTCGACACGTCAGGCGCCACAGGGTGGCTTGTCGCCGAGCGGGAAGGAAGGATCGTCGGCAGCGCCACCCTGTTCTCTTCCTCGATTGTCGCCTACGGGCACGACATGGAAATCGAGTCGCCGATTATTCGCCTGCTCGCGGTCTCTCCCGAGGCCCGAGGGCAAGGAGTGGCGACGGCGCTGCTGCGCGAAGCGGCCAGGAGGGCCAAGGAAGCGGGAGCGGAAACGCTCCATTTGCACACGTCCGACATGATGGCATCCGCCGTCCGGCTGTACGAACGGCTCGGCTTCGTGCGGGCGACGGACAAAGACATCTGGAACGGAAGCGTGCTGGTCAAAAGCTACAAGCTGCTCGTGCAGGAGGCGGAGCTGCTGAAGGCGTAGCCGATGCGGGGCGCTGCACAGGGGCGTAGCCCATTCCAAAAGGAGGAGAGAAAACATGGCAACGCGGAAAAAATTGAAGTTCGGCGCCATCATTCACGGAGTCGGAGGGAATATCTCGGCTTGGCGGCATCCGGACATCCCGTCCGACGCGAGCGTCAGCTTTCCGTTCTATGTCCGGGCCGCGCAGAAGGCGGAGGAAGGCTTGTTCGATCTGGCGTTCATCGCGGACGGCTTGTATATCAACGAGAAGTCGATCCCGCACTTTCTGAACCGGTTCGAGCCGATTACGATTTTATCGGCGCTGGCGGCGGCCACGACCAAGATCGGCCTGGTCGGCACGCTGTCGACCTCGTACAGCGAACCGTTCACGGTCGCCCGGCAATTCGGCTCGCTCGACATGATCAGCGGCGGCCGGGCGGGCTGGAACGTCGTCACTTCCCCGCTTGAGGGCTCGGCGCGCAATTACGGCAGAACGGAGCATCCGAGCCACGACGAGCGCTATCGGATCGCCGAGGAATATTTGAAGGTGACCAAGGGGCTGTGGGATTCGTGGGAGGACGACGCGTTCGTGCGCGACAAGGAGTCCGGCGTCTTTTTCGACCCGGCCAAGATGCACCGGCTGAACCATAAAGGCACCTATTTCTCCGTGGAAGGACCGCTCAACATCGCCAGATCGAAGCAAGGGCAGCCGGTTATCTTCCAGGCGGGCTCCTCCGAGAGCGGCAAAAATCTCGCGGCGAAGGAAGCGGACGCCGTGTTCACCGGGCACGAGTCGATCGAGGAGGCCAAAGCGTTCTACAGCGACGTGAAAAACCGCACGGTCGCCTACGGCCGCTCCCGCGACGATATCGTCATCCTGCCGGGGATCGGGCCGATTATCGGCAGCACGGAAGAGGAGGCGGAACGGAAGTACGAGGAGATCGCGAATCTCGTGTCCATCGACAAGGCGCTCGACTATCTCGGCCGCTTTTTCGAGCATCACGACTTCTCGCAATATCCGCTCGACGAGCCGTTTCCGGACATTGGCGATCTGGGCAGCAACAGCTTCCGGAGCGGCACCGACAAGATCAAGCGGACGGCGAAGGAGCAGGGGCTGACGCTCCGCCAGGTCGCGCTTCGTTCGGCGACGCCGCGCGGACCGTTCGTCGGCACGCCCGAGAAGATTGCGGACCTGATCCAGCGCTGGCACGAAGAGGAGGCGGCCGACGGCTTTATCGTTCATTCGGCGTTCCCGCGCGGGCTGGACGATTTCGTGGAGCAGGTCGTGCCGATCCTGCAGCGCCGCGGCATCTATCGGACCGAATACGAGTCCGATACGTTGAGAGGAAATCTCGGCGTGCCGATTCCGCCCAATCGCTACGCGGAAGAGCGCAGCCGGCAAGCGGCGCGCTGAGAGCTTTATCGTTTTTCAAACGCGCGCAAGCCCCCGCAAACCGCATTTCGCGGCTTCGGGGGCTTGCTTGCGCGGAGATCCGCGATATGGCTTGGGTTATACCAGGCTGGCTTCGCCGGAATGGCGCTCCATCCATTGCTTGACGATCTGCTGCTTGCGCTTGGAGATCGGCAGCCGCTTGGAACCGCCTGACGCATCGTCGAAATAAAGGCAGTCGTCCGATAAGCCCGCGATCTTGCGCAGATTAACGTAGCAGTCGGAAGAAACGCGGAAAAAGGAAGGGTCCTCCATCAGTGCCGTTCTCTGCTCCGCGGACCATCTCTTCTTTATGTTGTAGTTGGGTCCATGGAAGCTGATCAGCCCGTGAGCGCCGACTTTGAAAAACAACGTGTCCGTCCGAGGCTCAATGTTGGCGTAATCCTTCAGAGCTACGTTCATCTTTCTTATCCCCCTCCAGAAAGTTTACTTGGTAGCGCTTACATTATAACACGGGCAAACCGTTTTTTTAAGCCCTTTTTTGTGACTTTGCCCAAAAAATTTTTGAGACTTGTCCAAAGGAAGATAGGTAAAAAATAATGCTGTTGACAAATCCTTCATGGCGAATGTAATGTAGGTTTGAAAAATTGCAAGCGTTTGCGAAAAGGTTCATCTTGAACGGAACATGCGGCATGGGACGATTCTGGGCATAAACCGGAGGATGAATATGAAGGAGAGCCGGAGAAGCGGCGAAGAAACGGCCCGTCCGGGTGCGCCGCCCCGGTCGGCGGAGATCGGCATCAAGCAGATCGCGGAACGGCTCGGGCTGTCCGCGAGCACCGTGTCGCGCGCCCTGAACGACGTTTCCGGCGTGCGCGCGGAGACGCGAAGGCTCGTCCTGGAGACGGCCCGGAAGCTCGGGTACGTGCCGAATTTGGGGGCGAAGCAGCTGGCCGGCAAGGGAAGCGGCCTGGTCGGCGTCTTTTTCCCGGAATTCGAATCCGAGGCCAGCTTGGGGTTTATCCATCTGTTCTCCCGCATTCAGAAAGCGTTTCAATCCGCGGGGAAAGACGTGCTGTTCTTCTCGGTGCCCTTCGAGAAGTACCGCAGCCATTGGCTGGCCGAATGCTGCTACTCCCGCCATCTGGAAGGCGCGGTCGTGTTCTCGCCATTCGACCGTTCTCATCCTTTCGTCATGGAAGCGCTTGAACTCGGCCTTCCGTTCGTCAACTTCGAAGGGACGATAGGTCCCCGCTGCTCGTCGCTTCTGTCCGACGATGCGGAGGGAGGGCGACTGGCGGGCGAGGTGCTGGCGGAGAACGGACACCGCGTGATCGGCTACGTCGACGGGCCGTCGACTCTCCGGATATGCCGGGAGCGTTATTCGGGCTTTTGCGCAGCTTTGGAGAAGCGCGGCATCCGGCATGACGCCGGCTTGACGGCAGAGGGCGATTTCTCGGGAGCGAGCGGCGCGGCGGCCGCGGAGGAGCTGCTTCGGCGGCACCCGTCGCTGACGGCGATCGCTTGCGCGAACGATCTGATGGCAATGGGCGCGATCATGGCGCTGAACCGGATGGGGATCCGGGTGCCGGAACGCGTCTCGGTCGTCGGTTACGACAACGAGAAGTTCGGGGCGTATACGTCTCCCCCTTTGACGACGATTCGGCACTCGAACGACGAGATGGCGCCGCTGGCGGTTCGGCTGATGCTGGAGCTGCTCGGCGGCCGGCACGGCCGGCTGGAGATGCAGCTTCCGACGCTCGTGAAGAGAGCATCGGTCGCCGCGCCGTTCGATAAGCCATAAGTGGAAAGGAGGCTGCAAGCGAAGTGCCAACGACGGAAGAGTACATTATTCGGGCAAGCGGCATCAAGCGCACGTTCGGACGGGGGACCGGAGCGGTTACGGTACTGAAGGGCGTCGACCTGGCCGTTCCGGCCGGCCGGCTGATCGCCTTCAAAGGACGGTCCGGCTCGGGGAAGACGACGCTGATCAACCTGCTCGGCGCGCTCGACCGCCCGACGGAAGGGACGCTGCGGTTCGGAGACCGGACGCTGTCGGATCTGTCCGACCGCGAGCGGGACGAGGTCAGACGCACCCAGATGGGGCTGATCTTCCAATCGTTCGCGCTGTTTCCGCTGATGTCGGCGTACGAGAACGTGGAGTTCGTGCTGCGCATCGGCGGCTTTCCGGCCAAGGACCGGAAGGAGGCGGCCATTCGGGCGCTGGAAGAAGTGGGGCTCAAAGCCCGGATGAACCATCGGCCGTTCGAGCTGTCGGGGGGCGAGCAGCAGCGGACCGCGATCGCCCGGGCCATCGCGCACCGCCCGAAGCTGCTGCTGGCGGACGAACCGACGGCGGAGCTGGACAGCAAGACCGGCCTGCACATCATCAAGCTGTTCCGGGACCTCGTCTCCCATCACGGCATTTCCGTCATTCTGACGACGCACGATCCGGCGATCATGGAGATCGTCGATCAAGTCTACGAACTGGAGGATGGACAAATTGTCGCTTCAAATTAAGCGAACCGCGATTTTTGCGCTGGCGTTCGCGGCGGCGGCCGCGCTGTCTGGCTGCTCCCTGCTGCCTAAGGAAGAGGCGGCGCTCGCTCCGCCGCTCGTCAAGCCCGCGAAGGAGAACTACCAGACCGTCAAAGCGGAGAAGGGAGACGTCGTGGTCACGATCTCCGGGTCGGCTTACTTCGAATCCGTCCATACGGACGTCGCGCAGTTCACCGGTTCCGGCGGCCGCATCGAGAAGGTGCTGGTCGGCGCGGGCGACAAGGTGAAGAAGGGCGACGTGCTCATGCAGCTGACGATGGACGATCTGGACCTTCAGGTCAAGGAGCAGGAGCTCGCGCTGACCAAAGCGAAGTACGCGCTCAAGCAGGTGCGCCTCAATCACGACAGCGACGAAGAGACGGTGAACATGGCCGCGCTTCAGGTGCAGATCGAGCAGCTCAAGTACGATCGGCTTCAGGAACAGTACGGCAACAAGCTGCTGAAGGCGGATATGGACGGAGAAGTCGTCTTCGTCGAAGACGTCAAGCCCGGGGACCTGGTCGATACGTACCAGACGCTGGCGATCGTCGCCGATCCGAACCAACTGAGGCTGACGCTCAGCGTCGACGGCTCCGACGCGATCAAGGACGTCAGCGTCGGCTTTCCGGCGGAAGTGAGCGTGAACGCGGACGGCAAGAACGAGACGTACAAGGGAACCGTCGTGCAGACGCCGTCCTCCGCGCCCGAGACGATGAACAAGGATCTGCTGGAGAAGTACAGCAAGACGCTGTACATCCAGGTGAAGGATTTGCCGCCGGGCAGCGTCGATATCGGCAAGATGGCCGACGTGAAGATTACGACGAAGGAGCGGGACGGCGTCGTCAAAATTCCGCGCAGCGGCTTGCGCAATTATTTGGGCCGCACGTTCGTTCGCACGCTGGAAGACGGGGACAAGGTGCGCGAGACCGATGTGGAGACCGGGCTGACGTCGCAGACGGAAGTCGAGATCGTCAAAGGACTCGAAGCGGGCGACGAAGTCATCCTTCAATAATCGTCCCCGCAAAGTACCTGAATAGGCTTCAAAGCAAAGCCCCGTTTAGTGGGGTTATCTTAGGAGGCTTCCGAAGTGGCCTTATTCGTCATGATTATCCGCAAGATGATCAAGAACAAGTGGCTAATGTTCAGCCTGCTGCTCGGCATGATCATCAGCGTCGCGCTGGTCAGTACGATGCCCATCTACTCCGAAGCGATCCTCTCTCGCATGCTGGTCAAGGATCTGGAGACGATGCAGCAGAACCGCGGCGTTTATCCCGGGTCGTTCTATGCGAAAGTGTCGTTCGGCGAGGAGACGGCGGAGCAGCGCAAGCAGGTGCTGTCCGACATCGACCGTTTCATGAGCGGGGAAGGGTCGGAAGGGTATACGCTTCCGCTTATCGAGACGGTGGTCCAGCGGAACACCAAGTCGGTGGAGGCGGTGCCGGAAGTCGGCACCGAGGCGGACATGAAAAAGAAGCGCTCGCTTCACTTCACGTCGCTGACCGGGCTCGCCGACCACATCAAGCTGACCGACGGAAGAATGCCGCAGGACGGCGCGGCGGACGGCGTATACGAGGTGCTGGTGACGGACGGGGCGCTGCGCAATATAAACACGGTGCTGAATACGGTTTTCACCGCTAAGGACAGCAAGGGCAACGTGCTGGTTCGCTTTAAGCCGGTCGGCGTGTTCGAGAAGAAACGGGACGACGATCCTTATTTTTACGACGTCTCGCTGTCCGGCTTCAGCTCCGCGGTGGTGATCGATTCCGCCGTCATGGACCGCGACTTCCGCGACCTTGACAAAGTGTCGGTATCGAACGCCAGCTGGTATACCGTCATGGACTATTCCCATATGGAGCTTCGCCAGGTCGACCCTTTCCTGGCCGCGAACAAGCTGGACCAGACCTTTTTCAAAAGCAAGGTGGGAACGTACCAGACCGATTTCAAGACGCCGGCACTGGAGACGCTTCAGACGTATCTGACGCGGGCCAAGCATTTGAAGACGCTGATGTGGTCGCTCAACGTACCGGTGCTCATCATGCTCGGCTTCTATATGTTCATGGTCGCGAACCTGATCGCCGAGCGGCAGAAGAACGAGATCGCCGTGCTCCGCAGCCGGGGCGCCGCTAGGTGGCAGATCATGGCGGCCTTCTCCGTCGAAGGCCTGCTGCTCAGCGCCATCGCCTGGGCGCTCGGTCCGCCGCTCGGCCTGCTGCTGACCGCGGTGCTGGGAGCGTCCAACGGCTTCCTCAGCTTCGTCTCGAGAGCCGCGCTTCCCGTCCGCTTGACGGCCGCATCCTACGAATACGGCGCCATCGCGGCGGGCGCCGCTTTGATCATGCTGCTGATCCCGGTGTTCATGGCGACGCGCGCCACGATCGTCGGTCACAAGCAGCAGCTCGCGCGCCAGCAGCGAACGCCGCTCTGGCATAAGCTGTACCTCGACCTCGTCGCGGTCGCCATCGCGATCTACGGCCTCTATACGTTCCGTACGCGGCTCGACAACTTGAAGAACCTGGGACTTGGCCAGACGGACCTGAACATCGATCCGCTGCAGTTCATCGTGCCCGCGCTGTTCACCGTCGGCGCCGGCTTGCTGCTGCTTCGGCTGTATCCGTACGCGCTAAGGCTGATCTATTGGATCGGCCGGAAGTGGTGGCGTCCGTCCATGTACGCCACGCTCATTCAGGTCGGCCGTTCCAGCAGCCAGTATCAGTTCCTGATGGTCTTCCTCATTCTGACGATCGCCACCGGCGTGTTCAGCGCGAGCGCGGCACGTACGATCAACAGCAACACGGAGGACCGGATCCGGTACGGCAACGGGGCGGACATGACGATGACGGCCCAATGGATCAACGACAAGCCGCCTCCCGCCATGGGCGGCGGACCGGAGCAGACCCAATCGGCCGCGGCGGATACGAACAAACCGGTCCACTATTTGGAGCCGGCGTTCGAGCCGTTCCAGACGCTGCCCGGCGTGGAGCATGCGGCCAAAGTGTTCGTCAAGGAGAACGCCTCGTTCTCGGTCGGAGACAACAGCGGCAGCGCGCTGCTGATGGGCATCGATACCGACGACTTCGGGGAGACCGCCTGGTTCCGGAACGGCCTGCTCGGCTATCCGTTGAACGACTACTTGAACCTGATGGCGTCCGATACGAGGGCCGTGCTGATCTCGAGGACGCTGGCCAAGCAGAAGAACGTCAAGGAAGGGGATACCGTCTGGATCGGATGGGAGGACGCGGCTTCCCAGCCGTTCGTCGTCTACGGGATCGTCGATTATTTTCCGACCTTCAATCCGAACCCGCCGGTCGGCTCGGTCGATGCCGGCGACGAAGAATCGAAGAACAACGCTCCGATGCTGATCGTCGCCCATCTGTCCCGCATCCAGCTTCAATTGGCGCTGGAGCCGTACGAAGTCTGGTATAAGATGAAGCCGGGTTACTCGACGACCGACTTCTATCAAGCGATCGAAGACCGCAGTTTGCCGGTGCTCAGCCTGCTCAATACCCAGTCGGATTTGAACGCCGCGAAGAACGATCCGTTCCTGATGGCGCTGAACGGCATCCTGACGCTCGGCTTCCTGATCTCGATCGCGGTCAGCTTCGTCGGCTTCCTGCTGTACTGGATTTTGTCGCTCCGCGGCCGAACGCTGCAGAACGGCATCATGAGGGCGATCGGCGTGTCCGTGCGCAGCATGTTCGGCATGCTCGTCGCCGAGCAGATTCTTACGTCCGGCGTCGCCGTGCTGATCGGCATCGCGGTCGGCAACCTGGCGAGCAGCCTGTTCGTGCCGAATTTTCAGATCGCCTTCAATCCGGGCACGCTCGTTCCGCCGTTCAAAGTCATCTTCGATTCGCTCGACTACGCGCGGCTTTATACGGTCGTCGGCGCCATGCTGGTGCTCGGGCTCGGCATCCTCGGCTTTATGGTGTCGAGGACCCGCATCCACCAGGCGCTGAAGCTGGGGGAGGACTGACCGATGATCCATTGCGACGGATTGGTGAAAATCTACAAGACCGCCGACCTCGAAGTGTTCGCGCTTCAAGGACTCGACCTGCATATCGAAGACGGAGAGCTGATGGCGATCATCGGCAACAGCGGCAGCGGCAAATCGACGCTGCTCAATATGCTCGGCGGCCTCGACCGGCCGACCGCGGGGACGCTGACCGTGGACGGCAAGGATATGCTGAAGATGACCGAGCGCGAGCGGGTGCGCTACAAGCGTCACAGCGTCGGGTTCGTCTGGCAGAACAACGCGCGCAACCTCATCCCTTATTTGACGGCGCTGGAGAACGTCGAGCTGCCGATTCTGCTCTCGGGCCGGCGCAAGCGGCTGCGGGCGCTGGAGCTGCTTGAATCCGTCGGGCTGATGCACCGCGCCCGCAACAAGCTGCATCAGCTGTCGGGCGGCGAACAGCAGCGCGTGGCGATCGCGATCGCGCTGGCCAACCAGCCGCGGCTGCTGCTCGCGGACGAACCGACCGGCTCGGTCGATTCGAAGATGGCGGACCAGATTCTCGACCTGTTCCGCGAGCTGAACCGCAAGCTGGGCATCACGATCGTCATCGTTACCCACGATCCGCTGCTGGCCAAGAAAGTGGACCGCGTCGTCGCCATCCGGGACGGCAAAATCTCGTCGGAGATGATCCGCCGCAAGAGCTACGCCGAAGAGCTGGAGGAGCTGGAGCGGGGAATCGCCCAGGAAGAGGAGACCCACGTCGAGTACGCCATCCTGGACAAGGCGGGTCGGCTTCAGGTGCCGTCCGGCTATCTGGAATCGATCGGCATCAAGAACACGAACAAAGTGAAGGTCGAGCTTGCGGACGGCAAGATCGTTCTGACTTCGCCCGAGGAGAAGCCCCCGGAAGAAGCTTCCTGAAATTTGGATTCTCCCTTCCGGCGTGGTAAGCTGATCATACCAGGCCCGAAGGGAGAGTCGGTCGATTTGCAACCGCAGGAAATGAGAGAATGGGGCAAGCTGCTCCTCAATTATAAGTTCGCGTTGGACGAAGTCAGCACGAAGTTGAACATTCTAAACGAAGAGCTCCAATTCATCCAAAATTACAATCCGATCGAGCATATGAAGACGAGAATCAAAACTCCGGAGAGCATCCGGGACAAGCTCCAGCGCAAAGGGTACGCCATCACGGTCGAGAACGCCGTCGCCCGCATTCAGGATATCGCCGGCGTGCGAATTATCTGCTCCTTCTCCACCGACGTGTACCGCATCTGCGAGATGATCAGCAATCAGCAGGACGTCACCGTGCTCGAAGTGAAGGACTACATTGCGAAGCCGAAGCCGAACGGCTATCAGAGCCTTCATCTGATCATCGAGATCCCGGTGTTTCTGACCGACCGCATCGTTCAGGTGCCCGTCGAGATCCAGATCCGCACCATCGCGATGGACTTCTGGGCCAGCCTGGAGCATAAGATCTACTACAAATTCGACGCCCGCGTGCCGGGCGACATCGGCCATCAGCTGAAGGAAGCGGCCGATCTGATCGCTTCGCTCGACGAGCGGATGTTCGCGCTGAACGAACGCATGCAGGAGTACCGGCTGGAACAGGAAGTATGACCGATTGACGTCATGACTGGCAAACCGTCAATCCGCCGGACGGCGGCCGGATGAAATCGGCGGAACTCAAGGAGGCTGCAGGGCAGCTTCCTTTTTTTTTGCAATATAAGCGTATAAGTTCCCGGGGTCCCCGCAAAGTACCTGAGTAAGCTTCTAAGCCAAGCCCCACTTTGCGGGGTTATTTTGCGTCTTTCCGCCGATATTCCCGTCCTTCAGGACGTGCCCCGCGGCTTCTTTCAACGCCCTCGTTCAACCGGCAAACCGAACCGGCTTGAACCGGAAAATCTCCTTTCGTTTAGGTAGGAAAGCCCCGCAAGTCGCAACGAACGGGAAAACCTCTCTAAAATAATGCGGTATAAGCCCATTTGCAGCGTGCGGAAGACAATATGGGGCGATTTTCCGGTCCAATACCCCAAACCGTCGGAAATGCAGAGTTTATGCGGAGAATTTCCCTCTCGCGGCACTCCGGAAGGAGAAGGGAAGAACATTTTTTTACCAAATATCTTACGTTAACGTAAACGATATGTTATGATCGAGAGCGGATTAAGGAAAACGGGGAGAGATGAGAAGTGCAGTCAGGCAGCAGGAAATGGTGGATACTGTCGGTCACCAGCTTGGGATCGCTTTTGTCGGCGCTTAATTTCAGCACGTTGATCATTGCGCTTCCGGACCTCATTACCGGACTTCAGTCGTCCCTGCTTCAGGCAATGTGGATCATGCTGGCGTACATGGTGGCGCAGACGGTCATCGTGCTGATGGCCGGCAGTCTGGCGGACCGGTTCGGGCGGAAGCGGCTTTATATTTGGGGAATGGTGCTGTTCACTGTCGTGTCGTTTGCGTCCGGTTTCGCGGAGAACGCCCCGCTGCTGATCATCATGCGGATTCTGCAGGGGATCGGCGGGGCGATGGTCATGGCCAACAGCACGGCGATCGTGGCGGACGCTTTTCCCAAGGAGGAACTGGGCCGCGCGCTCGGAATCAACATCATGGTCGTCGCCGTAGGCCAGATCATCGGACCGGTGCTCGGCGGCTGGCTGACGACGGAGTACGGCTGGGAATGGACGTTCTGGTTCAACGTTCCGTTCGGCGTCATCTCCGTCTTGTGGGGATTGTGGGCGATGGGCATGAAGGACGAGAAAACCAAAGGGCAGACGAAAAAGCTGGACACCGTCGGCATTCTGACCTATATGTTCTCGGTCACCGGGCTGCTGCTCGCTTTGACGTGGGGGCCGATTCAGACCTGGAATTCCCCTGTCGTCTGGATCTCGCTGGCCGTGTTCGTCGTCTGCTTCCCGATCTTCATTCGGGTCGAGAAGCGGCATCCGGCGGCGATATTGCACTTGCCTCTGTTCGCGAACCGGATTTTTTCGCTGGGCATTTTCTCGGCGACGCTGAACGCGATCGCGCGGATGGCGGTCATGTTCATGCTCATCTTTTTCTTTCAAGGGGCTCAATCGTACGACGCGCTGGAAGCGGGAATTCTGACGATTCCGCTAGCGGCGGGCATGCTCGTCTTCTCGCCGGTGGCGGGATGGCTGGGCGACCGGTTCGGCGAGACGACGCCGGCTTCCATCGGACTGTTCGTCAGCATGTGGGGGCTGATCGGGCTGGCGGTCGATACGGACATCCATACGCCGTATTGGCATCTGGCGCTGTGGATGACGCTCATCAGCATCGGCTCCGGTCTGTTCAATTCGCCGAACTCGAGCAGCGTCATGAATACGGCCGGGCCGAAATACCGCGGCGAAGCGTCCGGCATCCGATCGTTGACCACCAACCTCGGGATGATGCTCAGCATCGCCTTCTCGATGCCGATCGTGACGCACAGCATCCCGCGCGACATGATGCTGGCGATCTTCTCCGGCACGCAGGTCGGGATGACCGGCTCCGAATCGTCGCTAGGCGGCTTCATCCACGGCTTGCAGAGCGTCTTCTGGTTTATGGCGGCGCTTATGCTGCTGGCGACGATCCTGTCGGTGCTTCGCTTCGGCGGCAAACGCCGGGCGGCCGACCATCAGACCGCTTCCGTCGGGAAAGGCTAAGGAAGCTAAAGGCAAAAAGGGCTGTTCCGCAGGTCTATCGAGACCAGCGGAACAGCCCTTTTGCTTTCATGCTTCCGCCAGACCGATCTCCGCGAGCCGGCGGTCGAAGCGATCCCGCAGCCGCCGCTTGCCCGCATCGTCGAGGAAAGAGACATCGACGGCGTTGCGCATCAGCCGGGCGATCTCCGGCAGCGAGAAGCCGAGCCGTTCGGCGACCGCCACGCATTCTTCCGACCACGTCGTCCCGGAGACGGTCGGATTGTCCGTGTGGAACGTAACCGACAGACCGCGGTCCCTATAGTCCCGCAACGGATGGTCGTCCCAGCCGGCGACCGCCTTGGTCTGGACGTTGCTGGTCGGGCACATCTCCAGCGGGATTCGCCGCTCGCGGATCCGCTCCAGCAGCGCGGGATCTTCCCGCAGCCGCACGCCGTGTCCGATGCGGACGGCGCCGAGCCCGTCGATCGCCTCGGCGATCGAATCCGGGCCGCTCGCTTCGCCGGCATGGATCGTGCACGGGATGCCGAGCTCTCGGGCGCGGGCGAACACGCGGCGGAACCGGCTTGCCGGAAAGCCTGCTTCGTCCCCGGCGAGATCGACCGCGACGAGCCCGCGGCCGAAATGTTCCGCCGCCGCTTCGATCGCCGCAAGGTTGCGCTCCTCCGGGTGATGCCGCATGCAGATCGCGATCGCGCGGGCGACGATGCCGCTGCTCGCTTCCGCGCGGCGCAGCCCGGCAAGCACCGCATCGATGGCATCGGAACAAGTCAGCCCTTTGCCGACGTGGAGCTGAGGAGCGAACCGAACTTCCACGTACAGGCAGCCGTCCCCGGCGGCCCATTCCGCCAATTCGCGGGCGACCCTCTCGAGCGCGCCGCGCGTCTGAAGGAGAGGGAGGACGAAATCGAATTTGGCCAAATAATCGGCCAGGCTTCCACAGTCATCTCCGACCTGCATATACGGCAGAAGGCCGGCGGAATCTTCCGCCGGAAGCGAGATCCCTTCCGACCGGGCGAGTTCAAGCGCCGTCTCTGGCCGCACGGCGCCGTCCAGGTGAAGGTGCAGGTCGACTTTAGGAAGCCGTTTGACAAGATGGAGTTCGCTCTTCATCGCGGCTTCGACCCTTTCTCCGACGCCGAGGAAGAACTCTCGTCGTCCGCACCCAGCAGCCGATCTTCGATGGCGCCGCGGTAATCTTCGAACGCTCCTTCTCCGCTCCAGCCTCTCTGCTCCATGAGCGACCGGTACCGGAACTGCACCAGCGACAGGCGCTGCCGAAGCCGGCCGCGTTCGTCTTCGTCCCGGCAGCAGGCCAGCAGATCGCCGATCGCCAGCATCTCCTTGCGCAGCTCCAGCTCCGGCGGAATCGCGCCGGCGTTGCGCAGCAGCTTGAAGCCGACGCGCAGCTCATCCGGCACGCCCTCCAGCTCGTCGGGAGGCAGCGGCTTGCCTTTGCCGCTCACGTCATCGAACTCGCCCTTCGCGATCGCTTCCCGAATTTTCTCGTCCGCCAGCGACCACCGCCAATCCATTTTGCATCGGCCTCCTTGCTCCACGAGAGTGTTGAACCGATTGTATCAGGAATCGCGAACGGAAACTACAGCAAAAAGAAGCGCCCTCAGGACGCTTCCCGTTCCGCCAGACCCGCTTCCCGGGAGGCGGGCCGAAGGTGCAGAAGCGAAAGATAGACGAGCAGGCCGACAAACACCGAGACGGCCGCGAGGAGAAACATGGTTCGGTCGCTCGACGCGGAACCGACGCTCCCGAGGAGAACCGAGCCGATGCCGATCCCCCCGTCGAAAAAAATAAACAGCGTGCCGGTGGCGAGGCCGGTCCGCTCCGGCGGGGCCGACTGCACCGCGATCGTCTGCAGGCAGGGGAACAGGCTGCCGAAGCCGAGTCCGATCAGCGCCGCCGACAGCAGGAACGCGAACGCCGAATGAGCCGTCGCCAGAACGATCAGCCCGACGATATAGAGGGCCAGCGTCGGATAGACGATCACGTTGCGGTGGAACCGGTCGAACAGCTTGCCCGTGAAAGGGCGGGCGAGAACGATCATAACGGCATAGACGACGAAGTAGTAGCTGGAGATGTTCTCGAGGCCGAGCTCCTTGGCATAACCGGGAACGAACGACAGAATGCCGCTGTACGCGATCGACAGGAACAGCGCGACAAGCGAGATCGGCATGGAGCGGGGTTCCAGGAACGACTTCCAGTGGAACCGGCGTCCGGCCGCCTGCGGCTTCGGCTTTGCGGAAGCTGCCTCCGGTCTGCGGCTCTTCGCCGTCGCCAGGCCGAACAGCAAGCCCAGTACGCCGAACACGATCATAATCGTGTACAGGACGTTGAAGCTGGACCGCTGAATGACGGTCAAGCCGAGGAACGGACCGAGCACCATCGCCAGGTTCATGGCCAGCGTGTAGTAGCCGAGCCCTTCGCCTTTGCGATGGGCGGGAATCAGTTCCGTGACGATCGCGCCGTTGCCCGTCGTCGCGGCTCCGAAGCTGAGTCCGTGCGCGAACCGGAGCAGCAGAAGCACGCCGAAGGCGGAAATGACCGGATAAGCGAAGGCGGACAGCATATAGACGATGAATGAAAGGATCAGGACGATTCGCCGGGCCGGTCCGTCCATCCAACGGCCGGCGAACGGCCGCATCAGCACGGAGGCGATGACGAACGCGGTCATGACCCAACCGGCCTGCTGCTGATTGCCATGGAGGTGATCGGTGACGAAGGTCGGCAGAGTGGCCGTCAATGCGTAAAAAGAAATGAAAATAAAAAAACTGCTGAAGCAGATGCTGAAGAACCGGCGCGTCCACAAGCGTTCTGACTCTTGATGTCCATTCATTTTTTTTCGGATCGCCTCTTCTTGTTGGATTGGCTAGAGATTCAGCCGTTGCAGCGAATTGTCGGTTACCCGGACCAGAAGCTCCTTCAGCTTCGCAAGGTCTTCGCTGCCGATGCCGGAGGTCGCCTCGGCGACGACATCCTTCTCGATCGGAAGCAGCAGCAGGTAAACCCGATTGCCTTCTTCCGTCACATAAGGGAGGAAGGAACGGCGATCGTCCGGATTCGGACGCCGAACGACAAGCTGCTTGCGCTCCAGCTGATCGAGAATGCGGGTTACGTTCGTCTGGTCCTTGCCGACGCGAAAAGCCAGCTCCTTCTGGCTGATCCCGTCCTCCTCGCGCAGCCGCGCCAGCACCGACCACTGTTCGGTCGTGACTTCATACGGCGCGAAGCGCTGGGCGAGCAGCTGGGAGATCCGCCTCCCGGCCTGATTGATCAGAAATCCGATCGAATCGTCCAGGCTCATGCGATATCGTTCCTCCTTGCAATTAGATGCTATAGCAATTATATATACAACAACGAAGTGGCGTCAAGCTTGTGCATTGGCTTCCGAATTGTTACGCTAAGGACGAATCAAGTCCTATCATGGAGAGTGGCCTTCTGTTATGATCACCCGCACCATCACCGCCTCGGAGAGCGGCAAGCGGCTGCACCGCTATTTGCGGACGCTGATGCCGAACCTTCCGCTCGGCCAGATTTATAAGATGATCGATCAAGGCAAGGCGAAGATCAACGGCAAGCGCAAAAATCAAAATTACGAGCTGGCGGCCGGCGACGAGCTGACGCTTTACGTGGAAGAAGAACGGTACGCGGAAGCGTCCAAAGGGCAGAAAAAAACGAAGTACGTCGGCGTCAACGCGAACATCGACGTGGCGTACGAGGACGAGCAGCTGCTCGTCGCGCGGAAGCCGGCCGGCATGCTTACCCATCCCGACCGCAGCGACCAGAAGGATACGCTGATCAACCGGGTGCATGCCTACCTGTATCGGAAGGGCGAGCTGGACAGTCCGCTGTTCATGCCGGCGACGGCCAACCGGCTGGACCGGAACACGAGCGGTCTCGTGCTCGTCGGGAAAACGGCGGGGATGCTGCATCAGCTCAACCAATGGATCCAGAAGCACGAGATGGAGAAATACTACGTCACCGCCGTAGAAGGCTGGATGGAGGGAGAAGGGGAGCTGACCGGCGACCTGATCCGGGACGAGCGCGGCAACCGGACGAGGGTTGCCCCGCAGCCGGCGGAGTCGGACGGACCGTCCGGCGAAAGCCGCGGCAAATCGGCGATGACGCGCTACCGCGTCCTGCAGAGCGGCCGCCGTTATTCGCTCATCGAGGTCGAATTGATCAGCGGCCGTACGCACCAGATCCGCGCCCACTTTCAGAGCATCGGCCACCCGCTGCTCGGAGACGTCAAATACGGAGGCAAGCCGTTTGCCGGCGTCAACCATCAGCTGCTTCATGCCTGGCGGATTCGGCTGCCCGACGGGCGGGAGTTCCGGGCGCCGCTTCCTCCGCGAATGAGGCAGACGCTGGAAGAGGCGGGTCTCCGCGCAGATGCGCTGATTCTCGAATAAAGACGCTTGAGGACATACGGACCGCATCATCCGGGTACCCGATCGGGGCCCGGATTTTTTTGCCGCGCCTATTGCTCTATGTGTATTAAGTGATATAATACACTTAAGTCAAGGGATACATGGAGGAGGTGCCCGCTTGAATGAGACCACCGTAGGCGGGATGAAGTTCGTTCTCGATTTAAGCCAGCCTCTTTACGAGCAGGTGCTCGCTCAGGTCCGAAGTTCCATTGCGAAAGGTGAGATAGCGTTGGGTGAGAAAATTCCTTCCGTCCGGGAGATGGCGCAAGGGCTGAAGATCAATCCGAATACGGTCATGCGGGCTTACCAGGAGCTGGAACGCGACCAGCTTACGGAGACGAGGCGTGGGCAAGGGACGTTCATTACGACCGACTCCGAAAAGGTGCGGACGATTCGCTACCGGCTCGCGGAAGAAGCGGTGGATGAATTTCTCGCCAAGCTGGGCAGCCTCGGCTTCACGGCGTCGGAAGTGGCCGCCATCCTGCGGAGCAAAGGAGGCGAAGCGCGATGAAGTCAGCGATTCACGCCGCGAATCTGACGAAGAAGTACGGCAAGCGAATGGCGCTCGCCGGATTGGACGTCGATATTCCGGAGCATGCCGTCACCGCGATTCTCGGACCGAACGGCGCGGGCAAATCGACGTTCATGAGAATGCTGACCGGACTCGTCTCGCCCGATCAAGGAACGCTCAGCATCTTGGGACAGTATCCGTCCTGGCAGCTGAACGCCAGCATCTCCTACCTGCCGGACCGGGCCCGCTGGTTCGAATCGCATCGAGTAGAGCACGCCGTAGAATGGGGAGCTTCCCTGCTGCCCGGATTCGATAAAGACCGCGCCTGGGAACTTGTCCGCGCGCTCGGGCTGGACGCCGAGATGGACGTTCGCGGCATGTCCAAAGGGCAGGAGGCGCGGCTCATGCTGGCGATCTGCCTGGCCCGCGACGTTCCGCTGCTCGTGCTGGACGAACCGTTCTCCGGCATCGACATGATCTCCCGGGAGAAGATCGTCGCGGCGCTGATCGACTCGTTCTCGGAGCGGCGGCAGACGGTTCTGATCTGCACGCACGAGATCGCGGAGACGGAGAGTCTGTTCGACTACGCGGTGTTCATGAAGGACGGGCGCAACGCCATGTCGGGCCACGTCGAAGAGCTGCGGGCCTCGCGCGGGTCGGTGCAGGACATTTACCGGCAGCTCTACAGCTAAGGAGGAAGCGATGATGAAAAGCGGCACGTTCAACGCCTTGTACCGGCATGAATTTCATATGGAATTTCGCCGATGGCTGAGCCGGAAGGGGGTCTGGATGTACGTCGGCGCTCTCGTAGTGCTGGCGCTGGCCGCGCTGACGATCTGGGGGGGCCGGGGAGACTTCAAGCCCGAATACATGCTGTACGCTACCTATGCCTTTCCGTATCTCGTGTTCGGCATTTCGTACCGGCTTGTGAAGCGGGAATGGTCGAACGGAACGTACGGCTGGTGGCTGACCCTTCCGTTCTCGCGTTCCAAGCTGATGCTGGCCAAATATGCCGCCTCGCTGGCGCAAGCCGGGCTAACGCTGCTCGTTTATTTCGCGGCGATCGTCCTGCTCGCGCTCTACAATGCGGCGCTCCACGGCACGACGGCGGAGGGAGTGAGAAGCTTCGGCGCCGTCGCCGCCCAATATTTGCTGGTGGTTGCGGCCATCGCTCCTTTTATGCTGTCGCTCGGTTTGCTGGCCGGCGTCTTGGTCCGCTCCAGGCTAAAGGGGATATCGCCGCTTGTCTGGATCTCTTTCGGCGTGCTCGGCAATGCGCTCAATTGGCTCAATATCGCCAGATCCGCCGATTCGAACGGCGATTACGAAATGTCTCTGTTTTCGTCGCATTCGGCATTGGCGTTCTGGATCAGTTTTCCCGTGATCTGGCTGCTCGCCGCGCTGATGCTTGCCGGTTCCGTTCAAATATGCAAGAAATTCATGACCTTATAAGGCGGAGAGGGAGGATCGGCATGGGAAAAGCGATCGAGATGGCGCAAGTCGCGAAATCGTACGACGGCAAGCCGGCGCTCAAGGAGATATCGTTCGAAGTGCGGGAAGGAAGCTGCTTCGGTCTGCTCGGGCCGAACGGAGCGGGGAAATCCACGTCGATGAAGATTTTGTCGGGGTTGCTCGAGCCCGACCGGGGAAGCGTGTCCGTCTTCGGGCGGGACGTAAGGAAAAGCGCCCGGGAGATCCGGCAGCAGATCGGTTACGTGCCCCAAGGAATTACGCTGTACGAGAAGCTGAGCGCGTTCGATAACCTCGCTTTTTTCGGGGAGATGTACGGGGTGCGCGGAAGCGCCTTGAAGCGGCGGATCGGAGAAGTGCTGGAGCAGGTCGGTCTCGCGGACCGGGCCAAGGACGCCGTGGAGAAGTTCTCCGGCGGCATGAAGCGGCGGGTGAACCTCGCGGCGGCGCTGCTGCACCGGCCGAAGCTGATCATCATGGACGAACCGACCGTCGGCATCGACCCGCAGTCCCGCAATCATATTTTCGAGATGATCCGGTCCTTGCAGCAGGGCGGGGTGACGGTCCTGTACTCGACCCACTACATGGAAGAAGTCGAGACGCTGTGCGACGAGCTGGCGATCATCGACCACGGCGAAGTGATCGCGAAGGGCGAGCTCGGCGAAGTACTGGACCGGTTCGGCATGCAGGCCGTTTACTTGGAGCTGCAGGAAGGCGGGGCGCTTCCTCCGGTTCCGTCCGGATTCGGCAAGCCGGCGCCGAGGGAGCGGGGCTGGGTGCTGGAGACGCCGTCTCCGCTCGACGCGCTGACCGCCTGGGCTTCCGCCTGCAAGGCCAGGTCGCTGAAAGTGAAGCAGCTCGAGATCGTACGGCCTTCCCTCGAATCGGTGTTCCTGTCGTTGACGGGCACGACGCTTCGGGACAATTAAGGGAGCTTGGAGAGGGGACATTCATATGGCGCTTAGCATTGCGATGAAGGAATGGAAGCTGCTTTTGAAGGAAAAAGGAACGTTCTTCTGGCTGCTGCTGATGCCGGTTCTGTTCATCATCCTGTTCGGCTCCGTATTCAGCCACTTGGGCAGTTCATCGATCTCGCTGCCTTATATCGACCTCGACCGGACGCAGGCGTCGCAATCGTTTCTCGATTCCCTGGCCCAGAAAAGCGGCTTCCGGCTGGAAGCGAAGGATGCAAGTACGCTGGACGACCAGGTGGACCGGATCCGGAACGGCAAGATGAGCTCGCTGCTCGTCATTCCGCAAGGATTCGCCGACGAGATCGGCGGAGCGGGCGGGAAGCAGGCTTCCGTCGAGCTGTACAGCGACTCGTCTTCGAATACGGTCGCGGCCGTTCGGGCGTCGCTGGAGAACGTCGCGAACGATCTGCGCGAGACGAAGATCGACGGAGCGCTGAAGGCGGCGGGCGAGAACGTCGATCAGCGGAAGCAGGCGCTCGCGTCGCCGCTGCTCATCGACGACAAGCCGCAGAACGCGACCGCCGTCAATACGATCGCGCAAGTCGTTCCCGGGTATACGGTCATGTTCGTTTTCTACGTGACCATCTCGATGATTCGCCGCTTCCTCGGCGACAAGTCGTCCGGCATGACCGCGCGGCTGCGCACGACGCGGCTCGCCCCGCTGAACTACCTGCTCGGCATGTGGCTGGCGTACATGGTCGTCGCGCTTGCCCAATGCGCGGTGCTGCTCGGATTCGGACATTTCGTCTACGGCCTTGAACTCGGAAACGTGGCGGCGATCGTCGTGCTCGTCATCCTGCTGGCGCTGTGCGGCACCGGAATCGGGCTCGCGCTGTGCATGCTCGTTCGCGGCGAGAACCAGGGCATGGCGTTCACCCAGCTGGTGGCGATGGGCGGCGCCGTGCTCGGCGGACTATGGTTCCCGGCCGAGCTCATGCCAAAGACAATGCGGACGATCAGCCACTTCATCCCGCAATACTGGGCGCAGAGCGCGTTCCAGGACATCATGCTGCGCGGCGCTCATCTGGGTGCGATTCTGCCGTCGCTCGGCGTGCTCGCCGCCTTCGCGGCCGCCGGCCTGCTCGTCGCGCTGCTCCGCTTCCGCGGCTTTATGAAGTCCGCGATGAGCTAAAAGGAGAAAAAGCCCGCTGTCTGCGATGTTTTTTATCGCAAACAGCGGGCTTTGGGCTTGGCGAAAGGGCGGATGCGATATAAAACATCGCATCCGGAGCTTCCTAAAAAAGCATTTCGTCCGGGTTCGGGCCGAACCGGCGGTTCTCGTTCAGCGCGTCGAGGCGCGCGACTTCTTCATCGGTCAACGAGAAGTCGAAGATGCCGGCGTTCTCCGCGATCCGCGAAGGCGTCACCGACTTCGGAATGGTGACGACGCCATGCTGCAGATCCCAGCGGAGCACGATCTGCGCCGGCGTTTTGCCGTGCGCCGCCGCAATGTCGGCGAGCGCCGGGTGGTCGAGATGGCCCTGCATGAGCGGGCTCCACGCTTCCAGCTGAATGCCGTTGGCGCGGCAGTAGGAGAGCAGTTCCTTCTGGGTGAGCAGCGGATGGAATTCTACCTGGTTGACCATCGGCGTCATGCGGCCGGCGGCGGCGAGCGCCTCCAGATGGCGAACCTGGAAGTTGCTTACTCCGATCGCGCGGACGCTGCCTTCCTCGTACAGCTTCTCCAAGGCGCGCCAGGTGTCGACGTAGCGGTCCTTGCCCGGCCAGTGGATGAGCAGCAGATCGATCACGTCCAGCCCCAGCCGCTTGCGGCTTCCCTCGAACGCGGCCAGCGTCCGGTCGTATCCCTGATCCTCGTTCCATATTTTGGTCGTGACGAACAGTTTGTCGCGGGACACGCCGCACGTGCGGATCGCTTCCCCGACGTCGGCTTCGTTGCCGTACACTTTCGCCGTATCGATGCTGCGGTAGCCCGCTGCGACAGCGGCGTGAACGGCGCGCTCGACCTCTTCCTTGACCTTCACTTTCCAGACGCCGAGGCCGAGCCACGGCATTTCCACGCCGTTCGAAAGCTTGGCGCTCGCTTGAATCGAAGAAACCATTGGAATTCCTCCTCACATTCTACAAATGCGGCGATTTTGGGTAAAAGCGAATTTCGCTAGGCGAACTTTCGCTGGGCGATTTTCGCTATTGGCGACTTGAACGGGAAATGCTCCCTTTATCGCTCATGAAATGACCATCCGAGCCACGTGAACCGGAAAATCTCCTCTTATTTCGATCGGATCGCGTCCATTGCCGTGCATGATGGAGATCATAGGGAGATTTTCCCTTTCCATCGCCAGTATAGGCTTTATAGGCCGGATTGGATGGAGATTTTCCGGTTCGCGATCGTTCGCAAGAAGGGTTTCGCCCCAATTAGCCGACGAACGACTGGAATCGGGTCCCGTTAGACACCGACGGATCATTCGCTTCCGACGTCGAATGTCCCCGGCCTTCTCGAGCAGAATTAATTCTAGCCGACGATCAAGGAGAACCATTCCTCCCGTTCGACCGGTCCGAAGTAGAACGTCAGGTCGACGCCTTCCAGCGCCGCTTCCACGGACGGCCGATCGTAGCGGACGCCGGTCAGCTTGTCCGTCACGTCCGACACCTCGCCCCGCCCGAAAAAGTCCCCGTATACGGCCGCCTCGCGAATGACGCCCTGCACGACGTTCAGGCGCACGTCGAAGGTGCCGGCGCTCAGCCGCTTGGCCTGGCGCACGTTGAACGCGGGAGATAGGCCGTAATTCCAGTCCCAATTGCGGTACCGGTTGTCGGCCAGCTCGCGGACGGCGGCCCAATCGGTGCCGGCGAGCTCATAGCGCTCGATCGCGGAGCCGCCGAAGATCGATTCCAGCACGGCCTGACGGAACTGTTCGATCGTCATCGGCTCCCGCAAAAATTCCGAGATGTTGGCCACCCGGCTGCGCACCGACTTCGTCGCTTTCGACTCGAACTTGAGCGGGTTCGCGTTCAAAGCCGAGGCGACGTTCTCCATCCGCGAATCGAACAGCAGCGTGCCGTGGCTGAACATGCGGCCTCTCGTGGAAAATTGCGCGTTGCCCGAAATTTTCCGTTCGCCGACCTGAATGTCGTTGCGTCCGGTAAGCTCCGCCTCGACGCCCATTTTGCGCAGCGCTTCGACGACCGGAGCGGTGAACTTGCGAAAGTTATGGAACGATTGTCCGTCGTCTTGCGTGATGAAGCTGAAGTTCAGATTGCCGAGATCGTGATAGACCGCGCCTCCGCCGGACAGCCGCCGAACGACGTGAATCCCGTGCTCCCTCACGTAATCTGCGTTCACTTCCTCGGCGGTATTCTGATTTTTGCCGATAATGATCGACGGTTCGTTGATATAGAAGAGCAAGTAGTCGTTCTCCGCCGGAAGCTTCCGCAAAATATATTCCTCGAGCGCCAGGTTGAGCGCGGGATCGTGCCCGCCGCCATTGTCGACAAACAACAGGTGAATCCCCTCCTTTCAGACCATCCGTTACGCAAGCTTTATTTTACGCGAGCGCGCCGCCCGGCACAAATTTCCTTCGACCAAGCCCGTTCGCTCGGAAGACGGTTGACTTTCGGTCCTCATCGTAATAAGATGTGTTTACGTAAAAAATAATTTTTATGGTGATGATGAAGCGATGGATTCCCAAGCAAAACCGGAGACAGCCGACGTGTACCGGCTTGAGATGCCGGAACAGGCGCTTGCGCTGCTCAATCCGATGCGGGCGGACATTCTCCGCTTGCTGGCGGAGCCGGCGTCCGCTTCGGAAGTCGGCCGGCGAATGGGCGAAGCGCCGCAGAAGATTAACTATCATCTGAAGAGCCTGGAGAAGGTCGGCCTCGTCCGCCGCGACGGCACCCGCCAGGTCAAAAACCTGGTCGAGGTGCTGTACCGGGCGGTAGCGCGCACGTTCGTCATTCCCGATTCGTTCGGCTGGTCCGAGGAGCTGACCGGGCGGATGAAGGACGAAGGAGCGCTGCGCCAGTTGATCAACGCGGCCGAACGGATCCGGACCGACGCGATGAAGCTGATGGAAGTGTCGGAGAACCGCGGCGAAGTGCCGAGCGCGGTGCTCGAGACGGAGCTCTCGCTGCCGGACGAGGCGACCCGCGAGCGGTTCCTGCAAGATTACGCCGAAGCGGTTAAGGGCGTCGTCCGGAAATACCGGGCCGAGGGCGCAGCGGATGGCGAAAGCTTCCGTGCCGTTCTGGCCGTCTACCCTCAAATGGATCAAGGAGGAACGGGACATGAATGAGAACCAGCCCAGCAAGCCCGTCATCGTCTGGGAATCGCGACGCGAGGAGCGAAGCGTCGGACAGTCGGAAGGAGAGGCGACCAGCCGCGTGATCCCGTTGGGCGACGCGGCGGACGCAGCTGCGCCCGTCATCCGGATCAGCTCGTCCGGCTTCGGCGGAGCGGTCCGATTGACGGCAAGGCCGTCGCACGGCAGCCCGCGGGCCGAGCTGCGCAGCGCTGCCTGACGAACATTTTTCGCGAAAAAAAAAGGAGGGTTATTCCATGAGCTTCGTACCGGTAGTGGTTGAACAAACGAATCGAGGCGAGAGATCCTACGACATTTATTCCCGCCTCCTGAAGGACCGGATCATCTTCCTCGGCTCGGCGATCGACGACAATGTCGCCAACGCGGTCATCGCTCAGCTGTTGTTCCTGGCTGCAGACGATCCGGAGAAAGATATTCAGATGTACATCAACTGTCCGGGCGGATCGACGACAGCAGGCCTCGCCATCTACGACACGATGCAGTTCGTAAAGCCGGACGTCTCGACGATCTGCGTCGGCTTTGCGGCATCCTTCGGAGCCGTGCTCCTGACCGCGGGGGCGAAGGGCAAGCGAATCGCCCTGCCGAACGCGGAGATCATGATCCATCAGCCTTGGACGAGCGGCGGCGGCCGAATGCAGGCGTCCGACGTCGCGATCCACGCCGAGAACATTATCAAGACGCGCGACCGGCTGAACCGGATTTTGGCGGAACGGTCGGGCCAGCCGCTGGAGAAAGTCGAGAAGGATACCGACCGGGATTACTATATGACGGCGGAAGAAGCGCAAAGCTACGGCCTGATCGACCGGGTTCTCCAATAAAGAAGGCAACGCTTATCTTGTTCGATAAAGCCGACCGGAAGTCCGACAGAGACTTGCCGGCCGGCTTTTTTTGCATGCCAAGCAAAGTTGTTATTGACGTAGTGAGTATTCACTACGTATAATGACGACAGGGAGTCGAAACGAATAAAGGAAAGAGGCGTTGCCAAGATGGATTCGAACGATCAAGATCAACCCGTCCGAAAACGCGCCCGCGGGATGAGCGTCGAGGAGCGGAGGGCGATGATCGTCCAGGCGGCGCTTCCGCTGCTGGCGGAAGTGGGGCCCTCCGTTACGACGCTGCAGATCGCCCGCGCGGCCGGCATCAGCGAACCGACGATTTTCCGGGCGTTCGCGGACAAGAATGAAGTTCTGCAAGCCTGCCTGGAGGAAGTGACCGATCCCGAACATATCGCGGTCGAGTTGAACGCCATCGACACGGATTCGAGCTTGGAGGAGCGGCTCGTCGAACTGATCGAGGCGATTCAGGCACAGGGGAAACGAACGGGCGCGGTATTGAACGCGATCCGCCTCGCTTCGCCCCCGAATCCGAACTTGAACGAGATGAAAGACCGCCAGGCGGCCTTTCATCGGAAATGGGTCGAGCGGTATGCCGCGGTCCATGCTGCCGTATGCGGCGTTCTGGAACCGGACGAGCCGCGGCTCAGAATCTCCGTGTCCGATATGGCGACGCTCGTCCTGTCCATCGTCTTTTCGCTCGGACGAAACGCTGTTGCGGAGCAGGAGAGCATCACGACGAAGCAGCTGGCGGATCTCCTTCTGAACGGCGCTCTGAAAGGAGCCTGATTCGCGTAGCGGGATTTTACTCAAGAAGGATTGATTTGCGGAGCCGAATCGGTTATCGTCAAATGCATAAACAGTTTAAATATTAAAGGGTGTAAGGAAAATTCAGGGTGGAAAGGGCGATGGCATGGGGAAGGAGCTTGAACAATACGTCGAGCGTTATTACGCAGCCAACGAGACGTTCAGCCGGAATACCCGCAACGCCTTCGTCCATCTGCTCGAGGAGCTGGGGATTGAGCTGACCCGTCCGCAATATTTCATGCTTAAGACGATTCAGGAGAACGAACCGTGCGCCATCTCCCCGCTGGCCGAGAAGATGGGGGTGAAGCCGAGCGCCGTGACGGTCATGCTTGACCGGCTGGAGCTGTCGGGCTACGTTTATCGCCGCCACGACGACCAGGATCGCCGGATCGTCCTCGTTCAACTGACCCCGAAGGGGTTTGACGCCTTAAGGAAGGTGGACGGGGCGCGCAAAGAGAAGCTGGGACAAGTTCTGAACCGCTTGGAGGCGGAAGAACTGAGAATTTTCGTGCAAACGTACGAGAAGCTGGCGCGAATCAACTTTCAGTCCTAACGGCGGCAGTTCATATTCAGTTCATAATGAGACCCTACTTTATATGATAAGGAAAAAGAGACACTGGAGATGATCGATCGATGCTAAAGCTGTTCCGGTTCCTTAGGCCGTACAAGTGGAGCGTGGCGCTGATCATGGCGCTCGTCCTGCTGCAGTCGCTCTCCGGCCTTTATCTGCCGACCTTGATGTCCGACATCGTGGACAAGGGCGTCATTCAGGGAGACACCGGCTATATTCTCCGGGTCGGCGGCTACATGCTGCTCGTTACGCTAGGCGGTGCCGCCGTATCCGTTCTGGCAAGCTTCTATTCCTCCCGCGTCTCGTCGAGCTTCGGCCGGGACGTTCGCGGCAAGCTGTTCGGGCATGTCGAGCAGTTTTCCCTGCAAGAGTTCGACAAGGTCGGGACCGCTTCTCTCATCACGCGCACGACGAACGACGTCACACAGGTCCAAGGCGTGCTCATGATGATCCTGCGCCTCATGACGATGGCGCCGATGATGTGCATCGGCGGCTTGATCATGGCGCTGTCCAAGGACGCGAAACTGACGCTCGTGCTGGCGGTGGCGCTTCCGGTGCTCGCTCTGACGATCTGGGCGATCGCCAGCCGCGGCATTCCGCTGTTCAGGCAAATTCAGAAAAAGCTGGACAAGCTGAACCTGGTGCTGCGCGAAAATTTGACCGGCATCCGCGTCATTCGCTCCTTCAACCGGCTGGAGCACGAGAAGAAGCGGTTCCGGGAAGCGAACGGCGATCTGATGGACACCTCGATCCGGGTCAACCAGATCATGGCGCTGTTGATGCCGATGATGATGCTGATCATGAACTTCGTCCAAATCGCGATTATTTGGTTCGGCGGCCTGCGCATTAGCGACGGCGACATGCAGGTCGGCGACCTGATGGCTTTCCTGCAGTACGCCATGCAGATCATGTTCTCCCTGCTGATGCTGTCGATGATGTTCGTCATGGTGCCGCGCGCCTCCGCGTCCGCCGTGCGGATCAACGAGGTGCTGGAGATCGATCCGGTGATCCAAGACGATAGCCGTTCGGAAAATCGGTTGGCGAATCGGTCCGGAGGTCTGGTGGAGTTCGACAACGTGACGTTCAGCTACCCCGGCGCCGAGCAGCCGGCCGTCGAGAACATTTCGTTCCGCGCGCAGCCCGGCGAAGTGACCGCGATCATCGGCGGCACCGGTTCGGGCAAGTCGACGCTGCTCAACCTCATTCCGCGTTTTTACGATGTCGCCTCCGGCAGTATCCGCATCGACGGGATAGACGTTCGCGAATATACGCAGGAGCAGCTGCGCGCCAAGATCGGCCTCGTGCCCCAGAAAGCGGTGTTGTTCACCGGTACGATCGAAGACAATATCCGCTACGGGAAGGATGACGCGACGGAGGAGGAAGTTCGCCATGCCGCCGATGTCGCGCAAGCTTCCGAATTTATTTCGAAGATGCCGGACGGCTTCGCGTCGGTTCTCGCCCAAGGCGGAACGAACGTGTCCGGCGGCCAGAAGCAGCGGCTGTCGATCGCCAGAGCGCTCGTGCGCCGGCCGGACATTTACTTGTTCGACGACAGCTTCTCGGCGCTCGATTACAAGACGGACGCCCGCCTGCGGGCCGCTCTTCTGCAGGAGACGACGGACGCTTCCGTCATCATCGTCGCTCAACGGGTCAGCACGATCATGGACGCTGACCGGATCATCGTGCTGGACGAAGGCAAGATCGCGGGCATCGGCAATCATCGTGAATTAATGGCTTCCTGCGACGTCTATCGCGAGATTGTCATGTCGCAGCTGTCGGAGGAGGAGATCGCATGAGTGAGCAACCGAAGGGACCGCAAGGCGGCATGCCGCCGGGAGGACCCAGACCCGGAGGCGGACCGAGACCCGGCGGCCCCGGGTTCGGCCCGGGCGGCATGATGATGATGCCCGGCCAGAAACCCAAAAACTTCAAAGGCTCGTTCCGGCGGCTGCTCGGCTATTTGCGTCCGCACCGCTTCAAGCTGATCGGCGTGTTCGCGACGGCGATCCTGAGCACCGTCTTCTCGATTCTGAGCCCGAAGATTCTCGGGAAAGCGACCGACAAGCTTTTCGCAGGGATTATGGGGAATGCCCCCTTCGATTTCCAGGGGATTTGGCAAATCGTCTCCCTGCTGGCCGGCCTGTATGTCATCAGCGCGATCTTCAGCTACGTCCAGCAATTCCTGATGGCGGGCGTCGCTCAGCGCACCGTATCCCAGCTGCGGAACGAGTTGAACGACAAGCTGTCGAGGCTGCCGCTCAAATTTTTCGATTCCCGCACGCACGGGGAAATCCTGAGCCGGGTCGTCAATGACGTCGACAACATCAGCAACACGCTGCAGCAAAGCTTGACGCAGCTCATCACTTCGATCGTGACGCTGATCGGCGCCATCGTCATGATGCTGACGATCAGTCCGCTGCTCACGCTTATCCTCGTCTTGACGCTGCCGCTCAGCTTCCTCGTCATCAGGGCGATCGCCGGGCGTTCCCAACGATACTTCAAGGGACAGCAGGCGGAGCTCGGCCGGTTGAACGGACATGTGGAAGAGATGTATACGGGACATTCGATCGTCAAGGCGTTCGGCCGCGAGCGCCAATCGAAGGAAAAGTTCGACGACATCAACGACAAGCTGTACCATTCGAGCTGGCGGGCGCAATTCGTCTCCGGCATCATCATGCCGCTGATGAACTTCATCGGCAACATCGGCTACGTGGCCATCAGCGTCGTCGGCGGCGTGCTCGTCACCCACCGGTCCATCAGCGTCGGCGACATTCAGGCATTCATTCAATATACCAACCAGTTCACGCAGCCGATCATGCAAACCGCGAACATCGCGAACATCATCCAATCGACGATCGCGTCGGCGGAGCGGGTGTTCGAGCTGCTGGACGAACCGGAGGAAGAGCCGGAACGGGACGGCCGGCTGACTTCCGCGATGGTGAAGGGCGACGTGGCTTTCCAAGGCGTCAACTTCGGCTACAAGCCGGAGGAGCCGCTCATCGAGGACATGAACATCAACGTGAAGAGCGGCCAGACCGTCGCCATCGTCGGTCCGACCGGCGCCGGCAAGACGACGCTCGTCAACCTGCTCATGCGCTTCTATGAGGTGAACGACGGGGCGATTACGGTCGACGGCAAAAATATTACCGATCTGAAGCGCGGCGATCTGCGCAGCCTGTTCGGCATGGTGCTCCAGGACACGTGGCTGTTCAACGGCACGATCCGCGACAACATCGCGTACGGCCGCGAAGGCGCGACGGAGCAAGAGGTGGTGGAAGCGGCCAAGGCGGCGCACGCCGACCACTTCATCCGCACGCTGCCCGACGGATACGACACGATTCTGAACGAGGAAGGGTCCAACATCTCGCAGGGCCAGAAGCAACTGCTCACGATCGCTCGCGCCATTCTGGCGAATCCGGCGATCCTCATTCTGGACGAAGCGACGAGCAGCGTCGATACGCGGACCGAGATCTACATTCAGAAGGCGATGAACGAGCTGATGAAAAACCGCACGAGCTTCGTCATCGCGCACCGCCTGTCGACGATCCGCGACGCGGACCTGATCCTCGTCATGAACAAAGGAAGCGTCATCGAGCAGGGCACGCACGCGGAACTGCTCGCCCAGGGAGGCTTCTACGCCGATCTGTACAACAGCCAGTTCTCGGAAAGCGAGCAGCCGAGCGCGGTGTAAGCGAGGCTGCGGCGTCTCTCCGTTTTGCCTGAACCCTCTCCCTCCGGGCCGGTTGCCCGGAGGGATTTTTTCGGTTCGAACGTTCGCAAGCTCTGCCGACGAACCCCGTCTTTCGGATGCAGGCGAGGCAGGACGGGACATGAAGGTACGGACTTTAACGGGACGTTAAGGTCACGGCTTTTTCCTTTTTATCTGGGACTAAGCTTTCGTTCATCGTCCGTTCACGGGCGCATGGTAATTTTCGGGTAGTCGATAGGCAAGGAGGATCATTCGGGAATGGTGAGAAAGTGGAATCTGGCGATCGGCGGCGCGCTGGCGCTGTCGCTGCTGGCGGGCTGCGGCTCGGGCAAAACGGAGAACGATGCGAGCGGCGCGGCCGTGCAGACGGAAGCCGACGGCGGAAGCGGACAGAACGCGCAGACAAGTCAGAACGGCTCCGGAGGCGGCATGCGCGTCGGAATGGGAATGGTGGACGAGAATGGGAACGCCGCGACCTTGATGGGCAAAATCAAGAGCATCAACGGTCAGACGGTCACCGTGTACAAATCGTCGTTCGACCCGAGCAAAATGGGGGCTCGCCCGAATGGCGGAAACGGAAACGGCGGTCCCGATCCGAATGCTTCCGGGCAGAATGGCGGCCATGCGCAAGCGGGAGACGGGCAAGCTCCTCCGAGCGGAGGACAAGCGTCCGGCAATCAGAATGGGCAGAATGGCCAGGGCGGCCAGAACGGCGGCCGGGCCGGCGGCTTTAATCGGGACGGCATGTTCACGGACGAGACGGAGGACATTACGATTACCGATTCGACCAAGCTGGAGACGACGACGTTCGAGAACAACCAGGCTACGACCAAGGATGTAACCCTTGCCGACCTGAAGGAAGGAGACGTGCTGACGATCTGGCTGAAGGACGGCTCGCAGGAAGCGACGACGATCCGCGTAGGCGGATTCGGCGGCGGCGGGTACGGACGCGGCCGTCAGGGCGGGCAGCAGAACGGCCAGGCGGGCGGTCAGCAGGGCCAGCAACCGCAAGCCTCCGGAGCCGCCGCATCTTCCTCGACAACGAACGGCTGATCCCATCGCTAACAAACCCTTTTCTATAGAAAAGCGAGAAACCGTTCCCGGCGTAGCCGAGGGCGGTTTTTTAACCAAATGATGATTTTCGGCAACAGCCGCCGCATTTCCTAGCCCAGCCCCCTACGAGGAGGCTTCGCGTCGATAAGCCGAGGGGGTCGTGCCGACGATGCGCTTGAACAAGCGGTGGAAGTGCGGCAAGCTCTCGAAGCCGCAGGCGGCGGCGATGGCGCCGACGCCGTCGTCGGACGCGAGCAGAAGCTCCTTCGCGCGAATCATCCGTTTGGTGGCGATGAAGGCGGTGACGTTCATGCCCGTCAGCTGCTTGAACAGCCGGCTGAAATGAGCGGGGCTGACGGACGCCCGGGCGCTCAGCTCGGCGAGGCCGATATTTTCGCAGTAATGGTCGTCGATGTAGAGCAGGATGTCCTGCATCCACCCCGGGGCGATATCGCCGCCCGCCCGAGCTTCCGGGAGCGAGCTGGTCTCCCGGTGGATCGCCAGAAGCAAGCCGTGCAGCAGCAGCGTCACCGAGTGACGGAAGCCGGGTATGCCCGCTTCAAGCTCGTCGTGCATCCGGTCCACGACCGATTCGATCTCTAACCGCAGCGCCGGCGTCGTGTTCAGCTTGAAGCGGCGGCGGGCTTGAGCCTGCTCGAAGCAGCGCAAGTACGAGAACGGCTCGCCGAGCGGGGTCTGCTGGATCAGGATCGGGCTGAAAAAAACGGCCGTCGAGGTGACCGGGTCCACTTTATCGGGAAATGCGCGGTGAATCGTGTTCCCGGGAATGGCGAACAGATCGCCTTCGCGCATCTCGTCGAACGACCGGTCGATGAAGAAGGCCCCGCTGCCGCTGTGCACGTACACGAGCTCGTACCAGTCGTGGAGATGGTCGGTCAGCTCGGTCCGGTAGTTTTTTTTCTCCCGGTAGTCGATCGCGAAAGGGAAGGAAGGCAGGGCGTCGAACTGTTTGCGGAACGGCTTCACGATTCAGATCCTCCCTCATCGGCGTCTCCATCGAACATATCAAAAAACAGTACAAATTTGCAAGAATCCGTTCTTTTCGTATGCATAAATGCTGTTAAAGTAAAAGGGAGAGCGGTTCCATAACGAATCGAGGAGAAGGAGACCGGGAAGCGATGACCAGATTGAACAAAGATGCGCTCAAGGCAGCGGAACGCCGATCCTACGAAGCGGCGGCCCGCGATCCCGTCACGGTGCTGCAGATCGGGGAAGGCAACTTTTTGCGCGGATTTTTCGATTGGATGATTCAGGAATGCCGCAAGGAAGGTCTGTTCGACGGAAGCGTGGCGGTCGTTCAGCCGCGGCCGTCCGGCAAGCCGAAGATCGACGCGCTGGCGGCGCAGGACGGGCTGTATACGCTCGTCACCCGCGGACTGGAGAACGGGCGGCCGGTGGAGCGGACGGAGATCGTCTCCGTGTTCGCGGAGGCGTTCGATCCGTATTCGGAGTGGGACCGGTTCGGCCGGATGGCCGAACGGCCGGAACTCCGGTTCGTCGTCTCCAATACGACGGAGGCGGGTTTGGCCTATAAGCCGGAAGAGCTGAAGGAAGGCGAGCCGATTCAGTCGTTCCCGGGAAAAGCCGCCTGGCTGCTGTACCGCAGATATTTGGCGCTAGGCGGCATGGAGGCGCCCGGCCTCATTTTCCTGCCGTGCGAGCTGCTGGAGGGCAACGGCGACGAGCTCAAGCGCTGCGTGCTGCGCTATTGCGACGATTGGGCGCTGCCGGAGGACTTCCGCCGCTGGGTGGAGAAGAGCAACCGGTTCTTGAATTCGCTCGTCGACCGGATCGTGACGGGCTATGCCGCCGACCGGGCCGACGAATGGTTCCGGGAATGGGGCTACGAAGATCCGCTGCTGAACACGGCGGAGCCGTACCATCTGTGGGCGATCGAGGCGGAGCCCGAGCTCGACGCCGAATTGCCGCTGCAACGCGCCGGACTGAACGTTCATTGGACCCGCGATTTGCGACCTTACCAGCAGCGGAAAGTGCGGATTCTGAACGGCGCCCATACGCTGATGACGCCGATCGCCTTGCTGCACGGCATTACGTACGTTCGCGAGGCGATGGAGCATCCGCGCTTCGGTCCGTTCGTGCGGGAAGGCGTCGAGCAAGAGATCGTCCCGGCGGTTCCGCTGCCGGCAGACGAACTGCTTGCGTATGCGGGCACCGTATACGACCGGTTCTTGAATCCGTATTTGAACCACCGGCTGTCGGATATCGCCATGAACAGCCTGAGCAAGTTCAAAGTGCGCGTCCTCCCGTCGCTGCTTCATTATGCGGACAACGGGCTGCCGCTGCCGGAACGGCTTGTCCTCTCGCTTGCCGGATTGCTCCGCTATTACAAGGCCGAGCGGACGGAAGACGGCTACGCGGGCGCGACGCTCGCGGGGGATCGGTACCTCGTTCGCGACGACGCGGCGCTGCTGGAGAAGATATCGGCGATCTGGGCTGCCGGTCAGACGACCGAGGCCTCCGTCGGCAAGCTGCTGGCCTTGAAAGACATTTGGGGAACGGACCTGTCGGCCGTCGGCGGTCTGGCCGCGCGGGTAGCGGAACAAATTCGGGAGATGGAGGAGGCGGCGAAATGAATAGCTGGGTTCGGCTGCACGAGAACGATCATGTCGTGATCGCCCTGCAGCCGCTAAGCAAGGGTCAGAAGCTGACGCTGGAGGACGGATCCGAGTTGACGGTCGAGGACGACGTTCCCAAAGGGCATAAAGTGTTGACGAAGCCGGCGCGGGCCGGAGAGCACGTGCTCAAGTTCGGCTATTCCATCGGCGTGGCCAAGCAGGATTTGCAGCCGGGCTGCTGGGTGCATACGCACAACCTTGGAACCGGCCTCGGCGGCCTGCTCGAGTACAGCTACGAGCCTGCGCCCGGAAGCGGGACCGCGTCGGCCGCCGCGTCCCCCGTTACATTCCAGGGCTACGTTCGGGAAAACGGGGACGTCGGAATTCGCAACGAGATCTGGATCATCAACACGGTCGGCTGCATCAACAAAACGTGCGAGACGATCGCGAAAAGAGCGGAAGCGATGTTCGGTTCGCAGGTGGACGGCGTTCATCATTTCGCCCATCCGTTCGGCTGTTCGCAGCTCGGAGACGATCTGAAGCATACGCAGAAGCTTCTCGCCGCGCTCGTGAATCATCCGAACGCCGCCGGCGTGCTCGTCGTCGGGCTCGGCTGCGAGAACAACCAGATCGACAGCTTCAAGACGGCGATCGGCGATTACAATCCGGACCGCGTCAAATTCATGAAGTCTCAAGCCGTCGAGGACGAGCTGGAGGAAGGTCTGTCTCTGATCGGCGAACTGGTCGACTACGCGGTCCGGTTCAAACGGGAGCCGGTGCCGCTGGCGAAGCTGAAGCTGGGGCTGAAGTGCGGCGGCTCGGACGGCTTGTCGGGCATCACCGCCAATCCGCTGGTCGGCGCGGTGTCCGACCGGCTCATCGCGGCGGGCGGCACCGCCCTGCTGACCGAGGTGCCGGAGATGTTCGGCGCCGAGACGATTCTGATGAACCGCGCCGCCGACGAGCGGGTATTCGGACAGATCGTCAGCCTGATCAACGATTTCAAGCAATATTTTATCCGGCATGGCCAGGAGATTTACGAGAACCCGTCTCCCGGCAACAAGGACGGCGGAATCAGCACCCTTGAAGAGAAGTCGCTCGGCTGCACGCAGAAGGGCGGGCAGGCGACCGTCACCGACGTGCTCGCATACGGGGAACGGGCCGTCAAGCCGGGACTGAACTTGCTGGAAGCGCCGGGCAACGATCTCGTGTCCGTCACCGCGTTGTCGGCGGCGGGCGCGCATATCGTGCTGTTCACGACCGGCCGCGGAACGCCGTTCGGCGGACCGGTGCCGACGGTGAAGATCGCGACGAACAGCGAGCTGGCCCAGCGCAAGAAGAACTGGATCGATTTCAACGCCGGAAGGCTGCTCGAAGACCGCGGCATGAGCGAGCTGGCGGACGATCTGCTGGCGCAAATCGTCCGTATCGCTTCGGGGGATACGCAGACGAACAACGAGCGGAACGGGTTTCGCGAGATCGCCATTTTCAAGGACGGCGTCATTCTGTAATGCGGCGCGGAAACGGGGCGTACCGGGGGCGGACGCCGGTACGCTCCCGGTACCGGCCGCCCCGATTCTTTTCAAGCGGCGGTACATGGTGGTAAACTGGTTGTGTCGGGACCTGGGGAAAAAGGTCTTGCGAGTTCGCAACTCATCATAGCAATGGTCGAGCGGAAACGCGTACGGCGCTTGGCCGAAAGGGGTTCTTATGTCCACGAACTTATTGGAAACGTTGTCCCGGGAAAAGATTGTCGCCATCATCCGCGGAATCGAAGCGGACAAGGGGGATGCGACGGCACAGGCTTTGGCCGACGGCGGCATCGTGTTTCTCGAGGTGACGCTCAACACGGACGGCGCGCTCGGCATGATCTCGCGGTTCCGCGAGAAATACGAAGACCGGATGCGCATCGGGGCGGGAACGGTGCTTGACCTTGGCCAAGCGAAGGAAGCCGTCGCCGCCGGCGCGGAATATATCATCTCCCCGAACCTGGACGAAGAAGTGATCTATTACGGCGTCGAGCAGGGCGTCGCCGTTTGGCCGGGCACGATGACGCCGTCCGAGATCGTCCGCGCTTACAAGGCGGGCGCTTCCGCGGTCAAAGTTTTCCCGATGGGCGCGCTCGGCGTCAACTATTTGAAGGAAGTGCGCGCGCCGCTGGATCATATTCCGATGATCGGCACCGGCGGCGTGAACCTGTCGAACATCCGGACGGTGCTGGAAGCGGGAGCGATCGCCGTCGGTCTCGGCGGCAACCTCGTGGACAAGAAGCTCGTGAAGGAAGGCAAGTTCGACGAGCTGACGAAGCTGGCGCAAGCGTTCGTGTCCGAGGTCAAAGGAGACAAATGACGATGAGCGGAACTCGTGCGGCCGATGTCGTGACGCTCGGAGAGAGCATGGTTCTGCTTCAGCCGATGAGCGAAGGGCCGCTTGCCTACGCGCCTCTGTTTACGCGTTCGCTCGCCGGAGCGGAGTCGAACGTAGCCATCGGCTTGTCCCGGCTCGGGCTGAGCGTGCGCTGGATCAGCCGGCTCGGCGCCGACCCGTTCGGCGATTACGTCCTGGCGACGCTGGCCGGCGAAGGCGTCGACGTATCCCTGACGGAACGGGACGGCGCCTTCCCGACCGCCGTCTATTTCAAGGAATTCAAAGGATACGGCGACCCGAACGTCTATTACTATCGCAAAGGCTCGGCCGTCAGCCAGTGGACGCCGGACCGGGTCGACCGGAACTGGTTCGAGGGCGCGCGGCATCTTCACGTGACGGGCATTACGCCGGCGCTCGGACCGGGGACCGCCGATACGGTTCGCAAAGCGATGACCGTTGCCCGAGAGATGGGGCTGACCGTCTCGTTCGACCCGAACTTGCGGCGCAAGCTGTGGAGCGAAGAGGCGGCCCGGGAGACGCTGCTGTCGCTCATTCCGCTCTGCGACGTATTCATGCCGGGATTGGAGGAAGCGGAATTCCTCGTCGGCCCGATGACCGAAGAGGCGTATGGCGCGCATTTCTTGACCATGGGAGTGAACGCCGTCGTCCTGAAGCTCGGCGAGGAAGGCTCGATCGGCTTTACGTCGCTCGCGGCCGTCCGCTCGAAGCCGCATAAAGTAAGCCGCGTCATCGACACCGTCGGCGCCGGCGACGCTTTCGCGGCGGGCTTCCTGTCGGCATGGCTTGCGGAAGAAGGCGAGAACGACGAGGAGAGGCTCGGCCTTGCGCTCGCCCGCGCGAACCTGATGGGCGCGCTGGCGACCCAATATCGCGGCGATTGGGAAGGGATGCCGAAGCTGAGCGAAGTGAACCGGATGCTGGAAGGCGGCCGCGAAACGACGCGTTGACGAAGAGGCCCATGCGAAATTGCGCATGGGCCTTTCGCTTTGTCGCAGTCGGCTAATGACCGCGAGCATTCTATTCGTACAGCTTCCGGAACTGTTCGGGAGGAAGCCCCGTCTTGCGGCGGAACGTCGCCACGAAGTGGCTGGCGTCGCGAAAGCCGACCCGCTCGGCGATCGTCTTGATCGTCTCGTCCGGCAAGCCGATGAGCAGTTCCTTCGATTTGCGAAGCCGGAGCTGAATCAGATAGGCATAAGGCGAGAAGCCGAAGGTGTGGCGGAACAGCACGTTCAACGTGCTGGGCGGCATTTCGAGCACCTTGCGCATCCGTTCGAGATCGACGTCCGGGTCGGCGTAGTTCGATTCCATCCAGTCCAGCAGCGGCCGGAGCTTCTCGGAGCTGCGGATAATCGCGGAGCGGTTGTCGAACTGGCCGTATTGGCGAAGCGTCATCAGGAAGCGATAGACGTCCGCCGACGCGTTGAAGCCGAACAAGTCGTCGCTCGCTTCCAGCCGGTCCATCATGTCTTCGATAAAACGGGCGAGGGGCGAGTCGTCCCCTGGCTCCCAGCGGATCGGGTTCGGCTCGAGCATTCCGAGCGGCAGCAGGATGTCCGGCACGGCCGGTCCGCCGAACGTCAAGTAAGCCGTATCCCAGCCGCCGCCGACCGATTCGTAGGAGTGAGGGACGCCGGGTTGAAGGAGCACGCCGGTGTTCGCCGGAAGCGCGAACGCCCGGCCGTTCACGGAGAACAATCCTTCTCCCGCCACCGTCTGCAGCCAGTGATAGAAAGGGTACCCTTCGGGGCGGACCATCTTGCTCGCTTCCTCCGTCGTTCCGATCGTCTCAAGGAACAAAGGCAGCGTTCCGGCCATGCCCGTAGGCAGCACGAACCTTCGCATATTCCGTCCTCCTCCCTTTGTTATTTTCTTATATGCGTCTGGGATATGATTATATTTTATCGAATCTTTCCTTGTTTTAAAATAGAGATATCTTTATAAGACCGGTGAAAGGCGAAGCTTTGAAGCGGCGAACTTTCTCTTCAGGACATCGTGTCACCGGGATTTACTTCTACGAAAAGACGAGGTGTTGGCCGTGATCAACGAAAAGCTGCCGAAGATTTGGTACGGCGGAGACTATAACCCGGAGCAATGGGACGCGGAGACTTGGGCCGAGGACGATCGGATGTTCAAGCTGGCGGGCATCGACGTGGCGACGATCCATGTATTCTCATGGGCGCTCAGCCAGCCGAGCGAGAACGAATACGACTTCGAATGGCTGGACGAGACGATCGAACGCCTGCATCGGAACGGCGTCGGCGTCTGTCTCGCCACCGGCACGGGCGCGCATCCCGCCTGGATGGCGAAGCGCTATCCGGAGGTGACCCGCGTCGATTACAACGGCCGCAAGCGCAAGTTCGGAGGCCGGCACAATTCCTGCCCGAACAGCCCGGTATACCGGCACTTCTCCACGCTGCTGGCGGACAAATTGGCGGAGCGTTACAAGGATCACCCGGCGGTGCTCATCTGGCACGTCTCGAACGAATATGGCGGCTATTGCTATTGCGACAATTGCGCGGCGGCATTCCGCAAGTGGCTGCAAGGGCGCTACGGGTCGATGGACGCGTTGAACAAGGCTTGGAATACCCGCTTCTGGGGCCATACGTTCTACGAATGGGACGAGATCGTGCCGCCGAACGCGCTGAGCGAAGAGTGGGACGGCAACCGGACGAACTTCCAGGGCATCTCGCTCGATTACCGGCGGTTCATGTCCGACAGCCTGCTGTCTTGCTACCGGCTTGAATACGACGCGATCAAGAAGCATACGCCGAACGTTCCGGTCACGACGAATCTGATGGGCTTCTACCCCGAACTGGATTACTTCGAATGGGCGAAGCATCTGGACGTCGTCTCGTGGGACAACTACCCGTCGCTCGACACGCCGTTCAGCTGGACGGCGATGACTCACGATCTGATGCGCGGGCTCAAAGGCGGGCAGCCGTTCATGCTGATGGAACAGACGCCGAGCCAGCAGAACTGGCAAGCCTACAACTCGCTCAAGCGGCCAGGCGTCATGCGGCTGTGGAGCTATCAAGCCGTCGCGCGCGGCGCGGATACGGTCATGTTCTTCCAGCTCCGCCGCTCGATCGGCGCGTGCGAGAAGTATCACGGCGCCGTCATCGAACACGTCGGACATGAGCATACCCGGGTGTTCCGCGAGTGTGCGGAATTGGGCAAAGAGCTGCGGCAGCTCGGCGACAAAATTCTCGATTCGCGGCCGAACGCGAAGGTCGCCATCGTCTACGACTGGCAGAACCGGTGGGCGACGGAGCTGACGAGCGGACCGACGGTCGCGCTCAAGTACGCGAACGAAGCGCATAAGTATTACGACGCGCTTTTCAAGCTCGGCATTCAGACGGATATGATCGGGGTCGAGGCGGATCTGAGCGCTTACGATATCGTCATCGCGCCGGTGCTGTACATGGTGCGGGACGGCTATGCCCGCAAAGTGGAAGCGTTCGTCGAAGCGGGCGGAACGTTCGTCACGACGTTCTTCAGCGGCATCGTGAACGAGAACGATATCGTCACGCTCGGCGGCTATCCGGGCGAGCTGCGCAAAGTGCTCGGCATCTGGGCGGAGGAGATCGACGCGCTGTTCCCGGACGCCCGCAACCAGGTCGTGATGAAGCAAACGGTCGATTCGCTCAGAGGCACATACGAGTGCGGGCTGCTGTGCGACCTGATCCACGCGGAAGGCGCGGAAGTGCTGGCGGAATACGGCGACGACTTCTACAAGGGGATGCCGGCGCTTACGGTCAATCGGTTCGGCAAAGGGGAAGCCTGGTACGTCGCGACGAGTCCGGACGAGCGGTTCATGAGCGACTTCATGGCGAAGCTGACCGCCGACAAAGGCGTTCTTCCGCTCGTGCCGAACCTGCCGGCCGGCGTGGAAGCGGCCGAACGGATCAAGGACGGCAAGTCGATCTTGTTCTTGCTGAACCATAACGCGGGCGAGGCGATCGTCGAGCTGGGCGGCGCGGCGGGCGTCGATCTGCTGACGGGAAGCGGCGTGTCCGGAAGCGTAAGGATCGGCGGCAAGGGCGTCGCGATCCTGGAAAGAGAGGGGTAAATCCGGTGCTGAAGCTGCAATACGACAAACCGGCGGCCGAATGGACCGAAGCGCTGCCGGTCGGCAACGGACGGCTCGGCGCCATGGTGTTCGGCGGCGTGGAGAAGGAGAGCCTGCAGCTCAACGAGGACACGCTCTGGTCGGGCGGCCCCAAGAACGGGAACAACCCCCGCGCCTTGGAGGCGCTGCCGGAGGTGCGCAGGCTGCTGGCCGAAGAAAAATACGCGGAGGCCGATCGGCTGTGCAAGGAGATGATGGGGCCTTATACCCAGACCTACCTTCCGCTGGGCCATCTGACGCTGGCTTTCGAACATGGGAACCAGGCGTCCGGCTATCGCCGGGAGCTGGACATCTCCGGCGCGGTCTCCCGCGTCCGTTATTCCATCGGCGGCGTTCAATACGAGCGGGAGACGTTCGCCTCGTTCCCGGACCAGGCGATCGTCATGCGGCTGACGGCCAGCCGGCCCGGAGCGCTCAGCTTCGCCGCCCGGATGGACAGCCCGCTTCGCTCGCGGACGGCTGCGTCCGGCGATCGGCTTATGCTGCGCGGAACGGCGCCTCGGCATGTCGATCCGAACTATTACAACACGGACCGACCGGTCGATTACGGCGAAGGAGAGGAAGGCGGCGGCATGCGCTTCTCGGCGCAGTTGGCCGCCGTCCTGGAAGGCGGCCGGCTGGAGGTCGACGCCGGCGGGCTGTACGTGTCGGGCGCAACGGCGGTCACGCTGCTGCTGAGCGCGGCGACGAGCTTTAACGGCTACGACCGGCCGCCGGCGGAGGACGGCGCGGACGCGGACGCGCGGGCCGCAGAGAAGCTGGGCGCCGCCTTGGCCAAGACGTACGAAGAGCTGCTGGAGGCGCATGCCGCCGATTACCGCCGACTGTTCGACCGGGTCGAGCTGAAGCTGGGCGAGTCCGTCGCTCCGGAGGATATGCCGACCGACAAGCGGATCGCCGAATACGGCGCGAAAGATCAGGGCCTGGTCGAGCTCTTGTTCCAATACGGCCGCTACCTGATGATCGCCAGCTCCCGGCCGGGCACTCAGCCGGCCAACCTGCAGGGCATCTGGAACGATCAGACGCGCGCGCCGTGGAGCAGCAACTGGACGCTGAATATCAACGCCCAGATGAACTACTGGCCGGTGGAGACGTGCAACCTGGCAGAGTGCCACGAGCCATTGCTCGACCTGATCGCGGGGCTCGCCCGGAACGGGGCGGAGACGGCTCGGGTCAACTATGGCACGCGAGGCTGGACCGCTCACCATAACACCGACATTTGGCGCCAGACCGCGCCGGTCGGCGCCTATGGCGAAGGCGATCCGTCCTGGGCGTTCTGGCCGATGGGCGGCGTGTGGCTGGCGCAGCATCTGTGGGAGCATTACGCCTTCGGCGGCGACCGCGAATGGCTGGCGGAGAACGGCTATCCGATCATGAAGGAAGCGGCGCTGTTCTGCCTCGACTGGCTCATCGAAGACGGCAGGGGGCATCTGGTCACGGCTCCGTCCACCTCGCCGGAGCATAAGTTCCGGCTTGAAGACGGAAGCGGGCTGGCGGCCGTCAGCCGCGCGTCTACGATGGACCTGTCGCTGATTTACGATCTGTTCACCAACTGCATGGAGGCGTCCGGGCAGCTCGGCATCGACGCGGAATTCCGCGAGCGGCTGACCGAAGCCCGGAACAGGCTGCTTCCGCTTCAGATCGGCAAGTACGGTCAGCTTCAGGAATGGTCGCGCGATTTCGAAGACGAGGACGTCCATCACCGGCACGTCTCGCACTTGTTCGGCGTCTATCCCGGCCGGCAGCTGACGGCGGACGGCACGCCCGAGCTGTTCGCGGCGGCGCGGCGATCGCTCGAGCGGCGCGGCGACGAAGGAACGGGATGGAGCCTCGGCTGGAAAATCGGGTTGTGGGCCCGCTTTCGCGACGGCGACCGTTCGCGGGTACTGCTGTCGAACCTGCTGAAGCTGGTGAGGGTGAACAACGAGGTGTACGAGGGCGGCGGCGTCTATCCGAACCTGTTCGATGCCCATCCGCCCTTTCAGATCGACGGAAATTTCGCGGCAATGGCCGGCATCGCCGAGGCGCTGCTGCAGTCGCACGAAGGCGCATTGGAACTGCTGCCTGCGCTGCCTTCCGCCTGGCCGGAAGGTTCGGTGCGCGGCCTGCGCGCGCGCGGCGGTTACGAGGTCGATATCCGCTGGGCCGGGGGCCGGCTGGCGGAAGCGGAGCTTCGCCCGCAGCGCTCCGGTCCGTGCGCGGTACGCACCGGCGGCGGAGCGGTTCGGATTGCTAGCGGCGGGCAAAGCGTTCCGGCCGAAGCTGCCGCGGACGGAACGGTCCGCTTCCTGGCCGAAGCGGGACAAAGCTATACCGTAATCCTTTAGCCGATGACAGGCGGAAAGCGCGTCAGCCGTTTGCGCCGACTTTCGTCTTCGGTCCGTTCGTTGAAGCCGCTCCCTTTCGGGGCTGGCGAATGCAGAGTTCTCCGCCCTGGCCTGAATAATCTTCCTTCATCCGAGGAAGATTAAGGGAACGGAGGTGGAAGGAATGGAAAACAACCGTGAACAAGTCGTCGCGGTCCGCAAGAACGGCGACGGCGACATCGTCGAGCTGAAGCTGTCCTCCGGCCAGGTCGTCGGCTACAAAGAAGCGCAGACGATGGCCAAGGAAGGGAAGATCGAGCACGTCAACGTCTTCCGCGGACGCGACGGAGACGAACATTTGCGCTCGGACGCGGACGGGAACCCGGATAACAATCTGGACAACCTGCCGACGTTCTAAGCGCTGCCGTTAGAAGTGAAGCGGCTTCGCCCGGGATACCCCGGCGCGAGGCCGCTTCGCTTTTTTGATGCCGGCACGATTTCCTGCGAAAATGCATCTTTTTCGGTCTTTTCCCAACGATGCTTGGAAAAGCCTGCGAAAATACATCTTTTTTGATTAGGTATCGGTAATGGACGTCTTATAGGACGAAAAGCCTGCACTTTTGCAGGCATTCGTCTCAAAAGGGCCGCTTTCTCCAGAAAAACCTGCACGTTTGCAGTTTTGAATCGATGAGGGATGGAGGGACGGCGGGGGCGCGAACAAACGGAGCGGTAACGGGCAAGGAAGCAGAGACGGGGTAAAGAAGCAGGGGGGCTGCGGATCGAACGGAGCGGCAACTGGAAATGGAAGGAGAGCGTGACCGCGAGACTGCCGAGCTGCCTACCGGCCGAGGCGGAAACGTAATGCAGCGGGAGATGAGGAAGAGTTGATTGTGTTGTAAGTACAAGTGTTTCGGTGAAGGGCGGTTCGGCATGGCAGACTGGCATTATTTCTCCGCCTAAAGCCTTGTATATTGTGCGGATACAGAGTAAAATCAAGTTGCTATTATGTACGTACAAGTTCGAAATTCCGAGGAGGATTTGTGATGATTTCATTGAAGCCCTACGTGTTCTGGTTTGTGACGGGCAGCCAGCATCTGTACGGTCCGGAGACGCTGGACGAAGTGAACGCGCATTCAAGCGTCATTGCCAAAGGGCTGTCCGGCGACGCCGCCATTCCGTTCCCGGTCGTCTTCAAGCCGGTCGTGACGACGCCGGAGGAGATCCGCAGCCTGTGCATGGCCGCCAACGCGGACGAGAACTGCGCGGGCATCATCACCTGGATGCACACGTTCTCGCCGGCCAAAATGTGGATCGCAGGCCTCTCGGAGCTGCGCAAGCCGCTGCTGCACCTGCATACGCAGTTCAACCGGGACATTCCGTGGGACACGATCGACATGGACTTCATGAATACGAACCAAGCCGCGCACGGCGACCGCGAATACGGATTTATCGGCGCGCGCATGGGCATCTCCCGCAAGGTGGTCGTCGGCTACTGGGAAGATCCGGCCGTTCGCGCCCGCATCGGCGCTTGGACGCGTACGGCGGTCGCCTATAACGAGAGCCGCACGCTCAAGGTCGTTCGCTTCGGCGACAACATGCGCCAGGTGGCGGTGACGGAAGGCGACAAGGTAGAGGCGCAAATCCAGTTCGGCTGGTCGGTCAACACGCACGGCGTCGGCGATCTGGCGGCTTACGTGAATGCGGTTCCCGCCGCGGACGTCGAGCGGCTGCTCGGCGAATACGCGGAGCGGTACGAGATCGAGGAAGCGGGCCGGACGGCCGGACCGGTGCGCGATTCGATCGCTTATCAGGCCCGGCTGGAAATTGCGCTGAAGCGGTTTTTGGATGAAGGCGGCTTCACCGCGTTTACGACCACATTCGAAGATCTGCACGGGCTGGAGCAGCTTCCGGGGCTGGCGGTTCAGCGGCTGATGGAACAAGGCTACGGCTTCGCGGGCGAAGGCGACTGGAAGACGGCCGCGCTGACCCGTCTGCTGAAGATCGTGGCCGGCAACGTCGGCACTTCCTTTATGGAGGATTACACGTACCACTTCGAGCCCGGCAACGAGCTCGTGCTCGGTGCTCACATGCTGGAAGTGTGCCCGACGCTGGCGAAGTCGAAGCCCCGCATCGAAGTGCACCCGCTCGGAATCGGCGGCAAGGCCGATCCGGCCCGCATCGTGTTCAACGGCAAAGCGGGCGCCGCGATCAACGTGTCGGTCGTCGACATGGGCACCCGGTTCCGGATGATCGTGAACGAAGTGCAGGGCGTCGAGGTGGACCGCGAGATGCCGAAGCTGCCCGTTGCCCGGGTGCTGTGGAAGCCGGAGCCGTCGCTGCACGCCGGAGCGGAAGCATGGATTCTCGCCGGCGGCGCGCACCACACGGTATACTCGCTTGTCGTCACGACCGAGCAGATGCTTGATTTCGCCGAGATGGCCGGCATCGAAGCCGTCGTCATCGACAAGGATACGAACCTTCGCGCGTTCAAGAACGAGCTGCGCTTCGGACAAGTCGCCTGGGCCCGCCGTTAACGGCACATTTGCTTTACCTATCCCGCAGTCGGACATGCGTCCGCTGCGGTTTTTTTCTTTTGACTCCAAGCGGAGATGCCTTCAATCCAACGAACATTTTATTAAAGTATTTACTTTATAAAGATGATGGTTTATTATAAACGAGAAATGGAAGGAACGCGAAAGGAGGACAAAAGAAAGCTGTATGCCTAACGATATCTTTTCCGCATTGGCAGATCCGACGCGCCGCCGCATTCTGGAGATGCTTGCCGACCATGAAGAGTTCTCCGCATCCCAGATCCACGGTCAGTTTCAGGTCAGTCCGCAGGCCATCTCCCAACATCTGAAGATCTTGCTCGAGGCGAATTTGATCCAAGTGGAAAAGAAGGCGCAGCAACGCATCTACAGGATCAACACCGATACCGTGGCCGAGTTCGAGGAATGGTCCAAGAGCATGAGACAGCGATGGAGCAAGCGCTTGGATAAGTTCGAAGCCGTCGTGAAGGCGGAGATGGCGAAAGCCGCCCAAAAACCAACCGATCCGGAGGAATCCCCATGAGCCTGAATTCGAACAAGCAAGACCTTGTCATCACCCGAGTCCTCGATATCCCGGTCGAGTGGGTATGGAAAGGCTGGACGGATCCGAAGCTGGTGCCTCTTTGGTGGGGACCCGCGAACTACACCTCGCAGAGCTGCCAAATCGATCTTCGCGAAGGCGGGAAGTATTTGTTCTGCATGAAGGCGCCGCCGGAGCAGGGGGGCGGAATCTTCTACAACACCGGCGTCTATACGAAGATCGTGCCGGGCGAACGCCTTGAATTTACGCAAAGCTTGTCCGACGCGGAAGGCAATCCGATCGATCCGGCGGATGCGGGAATGCCTCCGGATTTTCCCCAAGAGGTCAGATTCGTCATCGAATTCAAAGCCCTGACCGACGACACGACGGAGTTGACGATTACCGAGTTCGATTGGACGCTGGGCCAGATGTCCAAATTTGCCGTGATGGGCATGAACCAGTCGCTCGACAAGTTCGCCGTCAGCATCGGTCCGCTGTCTCGATAAGGGAAGTTAAACGAAACAGGAGGGAGTCGAATTCCCATGTCGAACAAAATTACGCCTTTCCTTTGGTTCAACGATAACGCGGAAGAAGCGATCCAATTTTACGGCTCGATCTTCAAAAATGCGAAGACGTCGAACGTTTCCCGTTACGGCGAGGGAGCGCCGTTTCCGAAAGGAACGCTTATGTCGGCGACCTTCGAGCTGGAGGGGCAGCGGTTCATGGCGTTGAATGCGGGCCCGCACTTCAAGTTCAACGAGGCTGTCTCGTTCTATGTCAACTGCGAGACGCAGGAGGAGGTAGACGATCTGTGGGAGAAGCTCACCGCGGACGGAGGAGAACCCGGGCGGTGCGGCTGGCTGAAAGACAAATTCGGCTTGTCCTGGCAGATCGTTCCCGCCATTCTAGGCGAGCTGTTGGCAGACAAGGATGCCGGGAAAGCGGGACGGGTCACGCAAGCCATGCTGCAAATGGATAAAATCGATATCCGGGCTTTAAAGCAGGCTTATGAGAAATAACCGGCTGCGCAAGCCGACGTTCCTCGTCCCGATCGGACGAGGACGTTTTTTTTCGCCCGAAGGACGATCGGAACCGCAACCCTTTTCTTCTATTTTGAGTCTAAAAGCATCATGAGACGGAGGGGAATCATGGTCGTCCGGATCCATATTTTCCATCTCATCCCCTAACCATGCAGCGGCGGTTTAAGACCTTTTTTGGGTCTTGTGCCGCCGCTGCCGCTTTTATCGGAAATTTGCACTTCTGAACGAGCGGGATACGTGCGTATGATGGGACACGGGCTTCAATTCCATCTTATCGCGAAGGGGGTCCCGGACATGACGGCCGCTTCCGCGACGATCGAGCCGGAAATATTGTATTTGTTCAATCGCGGCCAGTTATTTCATGCTTATCGGACGTTCGGCGCGCATATGGATGAATGCGGCGGCGTTCGAGGCGTCCGATTCGCGGTCTGGGCGCCGAACGCCCAAGACGTTCGCGTCGTCGGCGATTTTAACGGTTGGAGCGGAGCGGGACACGCTATGAGCCGTGCCGGGGCGACGGGGGTGTGGTGCGGTTTCGTCGCCGGACTTCGGGAGGGGGACGCCTACAAGTACGAGATCGTGGACGCGGCGGGCCGCACCTTCCTGAAGGCGGATCCGTTTGCTTTCCGCTCCGAGCTGCGGCCCGGCACCGCGTCCGTCGTGGCCGATCCGTTCTCTTACGCCTGGCAGGACCGGGAATGGTTGGAACGCAAGCGCGCGAACCCGCCTTACGGCAGGCCGATGCACATTTACGAGGTGCACCTCGGCTCCTGGAAGCGGGAGGGGCCTGAGCGCTTTCGAACGTATCGGGAGCTGGCGGACGAACTGGTCGATTATGCGGAAGAGATGGGCTTCACGCATATCGAGCTGCTTCCGGCGACCGAGCATCCGCTCGACGGGTCGTGGGGCTATCAGACGACGGGGTATTACGCGGCGACGAGCCGGTACGGGCCGCCGGACGGCCTGCAGACGCTGGTCGACCGCTGTCACCGCCGGGGGATCGGGGTGCTGCTCGATTGGGTGCCCGGCCACTTCTGCAAGGACGAGCATGGGCTTCGCGAATTCGACGGGACGCCTCTATACGAGCACGCCGATTCGCGGATCGCCGAGAAGCCGCTGTGGGGCACGCTCGCTTTCGACTTCGGCAAGGCGGAGGTGCAGAGCTTCCTGTTGTCCGGCGCGCTTTTCTGGCTCGACGTCTATCATATGGACGGACTCCGCGTGGACGCCGTCGCCAGCATGATCGATCTTCGCTTCGACAAGCCGCCTCATCTGCATACGCTGAACCGTCATGGGGGCAGCGAGCATCTGGAGGCGATCGATTTCCTCCGCAAGCTGAGCGAGACCGTCTTCCGGTTCCATCCCGATACGCTTCTCGTCGCGGAAGACTCCTCCGCCTGGCCCGGCGTCACTTCGCCGACCTATCTGGGCGGCCTCGGCTTCAATTACAAGTGGAATATGGGCTGGATGAACGACATGCTCCGGTACATGGAGACGGATCCGTCGGAACGCCCCGCCCGGCACTCCCTAATTACCTTCTCGCTGCTGTACGCCTTTTCCGAAAATTATATTCTTCCGCTATCGCACGACGAAGTCGTCCACGGCAAACGCTCCCTGTTGAACAAAATGCCGGGCTCCTACGAGGAGAAGTTCGCGAACCTGAGGCTGTTTTACGGCTATTGGACGGTTCATCCCGGCAAAAAGCTGTTGTTCATGGGCGGAGAATTCGGGCAGTTCGACGAATGGAAGGACGGCGGGGAACTCGATTGGCCTGTGCTGGAGTATCCGCTTCACGCCGGAATGCAGCGGTATTTCCGCGATCTCGGCGCGCTGTACCGGGCCGAGCCGGCACTATGGGAGCTGGACCATCGGCCCGAAGGCTTCGAATGGATCGATGCGGACAACGCCGCCCAATCCGTGCTGTCTCTCATCCGCAAAGGAAGGGATCCGAAGCGCCATCTGGTCGCCGTCTGCAACTTCTCCCGCCGGGCCTACCCGGCTTACCGGATCGGGGTGCCCGCCGGCTCGGCATACCGGATCATCCTGAGCAGCGACGCGCCGAGCTACGGCGGCGAAAGCATCCGGAAGCCTCGCCGGGTCAAGTCTTCGCGCAAGCCGTTCCACGGACGGCCGTTCAGCGTCGAAATCCCGCTGCCTCCTCTGACGTTCCTGCTGTTGGAGCCGGACCGGGTCGCGACGGAATGAACGGGAGCGGGAGCCGCTCCCGCTCCAGGCGAAAATATCGGTCAAAGAAAGGAGCAGCGCCTATGCGCCGCAACGAATGCATCGCCATGCTGCTGGCGGGAGGGGAAGGGCGCCGGCTCGGCGTGCTGACCAAAGATTTGGCCAAGCCGGCCGTTCATTTCGGCGGGAAGTACCGGATCATCGATTTTACGCTCAGCAACTGCGTCAATTCCGGCATCGAGACGGTCGGCGTGCTGACTCAATACCAGCCGCTCGTGCTGAATCAATATCTGGGGATCGGGAGCCCCTGGGGGCTCGATCGCCGCGACGGCGGCATGCACGTGCTGCCGCCTTACGTGCGCCCGAAAGGAGGCGTCTGGTACAAAGGGACGGCGAACGCGATCTATCAGAACGCGGGGTTTATCGAGCGGTACGACCCGGAGTACGTTCTCGTCATTTCCGGCGATCACATTTACAAGATGGACTACGGCCGGCTGTTGGACACCCATAAGGGCAACCGGGCGGACGCGACGATCGCGGTCATTACCGTGCCGTGGAAGGACGCCGGCCGGTTCGGCATTCTGGAAGTCGACGAAGAGGGGCGAATCGTCGAGTTCGCGGAGAAGCCGAAGCAGCCGAAGAGCAACCTCGCCTCGATGGGCGTCTACATGTTCTCCTGGTCGGCTCTCCGGGAAGCGTTGATAGACGACGAATCCGACAGCCGATCCTCCAACGACTTCGGCAAGGACGTCGTCCCGAGGATGCTGCGGGGAGGCGCACGGCTGTACGCGCATCGGTTCGAAGGCTACTGGAAGGACGTAGGCACGGTCGAAAGCTTGTGGCAGGCGAACATGGACCTGCTGGAGGACGAACCTGCGCTCCGCCTGAGCGACAGGGAGTGGCGAATCTATTCCGTCAATCCGAACCAGCCGGCCCAGTACTTGTCCCCGGAAGCAAGCGTAGGCGGCTCTCTGATCAACGAAGGCTGCTTCATCGAAGGAACGGTGAACCGCTCCGTGCTGTTCCATGGCGTTCGGGCGGCGGAGGGCAGCCTCATCGAAGACTCGGTCGTCATGCCGAACGCGGTCATCGGCCGCGGCGCCCGAATCGTCCGCGCGATCGTCGGAGAAGGAGCGCGCGTCGGCGAAGGCTGCCGAATCGGCAGCCCCGGCTCCGCGGAGATCGCGGTCGTGGGCAGCGGCGACGAGGTCGCGGCGTCAGAGGCGAAAGCGGAGGTGGAGCCGATATGAAGCTGCCCATGATGGGCGTCATCAATCTGGTGCACGAGCCGGAGGAGATGAGCGCGCTCACCGCAAGCCGGTGTCTGGCGACCGTCCCGTTCGGCGGACGGTACCGGCTGATCGACTTCGTGCTCTCTTCGATGGTGGATTCCGGCATTCCGAAGGTGGCGGTATTCGCGCACCGGAAATTCCGTTCGCTGATGGATCACCTGGGCTCGGGAGGCCATTGGGATCTTCACCGCAACCAATGCGGCCTCTTCGTGCTGCCTCCGTCCATGGAGGATATGGCGGATTTCGGCAAAGGCGACTTGTACCAGTTCTACCGAAACCGGGATTACTTCACGCGTAGCGCGCCCGAGTACGTCGTCCTCGCCCGCAGCCATATGGTGTGCAATCTGGATTTCGAACGCGTGCTCGACCGGCATCGCGAACGGGGAGCGGACGTCACGGTGGTCTGCAAGCGGTGGCCCTATGCCCAGACCGGGCTGACGCGCAAGGTGAATCTGAGCGCGAGCGGCCGCGTGGTCGATATGCAGGATCATTACGGCCGCCTGGAGAGCGATATCGTCTCGATGGAGATGTACGTGCTGCGCAAGGATCTGCTGCTCGATCTCGTGGAGACGTCGCTCGCCCAGGGCAAGGACCACTTCGTCCGACACGCCCTCATGTCCCGGCTCGGAGAGCTGAAGGTGTACGCCCACCTCCACGAAGGCTATCTCGGAGTCGTGAACACGGTGGCGTCCTACTACCGCCACAGCATGGAGCTGCTCGGCCGCGACGTCTGGTTCGAGCTGTTTAACCGGCCGGGCCCGATCTATACGAAGGTGAAGGATGAACCTCCGGCGATGTACCGCAGCGGCTCCCGGGTCCAGCACTCGCTCGTGGCGAACGGGTGCGAGATCGAAGGCGAGGTGTACGGCAGCATCCTGTTCCGCGGCGTCAAAGTCCGCAAGGGAGCCGTCGTGCGGGGAAGCATCGTCATGCAGAACGGGATCGTCGGCGAGAACGGATCCCTGGAAAATTGCATTCTCGACAAGGAAGTGGAAGTGCGGGGCTCGCAGCAGCTTCGGGGCTCGGCGGAGCTTCCGCTCCTCGCCTTCAAACGGAAAATCATCTAAAGGGGGAGTCCGATGAAGGTTTGGTTCGCCGCTTCGGAAGCGGCGCCCCTGGCGAAGTCGGGCGGACTGGCGGACGTCGTCGGATCGCTGCCGAAGGCTTTGGCCGCGCGAGGCATCGACGTGACCGTCGTCCTGCCGAAGTATGACGCCATTCCGGACGATATCGTCCGCGGCGCCAAGCTGCTCCGGCGCTTCGACGTCTCGATCGGTTGGCGCCTGCAGTATTGCGGTCTAATGGAGACGCATGTGGACGGGATCCGCTATTTGCTCGTCGACAACGAGCATTACTTCAAGCGGGGCTATCTGTACGGGTACGGGGAAGAAGAGGCGGAACGGTACGCTTTCTTCAGCTTCGCGGTGCTCGAAGCTCTCGTCCGCTGCCAAAGCGAGGAGCTGCCGGACATTCTGCACTGCCACGATTGGCAGACCGGGCTCGTGCCGCTTTTGCTGCGCACCCGCTATTCGCACGTGCCGGCGCTTCGCGGCGTCCGTACGCTGTTTACGATCCACAATCTCGGATATCAGGGCGTATTCTCCCGCGGCAAGCTGCAGGACGTGCTGGGCGCCGGCGACGAGCTGTTCTCGCCGGGAGGGCTTGAATTCTACGGCGACGGGTCCTGCCTGAAAGCCGGTCTTCGCTACGCCGACAAGCTGACGACGGTCAGTCCGACTTATGCGAGAGAGATCCAGACGCCTGAATACGGAGAGAAGCTGGACGGCCTCCTTCGCGAGCGGGCGGGCGATTTAAAAGGGATCTTGAACGGCATCGACTTGACGAGCTACGATCCGGAGACCGACCCGCACCTGGCCGTCCGTTACCGCGATTCGTTGTCCCGGAAGCGGCTGAACAAGACGGCGCTGCAGCTCGAGTTCGGGCTGCCGGAGAACGAAGGCGTGCCGCTGATCGGCATCGTTTCGCGCCTCGTCCGCCAGAAAGGCTTCGATCTGATCGGAGAAGCGCTGCCCGGCTTGATGGCCGAGAACGTCCAGCTGTTCGTCCTCGGCGCGGGCGAGCCTCGGGTCGAAGCGATGCTGCGGGAGGCCGTGGAGCGGTATTCGGGACGGATGCGAGTCTGGTTCGGCTTCAACGAAGGGCTGGCGCGCCGGGTCTATGCGGCGTCGGACCTGTTCCTCATGCCTTCGCTCTTCGAGCCTTGCGGCCTCAGCCAGCTGATCTCGCTGCGCTACCTGAGCGTGCCGGTCGTCCGGGAGACCGGCGGGCTCAAGGACACGGTGCAGGCATATAACGAATATACGGGAACCGGCAACGGGTTCAGCTTCGGTCCGGCGACGGCCCACGATCTGCTGTTCACCGTCCGGCGCGCGCTGGCCTTCTATCGCGACGAAGCGGTCTGGGGGCGGATCGCGGCGAACGGAGCCGTCCGGGATTACGGCTGGGACTCGTCGGCCCGCGAATACGAGGAACTCTACCAAGGGTTGGTCCGCGAAGGAAGGGGAATGGGCTAAAGTGGCGCGACACCTGGTCATCGGCAACGGGAAAATGTTGATCAACCTGGACCGGAACGGTTATCTCCGCGACCTGTATTTTCCCTACGTAGGGCAGTTGAACCATGTCGGCGGACAGCCGTGCCGGGTCGGCATCCGGTGCGGCGGCACGTTCGCCTGGCTCGACGAGCCGGGATGGACGTTCGAGCTTGACTACATCGAGGACGCGCTTGTGACGAACGTGACCGCCAGACACGAAGAGCTGGGCGTTGAGCTGCAGATGAACGACGGCATCCATCAAAGGGAGAATATCTTTCTAAAGCGAGTCATGGTTCGCAATATGGCGGAAGAAGAGAAGGAGATCCGGCTTTTTTTCCACCAGGACTTGATGATCGACGGGAACGATGTGGGGGATACGGCGGCATTCTATCCGGCGAACCGGACCGTTTTCCACTACAAGCGCTCCTCCTACTTCATGTTCAACGGACAATCTCCCCAGGGAGGCATCTTCCAGTACTCCACCGGCATCAAGCGGTTCCACTCCGCGGAAGGCACATGGCGGGACGCCGAGGACGGCGAGCTGATGGGCAACGCGATCGCCCAGGGCTCGGTCGACAGCACGATCAGCCTGCGCGCGGAAGTGCCGGGAGGCGGCGACTGCTCTTTCTATTATTGGATGTCGGTCGGCCCCGATCTGGAAGAAGTCAAGCGGCTTGATCAATATGTCCGGGAGAGCCAGCCGGAGAAGCTGCTGAGCCGGATCGTCATTTACTGGAACAACTGGCTGTCCCGCGCGAACCGCGACTTCGGCGACCTGCCCGCGGACGTGGTACGGCTGTTCCGGCACAGCCTGCTGATCGTGAGGACGCAGACGGACGAACGAGGCGCGATTCTGGCGGCCAACGACAGCGACATTCTGCAGTACAACCGCGATCATTACAGCTATATGTGGCCGCGGGACGGAGCGCTCGTCGCCGACGCGATGTCGCAAGCCGGCTACCATAGCATGATCGCGCCTTTTTTCGAGTTCTGCAACCGGGCGCTCTCGCCGGAAGGCTACCTGTATCACAAGTACAACCCCGACGGAACGGTCGGCTCGAGCTGGCACCCCTATTACGTTCAGGGTCAGCCCCGGCTTCCGATCCAGGAGGACGAGACGGCGCTCGTGCTGCACGCGCTCTGGAAGGACTACGAGCGGCACGGAGAGATCGAGCTTCCGCAGTCGCTCTATCCGACGCTCGTGCGCAAAGCGGCTTCGTTTCTGTGCGGTTTCGTGGAGCCGTCGCTCGACTTGCCGCTTCCCAGCTACGATCTGTGGGAAGAGAGGTACGGCATCTGGACGTACACCGCTTCGTCGGTTTATGCCGGGCTGACGGCGGCGGCCGATTTCGCCGATCTGTTCGGAGACTACGAGCGAAGCGACCGGTATCGCAAAGCGGCGGAACGGATGAAGCGAGGCATGCTCGTTCACTTGTGGGACGAGGAGAGCGGCCGGTTCGCGCGCGGACTGGTGCTGCGCGACGGCGTCTGGGTAAAGGATATGACGCTCGAGAGCAGCTTGTTCGGCTTATTCGAGTTCGGCGTGCTGCCGGCCGACGACGACCGTGTCGCGCGCACGATGCGAGCCATCGCCGGCGGGCTGTCGGTGAAGACGGACGTCGGGGGCATCGCCCGTTACGCCGGCGATTACTATTTTCAGATCAGCCACGACGCCGCCCGCGTGCCGGGCAATCCGTGGATTATTTGCACGCTGTGGGGAGCGAGCTTCCAGATCGAGACGGCCAAGCGGACGGAGGATCTGGCGGCGCCCCGGGCGACGCTCGAGAGGATCGCCCGCCACACGCTCGAAGGCGGCAATCTGCCGGAGCAGCTGCATCCGCTCGACGGCACGCCGCTTTCGGTCGCGCCGCTCACCTGGTCGCACGCCACGTATGTCAGCGTCGTGTGCAAATATTTGCGCCGGCGCCGGGAACTGGCGTCCGCCTCCGCCCCTCTGGTAGAATAGGAGAATCATAGACAGCGGGAACGCTCTCTTTTTTGGGGAAACGCAACTTTTTCCCGGCAGCCGCTGTATGTATGAGGGACTCGGCAAGAAGGAGGGGCTCGAATGACCAGAACGAATTCCCGCTTCAAGGGGTCGCCGGCGGACGATTCGGACGTGTTCGCTCCCGTGTTCTACGTCTTGTGCGGCACGACGGTGCTGTGCGTCGCCATGCTGGCGGTCCGCGCCTTCCATCTCGACTCGGCCCGCTTTCATTTTCTGTTATGGAACTTGTTCCTTGCCTGGCTGCCGCTTATCGTCGCGATGGTCGCCGTCGGCGCGGCCAGGTGGATGCGGGGACCGGCGCTGGCGCTGGCGATGCTGGTGCTGGGAGGGGCCTGGCTGCTGCTGTATCCGAACGCGCCCTACCTGACGACCGACCTGATCCATCTCATCGGAAATCCTACGTATATGTGGAACGCGCAGCAACAGTCGGTTCTCGTCTGGTACGACCTGGTCGTCTTCTTCCTGTTCTCCTGGTGCGGCCTGCTTCTCGGCTATTTGTCCATGCTTCACTTTCACATGCTTGTCCGGCGCTTTATGGGACGGTTCGCCGGCTGGCTGTTCATCGTGGTCGTCTCGTTCCTCGGAGGCTTCGGCGTCTATCTCGGAAGGATGATACGCCTGAACAGCTGGGACGTCGTCTTCAGCCCGTTCCGGCTGATCGAAGGAGTCCGGGCCGGCCTGGACCACCGGGGCGCGAAATTCACGCTGCTGTTCGGCATGCTCATTCTGATCGTTTACTTGTCCCTGTCCAGTCTGCGCGGCTTGAAGTCGTTGCGGACGGGCGCGGAAAATTCAAGGTCGGTCTAATGAGAAAAATAAGACTTGCGGAACCATGACGAACATTGTAGCGTATGGGATAATAGAGTGGCGAATGGAGGCGGTTTGGATGAGTTTTCTGAAAAAATTGACGGAAACGGTTAGCAAAGGCGTGTCGACGGCGACCGAAAAGGCGCAGCAGACGGTGGAGATCACGAAGCTGCACACGCAAATATCCGGCAAGCGCAAAGAGATCGAGAGGCGGCACGCCCAGATCGGGGAAGCCGTCTACGAAGCTTATCTGGCCAAGGACCTGTCCAAGGCGGAAGCGTCGATTCTGCCCGAATGCGAAGCGATCTCCGGGCTGCGCAAAGAGATTGTGGGCTTGGAGGATCGGATTCGCGAACTGCGCAACGAGAAAGAGTGCGAATGCGGCCACACGGTTCCTTACGATACGAAGTTCTGTCCGTCCTGCGGCCACAAATTCGAGTTCCCCGAGCCGCTGCCCGTCGAAGTGCTTCCGGAAGCGGAGAAGGAGCCCGAACAGAGCGCCGCTCCGGAGCCCGTCATCGTGGAAGCGGAAGCGCGCACGGTGTGCGCGGAATGCGAAGCGCCGCTGCAGCCGGACGCTCGTTTCTGCCCGGAATGCGGCCATTCCGTCGGCGCCTGAAAAACGTACGAATCGCGATAACGGCAACCGCCGCCCCCTGTCCGAGGGGTGGCGGTTGCCGTTTTTTTCTATTCTTGGTGATGTTTTGTGCCCCTCTGTTCGCAAGTGAGGACTTTTTTTTCGATTTTGCTAAAGACATTCAATAAATTATGTTATAAAATATAACATAATAAAGGTTGATGATGCTCTGAACTGATGTTTGTGTGATGTATTATAACGCATTGGGTTTTTGTCAAGAACCGCCCGAGGGGGGAACGCGATGTCTGCCATACCGCGTAAAGATTCCATGTCCGGCCTGTTTGCCGGAGCGTCCGATAAGTCCTTTGTGCCGACGGCCCTGGAAGAGACGGTCCGGCTTTCCGATCTGCATGCGCGGATCCAGAGGCTGTCCCGGCTGCTTCTGGAAGGCGGCGGACTTTACGCCTTTGTCGACGAGATGCAGACGCTGCTCGGCCAGCCTGCCGCGCTCGTGCTCGAGCCGGATCGGATCTGGCTGTCCGCAGACCTGCGCGAAGGCGAACCGGACCGCGAGCGGAAGCTGCTTCTCGCGATGCTGCCTCCCTCCGTATCGGGAGAACCGCAAGCGGCCGGATACGTGAAGCTGACGGACGGCGGCAGAGCTTTCGTCAGCCCGCTTTCGGCCGTCGGAGGCAAGCGGGCCAGTCTCGTCCTGCTGGAACGGCGCCGTCCGTTCGAGGCGATCGATGCCGCCAGCGTCGAACGGCTGGCGCCGCTGGCCGGATTGGAGCTCGCGAACGTCGAGGCGGTTCGCGAAGTCGAGAGCCGCTATTTGGACCGCTTCCTGCAGGATTGGTTGAACGGCAAGATCGTCTCCGAGAACGATTGGAAGCTGCGCGCGGAGGTATGCGGGTGCGTGCTGCCGAAACGCGCGAAGCTATGCGCGGCGTTGGTCGGCTTCTCCGGACCGGAGGTGCCGTCCGGGGAGCGCCTCGCAGAGTTGGCCGCCTTGATCCGGTCGGCAAGCTTTCACCAGGCGGAGCCGCCGCTGGCCGTTCCGGTAGGCGCGGAGCTGGCGCTTATCGTTCCGGTGCCGTTTCCGCTGTCGCACCAGCGCGAGCTCCACGCTGCCGCGCCGGCGGATAGCGCGCTGCGAGGGCTGCTGGGCGAGCTGCGTTCGCTGACGGGCGACGCGGGCCTCCGATTGTTCGCCGGACGGGCGATCGAACGTCCCGAACTGCTTCCCGTCAGCTTGTCCCAGGCGCGGAGAGCCCGCCAAGTGTCCGAAGTATGCGGGATGGCGGAGGACTCGGTGACCTACGACCGGCTGGGCGTCTACTCGCTGCTCTACCTGATTCCTTCGGGAGAGGAACGGGAACAGTTCCTGCAGCGGTATTCGCAGCCGCTTCAGCAAGCCGACCGCAGGGGAGGGGGGCGGCTCGCGGAGACGCTGGAGATGTTTTTTCGCTGCAACGGCAACATCAAGCTGACGTCGAAGCGGCTGTTCGCGCACTATAACACGGTTGTCTATCGCTTGGAAAAAATACAGCAGATTTTGAGCGTATCCCTGGACGATCCCGAGGATCGGCTGCAGCTTCAGCTGGCGCTAAGGCTCGGACAAATGTCTTCCGGCTCCGCGGAGACGAACTGACGGGAAGACTTGCCGCAAGCGGGCGACTGCGGGGACGAAAAAAAGGCTGCCCGTCGGGCCGGTAGTCCGGCCATCCGGGCAGCCGCATAGGCTGAGGGGGCTTCCTTCGAGTCAGAACCAGCCGGTGCGAAGAATGATGACCAACAGAATAAAGAGGACGAGAACGAAAGCGGCGCCTCCGCCGTATCCGCCGACTGCGCAACCTGCGCCTGCAACCGGGTAACCCATCGCAAAACCCTCCCGAGTCGATTTTGTGAGGACGTCATGCAATGACAGCATATGCCGCTCGGGATTGTTGTTCCTGTGCGATTACCCGGGTTCGCCGGACGATGCCTGCAAACCGGCGGATGTCCCGGATAGCGCGTAGCGGTCGTTGAAATGCCGGATATTGACGATTCTCGATTCCGCGATGTGCGGACCTCCCCCGTTGCCCGCCCGGATGAAGCAGGAGTTGGAGACGCCGTTGACTCGCACCGGACCGACCAAGATTCTTCCTTTCGGCGCTTCGGAACGGTATTGCACCGGGGGCGGGGTTACGGGAACGGGGCTGGGCAGAAAGAACAGCGGGTAAGACTCGAACGACAATTCGTCCCGCTCGAAATTCGCGATCGCCCGCTGAATCGCCAGCACCCGATCGAACAAGCGGACGGAGTCGCACGTGTCCCCGAATTGAACGACGGACGAAGCCGACACCGTGTTGATCTTTATGCTGCCGACGGCGGTAAATCGTCCGCTGTTCATCCTTCTGCTTCTTCCTCTTCGGCAATGGCGGGAAACGGAACAAGCGGCCCGACGATGACGGATTCGGGCGGCGTATCGAAATAAGAGTAGAGGACGATCGATTCCGTGTCGCCCATCAGCAGCGAAGAGGCGCTCGCCAAACCTTGGATATTCAGGGCCCCGACGGTTACGGGGCCGCTCTGCACGTTCATTTCGATCGGCGCTTTCATGCCGGATCCTCCTCCTTCTCTATGTCGGGAAGCTGAAAATGGCGTAAATAATTCGTAAGAGCGATCCTTACGTCCCTCATCGTCTTGTCGAGGACGCCCCGGCGCCACTGCTTCCGATCCTCGTCGGTGCCTTCGGCCGGATAGGGGGACACGCGCGCGTAATGATGAGCTCTTCCGCTCAGCTGAGAACGGACGTCGGCGATAATCATTCGCCGGTGCTGATCTTCAAGTTCGACTCGCAGTTGTCCGCATAACGAGTGCAAGAGCGCATCTCCGTTGCGATCGAACGTTTGAACCGCTTCCTGCTGCAGGGAACGGATGGTTCCGGCCAGATCCGCCCGGCCGCTCTCCGCCGGAGTCGGCGGCGTCGGCGGAGTCTGAGGGATGAACGGTTCTACGAACGGCGATTGGCCGGCCCCGCCCGTCGTGAAAAACGGAGCCCCGAAAGGGGGTTGCCCGATTCCGCCGGAAGGGGAGGTCGGCCCCGGGGAACCCGGCTGTCCATTCCCGCCGGGAGCGGCGAAGGGGCCGGCGGAGCCCGGCTGGCCAAGCGCTCCCGGAGGCGAGGCGGCTGTCCACATACCCGGTACGGGCACTTCGAAGGAATCGATATCCTTCATCGCCTGAGGCGTGAGGCCGATGTTGAGCGTTCCGTCCAGCCTCGACACTTTCAGCTGGTCGAAGTGATATTCGACATGAACCGGAGGGGTGCCTTGAAGCTCCTCCAGCTTCTTCTCCGCCGCATCCAATCTTCCGGCCAGATCCTCCAGGCGCTTCTCCATTGCTTGCAGCGTTTGCGCCCAATTCTGGCCGCTCGCCGGTTCGGCGTATCCGTAGCATGGATAATTCATTCGAATCACTCCTTCGCCCGGTTTGACGAACCCGAGCTCGGGCTAGGAAAGGGAACGAGCGAGAGCGCGCTCGCTCCCTCTTGTGCGACTTGGGCGCTCCCCAGTTGAGGAGCCGGCCCGGTGTAGCCTCCCGTATTGTAGAGCTGCGATAGCGATTGGATGCTCCCGGCGCTGCCGATCTGCAAGACGGAGGAGTTGGTGACGGAATCGACGCGGAGCTGGTTTATCGTGATTTGTTGCTGGATATTCCACTGGTTCATGCGACACCGCCAGTGCCGGTGTTGACCGGCGTCGAATTGGAGTCCGCGACGTCAGGATCGTTCGTGTTCGTCGCGCTGATTCCGTTGTTGGTTACCGGCAAGTCGCCGGTCAGGAACGACCCGGCTCCCGAGTAGGTCTTGGATGTGCTCGACGGATTGATCTGAATGCAGTCTCCGAACTGAACGACCGCGCTCGTGCCGAGGCTCAATATTTTGACGGCTCCGACAATGGATGGCATAGGCGTGACGACTCCTTTGATGTGGCGTCATGCTGCATTGTATGAAGGCGATCGCCTATCGGTTCGTTTTTTCCGCCGCGGTTTCCGAATGGGCACCCGACCTCCGGAACCGGCATAAGCTGTCAGCAGCAACGAACGGAGAGGGTGCGGGCATGAGTTCTTTTTTCGATAGCGGGCCGCTGCCGGATTTTAAGGAGATTCAAAAATGGCTCGGGCGCGAAATTCCATGGAAGCTCGCGGAGCGCTGGGAGAAGGCCCAGAACAACGATTGGTTGAACCGGTACGTTCAGGACATGATGGAGAAGGCCGGCAAGGCGGCGAACGACGGCGTCTGGCTTCGCACGGACACGGTCAAGGACGATAAGCATGTCACGGTGACGCTGCATCCTTCCAAAGATTTGGGAGAGCAGGATCTGCGTCTGTTCGCCGCGACGGATCGGCTGCGGGTGACGGCGGGGGACGGTCGCAAGCGCATCGTCCGTTTTCCTTGCCTGGTCTATCCGCGAACGGGCAAAGTTCTGCATAAGGACGGCAAGCTGATCGCCAAGTTCAAGCGGCGCCGGACGGAGAGAGACGAAGTGGAATTGTTTATTCAACCTTGAATCCGTTATAATGCAAAATAGGAAGAGCCGTCCGAGATTTCGAGACGGACGGCAAGCGGTCAAGGGAGGATTAGCGTCTTGGACATTACGGACGTGTCGAACGTATCGCCGGGACTGTTCGTCACCGGAATCATTTTTATTCTTCTGGTTGGATCGCTGCTCAGTCTGGGCGTCCTGAGCTTCTTTCAGCGGCATAAACGGCGGGGGAGTTTGTATTTCGCAGGCTCGGTGCTTTCGTTCGTGCTGATGCTTTGGGTCGTCAATCGCTGGTTTGCGTAACGGTGCCCGTCCGGGAGACCGCCAGGGAAGCAATTCCCGGCGGTTTTCTTTTGCGCAAATTTCGAGATTTAACGCAACTTTTGGGGGAATTCCTACGTTAAAGTAGGGACTGATTTCCTAATGCTATGCTTTGTTTTACTTTTTTCGTACTAAGGAGATGGAGATGGATTCATGAGAAAAGCTTTATCCGCGGTTTTGCTTTTATCCCTTGCTTTCCCCGCCGGCGCCTATGCCGGATCGGCCGATGACGGCTCCAGCACGCTCGTTCTGTACAAAAACCAGACGAAAGTTACCTTGGACGGCGTCGATTATCAAGCCGCCCAGCCTACCGTTTATTCGGGAGGATCCGCCTACGCGTCGCTGAGCGCGATGGCCGCCCGTTACGGCTACGTCGTCCGTTATGACGCTTCGACGAAGGAATCGATCGTCACTTCGAGCGATAAGGAAATCCGTTGGAAGATCGGCGTATCCTCGTACACGGTTAACGGGACGACGACGAGCTTCGCCGGCGTGCCGTTCTCGACCAAAGGCAGCCTGATGATTCCGGTTCGCGCCTGGGCGACGGCTACCGGTTCGGATCTGTCCGTCACGGGCACGACGATCAGCCTTTCTTGGCAGCAGATTCTTTATCCGACGGCCGACTTTACGGTTGATCCCGCGGAAATTTACGCGAACCAGACGACGGTTACGTATACGAGCCATTCGGCCAACGCATCGGCCATTGTCAGCGAGAGATGGGAAGGGAACGACACGGTGTTCGCGGAACCGGGTCCTCACACGATTACCCGCTGGGTGCAGAACGCGGCCGGCGAATGGAGCGACCCGTATTCCGTCACGATCAACGTTCTGCCCCAGAACGAACCGCCGACCGCGATGTTCACGACCGACAAGGATACCTACAAGATCGGCGAGCCGATCAAGTATACGGACCTGTCCACGGACGACGAGAATGCGATCGTCTCGGCAGACTTCAGCAATAACAAGCCGGTCTTTTTCACGCCCGGCACGCAGCGCATCCATCTGACCGTTACCGACAAGCATGGCCTTACGTCGGAGTACGAGAAGACGATCGAGATCAGCGACCAGGTCATGTACACCGAACAGCAGTATAACGAGCGCTACACCGAGCCCGGCGAAAAGTTCGACATTGAGGGCTCCAACGTCCTGGGTTACTCGCTCGTGCCTTATACGTTCACGGTATCCAATCGCGCCCTGATCGCTTCGAACAGCCCCGAAGTGCTGACGAAGGAAGGCATTCTGTACCGCGATACGATGAACGGCGATTTCCGCCTGTTCCTCTATCACCAGAATTCCGGCACGAAGCCGCTCGCGATTTATCTGGCGGCGAAGAATGAGGGTACGGAGAACGCGACGGTCAGCCTCGGCTCCTCGGGCCAGGCCGGCCCGAACTCGTTCGGACTCTGGACCGGCAAGCTCGCTTCGGAGCGCTACCTGGAATCGAAGACGGTCGGCGAGACAAAGCTGACGACGCTCGCTCCCGGCGAGACGGAGCTGATCATGCCTGAATTGGGCAATACGCCGCTGAAGCTGAACGATGTGTTCTCGGCGTATGCCGATTTGAGCACGACGGCGCCGGTCCAGTTCACGCTGTTCGCCGTTTATCCGGACAATCGAGCTCCGCTTAACGCGCTGGCAACGTTCGGGAACCTGCCGCGCGACGGCAAGCACATCCGCGGGACATTCCAAGGCGCGGACCGCGAAGTCCAGATCGATTCGACGCTCGGCTCCAAGCCGCAGCGAATCCTGTTCGGCGACCATACGAACGACCCGGCGCTGGACGGCCGCGACATGCTGAACGGCGTTTATGAGAACAACTGGGGCAACTTCGGCGTCGTCTATCATATGACCGTTCACGTGGCGCCGAACACGCTCATTACGGCGAACGCTCGCGGAGGCGTATACTCCGGCGTGTTCAAGATCAATGACACGGCCGTATTGGTATCCAACTCGAGCCTGCTGCAAAATCCGAATCAGGCGTGCGTGCTGTATCGGACCGGGCCCTACGAGGAAGTCGTGGAGATCAGCTTCATGACGGCGCTCGGCTCCAACCTCCCGGTCAACATTCTGTTCCAGCCGCTGCCGCAGCCGGCGTCCTGATCCATACTTTAAGCGCGAAGCCGCCCTCGGGGGATCTCCCGAAGGCGGCTTCTCGCATTGGCGTGAAATCGATGGGTGAGGCGAAAGAGAGCAACCAGGTTCCTCACATTGGCGTGAAAGCGTCGGATGGTGCGAAAGAGAGCAACCAGGTTCATCACATTGGCGTGAAAGCGTCGGATGATGCGGAAGAGAGTAACCAGGTTTCTCACTTTGGCGTGAAAGCGTCGGATGGTGCGAAAGAGAGTAACCAGGTTCATCACATTGGCGTGAAAGCGTCGGATGGTGCGAAAGAGAGTAACCAGGTTTCTCACTTTGGCGTGAAAGCGTCTGGTGGTGGATTGTCAACACAAAACTGGACAACGATTATGAGGGCAACCGTCTGACTTCAGCAGGC
>NZ_JACJVO010000012.1 GCF_014212055.1 Cohnella zeiphila | reverse complement strand
CCCCCAACCGCCGCCGCCGAAGCCGCCCGGCCCTTGCTCCTCGTGCGTCTTCGTCGAATTCGCGCTGCCGCCGCCGGTGACGATGTCGAACGTCCCGCCGTCGATGAGAAGCGAAGAAGCCGCCTGGAAGCCGTCATTTTCGGCCGTGATATGGAACGTTCCGCCCGCGATGGCGACATTCCCTTTGTCCGCATCGGCATCGTTCGTCGACTTGATGCCGTCGCCGCCCGCGTCGATCGTGACCGTACCGTCTTTGACCGCGACCAGGTCCTTCCCGATCATGCCGTCGTCGGCCGCCTGGATGTCGATCGTGCCGCTCATGAGCTTGAGGTCGTCCTTGCTCGCGATTCCGTCGTTCGAATTGCCTTGGACGGTCAGCTTCCCGGTTCCGTTGATCGTCAGGTCGCCTTTGCTGTAGAGGGCGGCGGTCGGCGCGTCCTCGGACGTATCCGCGTAGGTTGCACCGTCCGCAACGGTGTTGTCCGTACCGTCCTGCAGCGTGACGATCACCTTGTCGGCCTCCTTCACGTAGAGGGCCGGGCCATCATCGTTGCTGATCTGGACGCCGTTCAGTACAAGATGCACGACGGCGTCTTCCGGCACATCAATGACAATCTGGCCGTCCGACGATTGTCCGCTCACGACATAGGTGCCGGCATCCGCAATGGTCACGACGCCGCCCTCGGCCGTCGCGCCCGATCCGTCGACGGTGGCGCCAGTGCCGCCAAGCGCGATCGCGATCGAGCTGTCCGCGCTCCACGTCGTCAACGCGTCGTCCTCGTCGAAGCCGGCCTGTTCCGTCGCGTCGAGGCCGGCCAGCTTCACGGCGGCGGCCGAAGCGGCGCCGCTGGACGATACCGTCGTCCCGCCGGTCGAAGATGAAGCGGAAGCGGAGGCAGCGGGCTCGTCGGCGTTCGAGCTGCAGCCTGCCGCGAGCAAAGCGCTTAAAATGGCGGCAGCCATCAGTTTAGCTTTATGCGATCGATTCATGGGACATCCTCTCCTCATCCTTAATATTCCTGAACGACGGGACTCATCGTCAGCGTAATATCGAGATTGCCGTTCCGCGTGCGGACGGCGTCCAGCAGCTCCTTCTGGTTCGTGTCCGGCCCGAGCTTCACGGCATAGACGACCTCGTACAGGCTGCCGAGCTCGGTCGTGCGCACTCTTTTGAGCTCATAATCGATGCCGAACTTTCTGAAAATCTCGTCGAACGCCTCCTCGTAGCCGAGGTTCTCCGGAATCGTCACCTTGAGCGTCTTCATCGCTTCCTTGTTCGTGCCGAACTTGACGGCCTTCAGGACGAACATCAGCGCGCACAGGCATGCCGTAAACAACACTGCGTAGCCGTAAGCGCCGACGCCGCAGCCGAGACCGGCCGCCATCGAGAACAGCACGTACGAGATGTCCTTCGAGTCGCCGGGGGCGCTTCGGAACCGGATGATCGAGAAGGCGCCGGCGAGACTGAAAGCGCGGGCGATGTTGCTGCCGATGAGCAGAATAATGATGGCGACGATCGTCGGCAGAATCATCATCGTCAGCGTGAAGCTCGAGGAATAAGCCGTCTGCGTCTTGCGGTACGTCCAGCTGATGGCGCCGCCCAGGATCATGGAGATCGAAAAAGTCCAGAGCGCATGGGATACGGTCAATTCCGCGGAAGCGGCGCTTGCCGCGAACAAAGATTCGATCATAACACGATGCTCTCCCTTTCCGGTTTGGCGTTGCGAATGGACTTTTTGTACTCGTTGCCGTATTTGGAAAAGCTCGTCCGGTACATCCTAAGCTCCGACAGCAGCTTGGACAGCCAGACCGGGATGGTCTTCTCCGCCTTCACTTCCATGAGCCATTGGCCGCGTTCCATCAGTTGATCGCCGTAATCGCCAAGCTCCAGCTTGAGATCGTGCCGCCGCGACCGGATGTTCGTGTCGAAGGTGATCCGCAAATCGCGGTTCCCCTTGCAGAACATCGCGATCCGGTCATAAGCCAGGTACGCCATGGGCCGCAGCTCGTACCGCGACAGGAAATACTCGATCTCCCCGACCACCTGCCGGTTCATCCCTTCCCGGAACGCCGGAGGCTGCCCGCATCGGACGAACTCGTACGCCTCGTGAAGCTTCAGCGCCGTCCGGCGCTTGTTGACCAGCCCGAACACTTTTTTCTTCAGCTCCAGATACACTTTGGCATTCGCCGCGGGCACTCCGTAGGCCCGAATGCGCAGCTTCTCCCTGTACTTCGGCTTCGCCAGGCTGTTGCGCACGAGCGTATGGTTCTCGGTATCGTAGTACAGATTGCTGATGGAGTAGAACTTGTCGTCCTTGTTGTAGGCGTCGAGCTCCATGTATTCCATCAGCCGGTTGTATATCGCGTAGAACGCCTTCGTATCCATCAGGTATTTGTTCTCGTAACGGTTAAACACTTCAATCGCCATGTTCAGCGCTCCTTTCCCGGCTTGCCGGCCGTCTCGCCTTTCCCTGTCTGTAGCTTAGAGAACGAACCTTTAACGAATCTTAAATTGTTAACGCAGCGTAAACTTCCGGCCGAAGTTCCCGGCTTAAGGTTGATTAAAGGTTGGTTACCTACAATAATGAGACAGACGACTGCAAAAGGGTGGGAGCCATGCGAATCCTGATCGTAGAGGACGAAGTGAATCTGGCGGAGGCGCTGTCGCAGATTCTCAAGAAGCAGCATTATTCCGTCGACGCCGTTCACGACGGCCAGGACGGGCTAGACAACGCGCTCAGCGGCATCTACGACCTGATCCTGCTGGACATCATGCTTCCCGGCATGGACGGGATTGCCATATTGAAGACGATCCGCGCTCAAGGGGTCGCGACGCCGGTCATTATGCTGACGGCCAAAGGGGAGATTCCGGACAAGATCGCGGGACTCGACCACGGCGCGGACGATTACGTCGCCAAGCCGTTCTCCACCGGGGAGCTGCTGGCGCGCATCCGGGCGGCGCTGCGGCGCAAAGGCGAAGTGGTGCCGGAGGACGGGCTGCGGTTCGGGGACATCGAGCTGAACACGGCGAATCTCAAGCTCGCGTGCAAGGGCAAGGAATTGAAGCTGATCCTGAAAGAGAGCGAGCTGCTGGAGCTCCTGATGACGAGGAAGCAGGCGGTGACGTCCAAAGAACAGATGATCGAGAAGCTGTGGGGCTTCGATTCGGATGCCGAGCACAACAACGTGGAAGTCTATATTTCGTTTCTGCGGAAAAAGCTCGCTTTCCTGAACTCCTCGGTCCGCATCAACACGATCCGGGGCGTCGGCTACGTACTGGAGGCGACCTCCTGATGTTCAACGAGCTGCGCAACCGGTTCCTGCTGACGAACATGGTCATTATCTCGGTCGTCATGCTTGTCGCGTTCGCGACCATCTATACGATCACGTATCAGAACGTGCACGGCGATATCGACATGGACCTGCACCGGGTGGCGGATTCGTATCGCAAAATAAACGGATCGCCGGGCCCGAACGGCGGCGGCGGCGGACATTCGAAGCAAGGCGGCAATAAACCGCCTATGCAGGACGGAGGCGCCAACTTCGGATCGCCCCCCGACCGTTCGGTCTCCTTCGCGCTGACGACGGACGCGCAGGGGAACGTCACGGAGACGGACTCCCGCTTCGACATGGACAGCGACATCTACGTCCAGGCAGCGAAAAAAGCCGCCGCCCATCCCGCGGAGCTCGGCCAGTTCACCCTGGACGGAACGCGCTGGGCCTATAACGCGGTTCAGATTCCGGACGGTTACTCCATCGTCTACATGGACGTCACGGCGCGGCAGAACATTTTGACCAACCTCATCTATACGTTCTCCGCCGTCGCGGTCGTCATGCTGGGAGTCATCTACTTGATCAGCCGCTACTTCGCCGGACGCTCGATCGCGCCGGTCCGGGAAGCCTTCGACAAGCAGAAGCGGTTCATCGCCGACGCCTCCCACGAGCTGAAGACGCCGCTGACGGTCATCAACACCAACGTGGACGTGCTGCTTGCCAACGGAGAGGACACGATCAACGAGCAGGCCAAGTGGCTGCACCATATCAAATCGGAGAGCGAGCGCATGAAGACGCTCACGAACGATCTGCTCTACCTCACCGAGATGGACGACGCCAGAACTCGGATGATCCACGTTCCTTTCGATCTCAGCGAGGCCGTCGAGAGCGTCATCCTCACGATGGAAGCCGTCATTTACGAGAAGGATCTCTCGCTGGACTACGACATCGAACCGGGGCTGAGCGTGACCGGCAACGGCGAGCAGATGAAGCAGGTCGTCATGATCCTGCTCGACAACGCCGTCAAATACGCCAACCCGAACGGCTCGATCGGGCTGGCGCTGAAGAGGCACCAGGGCCACATCCAGCTGTCGGTGACCAACACCGGACCGGGCATTCCCGCCGAGCATCTGGGCAAGATTTTCGACCGCTTCTACCGCACCGACTCGTCGCGTTCCCGGCAGAACGGCGGCTACGGCCTCGGCCTCGCCATCGCCAAGTCGATCGTCGAGCAGCACCGGGGCAAGATCTACGCGAGAAGCGCGCCGAACGAGAAGACGACGTTTTACGTGCAGCTCGGTTGAGCCATTATTCCGAATGAAAGATGATAATTTTTTAACGCTCTTTGGTCCCTCGAGACTATTCCAAACGCGATCCTTCTCCTTGATAATCAGGCTGGGATGTTCGAAATTCCAATCTGCAAGCCGATGGAGGGATTCGTATGCGGGCGCTTCGCGCGTCGAGCCTTAAGAATAGGGGGGTTAAATTATTTGCTTCATTCGTACTCGCTGCGATTATGTTCGGCACGGTCGTATTGCCTGCATTTGCGGCGACTCCCGGGAAAACCGTAAACGCTTCGGCTACCCTCGCCTACAGTCTCAAAGGGCTGCATCATAACCTGGCCGTACAGAAAGCCTACATCGCTTCCAAGTACCTTTACGTCACTCAGCGTTCCGGGGGAACCGTCTATCTCTCGAGACTGCTCATGAAAGGGAAAACCGCCACCTACGTGGACGAAATGACCATTACCCACGCCGGTCACGGCCAGACCCTGGATATGTACACCTATAAGGACATCGATTACTTCTATTTCAGCTCCAAGGCGGATCCGTCCACCTCGTACGACTGGTCCCTGCAAGTCGCCAGACTCCGGTACGCTGCGGGCAAAACTTATGATTATACGGATCTTCATCGATTCACTTATCTGAATTATGCCGATAAGACCGGGACGAGATTAGGCGATACCTACCGTGTGGATGCCGGCGGCAACAGCGCCTATACGATTTTCCGCGTCCAGACCGCCAAAGGTGCCGTGACGTGGTCCATCTATAACACAGCCGCCTTGAACCGGCTTCTGGACAGCCATGAGCAGGTGCGAATGGACAGTGCGGCGGCGGTAAAAGCCTGCGTGGCCAGCTTTACTCAGTCCGGCAGCAAAATCGTCAGGCCGAACGGCTCCTTCCAAGGGCTGGATATGCTCTCGAAGACCCAGATCTACACGTCGGGCGGAGCGGAAGGCCAAACGCCGCAGATCGCTTTGATGTCCAACACAGGGGCATACAAAACCCTTGTAAAAATTAAGAACGTAGGAACCCATGAGATCGAGGGAGTCCAGACGAAGAACAGCAAGGTTTACTTCACGATCGTGACCGATCCGAAAAATAAGAAAAACACCCAGAAGGTGTACTACGTTCCGGACAGCATCTTTTAACGATCCGGTCCGTCCGTTCGCAACCTGGCTGCCAAGAAATGCTGGATCGTCGAAATAATAGGAAAACCTCCCGCTATTTTTTGCGAAAATCACAGATCGGCAGATTTACCGGGAAAACCTCCCGTTAATTATAGGCTGTTGACTCCTCATGAGCGTTTTCCCATGAAATAGCGGGCGGAACTCCAGTTATTCCCTGTTCCCGAAGTTATGAATTCTAATTAGGAGGAGAAATTCCCGTTCCTTCTCTCGATTGAACTTGTTTCTTTCCGGCCCGCTTCCGTTGTTGCCTGGGCGCATTCCTAGACCAGCAATTTTATACTTTCTGATAGGTCGAGAAAGCCTCGGCGGGCCCCTGTCTGCCCGTTGCAAAAGCGAAGCGACCCGCCTCCCGGCCGGGCCGCTTCGCTTCTTCATGCGCCTGGCTATCCCTCCAGGGCCGGATCCGGCGCCTGGTCCTGATCCGGCGTTTGAGTCTGCGCAGGCGTCTGCTCCTGAATCTGAGCCTGATTCTGCGTCTGGGTCTGCAGCACATACTGCGCGTCCCGCAAGAGCACCTGAGCGGCCTCGGCGGCAATGTGCTTGCCGCTCTGGGCCTGGACCTCGTTTACGAACGCGTCCAGACTGCTATTCTCCAGCTTTTCGGTCAAGCTGTCCGCGATTCCCTCGTCGTCGATCCACGACAACGATCGGAACTTCGCGACCAGCGCCTGGAGCGAATCGGCGTCGGCTCGCGTAGTGAATGCGACCGCCACGCTCCCCACGTTCCCGGCCGCGTCGGAGGCGGTCGCTTCAAGCGTATGCGCGCCGAGCGGAAGTGTATACAGCGCGATGGCTTCGCCCGCGTTCACCGTTTGGCCGTCCAGCTGCGCCTGGAGCTGAGCCGGGTCCGCGCCGGACAACGCGTCGGCCAAGTCGAACTGCGGCGTCAGGTCCTCGCTGTCGGCATACGACCGATCCGCCGCGGGAGCCGCCGCCGCGAGGGCCGGAGCCGTTTGATCCAGGCGCACCTCTAGCGTCTTGGCGTCCTCAACGATCCCCGCCTTGGAAGAACGATAAGAGATCGTATACGTTCCGTCCTGATCCAGCTGCACAGGCGACGAGTACGGCTGCCAGTTCGTCCCGCCGTCCAGGCTGTATTCCGTCTTCACGCCGGCCGACGCGTCGCCGGGCACGCTCAGGGTCACCGTTATCGGATGGATATACCATCCGTTCGCGCCGTCCGGCTCGGCCGGAGAGACGGCCGCCTCCGTCCCCGGCCGGCGAAGCTGCGTCACCTCGATATCGTCGAACGTCAAGTAGTCGAAGCCGCCCGCGTAGAAGCCGATCGTGCCGGACGCATTCGCCTTTGAATCTGTCGCGCTTACCTTCAGTTGACCGTCGACGTAAAGCTCGATCGAAGAGCCGTTGACGATCAGCTCGACGTCGTACTCCGTATTCGGAGTCAAATCCTCGTAGGCCAGGTCAGAGTGGCTGACGGTCGCCCAGTTCTTGTCGTACACGATCCATTGCGAAGCGCCGTCCACCGTCTTCCGATAGCCGATCCGGTCGCCGCTGCCGGATACGAGCCGGTCGAAGATGTAGAGCGTAGCCGCGCTCGGGATCGTCGCCGGCGTCTTCATCTTGAACGTCAGGTCGTAATTCGAGAACGACCGCGGAGACGTCGTGGACGCTCCCTTGAACAGCTTATACACGTGATTGCCGTTCACGGTCGCGATGCTGCGGTTCGGATCGACCGGCCAGCCGCCGCCGCCCGATTCGAAGTCCGTCCGGAGCAGAACGTCCGACACGACGATATGGCTGGTCGCGGTGGCTTGCGGATTATCCGCCGACGTGACGGTAATGTCCGCCTCGCCCGGCCCGACGGCCTGAACGAGGCCGTTCCCGTCGACGGTCGCCACGCTTGGATTGCTCGTCGTCCAAGCGACCTCGCGGTTCGCGGCGTCGGACGGATCGAAGCTCACCTGCAGCTGGAGCGTTTCGTCCGCCCCTAGATTCGCGCTCGTCTTGTCGAGCAGCAGGCCGGCGACCCGGTCGGTCGGAATCGACAGCTTGATATCGTCGAACATGAGGTAGTCGAAGCCGCCTGCATAGAAGCCGACCGTCCCCGACGGATTGTACGTCGCGTCCGTCGCCTTCAGCTTCAGCTCGCCGTCGACGTACAGGCTGAGGTCGCCCCCCTTGGCGATCAGCTTGACGCTGTATTCCGTATTCGGCGCCAGATCCGGCCCCGGCTGGTCGTTTTCCTTCACGGTCCCCCACGCCTTATTGTAGAGAAGCCACTTCGATGCGCCATTTTCCAGACGGTAGCCGATCCGGCCTCCACCGTCCGAACCCAGCCGATCGAAAATGTAGAACGTGCCGATGCTCGGCATCGTCGGCGGCGTTACCATCTTGAAATTCAGCTCGTAGTTGGAGTATTCGTCCGGCGTCAAGGCCGTAGCACCCTTAAGTACCTTATACAGGTGGTTGCCGTCCACGTCGACGACGGCCCGGTTCGGATCGACCGGCCAGCTGCCGTGCCCCGATTCGAAATCGGTATATTCGTAGATCCCGTCCCCGGCCTCGACGGTTACCGCCACCTCCGCTTGAAGCGACGGGTCGGCGTCCGAGGCAATCGTGACGACCGCCTGACCGACGTTCACCCCTTTTAGCGTCCCGTTGTCGTCCACCTTGACCACGCTCGGATCGCCGGAAGCGAAGTGCAGCTTGGGATTCGTCGCGTTCCAGGGCAGCACGGCCGTCTGCAGGTCGTACGTCTTGCCGATGCCGATCGTCACGTTCTCGTCGTAAGCATGGACGCCCTGGACGGGAATCGAGTCCGGCGCCAGGTACGGCCCGACTTTGCCGGACGGCCCGATCTCGTCAAACGGAATCGACACGAACCCGGGAATCTGTTGGAACACCTCGGCATCGCTTTTCAGTTCGAGGTCGCCGCCCGCCAGGTCGACGAAGCCCGGATCGTGGTCCGTCACCCAGTTGCCTCCGTACTGCAGCAGGTTGTACTTGTCGTACGCTCCTTGCGCGTTCGTCGTGCTGCTGCGCGTCACGGTCGGGTTGTAGATGACGTTGTTCTGGTACGCGTTCGTGTCCGGATAATACCGGTTCTCCGTGAAAAAGTCGGCCAGCTCCGGGTATTCGTCCAGGTACGGCGTCCCCACGAAGTTGTTGTTCGCCGCGAACAGAGCCTGCCATTTCGGCATGTAGTTCTTGGCGATCTGCCCGTTCGGATCGTCGCCCAGGTACATGTCGGAGTAGCTGTAGGGAGTCTTGCTGTCTACGAAAAGATTGTTGCGGGCCGTGATGTGAGCGCCGCCGTTGTTATTGATGGCCGCATTGCCCATCTTGTAGAAAATGTTCTCGTCGATCGTCAGCCCCATCGTGAAGTTGTCCGGGTAGACGCCCTGCACGCCGGCCTTCGATTCTCCGATATTGTGGAAGTAATTGCGCCGGATGACCGTCCCCCGCTGCTGCGGCGTCTCTCCCGCGTTCATATAGATGGCGCCGAGGTCGGAGAACATTTTGCACACGTCATAGATGTCGTTGTATTCGATCAGCTGATCGTTGCCGAACACGAGAATGCCGGGATGCGGCGCGTCGTGAATCTCGTTGTGCGATACGCGGTTGCCGACGCCGGTCAGGATGACGGCCGGATTGTACGCCTTGTGGTAATAGGCGAAGTCGTGAATGTGGGAATCCTCCACGTAGTTGTTCCCGTGCGTCAGCGTCGTCCGGTCGCCCCCGTTCAGGGTAACGGCCGTTCCGCCGATGTGATGGATATGGCTGTTCACGACCCCGATGTCCGTGCCCGTCGCCGTGGCGAAGTCGTTGTACAGCCACCGGCTCTGGGTGTTGATCTGCACCCCGCCGTTCGTGAAGTTGCGGATCTCGCAGTGCGAGACGAGCACGTGGTCGCCGCCCATGACGACGACCGCGGAGTCCCGGCCGTCCTCCAGCGTCAGATCCTCGAACGTGACGTGGGAGACGTTCAGCGCGTTGATCATCGGCGTCCCTAGCATCGTGACCGCGATGTCGGGCGCGTCCTGCCCGAACGACGCCGTCGGCAGGAAGTAGAGGATGCCGCTCGTGCGGTCGATGTAATACTCGCCCGGCATGTCGATCTCCTCGAGCAAATTGGACGCGAAGTGGAAATCCGGGTACCAGTTCTTCAGCAGGCCGCTCATCTCGCCGTAGCGAAGCGTAATCGTCTTGTTCGCCGTATCGATCGAGGCGACCTTGTTGTACGACCACTCCCAGCTGTAGCCGAAAATGCCGTCCAGCCAAATATCGTCGGCCTGCGTCCAATATTGCGGGCGATCGTACGTGTACGTAAACGTGCCTCCTCTGTCCTGAAGATCGGCGTCGCTGCGGGTCGGGCCCGGGTCGACGATATCGCCCATCTGGACGGTGCCGTTGTTCGGCCAGCGGGCCAGCGTCATGTCCTGGCCGTCCACGTACAGCTCCATCGGGGGAACCTGGCTGACGTCGTTCGCCTTATAATAGCCGTGGCGGCTGATGACGCCGTAATCGGTAATCCCGTGGGCGCGCAGGTCAACCTGCAGCACCTTGGTTCTGGCATCGGCGCTGATGATGCGGTTCAGGATCGCCTGGTCGGTGACCGGCGTGAACCAGCTTTTGGCGAGCGACTGTCCTCCGGTCAGCGTCACGCTCTCGCCCGGATAGGCTTGATACTTGATCGGACTGTCGGCCGAGCCGGAATCCTGCTCTTCCAGTTGGAAGCTGGCGGATCGCTCGTACTTGCCGCCCCGCAAATAGACCGTCACCCCGCCGCTAGGCAAGCCGGATTCGCTCTTCAGCTCGCGAATGGCGTCGCGGGCTTTCTCCAGCGTTTGGAACGGCGCGTCCAGCGTGCCCGGATTGGAATCGCTTCCATCGGTCGCCACGTAGAAGACCGTATCCGGCGAACCGGATTCGGTCTGAGCTTGAGCGGCGGGCAGGGCTGCGACGTTGATCAATAATGCGAAAATCATGAGAAGAACGGCTTTGCTTCGGAGCATGCTTCTCCATCCCTTCCATGAGGAAGATTGACACGCCGGACGGAAGAACGGCCCGTTAACCTTTGACGGAGCCGATCATCGTCCCTTTCTCGAAATAGCGAAGCAGGAACGGGTACATCACGAGCACCGGCAGCGCGGAGACGATAACCGTCGACATCTTCAAGCTCTCCGGCGCGGGCGGAACCTCGCTCGTCGACGCCGTGAACGCGTCGAGCTGGTTCTGGATCAGAATGTTGCGCACGATCTGCTGCAGCACGAATTTGCCTTGGTCGGTCACGTAGAGCAGGTTGTCCATGAACGCGTTGATGTGATAAACAAGCGACCACAGCCCGATCGTGACGAGCACGGGCATCGAGAGCGGCAGCACGATCCGGGCCAGGATGCGCATGTCGCGCGCGCCGTCGATGCGGGCCGCCTCGACGAGTTCGTCCGGGATCGAGCGGAAGAACGAGAGCATGACGAGCACCTCGAACGCGTTGGCCGCCGACGGAAGCACGTATACCCACCGGGTATTGAGCAGGTGCAGCTCCTTCATCAGCAGGTAATTCGGCACGATCCCGCCGTCGAAGATCATCGTGAACAGCAGCAGCAAGATGAGGACCCGCTTCCAAGGGAACTCCTTGCGGGAGAGCGGGTAAGCCGCGCATACGGTGACCGCCAGCGTCAGGAACGTTCCGATAACCATGCGAAATAGCGTGTTGCCGTATCCGCTCCAGATGTACGGGTAGGTCAGGAGGTTCCGGTAGGCGTCGAGGGTCGGCTGCCGCGGAATCCAGTGGAAGCCGCTCTTCAGCGCCTCTCCCCGGCTGCTGAACGACACCGACAGAACGTGAATGAACGGATACACGACGACGACGACGAGCAGGCCGAGCAAGACATAGATAACGCCGACGGCAAGCCGATCCTGCCAGGTTCTGATATTCATGCGGGGTGTCCTCCTACCATAAGCCGTTCTCTCCGCGGCTCAATCTGCGTACCGTGAAGTTCGCGCCCAGAATCAGCACGAGTCCGACCAGCGACTTGAACAGGCCGATCGCGGCAGTGTAGCTGTACTGGAACTGCTGCAGGCCGACGCGGTACACGTAGGTGTCGATGACATCCCCGGTCTCGTAAGTGACGGGGTTGATCAGGTTGATCACCTGCTCGAAGTTCGCGCTGAGGAAGCTGCCGAGGTTGAGGATGAACATGATCGCGACCGTCGGCATGATCGAAGGAATGTTGATGCGCAGGATGCGCTGCCAGCGGCTGGCCCCATCGATCGTCGCCGATTCGTGCAGCTCGGGCGAGATGCCCGACAGCGCGGCGAAATAGATGATCGAGCTCCAGCCGATATCCTTCAGAATGGCCGAAGCGACCACGACCGGGCGGAAATATTCCTTCTGCCCCAGGAAGAAGATCGGCTTCGCGCCAAACCACCCGAAGATCTCGGCGATGACGCCCGTCGTCGGCGACAGGAAGTAGATCACGAGGCCGGACATGATGACCCACGAGACGAAGTGCGGCAGATACATCGTCATCTGCACGAAGCGCTGAAAAAACCGGGAGCGGATCTCGTTCAGCATCAGCGCCAGCACGATCGGCGCGGGAAAGGCGAAGATCAGCATATACAGGTTGAGCAGCAGCGTATTTTTGAGCAGGCGGTAAAAGTCGGCGTTCTGAAACAGCTCTTCGAAATGCTTGAACCCGACCCACGGACTGCCCCATATGCCGTCGATGACGCGAAAATCCTTGAACGCGATCAGAACCCCGTAAATCGGGCCGTACTTGAAAACGATGAAAAAGGCAAACGCAAACAGATAGAGCGCAAACAGCTCCCGGTGCTTCAAGAGCATCTTCATGTTGCCACATCCTTAAGGCCGGATTCGATCCGTCCCCGGCAGCGGCGGCCGCGTAAGCGCCGGCGGCGGGGAGGCGAATCGCTTCTGGCTCGCTTTATTTCTTGAACTGCTTCTCGTACAGCTCGTTCGCTTCCTTGGTCAACTGCTCTCCGCCCTTCGCGTTCCACTCCGCCACGTATTTGTCGAAGTCGTCCAGCGGAACTTCGCCGCTGATGAACTGGGCGAAATACTTCTGCGTCAGCGCCGTCAGATCGCTCTTGTACTTGCCGTCCGACGGCAGCGCCGAGTAGAGCAGCGCGTCGGTCCAGTTCGGCGCGGACGAATACTTCCGAACCGCATCGTTGATCGCCGGATTCGAATATTTCTCGCGGTACTCGCGGGTCGTGATATTGCCGAGCGAGAACAGGCGGACGCCGACCGCGTCAAGCTGCTCTTGCTTCTCGAAGCCGCTCAGATACTTCGTCGCGCCCGAGGTCGCTCCGGCTTCCGCGAAGTCCCACTGCTTCCCTTTCTCGCCCATGCTGGTCATGTTGATCGTCTCTTCGTCGCTGCTCTCCGCGCGCAGGATCTCGAAGATCTTCTCCAGCTTCGCCGGATCCTTCTTCACCTGAGTGCCCAGGACGATATAATTGCTCTTTATGCCCCAGTCCCAGGTGCCGCGGCCGCCCGGGCCTTCCGGATTCAGGCCGAGCTCGAGCTTGGCGTTCGGATTGACTTCCTTCATGGCGGCGACGACCGCCCCGTCGTCCGTCGCGGCCTTGCTGATCTGATCCTCGATCACGCCGACCCGGTTGTTGTACAGCTTTTTGCGGTACGAATCCTGCGTGTCGGTCACGAATTCCGGATCGATGACGCCGTCCTTGTACCATTGGCGAAGCTTCGTCAGAGCTTCCTTCGCTTCGGGAGCGACGGAACCGTTGACGATTTGTCCGTTCTTCTCCTGCCACATGGTCGGCTCGACGCCGTAGGCGCCGAAGATGGAATAGAAGCCGGTCGACCAGGTCGAAGTCGCCGTGCCGGTCAAGCCGTACGTGTCCTTCTTCCCGTTGCCGTCCGGATCGTTATTGGCGAAGGCATAGACCGCCTTCTCGTACTCGTCGAGCGTCTCCGGCGTCTTCGTAATCCCGACTTTGTCGAGCCAGTCCTTGCGCCACACCATGGCGAAGTCGTAGGGCTTCAAATCGATGTACATCGGAATCGCCCACAGCTTGTCGTCGAACGTAACCGTTTGGAACAGCGGATCCGATTGCTCGACGTCCTTGTAGTATTCGGGCATTTTCTCCTGAATCATCGATTTGTCGAGATCCATGAGCACGCCCTGCGACTGGTAAGCGGATACGTTCGAAGGGTCGCCGAGCATGAACAGGTCCGGCACCTCTCCCGAGGCGATGCTGGCGTCCGTCACCTTGACCGGCTTGATCTTCACGTTGAACTTCTGTTCCAGCCACTTCTGCACCGGCGAGTCGTTCACGACCGCCGTCGCCTGCATGTGGATCCCCCATGTCAATTCGATCGGTTTGGAATCGCTCGCCGACGGACTCGATCCGGCGCTCGCGCTTGCGCTGGAGCTGGCACCGGCGCTCGGACCGGCTCCCGCGCCGTTATTATTATTGTTGTCTCCGGAGCATCCGCCCAGAAGGCTTGCGGCCATTCCGGCAGCCAGCACTCCGAGAGCGGCAGGCTTCATTTTTCTATGCAATGCGATCTCCCCCTGCGTGAATGTGGTTCCTCCAACGATCCCCGGCCGGGAATTTGGGAACGGTTACAACCTTAACGATATCGCTCGCCGGGCGGCCGCACAATCGCTCAATTCGATTTTGATTATGTTTTTTCGTTTCGAAGCCGGATTTCGGCCGTTATGTTATTCGGTTTTTCGTATGTTTTTGGCGCCTCGCCTTTTCGTTTTTCCGTACTGTGTTATAATTTCCGTGTTGCCGCAGCGGCTACCCGCAAGCTTCTGAAAACGCTAACACTAGACAGAGAAGGGGGATCCGGATGCCCGGTCGTCACGTCATTCGCAATCGGTCGTTGTTCGTCAAGCTGCTGCTGTCCATGACGGTCATCGTCATCGTCACCGTCATTCTGATCTCCTCGGTCACGTATACGATCTCCGCCAATACGAGCATTCAGAATTCGATCGAATACAACCAGTCGATACTGGACCAGCAGCGCGAGCTGATTCATAAAGAGCTGTACGGGATCAAAAATATCGCCTCGAGCTTGACCATGACCCAGTCGTACCTGTACCGGACGGTGAACGGCAAGCTGAGCGTCGGCTCGCTGATCGACTTGTCCCGCTTCCTGGACGAACAGCAGAAGCTCAGTCCGTACATCGATTCCATCTATCTCGTCTACGGCAAGCTCGATCTCGTGCTGACGACTCTTTCCGATACGAAAACGTCTCCCTTGTCCTCGTTCTCGGACCAGAGCTGGCTGCCGGAGATGCAGAAGGAGTCCGGAAGCCGGACGGTATGGCTGACCGGCCGTCCCGACGGCCTTGCGCAGAGCGGGCACACCACCAGCCTGATGCAGAAAATGCCGCTTATCGGGCACGTCGACGGAGCGATTCTGGTCAATCTGAAGCTGGATCGGCTCTTTAACGATTACTTGAGCCATTACCATAACAAAAAAGGAACGACGCTCGTTCTCGGACCGAACGACGAGCTGCTCTACGGCGACTCGGCCGATGCGTCTTCCCTGGTCTCCCAGTTGGACACGGGCGCGTTGTCCGCTGCCGGAAGCGGTTCGTACGTCGACGGCCGCCACTGGATCGTGACGTACACCACGTCCGATCTGACGGGCTGGAAGTTCGTCAACCTGACCAAGAAGTCCGTCCTGCTGCAAGGCCTGAACCGCATCAAAATGATCGTGGTCGCCGTCTCCGCGCTCTACGTCACGATCGCCATCGTCCTGTCGTTCTACATTTCCAAACGGCTGTACCGCCCGCTGAAAAACGTCTTGGCCTATATCAGCGGCTCTCGTGCGGCGACCGGAGCTTCTCCCGGGAACGAGGAGGCCCCGGCGCCTGCCCGGCCGGCCGCCGACGAAGCGAGCTTCATTCGGCAGTCCTTCGAATGGCTGAGCCACAGCCGGGAGGAGATTCGGAGCGAGAAGGAACGGGTGGAGATGCTGCTCGGCGCCAACCGGTCGGCGATCAAGGAGAAAATTTTGAGCGATCTGATCAAAGGCCGGGCCGTCTCTCCGGAGAACGGCGGGCAGGAGAACGATGCCGCGGACCTGCTGGGGCTGAAGCTCGACTTCGACCGGTTCGCCGTCCTGACCTTCGAGCTGGAAGAGTCGAAGCTGCTCGGCGATTCGACCGATAAGCTTCGTTTCCACCTGTTCCAATACGGCTTGATCGAGGAGCTTGGAGGCGATATCGACGGGGAGATTTTCGTCCGGGACGACGAACGGACCGTCATCATCCAGGCGGTGCCGGAGGGCCAGGACGAACGGCCGGTTGAGCTGGCCGGCAAGCTGCTGCGGCACTTGGCGGATCGTTACGGCGTCATCGCCACGATCGGCATCAGCCGCATTCACTCCGGCGCGCAGTCGATCCAATCGGCGTACGAGGAGTCGGTCGAAGCGCTCAGCCTCAAGATGTACGTCGGCAAAGGGGAAATCGTGCCGTATGCGATCGTCAGCAGCTGGAAGCAGGACGAGGAGACCTACTTCTATCCTTACGAATTGGAGACGAAGCTGCTTCAGGCGCTCCTTCAGCTGAACGAGGAAGAATGCGCCGCGACCGTCAGCCGGATCACGCAGGAAGTAATCTCGCGCCGATTGGGAACCGCCAACGTCCAGCAGCTCTTCTTCCAATTAAGCGGGGAGATCGTGAAGACGCTCGTCCAGACCGGAGGCGATATCTCCGTCGCGCTGGGCGACCGGCCGTTCGCGCCGTCCGGCATCCAGACGATTCGCGATATGGAGACGCGGCTGACGGAGATGTGCGCCCGAATCATCGCCTACAACCGGGAGAAGCGGCTCAAGCTGAACGACGTGACGCTGCAGCTCGCCACCGAGTTCATGGAGAAGAACTACAACAACAACATTACGATCGAGACGGTCGCCGAGCACGTTCAGCGCAGCACGTCCTTCCTGAGCCGCATTTTCAAGGAAGCGACGGGCTCGACCATCAACGATTACTTGATCCACCTGCGGATCAAGCGGGCTTGCGAGCTGCTGCGGGAACCGAAATACACGATGGAGGACATCTGCCGCGAGATCGGCTATGCCAACGTCAGCTACTTCAACAAGCTGTTCAAGTCGCGCACGGGTCATACCCCCGGCCAATACCGGCTGATGCAAGCGGCGGAAACCCTGCACGACGAATCCCGAAACGAGTTGGAAGGGCCGTAGGACCGGCTGAAACCGGCCTGCTGGGCGGTTTTTCGGCAGTTGCCTCCTATACAAGCGAAGCCCCTTTTGCCCCTCAACGGCAGAAGGGGCTTTTTCGGCGAAAATTTAGTGTTGCGCATTTACTGTTTATATCATATACTGTGTACATAATAAACAGTATATGAATGAAACAAAAGGAGATGATGGTCATGACCGCCGCTGTTCAAAAAGGCGCCAAGCTGGCCGGCCGCAAGGAATGGATCGCGCTCTGCGTCCTTTGCCTTCCGCTCATGGTCGTATCGATGGACGTCTCGGTTCTGTTCTTCGCCGCGCCCGCCATTGCCGAGGATCTGAGGCCGACGGCGACCGAGCAATTGTGGATTTTCGACGTGTACGGATTCGTTCTTGCCGGTCTGCTGCTCACGATGGGAGCCGTTGGAGACCGGATCGGGCGGAGGCGGCTGCTGATGCTCGGCTCGGTAGGATTCGCTCTCAGCTCGCTGCTGGCGGCTTACGCCCACTCGGCCGAGACTCTGATTCTCGCCAGAGGCATTCTCGGAATCGCCGGATCGACCCTGATGCCTTCGACGCTGGCGCTCGTGCGCACGATGTTCCAGGACCCGACGCAGCGCACCAAAGCGATGTCGGTCTGGAGCGCCGTCATGGCCAGCGGCGTCACCGTCGGACCGATTATCGGCGGGCTGCTCATCGATAAGTTCTCCTGGGGATCGGTCTTCCTCATCAACATCCCGGCCATGGCGCTGCTGCTGCTTATCGCGCCGACGCTGCTGCCGGAGTCGCGCAGCTCCGTACGAACCCGCATCGACGCGGCCAGCTCGGTCCTCGCGCTCGTCGCCATTCTGTCCGTCACTTACGGCGTAAAGACTATCGCGGAGAACGGCTGGGCGCCGCTCCCCGCAGTCCTCCTCGCGGCCGGACTGCTCGTCGGCATCGTGTTCGTCCGGCGCCAATTGATCCTGAAGCATCCGTTGATCGACATTCGCGCCCTGATGGAACGCCGGATCGGCGGGTCGATCCTCATCAACTTCATCGCCACCTTCGCGCTCATGGCGAATTCCATGGTCGCCACCCAATTCCTGCAGTCGGTCCTCGGATACGACCCGTTCGTCGCCGCTCTGTGGAGCGTGCTCCCTTCGGTTGCCGTAGGAGCTGCCGCGCCGATCGCCGCCAAGCTGTCGCTGACGATCGGAAGACCGCGCGTCATGGCCGGAGGCTTCCTGCTCTCGGCGCTCGGATTCGGCGTGTTGACCCAGATTCGACTGGAAGGCTTCTCGCCGCTTGTCATTCTGCTCGTCGGAGCCGGGCTGGTCGCATCCGGCATCGTCTCCGTCATGACCCTCGTCGCCGACTATGTCGTCGGCGTCGCCCCGGCCGACCGCGCGGGAGCCGTCGGCGGCCTTATCGAGACGTCCAGCGAGCTCGGAGGCGCCTTCGGCATCGCCCTTCTCGGCTGCGTGCTCGCGGCGGTCTACCGCCATACCGTATCGCCGCTTCTGCCCGCGGGACTCGCGCCGGATGCTTCCGCCGCGGCCGGACAGACGATCGCCGGAGCGTCCGCAGCCGCGCAACGGCTGCCTTCCGATACGGCGAGCCAAGTGATCCATGCCTCGCGGGAAGCCTACCTGTCCGCCATGCATGCCACCTGTCTCGTGTCCGGATCGATCCTTCTGCTTGCCACGGTCATGACCGCCTTTCTGCTCCGCGACAAGAAAGTATCCGCGGCCGTTGCCGCATAACGGAAAATCTCCCTTCCTTGACGCCAAACTCGCTTTCTATCGAGAATAAAAGGGAAATGCTCCCCTTATTCGGGCCATGGACCGCGTTTTTGCGAATCGGGGGCCGAATCTAGGGAGCTTTTCCCGTTCATACCCTGAATACGTTCTTTCATGAACCGACAAAAGGAGAAAATCCCGTTCATCGGGCGTTCTGAGGTGATGGGGACGGTTGGCGATGGCAGGCGAGGAGTAGAACGCGGGATATTCTTTCTTTACAGCCAAGAAAAAGGCGGCTCCAGGGCCGGAAGCCCCTGAAGTCGCCTTTCGCCGGCTGTAAAGGATAGATTTATTTTCTGCGATACAGATCCATGCTTTTGTACCCCTCGGCCAGAACCGTCTTCATTTCCGCTTTCCGCTTGGCTCTGGTGTCCTCCTGGACGGCGCTGTATACGTAGCGGGCCCAATCCTTCCGGTACCCCGGAGTAAGCGAGCGATAGAACGCCAGCACCTCCGGGCGATCCTCCAGATCCTTCTCCACCTCCGGAATCAGGGCTTCGTAATCGCCGACGCTCTGGCTGGGCTTGGACGACGCCCGCTTGCCGCCGCTGCGCGCTTCCGCCTTCAGCCCGACCACCGTAAAGACATCGTCCAAGCCGACCATGCGCGCGAACTTGATGCCGCTTGTCCCGATATAACCATCCTCGCCGGCTCCCAGTCCTTCCAGCAAGCTGTCCCGATGGATGTAGGTCGGATAGACCTTATTCCCCTTCTTGGGATAAGCCGCGTATAGATAGCCGCCGTCGTTCAGGCTGCCCCGCTCGATGACTTCCTTCACGAGCTTCTGCAAGGATTCCAGATCGAACACGAACGCGAAAATGAGGTCGTAGCTTCCGTCGTTCAACCCGGTATCGTAAGCCTCCAAGCCCGCGAGCAGATCCTCTCCGGCCGGCTGGTTCAGCACCGCCGTTTTATTGTATTTTTGCAAGTTTAATTTATCGACGATCGTTTTCGACATCTTAGTGCCCCTCTCGGCTATCGAATCTCGCTATAACAGTTATAGCAAGATCACGGAACGCATTCAATGCGCGAATGCTTGCGGGCATTGGATGAAGGGAAGCTCCTCGCTCGAAGCTAACTTCGCAGCGATTTTAAAGCGGCAGCCCAGCTGCGCGCTTGATCCAACATATCGTTTACATGGGAGACGTGGAAATCGGCCGGCTTGAACGTTTGGAAATTCTCGAAATCCGTGAACATGTTCAGAGCCGGATGCGTGCGAACGTCCGCTATCCGAAGCTCGGCCAAGATGCCGCGAAGATGCTCGGCGGCGCGCGCACCCCCGGCGGCGCCATAGCTGACGATGCCGGCCGCTTTGTCGTACCATTCGGTTCGAGCGGAATCCAGAGCGTTCTTTAAGACTCCGGTAATGCTGTGGTTGTACTCCGCCGTCACGAACACGAAGCCGTCCAAGCCGCCGATTTTCTTCGCCCAAGCCGCAACCTGCTCCTCCCCGGCGGGGTCCCCGTAGAACGGCAATCGGTAATCGGCGAGATCCACGATCTCGTAAGTTGCGTCGCCGCGTCGGTCCGCGATCTCCTTGATCCAGCTTCCGACCTGCGGGCTCACTCTCCCGGGACGCGTGCTGCCGAGGATAATGCCTATTTTCAAGAAATCGGTTGTCATGGTTGAACTCCTCCTTCGGATGATGAATGAACTTCCTTGCCCGAATCCTCCTTTCCCCGTCGTAAGGTTGGCTTGACGAACCCTGCGAAGATAATCAACGCCAAGCACCCGGAAGCCGCACATGCGGCAAAGAGGACCGGGTACCCCCAAAGCCGGGAGACGAACCCGAGAAGCATCGAGCCCAGCCCGATTCCCAGATCCATAGCCGTAAAAAAGGAAGCGTTGGCCACTCCTCGCCGCTTGGGAGAGACAAGGCCGAGCGTCGCGGCCTGCAAAGCAGGCTGGGCGGACCCGAATCCGATCCCGTACAGGGCGGCAGAGACCATGGCCCCCGCCCGCCCATCGGACAGGCTAAGGACCAGCAGCCCCAAGATGGCCAAGAGGAAAGACGGGACCATTATCCTCCCTTCGCCGTAACGATCCGCCAGCTTCCCTGCAACCGGACGGGCAAGAGTCAGCGCGACGGCATAAACCAGGAAAAACGTACCCGAGTTGAATTTGATGGATTCGGCGAACAGAGGCAGGAAAGTGGTGATTCCTCCGTACGTAAGAGCCATGAAGAAGATTGCCGCGGAGATCGGCAGAACCGTTTTTTCGAAGAACACCGCCTTGTGCCCGGAATCCGACCGCACGGAGGGAATCCTTGTCGCCAGGGCGGTCAGGAGGGAAGCGATCGACAAGCCGAAGGCTAAAACGGTCAAATGCCGAAAAGAGTAGCTTTGCACCATCCACACGCCGACAATAGGACCGATCGCCATGGATACGCTCATCGACAGTCCATACCACCCCATGCCTTCGCTTCGGCGCCGGACGGGAATGACATCGGTGATCGAAGTTCCGATGGAAGTGGTGGAGAGGGCCCAGCCGCCGCCATGAAGGATTCGGAGCAAGAGAAGCCAGACTATCCCGCTTGCCCAGTTATACAAGATCATCGCGATCGCGAAGAGGATCAATCCCGTCAGAATGAAGACGCGCCTGCCGAAACGATCCGCCAGACCGCCGATCGCCGGGCGAACGACGACCGCGGTTAACGTGAATGCGCCGACAAGAAGCCCGAGTCGCGACTCGTCGATTCCGGATTCCCTCAGATGCAGCGGCAAGGTGGGCAAGAGCAAATAAAATCCGAAGCATAAAAGGAACAGGGTCAGCGTCAGCCCGATAAAGGAATTCGTCCACAATCGTTCCATAGCGTCCATCCCCTTGATTAGAGTTAGCGCTAACTAACATTCGATTTAAAAAAATTACGTGCTCAGCCCTTTGGCTATAATGGCTACCGCGTCTTCCAGCCGATCGTCCTGGAAAGCGGGCGCGATCCCCTCGAGAAGCAAGCCGGATATGAACTTCCCGTAATTGAACCGCATGAGCGTCAGAGCCTGGGCTTCCGGATTGCCCGGCACGACCTTGCCCTTCTCTTGCATGGCGCGAAAATATTCGGTGACCCTCTGAAGAAGCTTGGATGCATTGTCGTGGAGCCGCCGATGGATTTCCGGCATCGTTTTTCGTTCCAGGATGGAGATCAGATAAATCTTCCGATTCCGATTCAGCACCTCATGGTAAAGCTCGCTGATCATGAGCAGATCTTCTTCCAGCTCGTAGGAGAAATTCTTCCGGCCGATCCGTTCAACCGGCGCGGATGACAAATAACGTTCGATGATGGCGTCCAGGATGGCTTGCTTGGAGCCGAACGTCCGGAAGACCGTCATCTCGCTGACCGATGCGGCGGCGGCAATCTCTTTCATGGTGACGGCTTTGTATCCTTTCTCGGACATGAGGTCCAAGGAACACTCCAGGATTTTATCGGCCGTGCTGTCCGTTCTGGCGCTCAAACCCATCCCTCGTTTTCGATAGTTAGTGGTAACTAACATTTTTCTTCTAAAATACTCCTTTCAGTGGAAGTTGTCAATCGGCAGCTGCGGTCCTCAACATGGAAATCGCGATATAGGTATATTCCTAAGCGAAGAGAACGCGTAACGGAGAGTCGGCCTGCCAAAGGCCCCGTTAGCCGATTTTTTCGGCTATCGGCATCCGTTCGGCCTGCCCCGACGCCCCGTTAGACGATTTCTTCGGCTATCGGCATCCGTTCGGTCTGCCTAGAGGCCACGTTAGCCGATTTTTTCGGCTATCGGCATCCATTCAGCCCGCCATGGGACTGTAATAGCCTCTTGGGAAGCTTTTATACTTTCATTAATGTCAAAAATAGCCCCCATCCGGAGGCTATCCCATTCAAAGCCCTGCTATGTTATGGCTCAAAGCCCTGCTATGTTATGGCCCCGTGCCCTCCTTGCCCAGTTGCCGCACGACCCGGTCCCCCAGCTCCGGAGACGCCTGATACAAGTAACCCAAGACGATCTTCTGCGTCCCGGGGGAAATGCCCGCCAGGTCGGCGGCCAGGTTATCTACCAGGTGCTCCTGATGCACAGGAGAGAGCGCGCGGTAAAATTGCCCGGCCTGCGTAAAATCATCGTGCCGGGGCAGGTCGGACCGCACCAGATGGCCCTCCACATAACGGCCGCTGCCGCTGGTCACGAGGGAAGCCGGTGTCCAGTTCTCCTGATGATTGATCGGAATCCGGCGGAACTCCGGCCCCAAGCGATGGCGCTGCGAGTCCCAATAAATATTGGCGCGGCCCTGCAGCATTTTATCGTCCGACAGTTCGGCCCCTTCCAGCAGATTGGACGGCGAGAAAGCCAATTTCTCCACTTGCTCCTTATAGTTGTCCGGGTTGCGGTTCAGTACCAGCCGGCCCACCGGCCGCAGCGGATACTGCCGTTCGTCCCAGACCTTGGTGTCGTCCAGCGGATCGAAGGGAAGCGTCGCTTCGTCCTGTGGGTTCATGAGCTGCACGTAAAGCCCGTACTCGACGGTCTCTCCTCTGGCCAACGTGTCGTATAAGTCCTTGCCCGCATAATCCGGGTTCTCGCAAGCCAGCCGAGCGGCTTCCTGACGATCGATATACTGCTCTCCGGCCAGAGGAACCCAGCGGTATTTGACGTAACCCCAGGCACCCTGCGCATTTCGCCATACGTAAGTGTTCACGCTGTGGCCCGGAATATGGCGAAAGCTCTTGGCCGTGCCCTCGTCGGAGTACAGCCGAACGACGAAATGCGTGGACTCCGGCGCCCGGGCCACAAAGCTCCAGAATCGTTCGGGATCGATCAGGTTGTTGACCGGCGAGGGCAGGAAAGCCTTGATGGTCTCCGGAAACCGAATAGGGTCCCGTACCAAAAACACGGGGATATGGTTGAAGACGAGGTCGAAAACGCCCTGTTCGGAATAAAACTTGACGGAGAACCCCCGCACGTTGCGGGAAGTATCCGGCGTGCCTTTGTTGCTCACGGCAAACGAGAACCTCACGGCGACGGGAACCTGCCGGCCGGGATTTTGCAGGAAACAAAGCTTGGTATAGGGGGCCATGGAGTGAAGGGTCTGAAAATAGCCGAACGCGCCGAAGCCTTTCGTGTGTACGGGTCTTTCCGGGATTTTCTCATGAATAAACGTCTCCAGCGTCTCGTGCAGAACGTTGTCCTGCTCCAGTATGGGCCCCCTCGGTCCGACCGTCTGCGAGTGATAAGCCGCCGGCCGGTCTCCTGCATACGGAGATGATGCGGGACCTTGAGTAGGAGTGCCGTTCCTCGCGCGATCGCGGGCGTTTTTGTCGTCCATCGCCCTACCTCCCCTGTCTGCGTCCATCCTCCCCCATATTTATGCGATGCCTTTCATCGGTTATGACGATTGCCTAGTCTTCCTTATACTTCTCTTTCAGGATGCCGGAGCCGATCCCCGCGCCGACCATCAGAACCAAAGACCCGAAATTCCAAAAGAACTTCCCGCCCGGCAGCGTTAGATCCAGCGGAGTGATTCGGTTCAGCAGGAGAACTCCCAGCTTAACGACCAGAAGAGCGACGCCCAATAAAAACAAAACGTCGAATAAAGACTTCAATCCGGGGTAAGCCAATTTCTTGCCGTCCTTGATCACCTTCTTGGTCAACTCCTCGTCGCTTCTTAATAATTCGTCAACCGTCACGCCGAACAGATCGCTGACCTTGAGGATGATTTCGATGCTCGGATAATTCTGGCCGTTCTCCCATTTGGAGACGGATTGCCGGCTCACATAGAGCTTCTCCGCCAGCTCCTCCTGGGACCAGCCCATCTTCTTCCTCTCCGCTTTGAGCTTCTCTGCAAAGATCATTTCCAGCAACCTTTCCGCGTTTGGTACGCCCCATTATTGGATTCCGTTCAGGCGAAAGTAAAGACCGATTTGGTTGCGAAGCCCCGCAACGTGCGGTTGCGCCGCTTCTCTTAAGCGAAAAGGCCACCCGTCAGCGGGCGGCCTTCTCGTTCGGTGCGGCCGGAAGCGGCGGGCGAGGCAGCCGTTTGCGCTTTCGGAGCGGAATGGGGACGTTCAATACCAGGAGGCCGATGACAAAGATGAGCGTTCCGCCGATGACGTAAACGGTAATCGGATCGCGGAAGAATAAGTAGGCCCACAAGATCGAAAAAAGAACGGAACAATTGCCGACGATCGCCACGATCGCGAACGGCACCCGCTTGATCGCTTCCGCGAACCAGAAAAAGCTGAGCCCCGTAATGACGCCGAGAAGCACCAAGGCCGCGCACGCCCACGCCGTAACCGGGCCCGTAATCCCGTGCGACTGGACCGGTACCGGGAGGGCGACCAGAACCGTGCTGACCAGGAAAACGGATAAGTTCATGTTGCCGTTATCCATCGTTTTCAGCAGCATGCGCTGGCTGAGCACGTGAACCGCGGCGCCGATGCCGGCCAGCGTGAACAGCAGCGTCGTCAGTCCGCTTCCCTTGGCCAACTCGTCCAGCGGCGTACCGTTCCATCCGACCACGATAACGCCCGCGACGCAGAACGCCGCGGCGACCCAGCCGCGCCTCGATATTTTCTCCTTGAACAGCAATCCGGCCGCAATGAGCAGGACGACGGTCTGAACGGGCTGCACCAGAATGTTGCCGTAGGAGTAACCCATGTTCAGCGCCAAATTTTCGAAAATGTAGTTGATCGCTTTTCCCATCGCGCCGATCCAGATCCACTTCAATCCGAACCGAAGCTGAACCTTGCCGTCCCGGAGAAACAAGTAGATTCCGAGAAAAAGGACGCCAAAGAAAAACCGGCAAAACGAAATGACGGCGCTGTCCGTCATCGTTCCCGCCGTTTGAACCAGTACCCCGACAAAGCTCCATCCCAGCGTCGCCAAAAGGAGCAGCAGATAGCTCAAGAAGGTGCACCTTCTCCGTCCGTGTATTCAGCCGATACCAGAAGCAATTAAAGTATAAGGTTCCCTCGCGCGAAAAGTCTACAAACTTTATGCCGACCGCCAGAGCGCGATCCTCATAGACCCGCACACAATCTCCATAGAAATGCGCCTTTATTTGGCAGATCATCCACCTTATGATGACTATGCGATCCACAAAACGGGAATGGAGGAATGTTTCGTTTTTTGCATTCGCTTTCATTTTTAGGAGAGAGAAGAAGAGCGCGAAAGGAAACTAAATTCCGAAGGGAGTAATGAAGTCGTGAGAAGACAAGGACGAATCGTCGCCTGGGTCTGCATCCTGACCATGCTCGCGGGAACGTTCCTCGCCTCCGTCGGATGGTCCAATGCCGCCCATGCAGCCGGCGGCCCGAATCTCGCCGCAGGCAAACCCGCGGCCGAGTCCGGCCACGCGGACGTCTATGCCGCATCCAACGTTACCGACGGCAATGCGGCCACGTATTGGGAGAGCACCAACAACGCCTTCCCGCAATGGGTGCAGGTCGACCTCGGAAGCGCGGTCCAGGTCGATCAGGTCGTGCTGAAGCTGCCGTCCGGCTGGGGCAGCCGGTCGCAGACGCTGTCCGTGCAAGGAAGCACGGACGGAACGAGCTTCAGCGATCTGAAGGCATCGGCGAGCTATACGTTCGATCCGGGCAGCGCGAATACGGTGACGATCAACTTCACAGCGGCCAGCGTACGCTACGTGCGGGTCAACGTGACCGCCAACACCGGCTGGCCGGCGGGCCAGCTATCCGAGCTCGAAGTCTACGGATCTTCCCAATCCGCTCCGCAAGCCATACCGGGTAAGATTCAAGCGGAGAGCTACAGCGCCATGAACGGCATCCAGACCGAGACGACGACGGATAGCGGCGGCGGCCTCAACGTCGGATGGATCAACGCCGGCGACTGGCTGGACTACAGCGTGAACGTGCAAAACGCGGGCGCGTATACCGTCGAGTACCGGGTCGCCAGCAACGCCTCCACGGGCCAGCTCCAGCTTCAATCCGGCGGGACGACGCTGGCCGCGACGACGGTGCCGAATACCGGCGGCTGGCAGAATTGGCAGACCGTCACCGCGAACGTGACGCTCGCCGCGGGAGCGCAAACGCTCCGCATCTATGCCAGCGGCTACGACTTCAATATCAACTGGATCAACTTCGTCGCGGGCTCCTCCGCGGACAACCAATCTCCTACGGCTCCGTCCAATCTGACTTTTACGCAACCGGCCTCGGGCACGATTCAGCTCTCCTGGAACGCGGCCACCGATAACGTCGGCGTTACCGGCTACGACGTTTACGCCAATAATCAGCTTCGCGGCAGCGTGAACGGATCGACGCTGATCTATACGGACAGCCAGCCCCAGTCCGCGACGGTCGCCTACTACGTCGTTGCGAAGGACGCGGCCGGCAACGTCTCCGCGCCGAGCAATTCCGTCACGCGCACCGGTTCGGGCGGCGGCGGCAACGACACGAACCTCGCCGTCGGCAAGCCGATCACGGCTTCCTCTTCCACCTTCACCTACGTGGCGGCGAACGCCAACGACAACGATACGAGCACGTATTGGGAGAGCAGCGGCTACCCGGGTACGCTCACCGTGGACCTTGGAGCCAACGCCAGCGTCACGTCGGTCGTGCTCAAGCTGAACCCGGCCAGCGAGTGGGCCACGCGCACGCAGACGCTCCAGGTGCTGGGACACGATCAGAACGCCACGACGTTCACGAACCTGGTATCCTCCGCTACGTATACGTTCAACCCGTCTTCGCAGAACACCGTCACCATTCCGGTGAACGCGACGGCGAGCAGCGTGCAGCTCCGCTTCACCGCCAACTCCGGAGCGCCGGGCGGGCAAGTCGCCGAGTTCCAGATCCTCGGCACCCCGGCGCCGAATCCCGACCTGAAGGTCACCGGAATCTCCTGGTCGCCCGCTTCTCCGGTCGAGACCGACGCCGTTACGCTTAGCGCGACCGTACAGAACGCCGGCACCTTGGCTTCCGCCGCGACGGACGTGAAATTCTACCTGGGAAGCACTTTGGCCGGAACGGCATCGGTCGGCGCGCTGGCCGCCGGCGCATCGGCGACGGTCTCCGCGAACATCGGACCGAAGGACGCAGGCTCCTATTCCGTCACCGCCAAGGTTGACGAGAGCAACGCCGTCATCGAGACCGACAACGGGAACAACAGCTTCACCCAATCGTCGCCGCTGGTCGTCGGGCAAGTCCAGAGCTCCGACTTGATCGGGACGGCCTCTTGGACGCCAAGCAATCCGAGCGCCGGCAATACCGTCGCCTTCACCGTCAACCTGAAAAACCAAGGCACGATCGCCTCCGCCGGCGGCGCTCACGGAATCACGCTCGCGCTGAAGAACGCGGCGGGAACCACGATCCAGACCTTTACCGGCTCCTACAGCGGGGCTCTGGCCGCAGGCGCGTCGGTCAACGTGACCCTGGGCACGTGGACGGCGGTCAACGGCAGCTATACGGTTACGACGACGGTCGCGGCGGACGCGAACGAAGCCGCCGTCAAGCAAGCCAACAACGCGAACACGGTCAGCCTCTATTCGGGCCGGGGCGCGAACATGCCGTTCACGATTCTGGAAGCCGAAGCTTCCGGGAACAGCACCAACGGAACCAGGCTGGCCCCGAACTTCACGCCGGGCGACTACGCGGGCGAAGCTTCCGGACGTTCGGCCGTCTATCTGGATTCGACCGGCGAATACGTCGAGTTCACATTGACCTCGCCCGCCAACGCGATCGTCCTGCGCAACGCCGTGGCGGATAACACCACCGGCACGGTCAGCATCTATGCGAACGGCGCGGACAAAGGCAACTTTACCGTCACCTCCAAGTTCTCTTACGTGTACGCGACTCCAAGCACCCTTGGGCAGCTTGGCTACAATAACTCCGGCTCCAAGGCTTACTGGCTCTATGAAGATTCGCAGCTGATGCTCGACCAAGTGTATCCGGCCGGAACGAAGATCAAGATTCAGAAAGACGCCGGAGACGTTTCTTGGATCTACGTGGATATGATCGAGACGGAGAACGTCGCGCCGCCCGCTTCCAATCCGGATCCGAGCAAGTACGTCGAAGTGTCGAACACGAAGTCGATCGAGCAGGCGTTGAACGAATTCCGGCAGGACTCGACGAAGAAAGGAATTTTTATTCCGGCCGGCGAATGGACGATCTCGAATAAGATCTTCCTGTACGGCCGGGCAACCGAGATCATCGGCGCCGGCCCCTGGTACACCAAGCTTGTGGCGCCGAAGGATCAGACGAACACCGACGTCGGATTCAATATCAGCTCCACGGCGAACGGCTCCACCATCAAGAACCTGTCTGCTTGGGGCAACTACGTCTACCGCGTCGACGGACCCGGCAAGTTCATCGACGGCAACGGCATGCAGAACGTCACCATCGAGAACATCTGGGCCGAGCATTTTATCTGCCTGTACTGGGGCGTGAACTCCTCGCATAATACGTTCCGCAACAACCGGATCAAGAACATGTTCGCGGACGGCATCAACATGACGAACGGTTCGTCCTATAACATCATCGACAACAACTACGCCCGCGCCACCGGCGACGACTCGTTCGCGCTGTTCAGCGCCATCGATGCCGGCGGCTCCTACAACGTGGGCAACCAGTACACGAACCTGACCGCGACCAACGTCCGGCGCGCGGCCGCGTTCGCCGTCTACGGCGGCCAAGGCAACACGTTCCAGAACCTGTACGGCGCCGATACGCTCACGTACCCGGGCGTAACGATCAGCAGCTTGAGCTTCGGCTACAACACGCTCGGCTTCGGCGATCAGGATACCGTCATCGACGGCGTCACGCTGGACCGGACGGGCGGCGACTTCTGGACCAGCGTCGGAGCCGACGACAAGATCAACGATTACCAGAACTTCGGGGCCATCTGGTTTTTCGGCGGCGACAGGGACTTCAAGAATATCCTGGTGAAAAACGTGGACATCAACAATCCGGTCTACTTCGGTCTGATGTTCCAGTCCAAATCGCCGGAGAACCTGCCGATGCAGAACGTCCGCCTGGAGAACATTACGATCAACAACCCGACCCGCTACGGCATCAAGCTCGTCGCCAAGGCGGAGGACGGCCAAGGACCGGTTATCGGCGCGGCGAGCTTCACCAACGTCAAGGTGAACAACCCGGGAATCGCGGCGATTTACGGGGAGAGCAAGTCTCCGAACTTTAACGTGATCCGCGTCTCGGGGAACAACTGGTAAGAGGATGGCATTGAACGAGGGGATGCCCTTGCAGGCCGTAACAGGCCTCGGGGCATCCCCTTTTCTTATCGGGTTGGCGCTGAGAATCTAGCTCCGCTTGGCGATGCGAGGCAGGAGAGCCGCCGGAATCAGTCCCCCTACCGTAAAGCCCAGCGACCACCAGAACGTATGCTGAAAAGCGTCGGCTCTCCCCAAGATATCAGAAGCCGAATGACCGGCAAGCTGATTCTGCAAGAGGATGGCCAGTACGGAGGAGCCAAAAGCGCCGCCAATCTGCTGGATGATTCTCGTCGCCGTGCTGGCGTGCGGAATTTGGGCTTTTCCGAGCCCATGGTAGGACGCGGCCATGACGGGCAGGAACACCGCGCCAAGCCCGGCCCCCCGCACGATGAGCGCCGCGCCGAGAAGAACGTGGCTCGTCTGAACGCCCGCCCAAGTAAACGGCAAAGTCCCGAGCACGGTCAGCAGGGTTCCCGCCAGCACGACCGGACGCGCTCCGATCCGGTCCGTCCATTTGCCGGCCCAGGACCGGGTCAGGAGCATCCCGATGCCTTGCGGAGCCATCCATAATCCGGCGGTCAGCACGCTCTCCCCTCGTACCTGCTGATAATAAAGCGGCAGCAGCAGCATGGCGCCATACGTGGAGAGGCCGGACAGAAACAGAAGGACGGATGAGGCCGTAAAGGCGCGGACCTTAAACAAGCGGAGATCCACGATGGAGGCATCCGCCTTCTTCAACGCATGAATCGCAAACAGCGCCAAAAGAATCGCGCCGCCGGCAAGCGGTATCCATACGCCGGGGTGAAGAAAGCCATGCTGCGTCCCTACCTGCGCAAGGCCGTAAATCACCAGAACCATGGAGGGCGAGATCAGCGCCAGACCCGTGACGTCCAAACGCCGGCCGAGCTTCGCGTCCGCATCCTTCGGCAGTCCGAACCATGCCCAGATCAAGGCGATCAGGCAAATCGGGATATTGACCAAGAAAATCCAACGCCAGCTTAAATGGTCGACGATCAGTCCGCCCAACACTGGGCCGATGATCGGACCGATCAGCGCCGGCAGCCCGGCGACGGCCATCAGCTTGCCTAATTTCTGCCCGCCGGCCCTCTGAACGATCATCGTCTGCATGATCGGCAGCATCAAACCTCCGCCCACCCCCTGAACCGCGCGGAACGCGATCAGGCTGCCGATGTTCCAGGAGAGGCTGGACAGAACCGACCCCGCCAGAAACAAAAGGAGCGCGAACAGCCACATTCTTTTCCCGCCGAATCGTTCCATTGCCCAGCCGTTGATCGGAATGACGATCCCGAGCGCCAGCAAGTAGCCGGTCATGACCCATTGGATCGAGGACACCGAAGCATCGAACGCATGGCCGAGCGTATCGATGGAGACATTCATAATGGTCGTATCGAACAAGGGAGCCAAGATTCCCGCCAGGAAGATCCAGACCATCTTCACGAGCGTCGGATCCAGCTTTTCTCCCGCAGCGCCCTCCCGGGCCTCATCGCTGCTTTTCATCGAGCAAATCGTCTCCTCTCTCGCCGGATAAGATACGTTAAGTTTCTTATTTTTATGATAAAATAGGATTATAAGAAACGCAACGTATTTTATTTTGGAGGATCATCATGCCCGATACGAAACCCGATGGAGAGTCGACAGGAACGAGACGCCGGGGAAAACAGCTGGAAGAGGCGATCTTGCAGGCGGCATGGGACGAGCTGTCGGCTGCCGGCTACGCGAATCTGACGATCGAGGGGGTGGCCGACCGCGCCCGTACGAGCAAAACGGTCATCTATCGGCGTTGGCCGAACCGGGCGGAGTTGGTGCGCGCGGCGGTCCTGTTCCGGAGCCCTTACTTTGAGGGAGAAAAGATTCCCGACACCGGGGAGCTTCGAGGCGATTGCCTATCGCTGCTTCGCCAGCATCCGTTCAAAGAGGTGAAGCCGGATATCGTTCGCGGCCTCTTGGCGGACCTCGACGGCCTTCCGCTGGCCCGATTCATCAATCACCAGGGGAAAGAAAGGGGCTTTGCGATCAAGACGATTCTGAAGCGGGCCGAACAAAGAGGGGAAATTCAAACGGCCGAGCTGCACCCGCGAATTATCGCGCTGCCAACGGACCTGCTTCGGCAGGAGGTCATCCTGACCCATGAGCCGATTCCGGACGAGACGATCGTGGAGATCGTGGATGTGATCTTCTTGCCGCTGGTTTACCGAAGCCAGCCGGGGTAATGGCGTTGTCAGAAGTCCGTCCCGCATCGGGTACGGACTTCTTCTGATGGCATCCGTTACTTGCCCCTCGCCTCCTCCCACGCGGACTTGAACGCTCGAACGCTCCCATACCGAAGCGCTCGATCCTCCCTCACCGCCCGCAAAGCGACTTCGTAGAGCGGACTTCCCGCCTCCCACTTGGCGAAGGAGCGGTCCGTCTCCCCGCCCAGCAGACCGAATGCGACGGCTCCCATGGTGAACACATTCGTTCGGGCGTCGATCGGAGCCCCCAGCTCGAACTCTTCCGGCGCTTTCGAGCGTTTGGCGCCCCAGAAATTTTCCCCCATCTCGTTGACGGAGGGCGCTCTCCGATAGAAATCAATATCGCAGATCCTCGTGACATCGTTGGAGAAATCGTAGAGAATGCTCCCGTCGTAAAAATCGACGGCTACGTAACCTTGGGACTCTACATGCACGTGAAAGGAAAAGATCGCGTCCAGTGCCTGTAACCGTTTCTCGAGGGGCAAATGCTTGAACTTGTAAAACGGAGAATCAGGGTGGTTATACTTGGCCGGTCCCGCGAAGGACCAGTGCGAGTGCAGGCATTCCCCGTCGAACCAGTCGAAGACGGCGGCGTGCCCGCTCCCGGTGCGGAAGTGATCGGTCAGCCGGATCAGGTGCGGATGCTGCAAAGCCGAATACAGCGGAATCGCCTCGGTCAAACGCGCTACTGCTTCTTGCGGATCCCCCACGTAATCCATCGGCCGGGCTCCCGCATATTTCACGAACGACCTCTTGCCGTCCTTCTCGATTCCGAAGGCGATATTGCCGGAATCCTGCTGGTCGAACACGCAGAACACTTTGCCAAGCGAGCGCAGCCATTCCATATCGTGCGGCTCCCGGAGCTGAAAAGCCACGCCGTCAAACGAATAATCGAATCGATTCATGCCATTCCCCCTACGTTATGGTGGAGTCATTACTGTATCCGAATATGCATGCCCTGCCTAGGTCCGCGTCTTCCCCGCATGCAGCTCATCCCTTAAACGCCGAGCGTCCCGAATCGGAGGATGCCCGAACATCCGCGCATATTCGCGGTTGAAGTGCGAAGGGCTCTCGTAGCCGACCTGGAACGCGACATCCGCCGCTTCCATCGCCGCGGAGAGAAGCAGACGGCGCGCCTCTTGCAGCCGCAGCCGCTTCTGGTACTGGATCGGACTCATCGCCGTCACTTCCTTGAAGTAACTGAATAAGGACGAGGCGCTCATCCCGGCCTCCGCGGCCAATTCATCAATGCGCAGGGGCAGCGCGAACTCGCGGCCGATCCGTTCGATCGCCTTCGCGATTCGCTGCGCATGGCTGCCGATTAACGCGAACTGCTTGACGTCGGCGCCCTGCTCATCCTGGAGCATCCGGTAAATAATCTCGCGCGCCGCATACGGAGCCAGCACCGGAATGTCGCTCGGAGTATCCAGCAATCGGACAAGTCTTAGAACGGCCTCGTAAAGCGCATCGTTCATCCGGCTGACCACCAGGCCGCGTCCGGATTCCCGCCTCGGCTTGGCCGCTTGATCGGAAGCCTGAATGACCTCGAGAATTTGATTCATGTCGAATTGCAGCTGCAGGGACAGATACGGCGCTTCCGCCGAAGCCTCCGCGACCTGCCCGGCGATCGGCAGATGGACCGAGGCCGCCAAGTAGCTGGCCGGATCGTACCGATAGCTTTCCGTCCCCAGCAGAACCACCTTCGAGCCTTGGGCCACGACGCACAGGGACGGCTCGTAAACCGAATGGATCGCCGGCCCGGACACTTGAGACGAGCGAATCAAGCGCAAGGCGGGAATCGCCGTCTCATGCGTACCGTCCCGTTCCGAGTGCCGTTCGATCAGCTGCGCCAGTTCTTCCCTCCGCTTAGCGGAATGTACGTCCATCTCCGTCACCTCTCTTTCCCGATCACTCTCCACTTTATAATGTTTTGGAGGATTAGGCAATCGGATCGAAGCTTCCCGCTACCGCCTCGTTTGCGATGCGCGCCATAATAAACCTGCGTTCGAACGCGGAAGGAGAGGATGAGATGAAGAACGGCAACGCAGACCCGCATCCCTACGTCGGCATGTGGGTGACCCGGGACGGTTATGTCCGGCAGGAGCTGCTGCCGAACGGACGATACGACGAAGCCCGCGGGAACCGCAAGAGCAAGAGCGCCTATCAAGGCAGTTACGCCCTGGAAGGCGACCATATCGAATATGTGGACGACACGGGGTTTATGGCCGACGGCGATTTTCGGGACGGGGTGCTCTATCACGGCGGAATGATATTTTATCGGGAGAAAAAGGAGAGCTGATCCATGTCCGGTATTCGCGGAAAAGTTATCGTCATTACGGGAGCGAGCAGCGGGATCGGCGAAGCGACGGCGCGTCTGCTCGTCGAACAAGGCGCTCAGGTGGTTATCGGCGCCAGACGGCTGGAACGGTTGGAGGCGTTAGCCTCCGACATTCGCGCCGCGGAAGGTTCGGTCGAGCTTCAACCGCTCGACGTGACGGAACTCGATCAGATGCGGGCGATCGTCCGCCTGGCTCAGGACCGATTCGGCCGCCTCGACGTCATCGTGAACAACGCCGGCGTCATGCCGCTCTCGCCGCTTGAAGCCTTGAAAGTCGACGAATGGAACCGCATGATCGACGTCAATATCCGCGGCGTCCTCCACGGCATCGCCGCCGGGCTTCCGGTTATGAAGGAGCAAGGGGTCGGTCATTTCGTCAATATCGCTTCCGTCGGCGCCTATTCGGTAACCCCGACTGCGGCGGTATATTGCGCCACCAAATATGCCGTCCGGGCGATCACCGACGGCTTGCGGCAGGAGGCCGGAGGCGGCATCCGCGCGACGCTCGTCTCGCCGGGCGTGACCGAATCCGAGCTGGCCAAGAGCATCACGGACGACGGAACGAGGGAATTCATGAAGGAGTATCGCCGCAACGCCATCCCCGCTTCCGCCATCGCCCGCGCCATCGCTTATGCCATCGAGCAGCCGGCCGATGTCGATGTGAACGAACTTGTCGTCCGGCCTACCTCTCAGGTATCCTAAACGCCGGACTCATAGGCATAACGCATACCTCTAGAACGGCTTTCTCGCGAAAGCCGTTCTTTTTGCTGCGCCCCGTTTATGAAGCCGGGGAATCGGACGCGGGATTGCGCTGCGATTGGCGCGGGACGGCGCCGTCGTTGCCGTACATTACGGAAGCAATCGCCGGGCGGCGGAAGAGGCGGTACATGAGATCGAGCGGAGCGGCGGTTCCGCCTTTGCGATCGGTGCGGACTTGAGCGTCACGGACAACATTCAGCAATTGTATGCCGCCTTGGATGAAGAACTTCAGGCGCGCATCGGCGATAATCGATTCGACATTCCCGTCAATAATGCCGGAAACGGGCTGTATGCCACCATCGAAGAGACGACGGAGCAAAGCTTCGACGACCTGATGAACCTTCTTGCCAAGGCGCCGTTTTTCCTGATTCAGCAGGCGTTGCCTCGCATGAAGGACGAAGGCCGCATCATCAACATTTCCTCCTCCGCGACTCGAATCGCTTTCCCGAATCTGATCGGCTACAGCATCTCGAAGGGGGCGGTAGACACGCTTACCTACGTTTTGGCCCAGCATCTCGAGAGCCACTTAAAAATAACTGATTGGTGTAGTTTTGGTGTAATTATGATATACTGGTGCTAGTATATGCAGGCTTTAAAACGCTTTAAAAAGGAGCCGTGCTGCGAACACGACTCCTCCACAACAGCCGCTTTTAAGGGCGGCAGGCTTAATGGGAATGCAGTCAGGAAATTAGACCGAATCCTTTGGCGAGGGCGGTCTATTTCCGTTTATGGAATGAAAGTATAAGTACGACAAGAGTCGCAAATGAAATCATTAGCGTCAATGCGTCCTTAACCTCCACGGCATCACCTCCCTTCCGGGAGATTAGCCGACCGCCCTTGCAAGCCATTCTGTTGTATTTCCAATTATATCATATTTTGTCGATAGAGAGGCGCATTGCGTCTCTTTTTGTTTGAATGAAAAGGAGTTTGCTGCATCATCAAATAAACAGTCATCTATATACCCATAGATAAGGTTGATATGGCCAGCGAGTGAGACGAAATTTCCACATTACGACGGCAGGAAGAGATGCTATAAACAACGTTTGATTCCTTCAAACGTTATATTCTATTTAATCGTTTTCTCACCTAAAAACCCTCTGCGACATCACTAGTTTAAATCTTTGAAACTTAGGATTTAGAGGGACTATTTGATCAGTAAAATAACTGCAAATAAATTGAGCCAGATAAGAAGGAGCTTACACGACTTCTCCTTAGTTATTAACGCGGTAAATTAATAAAGTGGCAAAAAAACTGCCGCAGCAACGGCAGTTTCCCGGTTCATAGTTCCCTTAACCCAGCCGACCCGCGGCTCGGCCCCGTTCCCTTTAGTTCAAATTGATCTCCCGAATGCGCTCGATCGGAAGCTTCGGCTTGCGGTCCTCGGTCAGCAGGCCGTTGATCTCCTGCTGCACGTCGGCGACCTGCGTGTAGCAGTAGCCGCAGATCGCGTCAATGCCGCGGATGGCGCGGGTCAGGCCCTCGAAGCGCTCGAGGAACTCTGCCTCGGTGGCGACTTGGCGGCCGTAGCCCCATCCCGCGTCCGACCGGAACGCGATGCCGCCGAATTCGGTGATCATGATCGGCTGGCCTTGGTATTCGTAGCCTTCGGCCAGGGCGTATTTCCAGCGGTTGCACGTCGTCTTCCGGCTCAGGATCGCTTCCAGATCTCCGTAACGCGCCGCGAAATCCTCGCCGGTTTCCACGTAATCGTGCAGCGTCAGGATATCCGAGACGGTGTGCTCCCAGCCGTCGTTCGTAATGACAGGGCGATGCGGATCGATTGCCTTCGTCAAATGGTAGATTCCTTCGGTAAACTTTTGCTGCCTTTTGTCCCGCAGAACGGCGGGGATGCCCCACGATTCGTTGAACGGAACCCAGGTGATGATGCTCGGATGATTGTACTGCTGACGCACGATCTCCAGCCACTCGGTCGTGAACGTGTCGACGGCGCGGTCATGGAATTCGAAGGTCGCCGCCATCTCGGACCAGACGAGCACCCCTTTCACATCGCACCAATACAGGAATCGCGCGTCCTCGATCTTCATGTGCTTGCGGACGCCGTTGTAGCCCATCTCCAGAATCTTGTCGATGTCCTCGATCAAGGCCTCTTCGCTCGGCGGCGTCAGATGCGAATCCGTCCAGTACCCTTGATCGAGTATGAGGCGCTGATAAAGCGGAACGTTGTTGAGCAGCACTTTGCCGTTCTCGATCGAGATTTTCCGCATTCCGAAGTAGGAGAATACCCGGTCGACGACCCGCTCGCCGGAGTAGAGCACGAACTCGACGTCGTACAGATTCGGGTGAGCCGGAGCCCAGAGGCTCTTTTTCCAAGGTCCGTTCGCCTCGTGCACCAGATCGACCTCGACCGTCAGACAGGGGCGGTCGATCGCAAGGCCGACCCGCTTCACGGGCTTGCCCTTCAGCGTGACGATCGCTTCGAGGCGCAGATCGCCGCCCGCCTCCGCTCCGTTCACTTCATAGTCGAAGCGGACGGACGAGCGGTCGACGTCCGGCGTGATTTTCAAGGAATCCAGCCGCTGCTCTTCCACGTATTCCAGCCAGACGGTCTGCCAGATGCCGGTCGTCTGAACATAGAAGCATTCGAAGTTGTCCCGGGTCCAGCGCTGCTTGCCACGAGGCTGCGTGCAGCTGCTGCTGTCCTCCGCCTTCACCGCAATCCGGTTCTCGGCTCCGAACGTCACGTATGAGGTGATGTCAAAAGAGAACGCCGCGTAGCCGCCCTGGTGACGGCCGACCCTCGATCCGTTCACCCATACCTTGGCTACGTAATCGACCGCCTGGAAGTGCAGAATCACCCGCTTGCCCTCGGCCTCCTTCGGAATCATGACCGATCGACCGTACCACACCTGCGGATGGAACTCCTCGATCCCGATGCCGCTCGCCTTCGTCTCGTAGGTGAACGGCACTTGAATCTTGTGCGTGCCCTCGAATCCCTCCGCCCATTTCGCCTTCTCCCCAACGTTGTCGTCGTCGAAACGGAAGCTCCATTCGCCGTTCAGGTTGACCCACTCGCGGCGGACGAATTGCGGTCTGGGATAGTCCTTGATGTAACTTAACGTGGCCATGCGCTGCCTTCCGCCTCCTCTTCTTGTTTAATTCCTCGATGCCCGAATCTCCAACGCGTACACGGAAGCCGGACGCAGTGCAACGCCCTCCCGCCATGCGGAGGCGGGAACGATCCGTTCGGTGCAGACGATACGCTCCGGCTCGAACACGGAATTGATCGCTTCGATCGAATCCCCGGCAATCTCGTGCACCCGGACGTCCTCCCCGGCTTCGAACGCCTTCAGGTCGAGCTTCGCGGTTACTTTCTCCAGGCTGCGGTTCACGACGAAAACGGTCACGAGGCTGCCGTCTTCGTTCGCGCACGCCGCGACGTCGAGGTCCGGCAGCGCGTTCAAATCCGCGGGCGCAGGCTTCGCCGACGCCACGGAGAACGTTCCGCACTCGGCCTGAGCGGGCAGCATGCGGCGGATGTCCCGGCCGGCGTACAGCTTCATCACTTCGTAAGTCGGCGTGCCGTAAACGGTAAGCGGTCGCCCGCTCCAGCCGGCTTCCTTGCCCCGGAACTGGTCGGCATAGAAGTCGCCGACGCGGATGCATCCGCCAAGCCAGCCGTTCACCAGATCGGAGAAGCTGCCGATGCGGACCAGATCGCTGCGGCGAAGCATCTCGTTCAGGTTGCCGGCATTGGCCACGGCGGCGCCGAGCGTATGCTCGTCCGGGAGCCCCTTGCGGATCGTGTTCGGATAAAACATCGTGTTGTATTCGGTGATCGCCACCTTCACATGGCGGCTCTGCGGATACGCTTGAATCGTCTCTTCCGTGCGCGCCAGATCGCTCCGGGTCCATTCCGGGAACGAGACGATCGCCCTGTACCGCTCCTCCGCAGGCGTCTCCCGGTTCATGCCGAACCGGTTGAAGCCGTGATACAGGTGCAGCGTCAGGTAGTCGATCGCCCCGCCGGCCCGCTCGAGCAGCGGCTTGTTCCACTCCTGATCGGTATGCCCGCAGGCCAGCAGCACGATCTCGGGATCCGCCGCCTTCATCGCCTTCGCGAACGCGGCGCACCGCTCGGCGAACTCCTCGGCCGTGCACGTTCCGACCTGCCACTGGCCCCACACCTCGTTGCCGATCTCCCAATAGCGCACCCGGTACGGCTCGGGATGTCCGTTCGCCGCCCGCTTCGCGCCCATCGGCGTATCGGGGCCGCCGTTGCAGTATTCGATCCACCGGGCGGCCTCTTCGGGCGTGCCGGAGCCGTCGTTCACGCAGATGAGCGGCTCGACGCCGAGCTCTTGGCAGAACGCGATGAACTCGTCGGTGCCGAAGTACTTGTTCGCCCAGCCTCCCCAAGCTTCGTTGTAGAGAATGGGCCGTTCCAGGACGGGACCGACGCCGTATTCCCAATGGTACGCGCTGATGTAATTGCCCGCGAGGCGCATCATGCCGGCATTCAGCGGCCGGGTCATATCCATGACTTCTTTCCTCACCATGCCGATGCTGTCGGCGGGCAGGAGAGAGACATGATCGAGCCAGAACATGCCGGTCGAGACGTGATCGATCCAACGCGGGTGCTCGGCGGGAACGTAGACGCGGAGCTCGGCATCGACGCATTCGCGCGCGACGGCCAACGTCGCCTCGTAGCTCTTCCAGTCGTGGCCGGCCAGTTCAATGCGAGCCACGCCGATCACGTCCCCAGTCCGCCGATCCGCCGCTTCGACGACCAAGTAACGAATCTCGACGGAAGCGCGCGCCACGAGCTTCACCGCATACTCCGAAGGCCCCTTCAGCGCGACCTTCTGCGAGATCCCCGCATAGGCCTCGTCGTCGCTCATCATTCGAACGCGCTGGGCTCGGCCCGAATGCTTCGGAGCGGGCGGCTCCATCGCGTAGACCGTGCCGCGGCCGTTCGTGTAGGGCGTCCAACGGCCGGATACCGCTCTCGGCTCCGGCGACGAGGCCTCGCTCTCGAAATCCATATCCTTCAGCGGATAGGCCAGCATCGCTTCCATATGGTCGCGGATGTCCTCCACGAAGTGGCCGAACACGTAGGGGTTAATCGTATGCTCGCTCTTCCTGCCGGCGTCGACCGTTATCGTTGCGTTTCTTTTCAAGTTCAAAACCTCCACTTCGCGGTATTACCCTTTGATTGAGCCGATCATGACCCCTTTGACGAAGTGCCTCTGCACGAACGGGTACAGGATCAGCATCGGCAGGCTGGAGACGATGATGACGGCGTATTTGATGCTCTCGGCCAGCAAGACCTTGCTCTCCAGACCGACATTGGCGTCCACCGCGTCGGATTGGCTGATCATCAGAATCTCGCGAAGCACGATCTGCAGCGGATACTTGCTCTCGTCGCGAATGTAGATCAGCGCGTTAAAGAACGAATTCCAGTGGCCGACCGCATAGAACAGCACCATGACGGCCAGAATCGGCTTCGACAGCGGCAGGATGATGTTCCACAGCATCCGCCAGTTGGAGCAGCCGTCCATATGGGCGGCCTCCTGCAGCTCCCACGGAATGCTGGTCTGAAAATACGTCCGCATGACGATCAAATTGTAGGTGGCGATCGCCCCGGGCACGATCAGCGCCCACAGCGTATTGACCATGCCCAGGTTTTTCACGAGCAGGTACGTCGGAATCAGACCCCCGCTGAAGAACATCGTCAGCGTGATGACGACCATGATCAGCTTGCGTCCCGGCAGATCGGGCCTCGACAGCGGATATGCGGCGAGGATCGTCATGATCATATTGATTGCAGTGCCGATCGCCGCGTAAATAATGGTGTTCAGATATCCGTTCCAAATATCGCGGTTGTGCAAAATGTTCTGGTAAGCGGCCATCGACACGTTCTTCGGCAGCAGCCATACCTCTCCGCCGAGCACCTTCGCCGGGTCGCTGAACGACGCGCTGATGACGAAGATAAGCGGATACAGCACCGCCGCCATGACCAGCGCCGCCAGAATATAGACGATCGCGTCGAACCACCGTTCATCCGACGGCTTGCTTGCGGCAGCTTGTTTGCTCACGATAGGTATCCCTCCTTTACCATAAGCTCGTCTCCGAAACCTTGCGCGCGAAACGATTGACCAGCAAGAGAAGAATCAGGTTGATGACGGAGTTGAACAGCCCGATAGCCGCCGTATAGCTGTATTCGCCCTTCTGAATACCCGTCGTATAGACGAAGGTAGAGATGACGTCGCTCGCTTCGATATTGAGATTGTTCTGCATGAGCAGAATCTTCTCGAACCCGATATCCATGAAATGGCCGATGTCCAGAATGAGCATGATGACGATAACCGGCACGATTCCCGGCAGCGAGACGTGCCAGACGCGCCGCAGCCGGGAAGCGCCGTCCATCTTCGCGGCTTCGTACAGCTGCGGGTTCACGCCGCTGAGCGCCGCGATATAGATGATCGATTGCCACCCCATGTTCTGCCAGATGTTCGAGCCGATAAAGATGGGCTTGAACCACGAGGCATCCTCCAGGAAGCGGATCGGCTGGCCTCCGAGCGCCTCGATCAGCGCGTTGATCGGCCCCGTCTCGGGCGAGAGGAAGACGTTCAGGATCCCGACGATGACGACGACCGACATGAAATGGGGGATAAACGTTATATTCTGAAGCCACTTGCCGAACTTGCGGCTCGGGATCTCGTTGCAGATCAAAGCCAGCGCGATCGGAATCGGAAAGGCGACGAGCATCGAGAACAGATTGATCGTGAACGTGTTCCACAGCAGCCGGTTGAAATAATACGAATCGAAGAATCTGTGAAAATTATCGAGGCCGACCCACTCGCTGGCGAGAATTCCTTTGGCCGGACTGAAGTTTTTGAACGCGATCTGCAGGCCGTAGAGCGGTCCGTACTGGAATAAGAGGTACCATCCGATCGGCAGCAGCAGCATCAGGTACAGATCGTACCGTTTCGCCATCTCCCGAAGCAGGCGGCCGCGCCTCGGCGTCAGCCGCACGGCCGCGGCCGCCGCTCCCTGGACGGCTTCGGCTTGGTCCAACGCGCTTTTCATGCGAATCGACTCCTTGATGCCGGAGGCGGGCGCGCTCGCTTAAGCGCGCCCGTCCTTGGCCGGCGAAACTTTTGCCGTTACTTCTTCATCGTGTCGTAAGCGTCCTGATAGATCTTCTGAAGCTCGTCGATGTTCATCTTCTTCAGCGTCTTCTGGAACTCGTCCCACTTGTCGAAGCTGAGAGCGCCGGCGATGAACTTGGTGCTCTGCTCCTCGTAATACTTGTCGATGTCGTTGCGCAGCTCGTTGACCTTCTGCGCCGTCGCCTCGTCGAACATCGGAGCCGCGTAGCGGACCTTCGGCATGTACGGATCCAGTTTTTCCTGAGCTTCTTGAACCTGCGGCGGATTGATGAAGGAAGCCACATGATCGTCGATCAGGTGAGGGGCGCCGCCGCCCGCATACGGCGTAATCTTCCCTTGGGCGCCTTCTACGCTCAGGAATTTATCCGTGTAATACGGAACGCCGTCGCGAAGCTCGTAATTCTCGCCCTCGCGGCCGAAGCGCAGCATCGTCGAGCCTTCGTCGCTGTAGAAATAATCGATCCAGCGCATCGTGAGCTCCGGATACTTGTCGACGTTCGTGATGGCGAACGCTCCGAAGTCGCGGGCGATCGGCGAGGCCTGGGCCTGCAGCCGGTCTCCGTGCGGGCCGGCCGGCGGCGCCATCCCGGTGTACTGGTCCTGGATCGGCAGGAAGTTGTTGTTCGTCTGGTCGAAGAAGACGCCTGTGGCGCCCGAGCCCTGCTTGGCCAAATATTGCGCTTCCGTCTGCGAGAACAGCTGAGGATCGAGCAGCTTCTCCTTGTACAGCTTGTTCAGATACTGCAGCATCTCCTTGTTCCGGTCGCTGCCCATCCAGATCTCCACTTTGTCGTCCGCGATGTTGATGTTGTAGCCGAGCTGTTGGTCCAGGCCGAACGAGCCGCTCATGAGATTGACGATCGGAAGTCCCTGCCCCGGCGTTCCGGCCCGGGCGGTCATCGGAATCTCGTCCTGCTTGCCGTTCCCGTTCGGATCTTTGTCACGGAATGCAACCAGCACGTTGTACAGGTCGTCGGTCGTCTCCGGCATCTGAAGACCGAGCTTCTTCAGCCACGCCTGGTTGATCCATTTCTTGTCCGTACGCGCCGCCCCGAGCGTGACGATGCCCGGAATCGCGTAGATATGGCCTTCCGGCGTCGTGATGCCGGAGCGGATCTCCGGATACTCGTCCATCAGCTTCTTCAGATTGGGAGCGTACTTGTCGATCAGGTCCTCCAGCGGAATCAGCTGGCCGCTGGCCCCGTAACGGGTCGCTTCGAGCTGCGTCAGTCCGGAGCGGTACAAGGCGTCGGGAAGCTCGTTGGAGGCGAACAGCAGGTTCTTTTTCTCCTGGAAGCCGTCCGTCGGCGCTTCGGTAAAGTCGACGTGCACGTTGGTCATTTTCTCGTAGTCCTGGAATACCGGCATGTCCTTGAAAGGACCGTTTGCCGGTGCGATCCGGGTGAACATCTTCAGCGTGACCGGCTTCTCGGTGAGCGGGAAGCCGGTCTCGCTTACAACGCTGCTGCCGGACGGCGACGCCGAAGCGTTGCCGTTATTGCCGTTATTGCCCGAGCTGCAGCCCGCCAGAGCCAATGCCGGAACGATCATCGTTCCGATCGCGATTTTTTTCCACTGTTTACGCATGAACCCCTAACCTCCATTAATTGATGCACGAGTCGGATATGGAAGCGTTTCCGAGGTGCTTGCGAGTATTATAAGTCACCGGAAAGATCGGCGAATTCTACATTTTTGACTCTTTACTCCACATCTTTTACAAGGCTTTATCCGGCGCCCGCGCCGCGACCCAGGCTGCTCGCGTACTCGTTCGGCGTCATCCCGGTCCCTTCTTTGAACACTTTGAAAAAATAATTGTATGTCGCGAATCCCACCAGATTGCTGATCTGCTTGACCGAATATTCCCCGCTCTCGAGCAGCTTGCGTCCCGCTTCGATCCTCACCTTGTTCACGTATTCCGAGAACGTCGTGCGGGTCTCTTCCTTGAAAATCCGGCTCAAATAGGAGGGGTTCAGCCCGATGGCGGCCGCCGTGAGCTCCAGCGTAACGCTGCCCGTGTAATTCTCCAGGACGAACGCGATCGCCTGCGACACGTGACGGGAATGCGGCCCGGCCGTGCGCCGCCGCTTGAGCTGCTTGAGCAGGACGGAATAGTAGCGCTGCAGCCATGCTTCCAATTCCGCCATGCCGCCGATCCGGCCCAGCTCTCCGCGCGGAGGCAGTTCGGCTATCGCTTCCTCGAGCGATGGGGCGGGCACCCACTTGCCCAGCGCCTTGACTCCCGTATGCAGCAGTTCGCTCACGATCGTCTGCGCCGCCTGGGAATGGATCGGCAGATGGCGGATGGAGCCGAATACGGAACCGATCAGCCGCTTCGCCCCTTCTTCGTCCAGCATCTCGAGATGAAGCAGAAGCTGCTTCTGCTCCTCGATCTTCAAGGAGACGCGCGGTCCGGGTTCCGGTGCCCGTTCCGTTCCGGCGGCGGGGCGTCCGCGAGACGCTTCCGGGCCCGCGTGCGCGGCGTCGAGCGACCGCTCGGCGGAGGCATAGCTCGCCGCCAGCTGCGAGAGGCTTCCGCAGACGTGTCCAACGGCGTAGACGCTTTTGAGATTCAGCAGCAGCTCCAGCGCATGACGCAGCTTGCTCATCCACCGCTCGGCTTCGGCGGCGACGGCATGCTCGCTGCGCTCTCCGGACGCGAATACGACGGCCAGCCGCCCGTTCTCCACATAGGCCGCCGTCCGCTCCCGGATCTCGCCGATCGTCTGCTGCGCAAGCTCGACGACCTGGCGCATGAGCCGGCTCGTCTGCACGTCGCTGTAAGACTCCGTCAGAAGCAGGAAGGGAGTAATTTGCAACGCGGCCGCCGCATAGCGGACCGCTCCCGGATACAACCCGCTTCTTGCCGCTTCGGCCTCGAGCTCGTCCCCCGCCCCGCCGCCGCTTCCCTTGACAGCCCGGACGATCGCCTCGCGGACGGCATCCGCATTCGTCTCCCCTGAATTCGCGTTCGGTTCCTCTGCCTTCTCCGTCGGATCCTTGCGGCTTAGCTCCGCCGCCGCTTTGTTCAGCACGTTCGTCAGCGCCGCCTCGTCCAGGCGGTGCTTCAGCAAGTAATCGACCGCCCCGTTCTGCAAGCAATCGCGCACGTAATCGTAGTCGTCGTAGCTGCTGAGCATAATCGTCCGAACGGCGGGGAACCGTTCCCGGATCGCCCGGTTCAGCTCCACCCCGTTCATCTCGGGCATGTTCACGTCGATGATGGCGATATCCGGCGAAGTCTGCCCGATCAGCTCCAGCGCCGTTCGCCCGCTGCCGGCCTCCCCGCAGATCTCGAATCCCTTCGCTTTCCAATCGGACAAGGTGCGCAGCACGTTGCGCACGAGCGGCTCGTCGTCAACCAGCAGAACCTGGTACATTCCCTCATCCTCCTTTAGATCGCTTGCGTCCCGGCGGGAGGCAGCTTCGGGAATCGAAGCTCCGCCTTCGTGTAGAGGCCCGGCTCGCTGTACAGCTTCAAGCCGTAGCTTTCGCCGTAAATCCGAACGATTCTCTCATGCGCGCTGCGCACGCCCATTCCGCCGAACCGCGAGCGCAGCGAATGTCTCCCGGTCTCCCCGAGCAGTCCGTCGGCTTTCTCCTGCGGCATTCCTTGACCGTTATCCGTCACTTCGATTTTCAGATCGCGGTCTTCCTCGTACACGCGAATCTGCACGCTTCCTCCCCGGCCGGTCGGACCGATGCCGTGAACGATGGCGTTCTCCACCAGCGGCTGCAGCGTCAGCTTCGGCACCCGGCAATGAAGCAGCGCTTCGTCTTCGATCAGGGTGTCGATGCGGATGGGCTCGATAAATTTGTACTTGGCGATGGAGACGTAGCTGTTCACGTAATCCAGCTCCTCCTTCACCGTGAGGAATTCGCTTGAATTGCCAAGCACGCTGCGCAACAGCTCAATGAGCGAGCCCGACACCTCTTCGATGTTAGGCACGCCGTTCAGCTTGGCCAAATACTTGATCGTATTGAGCGAATTGTACAGAAAGTGGGGGCGGATCTGGGCCTGCAGCGCGGTAAGCTCCGCCTCCCGCTTCTCCTTCTCGCTCACCCGAACGCCTTCCATCAGCCGGTTCAGGTCGTCGACCATGCTGACGAAGACTCGGTACAGCTCGCCGATCTCGTCCTTGCTCCGGATCTCGTTCCGCGGAAAAGCCAGATTGCCGTCCTTCACCTGCATCATCATCGATTTCAGCCGCCGGATATTCAGCGTCGTTCTCGACGACACTTGCAGCGAACCGATGAGGACGACGGCGAAAACGACGATCGACACCTCGAGCATGAGGTTGCGGATGCGGGTCGATTCGCTCAGCAGCGAGTCCATCGGGATGAGCGCCAGCGTCGTCCACCCCGTGTTCGCGGACAAGCGGCTCACGACGATATAGGACTTGCCTCCGATTCGCCGTTCGACCGCCTCGCCGCGGCCGGACAGCTCCGTCTTCAGCGAGACGATCGTGTCCATCGACGGTCCCGTCCCGGGGGACGGGGCGTCGGAAGGCGAAGTCTCGACGGTAGACACCTCGGAATCGGGCAGATCGGACCGGTACACCTCCCCGTTCTGCTCGTCCAGGACGTACAGAAGACTGTCCGCGGTCGGCTTTACGCCGAACGTCTTTTTTAGAAAATCGGCGTTCAGATCGACCATGACGACGCCGATCGTCTTCCGGTTGTAGCGCAGCTCCCGTCCTACGACGATGGCGTCCCCGCCGCTCGATTCCCGGTAATAAGCATGCTGCGAGCCGTTGCTCAGCATATATTCCATCATCGGCGTGTTCAGAACGGTACGATCGAGCCACGGCTCTCCCGTAAAGAACACCTTCCCGTTCAGGCCGACCACGGCGATGCGCCTAATGTAAGGCTTATAGAGGATCAGGCCGGACAAATATTCCGTCACCCGCTTCTGCTCTTGGAACCATTCGTAGCTGATCTCCTCGTTCGGGCTCTGAATCGAACGGATGACGGTATCGCTCGTCGCGGCAAGCGTGTTCAGCCGATCGATCTCGTCCAGCATGACGTTCAGCGATTCGTCCGCCTGCCGGATGCTGTCGGACACCGACTGCACCGCGTTGCGCTTGATCGTGTCCCGCATGTTCATGTACACGATGCCGGATACGGAGACGATGGCGAGCAGCGTCACGAGGCCGAACGCGATAAAAATTTTGCCCTGGAGGCTCCAATGCGGCGGCAGCCACCGCTGAAGCGCTTTCTTCACACTCATCGGAAACGTCTCCTTCCGTCGCCGTCCTGCCTCACGGCCAGCGGGGACGCCTCGTAGTACATCTTGAAAGCCCGGGTGAACGAATGCAGGTTCGGATACCCGAGCGACAAGGCAATCTCCGTGACCGTCGCATCCGTGTCCTTCAGCAATCGGACGGCCTTCTCCATGCGAATCCTCTGCAGGTACTTCACGGGGGAGATCCCCGTCTGCCGCGTGAACTCGTTCGAGAAATAAGAGCGATGCACGCCGGCGAGATCCGCAACCTGCCGCACCGTGATTCCCTCCGTGGCATGCAGATCCATAAACGACCGGCATTGCTTGATCCAATCGGCTGTATCCGCCTTCCCGGAATCGGTCCCCGTCCTCCGCAGCAGCTCGGCGAACAGGGCGCCGACAAGCGCCTGCAGCTCCAGCGCGGAAGCCGGTTGGCCCTGATCGGCATTCGCAAGCGCCTCGATCGCAAGTTCGGCCGCTTCGTGGATACGCCCGTCGGGCGACGGCTTCCCGAGATACGGCTTGTCAGGCGTCATCCCGATCCTCGCGAGCAGCGGTTCGACCCTCTGGCCGTCCAACGCCAGCCAGCTCATGCGAAGCGCCGAGTCCTCCGGAGGCTTGAAGTACGTGTAGGCTCGATCCGGGAAAAGACAGAACAGATCGCCCGCCCCCAGGTCCGCGGTGCCGCCGTCGAATTCAAGACGGACCCTTCCCTCCCGAACGAGATGAAGACTCCAGCATTCGATCCGCTTCGGCCCCACCCGATAGTTCGGCTTGGCGAGGGTTCTCCCCCCGCGAACCGGCCAGAGGCCGCTCTCTTTATCCAGATCGCCGGGCGTGTAGTAGAGAAACTCCGCAAACTCGTATTCGTACTCCCGAAGCACGGCGGCTCGACCCCTTTGCGCAGTTTTCTTTTTCTCATCATAACAAAATGGCAACCTGCTAGAAACCGAAAATCTACAGATCCCCGTCATTATAATGAACAATATCTGCCATTCGATCGGCACATCTAACAAAATGCCAATTATTAAAAAACAATAAGAAAGGCCTATATCCTAATTCATACCGATTTTGTATATTTACGGTGTGAATATTTTGCATTTTTCGCGCGATTGTGACAAAACCTGCATACGCTCGGAAGGACGATCCGTAAAGGAGGTGGTGATTGCGGCTTAAAATAACGGAAAATTCTGTCTTCCGTTAACCCTAAGAGCAAAGGAGGATTTTTGATGAACGGCAGGGCCAAGGTTGCCATCCTCGGCAGCGGCAATATCGGAACTGATCTGTTGAAGAAGACCGCACGGTCGTCCAAGCTGGAATGCACATTGTTCGTAGGCCGAAATCCGGAATCGCCCGGCATGAAGGTGGCCCGGGAGATGGGCATTCAAGTCTCCGACAAGCAAATCGATGCGATCGTCGACAACGCTCATCTGTACGACATCGTCTTCGATGCAACCTCGGCGTATGCGCACGCCCAGCACGCGGGCATTTTCAAGAACCTGGGCAAGTTCGTCATCGATATGACCCCGTCCAAAATCGGGGAGATGTGCGTTCCCGCCGTCAACCTGAACGAATGCCTGACGCTCGACAACGTGAATATGGTAACCTGCGGAGGACAAGCCTCCGTGCCCATCGCCTACGCCATCGGCCAAACCCACCGGCACGTCGACTACATCGAGGTCGTCTCGAGCATCGCTTCGAGAAGCGCCGGACCCGCCACCCGATCGAATCTGGACGAATACATCGAGACGACGGAGGAAGCGATCGTCAAGTTCTCCCGATGCCGGCGCGCCAAGGCCATCCTGAATTTGAACCCGGCCGAGCCGTGCATCGACATGCAGACCACCGTTTACGCCAAGGTGTCCGATCCCGATCCGGACGCCCTTTCGAAGTATCTGGAAGATTTGATCCGGAAGATGCAGTCTTATGTTCCGGGCTACCGGCTCTTGCTCCCTCCTACATTGGAGGACGGGAAGATCGTGGTCATGATCAAAGTGCAGGGGCTTGGCGATTATCTGCCCAAGTATGCCGGCAATCTGGACATCATCAACTGCGCCGCCGTTGCGATTGCGGAGGAATACGCCTTCAAAATCGGCAACGCTCGGAAAGGAGCGTAAACATGTCCGCCGTGCTGATCAGCGACCCTACCTTGAGAGACGGCTCCCATGCGGTGCGCCATCAGTTGACCGAAGAGCAGATGCGCGGGTACATGCTCATCGCCGACGCGGCAGGCATCCCCATTGTCGAGGTGGGACACGGCAACGGCCTCGGGGCCTCCTCTCTGCAATTAGGCGAATCTCTTGTATCGGATCCCGACATGATCCGATTGGCCGCCGCTACTTTGCGCCGTGCGAAGATCGGCATCCATGTCATTCCGGGCGTCGCTACCCTTCACGACTTGAAGTCGGCATTGGATCTGGGCGTGCATGTGGTCAGGGTGGCGTCCCACTGTACGGAAGCGGATATCACGAAGAAGCATATCGAGTACGTACGGAGCATGGGGCGGGAAGCATACGGCGTTCTGATGATGAGCCACATGGCGCCGGTCGAGGCGCTCGTGCAGGAGGCCGCCAAAATGCAGTCCTACGGAGCGCAAGGGGTCATCCTGATGGACTCCGCCGGCGTCTATCTGCCGAGAGACGTAACCGAACGGGTACGGGCGCTCGCCGCCGCGTTGGAAATTCCGGTCGGCTTCCATGCCCATAACAATCTGGGGCACGCCGTGGCCAATTCGGTGGCCGCCGTGGATGCGGGAGCTTCCATTCTGGACGGGACGATTCGAGGCTTCGGAGCCGGCGCCGGCAACGCCCAATTGGAAGTATTGGTCGCCGTGCTGGACAAGCTGGGCTACGCCACCCATATCGACGTGGAGAAGCTGCTGGACGGCGCCAACCTGGCGGAGCAGACCATCATCGCCAAGGTTCCGACCATCAATTCCACCAGCGTCGTCAGCGGGTTGGCCGGCGTATTCTCGGGCTTCGCCCAACCGGTGGAACGGCTGTCCCGGAAATACAACGTGAGCCCCCATCGAGTCTTCCTGGAGCTGGGAAGAAGAAAGATCGTCGCCGGGCAAGAAGACATCATCATCGAAGTCGTTCATGAGATCGCCGCTTCAACCGCCCATTAGGAAAGGATGAATCCGCCATGATGACCGATCGCGATACGTTGGACGTCACTTATCCGTTTCAGGGAGTGGAGAGAAGGGTTCTGGCCTACAACGACAAGCTCATGCTCGTCGAGCACCTCCTGGCGGAGGGCTCCAACTTCCCCGCTCACAGCCATTACCACGAGCAAATTTTTTATATTTTGGAAGGCCGGGTCAAGGTCTTATGCGAAGATACGGAATATGAGGTGAAAGCGGGCGGAAGCTTCGTCATCCCCGGGGGACGGGAGCACAGCGTGCATGCGATGGAAGATACCGTTTCTCTCGATATTTTCACGCCGGCCCGCGAGGAATACATGCCTTGAAGCATCATCCATCCTAAGGAGGCGATCCCATGGATCTGGGACTTCGGGGGAAAGTCGCGCTGATTACCGGGGGAAGCAAAGGGATCGGCCTCGAATCGGCGGCGGCGTTCGCCGCGGAAGGCGCCCGTGTCGCGATTTGCGCGCGGAATCAAGAGCAATTGGCCGCGGCGGCCGGCCTCATCAAGGAACGGACCGGCGCTGTCGCGCTGACCATCCGCGCCGACGTGACGCATGCCGAAGACTGCGAGAAAACGGCTGCCCTCGCCGTTCAGCAATTCGGCCGGCTCGATATTTTGGTGAACAACGCGGGAACCGCCGCCGCCATGCCGTTCGAAGGGATCGAAGACGAGCTTTGGGCGGCCGACCTCGATTTAAAGCTGATGGCGGCCGTCCGTCTGTCGCGGGCCGCGATTCCGCACATGCGCCGGTCCGGCAAGGGAGCCATCGTCAATGTCACGACTTCCTGGGCCAAGACGCCGCCGGCCTGCTCCATGCCGAGCACGGTCAGCCGCGCGGCCGGACAAGCCCTGACCAAGGCGATGAGCCTCGATCTGGCCCCCGACCAGATCCGCGTAAACACCGTGTGCATCGGCTTGATCCGCAGCGGCCAGCTGGAGGAACGCTGGAAGCGGGAGGAGCCCGGGCTCACCTGGGAGCAGTATGCCCGCAATCCCCGCCACCGGATTCCGCTGGGGAGAATCGGGGACACCGACGAAGCGGCGAAAGTGATCGTGTTTCTGGCTTCCGAGGCGGCATCTTACGTGACCGGAACGTCCGTCAATATCGACGGCGGGTCGTGCCCCGCATTATAATAAAAAATAGAGAGTGGATCCAAGGAGCGGGAGTGGAGGAGGCATCGGAATTCATGCGTTACAACGGCATTGGAGCAACAAACGAGCACGCCCGAACCATCATCGACAGCTACCGAAGGTTGACCGGGCAGCCGCTTCTGGACGTGCCGGTTACTACGGAGAATGCATTTGAACGATTATTCGGGTCTCCCTGCGTGGTCTTGTCCCACGGAACGGAAGCCGATCCGGTGCTGAACTTCGGCAACCGGGCGGCGCTGGAGCTGTGGGAGATGGATTGGGAGACCTTCACGGGCACGCCGTCCAAATTGACCGCGGAGCCGATGGAACGGGATCAACGGGCCGCCTTTCTGAAGGCCGTGCACGAGAAAGGGTTCGTCGACGACTACACGGGAGTCCGCATCTCCAGCAACGGCCGGCGATTTTACATCCTGAAGGCAACGGTCTGGAACTTGACGGACGCGAACGGAGCGCATGTCGGGCAGGCCGCCGCTTTCAGGGAGCATCGTTACCTTTGACGGCTCGCTCCGGCTAGCAAAGAACTCGAAGAGGGACGCTTCTCCCAAAGCGTCCCTCTTCGAGTTCTATTTCCGTTACCGGATCGGCGGCTGCGCCCCGGAATTCCGCCCCCTGTTCCGCGAAGCGGGCGCCGAGCTGCGCCTGGCCGGGCCGGAAGGCCGCCTGTTCGATTGGCATGACCCGGAGAAAGAGTCTGTATGTAGTCGGCATCGGCAAAAAGGCGTCCGTTATCGCGATGATTCCGGGTTCTCGTTTTCGTTGCCCGGCCAGAGGACATGGTGATCCTTCTCGTAGACGGAAGCGCAAAATTCCGTAAGACTCATGCCCGTCTTTTTGCGAAACATTTTGCCGAAGGCGTGAATATCCCGATACCCGACCTGCGCGGCGATCTCCCCGAACGACAGGGGGGTCTGCAGCGCCAGCTCCTTGGCCTTCGTGACCCGCGCCCAGATCAGGAACTGCATCGGCGTAATGCCGAACGTCCTCTTGAATTGGGAGATCAAATAATTCCACGTCATCCCGGCGATCCTCTCGAGCTCCCGGGTATCGAGCTCGCGGTCGAGACGGTTCTCGATGAAATTCTTAGCTTGGACGAGGCGCGCGACGTTCTTGCCCCGAACCGCCTCTTCCGCCGTCTCCAGCTTGTCCGGCCTTCTCTTGGCCAGTTCGGCCAGGATCGTCGTCAACAGGGTTTGGCTCAAAAACCGGTTTTCCGTTCCCGGCTGACGGTATTTGGCGACCAGCTCGGAGAAACACCCTTCCACGCGATGGCCGAAAAAATTGCCGAAATGCCGCCGGTCGCCGAGCAGCCGGTCCATCGGAAACGCCGCGTCGGCGAAATGAAAGACAACGGTAATCGAGAGGAATGGCTGCCCCGGCACCGCGCGCAAGCCATGAAGTTCAAGCGGGCCGTAATAGAACACGTCTCCTTTCTCCACCCGATACACCTCGTCCCCGAACCGAAATTCGCCGGCTCCGTCGATCACATAGTTGACCGCATACTGCTTCAAGACGCGGCCTTCGAATCCCCAGCCTTCGGGCGCGTTGAAAATATGGGCTTGCGTAATGTACGGCGGAAACAAAAAGTCGCCGAGATGCTCCAACGTCTCTTGCGGCTGCAGCGCGGCCAAATCCGGCTTCGGCATCTGGTGGTCCTTCCTCTCTTTGGAGATATCTATCCTTTTCGCGAATCGGCATCCAGACCCTTTTTTCCCCGCAGCCATTCTCCTAAACGCCACGTTATCCATCTTCGAAAAACGAAACGGAAACCGTCACGCGCCCCGAATGCACTAAAATGTTTCTAAATGTGATTTATTTTTTATTTTCCGCGCATTTATGTTTATTAATTGTATTGACAACGCATTCACGTGCATATTATACTCCGATTAAATCATTAACGAACATTATTTAAACACAAATGATCATCCAATGCACAATTTTTTTTACGAAGGATGGATCTAGGAGGTTTACGCCCTTGAGTCAAGTCATCAATCGCCATCATGTCCAATCCAAAGCTTATCGTCTTCTGAAGCCCCGGGATGTGGTCGAAGCGGTGCTGGATCACGAAGTTCGGGATTGGGAAGTTGTCGTCGAGCCTTCGCTTGCAAGCATCTGCCATGCCGATCTGCGGTACTTTACCGGCCAGAGACAGGCGGAAGTGCTGCAGCGCAAACTGCCGATGGCGCTCATCCACGAAGGGATCGGCACCATCGCGGAAAGCCGCGTGCCGGAGCTAAAGTCCGGGCAGCGCGTGGTCGTCGTTCCGAACATGCAGGGATTCCTTCTCGACGGGACCGATTCCGATCACTGCTGCCCGGCGTGCAAAAACGAACATGGCAGCAATTACTGCAATCGCGGAAAATTTCTGGGGAGCGGAACGGACGGCATCGCCCAAAAGAGACTGGTCGTCCCGGCCGCCAACGCCGTTCCGATTCCGGACGAGGTGCCGGACGAGATCGCGGTGCTGACCGAGCTGGCCTCCGTCTCCTATCAAGCGCTGATTCACGTCAAGGAACAGCTGAAAACCGCGCGCGTCGCCGTGTTTGGCGACGGACCCGTCGGCTATCTGGCGGCTGCGGTTCTGCATCACGTATACGGCGTAAGCCAGGACCGGCTGACGGTGTTCGGCGCCATTCCGGAGAAGCTCGAGCAATTCCAATTCGCGACGCGCCACCTCGTTCAGGAGTATGATTTTGCGGGCGGAGAGCGGTTCCCGATCGCTCTGGAGTGCACGGGCGGCAAGTTCTCGGAGAGCGCCTTGAACCAGGCGATCGACATCCTGGAGCCGTGCGGGCATTTGATCCTGATGGGCGTCTCCGAAGAGAGAGTTCCCATCAACACCCGGGACGTTCTGGAGAAAGGGCTGACCCTCCGGGGAAGCAGCCGCAGTTCGATCCGGGACTTCTATCCCGTTCTGGAAGCCATGAAGGATCCCGCCTGCCAGGAGACGCTGGCCCGGCTGCTGCCTCCGGAGCGCACGGAGATCCGGTCCGCCGACGATTTCGCGCAAGCGATGGAGCTGGCCGCCTCGCATCGGACCTGGCATAAGGTTTTGCTGGACTTCAAGTGGTAAAGGAGCCCTGCTGACACGTTCGTCGGATCTGAGGTAAACTTAAACGCGTGGTGCCAAGCCTGCCCTATCATCATCTAAAAAAGACGAACTTTCGAGCTTTCGATCCTTCGCCGACGATGAGGCGGCTTGGCACATCTGCATGCGAGGCGCCCTATTGAAAGAAATGGAAACAAGGAGTTGATCTTGAAGAAAATCGAATTTGTCGCCTTAAATGTAAACGCTTAATTGGTTGGGAGGCAAAACGGTGCACAAAAAAACATGGTGGGGAGCCATCCGCCCCTACGTCATGGTCGGGCCGGCGATGGCCGGCATTATTCTGTTCGTGATCTACCCGATCGTCTACTTGATCTACCTCAGCTTCTATAAGTACAACTTGATGAACAAAGCGAAAAGCAAATTTATCGGGCTGGACAATTATCGCGGCATCTTCGCCCGGGACGACTTCTACAAGGCACTGGGGAATACCGCTGTCTATACCGTCAGCGTCGTCTTCTTCACGGTCCTGCTCTCCCTGCTGGTAGCCGTGTGGATCCATAAGAACAAGCGGATCAACTCGCTCGTGCAGATCGGCCTTTTCACGCCGCACATCATCTCGATCGTATCGATCGCGCTGGTGTGGATGTGGCTGATGGAGCCCAATGTCGGCTACCTCAACTACGTCCTTCATCTGTTCGGCATCCCGCCGTCCCAGTGGCTGCAAAGCTCCAAAACGGCCATGATGTCGATCGTCATCGTATCCGTGTGGCACAGCATCGGCTATTACGCCTTGATTCTGGTCGCCGCCATCAAAGGGGTTCCCAGCGAAGTTCTGGAGGCCGCCTCCATCGACGGGGCCAAGCGGCTCCGGACGATCAGCCATATTATCATCCCGCTGATCTCGCCGCAGCTGTTCTTTATCCTGATCATCATGACGATCGGATCGTTCAAGGTGTTCGATTCCGTCCGCATCATGACGGGAGGCGGCCCGAACAACGCGACCAACACCCTGGTGTACTACATCTTCGGGTACCGGGCCACCAACATCGGGTACGCTTCGGCGACCGGCGTCGTTCTGATGGCCATTATCGGCCTCTTGACGATCCTGTACTTCCAGGTGCTGTCCAAGAGAGTCCATTATCAATAACATTCCCGGAAAACCTTGCCGTAAGGAGGGGCGCCATTGCGATTCGAGCTCAGATCGATCGGAACGACCGTCCAATATTTGCTGAAGATCGTGTTTATCCTTCTTTTTATCTTTCCGCTCCTGTGGATGATCTCTACGTCTTTGCAAACTTTGCATGAAACGCAAGCGTTTCCGCCGACATTGGTTCCATCCGTCCCGCAATGGCGGAACTTCGCCAGCGTCATGGATAACGGATCCTTCCTGATGTATGCCCGGAACTCCGTGGTCGTGACGTTCTCGGTCATCGCGCTGCAATTTCTCGTCATGATTCCGGCCGCCTATGCGTTCGCGAAGTACAAGTTCGCGGGCAAGAACATCCTGTTCGGGATCGTTCTGCTGGCCTTTATGATTCCCGGTCAGATCACCTTCATCCCGGTCTACCTGATGCTCGGCGATTGGGGTCTGATCAACACGCTTCTACCGCAGATCCTCCCGTTCATGTCCAACGCGTTCGGCATCTTCCTGCTGCGCCAATACTTCATGCAGCTGCCGGAAGATTTGATCGAGGCGGCACGGCTGGACGGAGCCAATGAATTCAAGATCATCTGGCGCATCATGGCGCCGATGGCGGCGCCGGCGCTGGCGACGATCGCGCTGTTCAGCTTCGTCGCCCACTGGAACGATTACTTCTGGCCGCTCGTCATGACGAACTCCGATTCGGTCCGCCCGCTCACGATCTGGATCTCGACGCTGAGATCGGAAGAGGGCATCGCGAACTGGAACATCATCATGGCCGCCAATGTGGTGCTGGTCGTTCCGATTCTGGTCGTCTACGCTTTTTGCTCCAAGCAGATTTTGAACGCCTTCGTTTATTCGGGGATTAAATAACGTTAATCCTTTTCGAATAATAAAACTCACGATTTTGACAGGGGGAAGTTGCACATGAAAAGGAGAACAGGCAGTATCTTACTGGCTTCGGCCATGCTGACGGGCGTTCTGGCAGGATGTTCGTCGAACAATTCCGGCAACAACGGGGGCAACGCCGCTTCAGGCAGCCCCTCCGCCAGCGCTTCCGGCAGCTCGTCGCCCAGCGCATCGCAGACGTCGGGACAATCGGGCTCCGGCGAGAAGGTGACGATCCAGTTCTGGCATTCGACCAGCGGCAAGACGGGCGAAGCCTTGGACGCCATGGTTCAGCGCTTCAACTCCTCGCACCCCGACGTTCAGGTTGTCAGCACGTTCCAAGGCAGTTACGACGATGCGTCCACCAAGCTTCAGCAGGCGATCGCCGGCAATAACGCTCCCGACGTCAGCATGGTGGAAAGGGCTTACGTCCAACAGTTCGCGGAATCCGACGTGCTCGCGGACATGACGCCTTACATGGACAAGTCGGGGATGAGCAAGGACGACTTCGTGCAAGGTCTGATGGGCCATTCCGTCTTCAACGACAAGCTGGTCTCGCTGCCCTTGAACCGGTCGACGCCGATCTTCTATATCAATAAGAAGATGCTGGACGAGAAGGGCCTGCAAGTTCCCCAGACATGGGACGACCTGAAGAAGGTCGCCAACGCCCTCGTCGTCAAGGAGAACGGCAAGGTCTCGACGTACGGACTGACGATGCCTTACGACACCTGGTATCCGCTGGCCATGATCACCCAGGCGGGCAGCACGTTCTTCAGCGACGACGGCAAGACGGTCCCCTTTGTCGACGACGGCACCGGCAACAAAGTGTTCTCTTATCTGCGCGACCTGCAAGACTCCGGCGCTCTGTATTACCCGCCGAGCCAGGATTCGGGCAGCATCGTCAACCAGATGTTCACGAGCGGCAAGGTCGGCATGGTGTTCCAGTCCACCGGCATCATGAGCACGCTTCAGACGGACTTCGACTACGTCACGGCTTTCCTGCCCGCGGACAAGCAGCACGCCGAGCCGACCGGCGGCGGCAACATCGTCATGCTCGACTCTTCGAAGCATAAGGACGCGGCTTGGGAATTCGTCCAGTGGGTCGAGACCGATCCGCAGGGGGCGCAGCAGTTCATCCTGGACACCGGATACCTGCCGTTCACCAAGAAGATGGCCGAGAGCCAGGAAGTTCAAGACCTCTGGGCGAAGGATCCGAACCGCAAGACGGCCTACGATCAGCTTCAATACGCCGTCGACACGAACAAGAGCGTCGCTTGGCCGCTGGTCATGAAGGAGTTCTTCTCCGCCATCGAGGCGATCATGTACGATCACAAGGACGTCGACGCCACCCTGAAAACGTTCAAAAAGTCGGCGGAGGACATTCTGTCTTCCAACTAAAGGAGGGGATTCGCCTTGTCCGCAACCGGAAGCATCGTGCGCCAGATTCGCTGGCAGGCCCATCAGAACAGCAACATCGAAGTACCGGAGAACACCATGGCGGCGATGCGGTACGCTTGGGATCTGGGAGGCATTCCCGAGCTGGACATCCGCCAGACGGGAGACGGCGTGATCGTCGGCATTCACGATTCGACGCTCCGCCGCACGACGGACGCCCCCGCCGAGGAACGGGATCGGCCGATCGCCGAGATGACCTTCGGGCAGCTTCAGCGCTGGGATGCCGGTCTTCCGTTCGGGGAAGCGTTCCGCGGAGAACGCATCCCCTCGCTGGACGACGTGCTGGCGGTGCTGGCCGCCCACCCCGACCGCGAGCTATATCTGGATTATAAGGAAGTCGACCTGGCGAAGATGGCCGCGCTGATCGGGCAGCGCGGCGTCGGCCGCCAGATCATCTTCGCCCATCGCGACCACGAGAACTGCAAGAAGGTCAAGCGGCTGGCGCCGGAAGTGCGAACGATGATGTGGGTTCCGGGCAGCGTGCCCGAAGCCACCATCCGAGCCTACGAGAATGCCCGGGAGACCGGCTTCGACTCTCTCGATATCATCCAGATCCACCTGGTCGACGACGACAATCGGGAATCGGGCTGGCGCTATCGGGTGGGCCGGGACTTCCTGCAGACCGTCTATCGGCAGCTGACCGAGGCGGGAATGGAGCTTGAAGTGCTGATCGCCCGGTTCGATCAGGACACTTTGTTCGACTTGCTTGATCTCGGCATTCGCAGATTTGCCGTCGACGAGCCGAAGGTCTTTCTGCAGACCCTCGACCGTTACCCGCAAAGCTGAGAGGTTTCGGCCTCGCGACGGTTACGCTTATAGAGGAAAGGGTGTATTCAGGTGAGAGCATGGTCTCAGAGAAAGTTCGTGATGTCCGCTTGCGCGGTCCTTCTGGCGCTGACGCTGCTTCCTTCGCAGTCGTTCGGCAGTCCGCTGGGCGCGAAGGTGAAGGCCGCCCAAGCGTTCGATCTGACGGCCCCGGCCAAGGAATTGATCTCGGGAACGGATCTTCAGAACAACACCGTCCTGCAGTCGTTCGCGTTCGACAACGTCAACCATTACCTGTATACGGTCCAACTGATGGCCGGCGGCCAGCAGCTGCCCGGCGAGTCGGCCCCCGTCTCCGGAGCCGATCGCGCCTTGAACGGGGATCTGTGCCTGACCAAGCTCGATGAGTCGGGACATGTGATCAGTTACATGTATTTGAAAGGCTTCGGACACGGCGTTCAGATCGGCGTCGAGCCCGGGGTCGGCCAGAACGGAGAACCCGTCTCCTATCTGTGGACCGAAGTGGATGCCGCCCACGATCACCCCGCCGACGGAACCAACGGCTGGGGAACGCAAATCGCCCGCTTCCCCTTCACCGACGGAGCCGTCGTTACGCCGAATACCCCGTGGCTGGAGAAGTATTCGTTGATCCAAGGCGCCGATCGGACGACGGTCAGCCTCGACACGGCCCACGATCTGCTCACGATGCGTTATCGGCTGGACGGGTTGTTCCACTTCGCCGTGTTCGAGCTGTCGAAGGTAAAGAGCCATAGCCATGTCCAGCCGCTGGCCGACGTCGTGCAGCCGCAGCTCTCTTACGACTTCCAAGGATTCACGTCTTACGGAAGCACGCTTTATCTGCTGGAAGGAACGCATTCCGTCTCGACGTATCCGGACGGCAACACCTACATCACGTCCGTCGATCTGAACAGCGGCGAAGTGACGGACCGGCAGCTGATGACGGCGGCTCCCGATCTCACGTACCGGGAACCGGAAGGTTTGGCCGTTCAGCTTCCGGATCCGAACCATCCCGAAGCGCCCAGGCTGGCATTCGGATTCGCCTCCGGGGACACCGGGGGCAGGCAAGCGAACATCTATTACTTGGACGCGCTGAAGGATTAACGCCCGTCCGCCATGCCGACTGCGGAATCGACGGTTTGTCGGTTCCGCAGCTTCATGGTCCGGGGCGATGAAGGAGCAAGAGAACGGCCATGAGCGACAGCGTCTGGTACATTTCCCACGGAGAATTAATTCTGCGCATGATGATTTCCGCCGCATTGGGCGGGGCGATCGGCATGGAACGCGAATGGAATCATCATGCCGCAGGGTTGCGAACACATATTCTGGTATGCCTCGGCTCCACCACGATCATGCTGCTGTCCATGTACGGCTTCTCGGCCTTTATCAGCGAAGTCAGCGTGCGCATGGACCCCGCCCGCCTGGCGGCCCAGGTCATCAGCGGCATCGGATTCTTAGGCGCGGGCGCCATCATGCGGAACGGGAATATCGTGAAAGGGTTGACGACGGCGGCGTCCGTCTGGGTGGTCGCCGGCATCGGCCTTTGCGTCGGGGCCGGTTTTTTGACCGGCGCGTTTTTTTGCACGTTTCTCGTTCTGATCTCTCTTTATTTGCTAAACAAGTGGGAGAAGGTATGGGGAAGGAAGAACCGGCACCAGGAAGTCGAGATCAAGATGATCCATCGGCCGGACAGCCTGGCGCGAATCTCGGCCGTATTCGGCAAGCACGGCATTCAAATCGCCGATCTGAAGATGAAGACGAGCAGCCGCGGCTCCCCGGACGAACGGGAGATGACCGTTCTGTTCTATCTCAAGGAGGTCCGTCCGGATCAGTGGCTGCCGGTCCTGGAGGAGATCACGCTGCTCGACATCGTCCATGGGATGGAGACCCGGGGCGGCCAGGTCTCGCCGCAGGCAATCGCGGCTACGGGAGCGCCGGCGGCGCCGAACGGAGTCGTTGACAGGGGAAACGCGCCTCGACTATAGTTGGGGTTAATGATCATAGTGGGGCTTCAGAAAGTCAAGGCTAGGGGGACTTCAATTGTTGGCTGCCGAACGGAAATATCGGATCGTGGAGTATGTCAAGCAGCACCGCGTCGTGTCCATCTCGGAGCTGGCGCAGGAATTCAACGTCCATGAAGTGACGATCCGGCGCGACCTCGCGGAGATCGAACAGCAGGGACTGGTGAAGCGGACGCACGGAGGAGCCACGATCGATCAATGGATGCAGAACGAACCCCCGTTCGACGAGCGAACCTCGCAGGGACTGGACCAGAAGGTCAGAATCGGCCAGATGGCGGCGAGCCTCGTGAACGAGGGAGACCATATCATCATCGATTCGGGAACCACCACCCTGCACATCGCCAAAAACCTGATTCATAAGAACAACATCACCGTCGTCACCAACGATATGAACGTCGCGGCCGAGCTGCGCAACGCGAGCGGCGTCAACGTCATCCTGACAGGAGGGGATTTATATCCTTCCAGCTACATGCTGAACGGCATGTTCACGGATCATGTGCTGAACTCCCTCCATGTCCAGACCGCATTCATCGGTACGCCGGCCATCCACCCCAAGTACGGCCTGATGCACCCGGAAGCGCTGCTGGTCCGGACCAAGCAGAGCATGATCGGCGCCGCGGAGAAGATCATCGTCGTCGCCGACGACAGCAAGATCGGCAAGGTCTCCCTCCATACCGTCGCGCCGAATTCGGCCATCCATACGCTGATTACCGGAGAAGAAGCACAGGAGTACGATATCCAGAAATTCCGGGAGAACGGCGTGGAAGTTCTGGTCGTCTAGTGCCTCCTCCTGCGGCGGAATCCGTTCCCCGCGAACGAGGCTGTCTCCCCCTGAAGAAATGGCGGTTACGGGGAAGTTAGCGATCCCTGTACCGCCATTTGATTTTCCAATCGAATATCTCCTTCTCTGCGTATCCCGCCGCGGTCTCATTGCTAACGAAACCTCAAGCTCTTATTCGGCGAAAAGGAGCGAGGCTTGCGTTCTAACGAATCTGAGGAAGCTTATTTGCCCGTTTCATTCGGCTAAAGGCTATCATCCGCCCCAATAAGGTCTCCTCGATTCGTTACGTTTCACCTATCCTCGATTTTGCCGGAATAGCGCCTCTGGGTTTCGTTAGAGCTTTAAACTACCTTCCGGGACATCCCCTTCCTTCATGGGCCGGCTACCTGCGCGAACTGATTCCGATACATGTCGGAATAGAAGCCGTTCTTCTCCAGGAGCTCGCCGTGCGAGCCTTGTTCGACGATCTGTCCGTCCCGGATGACCAGAATCTCGTCCGCCTCGCGGATCGTGCTGAGCCGATGGGCAATGACGAAGCTCGTTCTCCCCTGCATCAAGGTTTTCATCGCTTCTTGAATGTGAAGCTCCGTCCTCGTATCCACGTTGCTCGTCGCCTCGTCGAGGATGAGGATCGCCGGGCTCGCCAGCACCGCTCGGGCGATCGTGAGAAGCTGCCGCTGCCCCTGGCTCAAGTTGCTTCCTTCGGCGTTCAAGTACGTGTCGTAGCCGTCGGGCAGCTTGCGAATGAACGCATCGGCGTTCGCGAGCCGGGCCGCCTCCTCCACTTCCCGATCGCCGGCCTCCAGCCGTCCGTACCGAATATTGTCCCGTACCGTCCCGGAGAACACGTAAGCATCCTGCAGCACCAATCCGATCTGCCTTCTGATCGCTTGCTTGTCGAGGTCCCGAATGTCCTCGCCGTCGATCAGGATCCGGCCCGATTGGATGTCGTAGAATCGCGTCAGCAGATTGATAATCGTCGTCTTGCCCGCGCCTGTAGGGCCGACGAGGGCGATCGTCCGGCCGGGCTTCGCATGCAGGGACACATCCTTAAGCACCGCCGTACCCGGCTTGTAACCGAAACTCACCCGATCGAACACGACGTCGCCCCGGATCGCGCGGTCCGGCCCGTACGCGGCCTTTTCCGATATCTCCGGCTCGAGGTCGAGCACCTCGAACACGCGTTCCGCGCCGGCGATGGCGGATTGGAACAGATTGTACTGGTTGGCGAGCTGGTTGATCGGCTGGCTGAACTGGTTGGAATAGTTCAGGAAGCTGACGATGACGCCGATCGTAATCAGATCATGGTAAGCGAAGACGCCTCCGAATACCGCGATGATAAGGAACGTCAGGTTGCGCGACGTGTTCATCATCGGCCCCATCGAGCCGGAGAGGCTCTGGGCCTTCACGCCGACCGACCGCAGCCGTTCGTTGATCTCGCGGAATTGCTCGATCGATCGGGCTTCCCTTCCGAACGTCTTCACGACCTTCAGGCCGGAGATGTTCTCCTGGACGAAGCCGTTCACATCTCCAAGCTGCTTCTGCTGCTCCGAGAAGAACCGGCGGGTGTAGGCGGTAATCTTCTTCGTGACCAGCACGATGAGCGGAATCGTCAGCACCGTAATGAGCGTCATCCGGGCGCTCAAGCTGAGCATCATGGCCACGCTGCCCACGAGGGTCAGTACGCTGGCGATGAGCTGGACGACGGTCTGGTTCAGCGTATTGGAGACGTTGGCGATATCGTTGACCGCCCGGCTCATCAGCTCGCCGTGCGTCCGCCGGTCGAAGAACGGAACCGGCAGGCGCTGGTACTGTTCGAATAAATCCTGGCGCATGTCCCGAACGGTATTCTGGGACAGGCTCGAGGCCATATATTGCTGAATCCAGGTGAAGACCGCTCCCAGCACGTAGACCCCGAACAAGATCAAGCCCATTCTCACGATTCCGTCAAATTGACGCGGAACAATAAATTTGTCGAAGATTTTGCCGATCAGGTAGGGTCCGAGCAGCGAGAAGACCGTCGTGAGCACCGTACACAGGACGACCCAGAATAAAGCCTGCCGTTGAAGCTTTAAATAGCCCGCGATTCTCCGGAGCGTTCCTTTGGCATCCTTGGATCGAACCTTCGGAACTCCCCCATGATGCCGGCCCGGGCCCTGATGGAAGCCCATCTGATTGAAATTCGTCTGCGAGGGGGACGCGTTAGAAGGATTGGACGGTCGGCTGCCCGACATAAGGCACCTCCTGCTTGCCGTATTGGGACCGGTAGATGTCCCGATAGACCTCGCACGAGGCCATCAATTGCCCATGGGTGCCGCTGCCCGCGATTTGGCCCTCGTCGAGCACGATAATTCTCTGCGCCTCGATCACGGACGAAATCCGCTGCGCGATGAGGAACGTAATCGTATGACGCATAATCTCGTTCAACGCCGTCCGAAGCCGCCGTTCCGTCCCCAGATCCAGGGCGCTCGTACTGTCGTCCATAATCAGGATGGGAGGCTTAATCAGCAGCGCCCGGGCGATGGAGAGCCGCTGCTTCTGTCCCCCGGACAGATTGACGCCTTTCTGGCCGAGCTTCGTATCGTAGCCGTCTTCCAGCTTGGCGATAAAGTCGTGCGCCTGGGCCATCCTGGCGGCCGCCTCGATCTCCTCCTGCGTCGCGTCTGGTTTGCCGAAGGCGATATTGTCCCGGATCGTGCCGGTGAACAGGAACGATTCCTGCAGGATCATCCCGATCCGGCTCCGCAGCCCGATCAGAGGAAGATCTCGGATGTCCTTCCCGTCGATCCGGATGGACCCGGACGTGACGTCGTACAGCCGGGGAATCAATTGGACGAGCGTCGATTTGCCGGACCCCGTGGCTCCGATGATGGCGACGGTGTCCCCGCGGCTCGCTTCGATGTCGAGATCCCGCAAGACCCGCTCCTTGGGGTCGGCCGATCCGCTGTAGGAGAAAGAAACGTTCTCCAGCTTGACATGCCGGGCCGGGATGGAATCGTCCGCCCCCGGTTCCGCGTCTTCGATCCGAGGCCGTTCGGCAAGCACTTCCCGAATGCGATTCGCGGACACATTGGCCTGCGTCACGTTCATGAGAAGCCCGCTCACCATGATCAAGGAGGAGAGAACCTGCACGACATAATTCACGAACGCTACCAGATCCCCCGCCTGTACGGACCCGGTCGATACGAGGTCCCCGCCGTACAGCAGGACGGTCACCAGGCACGCATTCATGATCAGGGTCACGATCGGAGAGTTCAGCGCGATAAACCGGGACGCCCGAATGGAAATTCGGGTATAATCCCCGTTGACCTCCCGAAATCTCTCCGTCTCGTACTTTGTCCGGACGAAAGCTTTGACGACCCGAATGCCGGCCAGATTCTCCTGAATCCGCGTGTTCACGGCGTCCAGCTTGGCTTGAACGGCAGTGAAGATCGGAGAGGAGAACCGGATCAGCACGACAAGCGCCGCCACCAGGACGACGAGCGTGCCGAGCAGGATCAAACCCAGCCGAAGATTCATGAGCAGGGCCATGACGACGCTGCCGATGAGCAGGCTCGGAGACCGGACCATCCCTTGAAGCGCCATCTGCACCAGGTTCTGCACCTGAACGACGTCGCTCGTCATTCTCGTGATGAGCGACCCCGATTTGAAAGCGTCCACATTTTCGAACGAGAACGTTTGGACTTTTTTGAAAAGAGCCTCGCGAATGTCGGCCCCGAAGTTCTGCGAAGCGCGGCTGGCGAACAGATTGCACCCGACTCCCGAGACGAGCGAGAGAAGCGCCACCGCCAGCATCGCGAATCCGGTCTGCTCGATGACGCCGTAGTCGCGGTCCACGATGCCGAAGTTCACGATATGCGCGGCCAGTCTGGGCTGCAGAAGATCGAAAAAGACCTCGAAGATCATAAAGAGCGGCGCCAACGCAAAAAATTTCCGGTAAGGCTTTAAATAAGCGGTCAATCCCCTCATGTTCCCTGGTCCCCTTCTTCATTCCCCGCTTCCGGATTCGCTTCCTCCCCGGCTTGGCGAAGTTCAAAGTGCCGGGTATACTCCTCGATGACCATGTCGATCGCCTTGAGTTCTCCCAGCAGGATCGGTCGGATCTCCCCATACTCCGGCGCCTCCAGCTGCTGCTTCAACGTCAATCGCTTGACATCGAGCACATTCAGGAATTCCAGCGCCCTTCCGCGGCGGAAGGTCTTGGCCCCGTGATGATGATGATGATGGTGGTGCCTCCGCCGATGTCCTCCGTCCCCCTGTTCGTCTCCTCCGCCTCTATGCTCTCTCATGCGCATCCGCTCCTTTTTGTATACAATTGTATACAAAAGCATTCGAAGTGTCAAAGCATATTTATCGACAGAAAAGGCGCCTCTACCTCGGTAGAAGCGCCCTTCTGATCCCGTCCCCCTTGCTACGGGGCCATCCTCCGATCGTCCATCCTTTCCTGCAGGCTCTCGCCGAATTGCTGGGTCCACGTCCACATTGCGGCGAAGATCGGCTGCAGCCCTTGTCCGGACTCGGTAAGCTCATATTCCACATGCAGCGGCACGCCGGGATAGAGCGTGCGCGTGACGATTCCCTTCTCCTCCAGCAGCCGCAACCGGTCGGTCAGCGTCTTCGGACTGATCGGCTGCAGCTTGCGTCGCAGTTCCCCGAACCGCTTCGTGCCGTTGAACAGCTCGAACAACAGAAGGAGCATCCACTTGCTATCCAATATCTCCAGGATCGGTTCGACCTTGCCGGGACAAGACTCGTCCATCATCGGCTTTCCCTCCCATAGTTCATTTTTTGAAACTAATGCACTTAAATATAACTACTTTTCAAATGTACCATAGATCCATTACGATGTGAATCGAGAACGAATTCAGGAATACAGGAGGAAGATAAACAATGAAAACCGTCTTATGGGCCACCTTGACCGCCAACGGCAACTATGCGCAATCCGGTCCCGAGAATCCGCCGAAAAAAGAAGCGCTGAACGACTTCGCGGCACAGGCCAAAGCGGCCGGAAATTTCATCGTGGGGCGCAAAACGTTCGAGGGAATGCAAGATCCGAGCAGAGTCTCCCAAGACGAACAGGCGGGCGACAACGGCCCCTTCGCCGGGATGGACATCGTTGTGATGTCCAGGAGCATCCAGGCCATCCCCGGCTTGACGATCGTAAGATCGCCGCAGGAAGCCTTGGACTACTTGCAAGGGAAAGGTTATCAAACCGCGGTTATCAGCGGCGGCGCGGACATTCACAATTCGTTCCTGGAGCAAGACCTGGTGGACGAGGTGATCTTCAACGTAGCGCCTGTGTTCGAGGGGAAAGGGTTGAATCTGTTAATCGACGCGGAGAACTACCGTTACCGGAACGCACAATTGCTGGATTGCAAGCCCCTCGGCGGCGGCGTCGTTCAACTGCGCTACTCGCTGGAACGTTGAGTCGGCCGGACGCCGGGGAAGCTAATTTTCTACTGTAACGAGCCCGCCCACGCATCGACCGTGAGCACCTCGGCCTGACGGGGGAACACCTTCCCGGCGAGAACGCGGCGAACCTCAGCTTTTCATAGGCCTTGCGTTTGCAATAACCCCTGCAAAATGACCTCGAGTCCCCAGCGGAACCGCTCCTTCGACTCGATATCTCCGGAGAACATCTCGCCCTTCAAGCCGGCGATCAGCGGGTAACGGACCGGATCGGCGGAGAGGAACGTCTCTTTGACGACCGGCATCTGCTGGCCTCCGTGCTTGTCCCGGGAAGTTTGTTCGAACGCCACGGAGGAGACGTAGAACAGGAACAGATCGGCTCCCCATGCCGCCGATCTCGACTGAATGCCGGCCTCTTGCAGAGTAGAGAGGATGAATTCGGTCAATCGAAGGAAGTTGTCGCCCATCGGAAGCGTGGTCAGCGACAGCTCGGCGAGTCCCGGCTGCTCGTACAACAGCATAAGATACGACTCCAGCGCATCGAATAGCCTGCTCTTCCAGGGTCCTTCCCAGGGAGCGGGCCATTCCAAACTCCCCAGGCCATAATCCATCACATAGGCGTTCAATTCCTGAAGATTCTTGACGTACACGTACAGCGAAGAAGGTCCCGTATCCAGCGCTTTGGCCACCTTGCGCATGGTCATGCCGGACATTCCCTCTTCCTTCAGAAGCGAATACGCCGTCCGGACGATGAGCTCATGGCTGAGCGGCTCCTTGGCCGGCCGCGCCCGGCGGCTTACGATCTTGCGGTTCGGATTCATCATACTTTCCTTATAACATGTCGGAAGACAATAGTAAATGCGCCGCGCTCTCAGTCATTGCCCGCCGTCCCGCTCCTGGAATCCATTCATGAGACCGGCCAGCTTGACGGCGGCATCGTCGGAAAAACACAGGATCTGGCTGTCGTTCGACTCCTGCGCCGCTTCGGAAGAATACCGGTACATCTCTTCTTCGTACGCCTCGACGGCTTGGGCCAAGTTCGGATGCGAAGCGATCGCAAGCGCCAGATTCATCGCGTCCTGCATCGCCAGATTCACGCCCTCGCCCGCAAAGGGAGACATGACATGGGCGGCATCCCCGATCAGCGTGACGTCGGGACGGCGATTCCACCTGAAGCCGATCGGCAGCCTATAGATTCTTCGGGGAAGGATCGGACCGTCTGCGTAACGGATATAATTGCGGATGGCGTCGTCCCAGTCGCCGAACAGCTCCAGGAGGCGGCGCTTGGCTTCCTCCGGCTGATCGAACGGGATGCCGCAAGTGTCCAGCCAGTCCCGCTCCACCTCGAAGCTGGCATAGACCTTCAGGCGGCCGTCGCCGCCCAGCTGGCCGAGAATCCCTTTGCGGTCGCCCAGGGCGAACATTTTGCCGCGCCGGTTCCAGGCGGCCAAGTCCGGGTGATTCTCCGCCGCATTCAGAACGTTCAGCTCGATCATGGTCAGTCCCGAGTACTCGGCCTTGACGTCCGAGAGCAAAGGACGCACGCGCGAGAAGGCCCCGTCGGCTCCGACCAGGAGATGAACGGTATCGACTTCCCCGTTCTCGAAATGAAGCTCGGTCATCCCGTTATCGAGGGAGACCGCCCGGTCGAGCTTGCGGCCGTACCGGATGCTGCCGGAATCGAGGGCGCCGAGCAGCAAGTCGCACAGGTCGCCGCGGTCGATCTCCGGCCGGCTCCCTTGCTCATTCGGTTCCGCGACCTCGTCCAGAAGGATCTTCCCGGTCTTGTCCGCCACCCGGAAATCCTCGCCCTCGTACCGGACGATCTCGCGGAACTTCTCATACAGCCCCGCTTCCTTGAGCGCCAACTGGCCCGAATCCTCATGGATATCCAAGGAACCTCCGCGTTCGCGGTTCGGATCGTGAAGCCCCTGCTCGTAGACGACCGGCCGGAAGCCGCGCCGCTGCAGAATCAAAGCCAGCGTCAGCCCTCCCGGGCCGGCGCCGATAATCGCGATGCGTTTGTGCATAACGGATGAACCCGTCATGAAAACCAACTCCTTGAGATGTTTTCGTTATTACGCTTCTATGTTATATCATAACGAACATTGTTCGTAAAGAACAGTGTTCGTTATGATATAAAATTTTTACAAGATAAACAAGCAATTTACAGAATTCCGAACCATAAAAGATAGATGGGAATGTTTTGCTCGGAATTGAAGACATCGCCCGAAAATTGAAACGTTTTCTAAAGGAGGGAACCCTTATCGTCACCAACGAAATCATGCGTCCGATGCAACCCGGGAACTATCGGAATATTCCGCTGGCTTTCGTGAAAAATGAGGGGCAGGTTCGCGAAGGAATCCAATACTTTTCTAGCAAGCCAGGGTACGGGATCGGCTTTTCGCCGGATGAGGCGCTGTTTCTTCTTCCCGGGAATTCGTCGGACCGGCGGGAGGGAATGGCTCTCTCCCTGCGATTCCTCGGCGCGAACGCGGCCGTGCGAATCGAGGGGCGCCGCCAAACCGCGGAAAAAGTCCATTTCTTTATCGGCAACGATCCGGCGAAGTGGCAAACCGGCCTTCCCGCATATCGGGAGATCGTCTATCCGGAGCTATGGCCGGGAATCGACCTGGTTTTCCATGAAGAAGACGGAGCATTCAAGTACGATTTGGTTGTGCGGCCCGGCGCCAGACTGGACGATATCCGGTTCGCATACCGCGGCGCGGACGGATTGTCCCTGGACAGCGAAGGAAATCTTCTGATCCGCACGGCGCACGGCGTTCTGTCGGAGGAGAGACCCGTCAGCTATCAGTCGATCGACGGCCGGAAGGTTACGGTGGACAGCCGATTCCTCTTGCCCGATTCAGAGGAAGCTTGCGTTTACGGCTTTGAAGTCGGCGACGGATATCATCCGAATCATCCGCTTATCATCGATCCGATGTTCCTGTTTTATTCCACTTATCTTGGCGGAAGCGATGCGGATATCGGGTTTAGCATCGCGGTAGACGGGCAAGACAACGCGTATGTGACGGGGCAAACGTTATCCCTTGATTTTCCGATCACGCCCGGCGCGTTCCAGCCTTTCAAGGACGGGTCCTCCAGCGCGTTCGTCACCAAGGTGAATCCCGGCGGCAACGCGCTGGTCTATTCTACTTTTATCGGCGGCAGCAGCTTTGATCTGGGACGCGGCATCGCGGTCGACGCATCCGGTCATGCCTATGTGACGGGGCAGACTCTATCTCCCGATTTTCCGACGACGCCGGGAGCGTTTCAGACGATCATCGGCGCAGCTCAAGATGCGTTCGTAACCAAATTAAGCCCGGACGGAGGGTCCCTTGTCTACTCCACCTTTCTTGGCGGAGAGGGGGCGGATACCGGATTCGCCATCGCCGTCGATGGCGCAGGAAGCGCCTATGTCGCGGGCGGCACGAGTTCCGTCCATTTCCCCGTCGTTAACCCCCTGCAAGGGTTTATCGCCAATGAGCATGCTTTTGTTGCGAAAATAAATCCGGCCGGCAGCGCGCTTGAATACTCCACCTTCCTCGGAGGCCATGGGACTGACGAGGCGCACGGCGTCGCGGTCGACGGAGCGGGCAGCGCGTACGTAACGGGCTCCACCACATCCCCGGACTTTCCGACCACGCCCGGAGCGTTTCAAATTACATTGAACGGCGTCATCGGCGCTTTCGTATCGAAAATTAACGGGAATGGTTCCGTTCTGTCGTATTCAACCTACCTTACCGGCAGCGGCGACGACGAGGGCCGGGGCATAGCCGTCGACGACCTGGGCCAGGCTTACGTGACGGGAAGCACCACTTCCTTCGACTACCCGACGACGCCGGGATCGTTCCAGCCCTTTTACGGCGGAGGGTCTTCCGACGCCTTCGTAACGAAATTAAGTTCGGACGGCTCGTATCAGGTCTATTCGACCTTTCTCGGAGGGGGCGAATCGGATGCGGGCAATGGCATCGTGCTGCTCTCGGGCTTCGCTTATGTGACGGGAAACACCGCATCGTTCAATTTCCCCGTCACTCCCGATGCGTTTCAGTCGTTCTTCCAGGGCGGCGGGGACGCTTTCATTACGCAATTCAACATCTTTGGCAACGAGCTCGTCTTCTCCTCTTATATCGGCGGCAGCTCAAGCGATGTCGGCCATGCGATCGCCGTTGACCGTGCAGGCTGTATTTTCTTGACCGGTCAAACTTTCTCCACCGATTTCCCGGTCACGCCAGGCGCGTTTCAGCCGTTTCTGCATGGAAGCAGCGATGCCTTCGTTCTGAGGCTCTGCCTGAGCTTGGGGACAACGGTTCTAAAGTTTCCGGACCGGTTCGAAGTGGGCCGAGGCGAGATCGTGACCTACGCGATCGAAATCCAGAACCCGAGCGCGGCAACGCTCACGAACGTGCGGGTGGAAGATCCGGTGCTCGGCCTTTTCGAAGTCATTCCCGAGATTCCGCCCTTTTCCGTCCATATCGTCAAATTCGAATTCGTCGTTCCGCCGGATCAACCTTTCGGACCGATCAGAAACACCGTGTTCGTGACCTCCGATCAATTCGGAGAGCCGCTAACGGGCGATGCGGAGATTGTCGTGACGGGATCTCCGGTATTGGTAGCTTCCAAGACCGCCAATCCGCCCGCCGCCTTTCCGGGGGACACGATCACCTTTACGATCACGCTCGAGAATCGCGGCGACGCCGACTTGATCAATGTCCGCATCTTCGATCCGTTCATCGGACTGGATGAATTTATCGGCAACATCCCGCCCGGAGGGGTATTCGAAATCAATTGGCCGTTCGTCATTCCTCCGGACGCTCAGGCGGGGCTAACGATTGCCAATACCGTAACGATTACCGCCGACAATTTGCCTGGGCCGGAGGAGGTCGGAACGACGGTCGAGGTGCTGCCGGTTCCCAGATTGGAGATCAGGAAAACGGCAGACCGCAACGTCGCGCTTCCGACCGAAACGGTGCATTTTACGATCGAGGTCTTCAATACCGGCAATACGGAACTCACCAACGTTCATGTGACAGACGATCTCACCGGATTCGACATCGTGATTCCGATTCTTTTCGCCGGACAAATCGAGGTTTTCACGGTGCCGTTCTTCGTTCCGCTGGAAATGCCGCCCGGGATTTATACGAATACGGCGACAGCTGCCAGCGATCAGACGGGAGAACCCGTATTCGCCAGTACGGATGTGGAGGTGCTCGCCGATCCGCGTCTGGGGATCGCCAAGATTCCGGAGACGACCAGCGTCGTGCCGGGACAGACGATCCGTTACGCCATCATCCTGGAGAACATCGGCAGCGTGCCGCTTACCGGCATACGGATCTTCGATCCGGTGCTCGGAATCGACGAATTCGTACCCGATCTGGCGGTCGGGGAAGTACGCGAACATGTATTTGAATTCACCGTCCCTCCGGTCCCGGTCGGCACCGCCATCGTCAACGTCGTTACCGTCGAAACGGCCGAGACCGGGCCCCAGGAAGCCGAATCGGTCGTCTTCGCGACGGGCATCGGACTGTCGATTCTGAAGGAGTCGAGCCTTGCGGCGGCCGCGCCGGGAGAGACGGTCGAATACACGCTGACCGTAACGAATCTTCTCGATGTTCCTCAGACGAACATCGTGCTGATCGACGATCTGCTGGGAGTGAACGAGACGATCCCCAGCCTCGCCCCGAACGAGACGATCACCTTGACGTTCCCGTTTGTCATTCCCGTCGACGCGGCGTCCGGTACCATCATCCGCAATACGTTCGTCGTCCGTTCGGATCAATCGCCGGAGCAGGAGACGGTAGTCGATGTGGTCGTGACGGAGCCGCCGGGACCGGCGCTTCTGATCCTGAAGCTTCCCGACCGCAATGCGGCCGCGCCGGGCGAGACGATCTCTTATACGCTGACCGTGACGAATTTGCGCAATTTCCCTTTGACGAACGTCGTGCTGACCGATGAGCTGCTTGGGTTGAACGAGACGATCCCCCTCCTGCAAGCCAATGAGACGATTACCCGAACGGCGACGTTCACGGTTCCGCCGGACGCGGCGGCCGGTAGCGTCATCCGCAATGCGTTCATCGTCAGCTCGGATCAGTCGCCGCCGACAGAGACGATCAGCGAGGTGAACGTGACGGAGCCCCCGGGGCCCGAGCTTCTGGTCCAGAAGGCTGCCGACCGGAATGCGGCCGCGCCGGGAGATACGGTCACCTTCACGCTGACCGTCACGAATCTGCTCGGCATCGATCAGACGAACGTCGTGTTGACCGATGAACTGCTCGGGCTTAGCGAGACGATCCCTCTCCTGCCGGCGAACGCCACGATTACCCGGACGGTGACGTTCACCGTCCCCGCGGACGCGGTGCCCGGCAGCGTCATTCGCAATACGTTCATCGCCAGCTCGGATCAGTCGCCGCCGACGGAGACGGCGAACGAAGTGATCGTGCAGAATCCCCCGGAGCCGACGCTTCTGGTCCGGAAGCTTCCCGACCGCAATACGGCCGCGCCGGGCGACACGATCGCCTATACGCTGACCGTAACGAATCTGCTCGGCGTCAATCAGACGAACGTCGTGCTGACCGATGCGCTGCTGGGGCTCAGCGAGACGATCGCGCTTCTGCCGGCGAACGCCACGGTTACCCTTACGGTAACGTTCGTCGTTCCCGCGGATGCGGTTCCCGGCAGCGTCGTCCGCAATACGTTCATCGCCAGCTCGGATCAATCTCCGCCCGCGGAGACGGTTAACGAAGTGACCGTGCAAGAACCTCTGGAACCGGCTCTTCTGGTCCGGAAGCTTCCAGACCGCAATACGGCCGCGCCGGGCGACACGGTCACCTATACGCTGACCGTTACGAATCTGCGAAGCGTTCCGCAAACGAATGTGGTGCTGACCGACGAACGGCTCGGGTTGACCGAGACGATCCCTATCCTGCAGGCGAATGAAACGATTACCCGAACGGTGACGTTCATGGTTCCCGCAGACGCGGCGATCGGAAGCGTCATCCGCAATGCGTTCATCGCCGGCTCGGATCAATCGCCGCCCGCGGAGACGGTCGACGAAGTGACCGTGACGCCTGGACCGGAGACGACGCTGACGGTTCGGAAGCTCTCCGACCGGACGGCCGCCCAGCCGGGCGAAACGATCCATTACACCGTCGAAGTCACGAACACCGGCGGGATTCCGGCTACCAACGTCGTCGTACGCGACTCGTTGACCGGCGAGACATTCACGATTCCGGTGATCGCGCCCGGGCAAACGGCAAGGGCAAGCTTTGCGTTCACGGTGCCGGCAGGCACGGCGGCAGGGAAAATCCTCGCGAACCGCGTCACCGTCGCTTGGGAGGAGCAACCTCCCGGCTCGTTGCCGGTACAAGACGAGGAAAGGGTAATCGTGGCCGATCCCGCCGAATTGCCGGATCTGACGGTCGAAGCCCCGCCGGAACCGCCGGCTCCCGGAGAGACGGTAACCAAGACGATCACGGTTACGAACGTCACGGGCAACGCCCTGACCGACGTGCGTGTCTTCGACCAGCTGCTCGGCTTCCGTACGCGCATTCCGTCGCTCTCTCCCGGAGAGAGCCGCGTATTCACGCTGCAGCTCACGATACCGCCCGACGCGGTAGGCGGAACGCAGATCCGGAACATCGTATCGATCGTCTCCGACCAGACGCCTCTGCAGCAAGAAGAAGTCGTCATTCAGGTTCAGTCGCATCCGAACGCGTCTTTGGCCAAAACAGTCAACCCTGCGGTCGGGAGGCCGGGAGAGACGGTCATTTTCACCATCCGGGCCTGCAATACGGGCAACGTTCCGCTATTGAATCTGCGGCTGACAGACCCGCTGCTCGGCCTGCAGCTGCGAATCGAGCGCTTCGAGGTCGGAGCATGCGAGACGCTTCGCATTCGGTTCGTGCTGCCGGACGTGGAGGAAGATACCGTCATCGTTAATTCGGTCACCCTCGCATCCGATAACGGGCCGACTCGCGAAGCAAGCGCCTCGGTCAAGATCATCGCCGAAGAAGAAGAGTAATGCCGAAATCGCCCGTCTCTCCGATTGGAGGACGGGCGATTCTCATGTCCTCTACATCGTCGGGACAAGCCGCCGAGACCGAGCCTTGGACAAGCCGAGCACGGGGAAGTTGGCGGTTATTCGTTTATCAAGTGACAGATATGCGATGTTGTCATTTACATATGAGTCTGATATAGTGGGGAAAAACGGAGAAGGGATCGGCGAGATGAACGAGCTGCCTTTAAGCAAAGAACAAATCATGGACGCCGCCGAACAAGTGCTCCGGCGCTTCGGACCGGACAAAACGTCCGTGATGGACGTTGCGCGGGCGCTGCAAGTGAGCCACGGTACGCTGTACCGGCATTTTCCCAGCAAGGCCTCGCTTCGCGAAGCCGTCACGGAGCGCTGGCTCGCTCGAAGCATTGCCGAACCGTTGGCGGAGATCGCGGACGGCACGGACGGAAGCTTCGCCGCGCGGCTGCGCTTATGGCTGGAGAAGCTGATCGGCAGCAAGCGAAGCTACGCAAGCGACGATCCCGAGATGTTCGCTATGTATACGGACGTCACGGCGGATGCCGCCGAGATCATCGATTCGCATGTGGACGCTCTAATCGGCCAGATTGAGAGCATTCTCGAAGGAGGCATCCGCTCGGGAGAATTCAAGACCGCTCCTCCCTCGGAGACGGCCAGGGCGATTTTCCTGGCCACCTCGCGTTTCCACCATCCCGCGCATTCCCCCGAATGGACGGCCGAACGGGCGGACGCGGATTTCGATTCCGTGTGGAGACTGCTGCTGAGCGGTATTTCCGCTTAATCGCGGATCCTTCAGTCCTACTTGAAGCCCTTCCGATCCTCGGATCGAAAGGGCTTTTTAGTCATTGCGGAACGGGGAATCAAAATTTAAATGACAATATTGATATTTTGTTACTTGATAAATGATAATTGATCATCGTATAATCAAGTCATCTAAGAGATTCAGCCGCTCAAGCCTAACGCTTGGCATGCTTAAGTCCCGAAGAAACGGGCAAAATGAGATCAATTTTCAGGAGGAGATCGTCATGACGGCAAAATTAAACGGGAAAATCGCGGTGGTAACGGGAGCTTCGAGGGGGATGGGCCGGGAAATCGCCGAATTGCTGGCGAACCAGGGCGCGAAGGTAGTCGTGAACTACACGAGCAGTCCGGAGAAAGCGGAAGAGGTTGTGAAGGGCATCAAGGAGAAGGGCGGCGACGCGCTCGCGGTTCAAGCGGATATCAGCAAGGTTGCCGAATTGGAGAAGCTGTTCCGGCAGACGGTGGACGCTTACGGCCGAGTGGATATTCTGGTCAACAACGCGGGCATCATGATTACGAAGCCGCTCGCGGATCTTACGGAAGAGGATTTCGACAGGCAGTACGCGGTGAACGTCAAGGGCACCTTTTTCGCGATCCAGCAGGCGGTTCCGCACATGGGCGACGGCGGACGCATCATCAACTTCTCCACGTCCGTAGTCGGCCAGATGTTCCCGACTTACAGCGCGTATACGGCAACCAAAGGAGCCGTGGAGCAGATCACGCGGCAATTGGCCAAGGAACTCGGGCCGAAAGGCATCACGATCAACGCGGTTGCCCCCGGCCCGGTGAACACGGAGCTGTTCACGGCCGGCAAAACGCCGGAGCAAATCAAGAACGTGGGCGGCATGAACGCGTTCGGGCGTCTGGCCGAGCCGGAAGACATCTCCAACGTGGTTCTGTTCCTGGCCGGTGCGGAATCCCAATGGGTCACCGGCCAGACGATTCGGGTCAACGGCGGCTTTATCTAAGCCTTTAAGCGTTATGCGGCTCCACCTCAAACAAAGACGGATCCAAACCTTGAAGGAACGGCGTCCATTCCCCCGAGGCATAGAGCAGAAGCCGGTGCATCGCCCGCGTGCATGCCGTATAGAAAAGCTTGCGTTCGCTCTCCCGGCGATACGTCTGCGACGAAGCATCATAGATCAGGACGGCATCGAATTCGACGCCCTTCGCGAGATAAGCGGGAACGACCATCGTTCCCTTCTCGAAGGTGGGCGTCTTTTTGGTAATCAGCCGCAGCGACGGACATCCTTGGGCGGTCAAGAGATCGTAAGCGTCGCGGCTCTCGGCCGCCGTCTTCGTGATGACGGCGACGGAGTCGAAGCCTTCCGCCTGAAGCGCCGCGAGATCCTCCGCGATCCGCGCCGCCCGCCGCTCGCCCCTGTCCGCCCCGATGAGAAGCGGCTTCCTCCCGCTTCGTTCGAAGGGCACGATCTCCTTGCCTCCCGGCAGCAGAGACCTCGTGAACGCCACGATCTCTCGGGTGGACCGATAGCTGCGAACGAGGCGGAACAGGCTCGTCTTCGACTCGCCGTAAAGCCGGATGAGCGGCGAATCCGCCCCATGAAGCTCCGTGGCCTGGGTGAAGATGGCCTGACCGAAATCGCCGAGAACCGTCATTCGGGCCCGGGGGAACAGCTTCTTGAGAAATTCGTATTGGAACATCGAATAGTCCTGGCCCTCGTCGATGAATACATGCCGCACCTCCGTGCTCGACCGAACGCCCTCGACGAGTTCTTTCAAGAACAGGTACGGCGTCGCGTCCTCGTAGAACAGTTCGCTTCGGCCGAGCTTCTCCTTGGTCATCTCGCAGATTTCCGGCCAAAACGCGGGCGCATCGGCCCCGTTCGCCATTTGCCGGAAGGCGTCCCGGTCTCCGAACAGCTGGGCGTACAGCCCCTCCCTGTCGAGGAACGACATCCGCTTCACGCTTCGCCTCAGCGGCTGGAAACGCTCCTTCACCAGCATGCGGCGCAGCAGCTCTTCCTCCCGCTCGCCATAGTCGAAGTCCGCTTCGTCCCGCCGGAGCTTGTTGCTCAGTCTTTCTTGAATTTCTTCATACTGCTCGGCGAAGTCGAAGACGCCCCTCTCCTTGTGCAGCTCCCGATACGCCGCGGCGTACTGCTCCTTGTCGAGATATTGAATCTCCTCCTGCACCCAGGGCGCTTCCCGCTCCTTGCGCTCCAGAGCGGCCAACTCTCCCAGCAGCCATTCCTGCAGCAGGGCAACGCGGCTGGACAAGCGGACGGACGGATCGAAGCCGTAGAACTTCGCCGCCATCCGGTCGGCCGCAATCAACTCGCGGTCCTGGAACACGATGCTTCGGAAAAGCATTCCCTCATTCCCCAGCCACTCCGAATAATCCTGGAGAGCTTGAAGGAACGCCGCGGACGCCTTATATTCGATCCCGCTCAACCGAGCTTCATACCCTGACGCCGAGGATTCCGTCAGCACGTATTCGATCTGATCGAACGGATCCTCCAATCGAAGCGCCGTTCCGAGCCCATGCTCCAGATATTCCTGGAAGGTCGTCTGCTGCATATTCTCCTCGCCGAGCTCGGGAAGGACGGTGGAGACGTAGCTGTTGAACATCGGATTCGGCGAGAAAAGAACGATCTGGTCCGCCTTGAGCCGCTCGCGATGTTTGTACAGCAAGTACGCCACCCGCTGCAGCGCCGCCGACGTCTTCCCGCTGCCGGCCGCTCCCTGTACGATGAGCATCCGGCTCTTGTCGTCGCGGATAATCGCGTTCTGCTCCTTCTGGATGGTCGCCACGATGCTCTTCATCTGGGCGTCCGCGCCTTTGCCGAGCACCTGCTGCAGCAGCTCGTCGCCGATCGTTACGCTTGTATCGAACACGTTCTGAAGCCGGCCGTCGCGAATCTGGTACTGCCGCTTCAGCTTCATCGTCCCGGTAACCCGCCCTCCCGGCGTGTCATAGGCGGCCGTTCCCGGAGAATAGTCGTAATACATGCTTGCGACCGGAGTACGCCAGTCGTAGACCAGAAAATTCAGGCCGTCTTTATCGACGAAGGAGGAGACGCCGACGTAGATCCGCTCTTCGAAGCCCAGGCCGTCCTCCTCAAAATCGATCCGCCCGAAATACGGAGACGGCAGCAGCCGGTTCAAGCCTTTCCACTGCTGTAGCCGAAGCCGGTGGCTCCGCTCCCGTTCCGATAATAAGGCCTCCTGCTGCCGAATGCTGTAGAAGGTCTCCTCGAAATCCTCCTGGGTGCTCGTGTTGACCGTGACTTCTTCCCAGAACCGCTTGCGAATGTCCGCCGCTTGGCTGTTCAGCCCGTCCACTTCCGGCTCCAGTTCGGCAATTCTCTCCCGCAGCTTTTCCGTAACCAGCTCCAGCCGTTCCTGTTCTTGCTTCCAATCCTTCTCGTCGATCATGCTCCCGAACACGCTCCTCTCGATCTCATCCGATGAAAAAAGAACGTTTGACAATCGGCCGCGCCATGTGGTAAGATTAAATTGTAGATAAGATGAGATATTTGTGACTTTATTTAAAACAATGGGCAATGGTTTTTTCATCATACCACAGCCCCTCGTTGCACGCAATTGGGTATTTAAAGAAACCCGGCGAATCCGCCGGGTTTTTATTTTGTCCCTGCGCATGATCGAAAAAAGCCAAAAGGCGCCCGATCGGGCGCCTTTGAAGGTTAATCCGTATAGACGGTCGATTTCTTTCCGAGCTCCGAACGTTAGCCCAAGCTTTTCACCCAGTCCTCGGCCGTCAAGACATCCGCTTGCCGGGGGAATACCTTCTCCATAAGCACGCGATGAACCTCGGGATCGGCGTCGCCGCACGCGTCGGAGAGCACCTGCAGCGCGAAGTCCTTGTCGGCCGCTTCCCGCAGCGTCGAGAGGACGACTCCGCTCGTGGCAATGCCGGTCAGAACCAGCGTATCGATGTGCTTGGCGCGAAGAATGACCTCCAGGTTGCTCCCCGCGAATGCGCTGACCCGATATTTCGTGACGACCGGCTCCCCGTTCTTCGGCTGAACGGACTCGTGAATTTGCGTTGCTGCATCCAGTACGGTCATGCCGCCCATCTGAGCAATAGCGGAGAACGACTTGTTATTCGGGCTGATCTCGGGATATCCTTCGCTGAAGCCTACGCGTACGAAGATCACCGGAATGTCGTGCCGACGCGCGGCTTCCACCGATCTCTGAACGGCGCCGATCAAGTCCTGACTCGGGAAACGCGATACGATGCCATTCTGAATGTCCATGACCAACAGGGCGGGTTTGCTCATTCGTTTACACTCCTTCAAGCTTGAATTATAATAAGCGGAGAACTCTCCACTTGATAATAAACGGAGAACTCTCCACTTGTCAACGAAAGTGTTCAGTTGAATACGGGGGACGGATTATCGTGAGAAATAAAGAGAAGAACAATGCCCGGACGGAACGCCGCGACGCCGCGGAGAATCGCCAGCGAATCCTTGATGCGGCTTTGAGGCTTTTCGAAGAGAACGGCGTGGAGCCCGTCAGCATGAATCAGATTGCGATCGAGGCGCAGATCGGAGCGGGAACCCTCTATCGCCGTTACCGCAACAAGAGCGAGTTGTGCCTGGATCTGATCAGAGACAACCTGGATCTCCTGTTCGAGGACATGGATGCGTATCTGGAGCAGCATCGGGACGATCCGCCCGGTCGCCGACTAAAGGGAATTCTCCGCTTATTTATCCGTTTTCGCGAGAAAAAGCTTCAATTGCTGGCCGGCGTCGAGGAAGGAGCATCGCCGAGCAGGCCCAAGAACCGGTCGCCCAACCCGATGCTGGTGGAGCTGCAGGAGACCTTCGCCCGGCTGTTCGGGGAGATGTCGGCCAGCGAGCCGTCCGAGCCGGAGAACGTATTCAAGGCCGACATGCTGCTCATGGCTCTGAAAAGCGAATTCTACGTGTTCCAAAAAGAAGTCCGCGCCTATTCGTCCGAGCAGTTCCTGGAACGGTTATGCTCCGCTCTTTTCCCGACGGCAGGAAATTGAAACAGCGGCAATCCGGACGTAACAACAAAGCTCCGGACTGCCGTCCGTCATTTCCGATCTTACGATCTCCAAAAAAGTTTGCGCACTCTTTCATCCCGCAGCCAGAGAGCGCCCCAAACCAAAATCGCTGTGTACACCGGGAAGAGAACATTGCTGAACAATGGATTATCCAATCTTAGCTGGACGGCAACTGCGCCGCCATAATATCCTGTCAAAAGCAATGCGCCGAGGAATCTCGTTCGAGGTACCGCATAAAACAGTGTCGAAATCAAGCCCAGTATCCCGATAGTCGTCACTAGTCTCTCCGCGAATCCGAGCTCGATCGTGGATTTGACAACTTGAGCGGGCTTGATCATTTTGCCTATTCCGTCCACAAGCATAAAGAGAACGACAATCCCGCTCATAAACCGCGCCGTCCAAAGCCGCCCTCGCGAAATGCCGCCGCCCATTCCACTTGCTTGCCGATTTTTGATTGTCATGAAAAATATCCTCCTTCGTTTGGATCTACGGATCTTTTTCGACCCCTACATCTCTACAACGAACGGGAAAGGAATGAATCGACAGGATGGATAATCAATTTTTGGAGCCAACCGATTAAACGGATTTATTTTGTGACGCGCAAGTAAATGATTGCACATCCCCTTCGAATGTGTTATCTTTGATGTGCAAGCGAATGGTTGCACGTAAAAAATTAAAGAAGGAGTGACGCAAATGACAGCGGACCGCATCGAGAAGGACATTCGAATCGCCGCGCCGGTAGAGCAGGTATGGGCCGTCGTTACCGAACGCAGGCACATGGAGGAGTGGTTTACTCACGGCGCGAGATTAAGGGAACTCGATTTGCGCCCCGGCGGACGGCTCGTGCTGGATCAAGAGGCCATGAACGCCACGACGATAGCCCGCATCGTGACCCTTGATCCGCCGCACGTCTTTTCCTATCGATGGGCCATGGCCTACCCGGGCTCCGAACCGACCGAGGAAAACTCCACTCTGGTCGAATTCCGCCTCACCGCCGACGGAGACGCAACCTTGCTGCAAGTGACGGAGAGCGGATTCGCGAACCTGGTCATTCCCGCCGAACAGGAGGCTTGTGCCGGCCCCGAGGCTCACTCTCAAGGATGGCCTATCTACCTGGAGGAGATTCGCAAGCGCACCGAGGAGTTCGCTTTGAAGTGAGCGGCAACATCGAGGGGCCGCCGGTCGAAGACGTTCTGGGGGCCCTGGCGGATCCCACTCGCCGACAAATCCTCGACCGGTTGGCAGGCAGCGGCGAGGCGACGGCGACGACGCTTACCGCCGAGATGTCCGTATCGCGACAGGCCGTCGTCCAGCATCTCGCGATACTGGAAGCCGCCGGCCTGGTGAAGGGGTACCGGATCGGACGGGAGCGGCGTTTCATCGTCGTTCCGCGGCGATTGACCGAGACGGCCCGATGGATGGATCGCCTGGCCGCCCAATGGGATGGACGGCTCGCGGCGATCAAACGCATTGCCGAGCAGGCACACCAAGCGGGTCTGGAGTCGCCCGGGCGGCAGAAAGAAAACGAACAGCCGGAAACGGACCGTTCGTAGGGGATCCTATAGGGGATGTCTTCAGGGCAGCTGCCGTCCGGCAGGCTGCCTTTTTCGTGCTCTTTGACGTGGAAGCTCCATGCTTATCCGGCCGACGCGGGAAAGTAGCTCATCTCTACGACGGAAATGGGTTTTGCGTCGCCCGGGCTTGGCTCCGAGCAACCCCCGCCGCCTCTCCCCTCCTCCAACTTTTTGTCAATAAAATCCACAAGCTGCCGGAGCGAAGAGATTTGATTCACAATCGCCTCGCGCTGATCTCTTAATTGATCCACCAGGTCGGGATTTTCCGCGGGATGGCTATCGGCCGAGACCGCCAGAAAAGGCCGCATGGCCTCAAGCGAAATCCCCGTCTTTTTGAGGCAAGATATGAGCTTCAGGGTATAGATGTCGTCTTTCCGATAGACGCGATGCCCATTGTCCTTCCTCTCCGCCCGAGGCAGCAGCATGATCTTTTCGTAGTAACGGATCGTATCCTCGGAAATTCCGGTTAGCTTGGCGGTTTGCTTGATCGTAAACGCTGATTCTGCCACTAACGTTCCCTCCCGAACTGTCGTTTTGAGCATTATACATCTTGGAGCCGACTCCAAGTCAAATTGATTCTCCTCGCTTGACTTGGATTCGACTCCAACTTTTACAATGGGCCGTACCGGGGAGAAAGACCCGGAATATAGGAAGGAGCGGACAGCCATGAACCCCAAATATCAACCTTTAATGGAGTCGTTTCGATTCAAGAACGGGGTCGAAACGAACAATCGCATCGTGCTTGCGCCCATGACGATCTCTTACTCTCGGCAGGACGGTACGGTATCCGATGAACTCCTCGCGTATTACGAAAGCCGCTCAAGCGGCGTTGGAATGGCCGTCACCGGGAGCGCATTCGTCGCCCCCGGCGGCAAGGTATTCGGCGGGGAACTGGCGGCGGATCGCGACGACAAGATTCCAAGCCTGCAGCGGCTGGCGGCAGCCATGAAGAAACGCGGGGCCAAAGCCGTCCTGCAAATTTTCCACGGCGGCCGCGAAAGCTCGCCCGAGGCGGTGACGAGCGGCGAGATCGTCAGCGCGAGCGCGGTTGCCAAAGAAGGATCGGGCGTGATTCCCCGGGCGCTCGAAGAGCGGGAAATCGAGGAGATCATTCGTGCGTTCGGCGCCGGCGCCCGCAGGGCCGTCGAGGCCGGCTTCGACGGGGTAGAGATTCACGGGGCCAATCGGTTTCTGATTCAACAATTTTTCTCCCCGTACACCAACCGGCGCGACGATCGTTGGGGAGGAAGCCTGGAGAATCGGATGGCGTTTCCGCTCGCGGTTGTGGATGAAGTGCAAAAAGCGGTGGCGGAGCATGCCGAACGGCCGTTTCTTGTGGGATACCGGTTCTCGCCGGAAGAAGAAATGACGCCCGGCATCACCATGGCCGATACGCTGCAATTGGCGGATGCCCTCGCCAACAAAAGCTTGGATTACTTGCACGTCTCTTTAATGGACTTTTGGTCCAAGCCCAGACGCGGCGTAACGGACCCTCGCTCCCGAATGGAAATCATTCATGAACTCGTCGGGTCAAGAGTTCCGGTGATCGGCGTAGGCGCGATTCGCACCCCTGACGAGGCGCTTGAAGCGCTGCGATCGGGGGTCCCCTTGATCGCGCTTGGACGAGAGCTGATTATGGATCCGGATTGGGTCGAGAAACTAATGAGGGGAAAGGAAAACGAAATCCGCACCGAGCTTACTTTAAACGATCAAGAAAGATTGGGAATTGCAGATCCGTTATGGCAGAGAATCATCCAAACTCCGGGATGGTTCCCCATCGCCAATCCATAACGCGCTTGCGATTGCCGAACCGTCCGCCGGACCTCCCCGGCGGACGGTTCGATTGAAGGATCAAACTCAGATACAAGCTCCCGCATCTCTTGCCGAATAGAACGACGGGTAAATCGGCCGGTAATTCAATTCGCCTCTTATCCGCATAGTATCGACGACCTGATCCCAAGGATCAAAGTCCTGATGCAGCGCCTCCGGCGAATTCTCGCTGTTATGAAGCTGAAGCAGCTCCGCCACGGAGATCGGCGCATCGTCGGCCACATTGTAGATTCGGCCGTCTATTCCCGGCGTGGAAGCCGCCAACATCAGGGCCTGACCGACATCCGCATGATGGGCCATATGGATCCGTTTGGCCGGATTCCAATTGCGGAAAAAGGGCAGACTTTCCGCGATGTGGGGATCGTTCTCGCCATATACAAACGGAAGCCGGACGATGCGCACTCCCAATCCCTGTTCGCGATGAAGCCGCAGCAGCGCCTCTTCGGCTTCGGCTTTGCTTTGAGGATAAGGAAACGCGGCTCTAAGCTCGTCATCTTCACGCTTGGGTCTTGGCTGACCGCCGGATCCGTATACGTTGTTGGTGCTTGAAAATACAAACCGCGGCACCTCCGCCTTCAACGCCGCTTGAGCCAAAGCGACGCTTCCATCGAAGTTTGCTATTCTGGTGGTGTTCTCGTCTACGCCGCGGAACTGCGCAGCCAAGTGAACCACAACATCCGTGCCCCGAAGAGCGTCAACATAAGGATCCGGCTGCAAAAGATCGCCTTCCAAAATTTCGGCCCCTTGCCGTCGAAGCCCCTCCGCCTTTGCGGCGTCCCTAACCAAAAGTTTAACTTGATGACCGCGCCGCAGCAGACGCGGAACCAGACGGCTTCCGACTTTCCCCGTAGCTCCCGTTACAAAAACGTTCATTTCCCAATTCCTCCTGCGTTTTTATAGATGCTATACCGGCAGTATAATAGAAGGTGCAAGCCGCTTCCTTCCTGCGTTTATCATAAGATTGAGAGTGATCGGATAAGGAGGAGTTAGGGATGGAGAGGATTTCCTCCGGCATGTCGCTGGGCGAATTTTTGCGTTCGCGCCGGGAGCGTCTGACGCCGGAAGAGGTAGGGCTGGTCTCCTACGGGCGACGACGGACTCCGGGGCTTCGAAGGGAAGAAGTGGCCCAGCTTGCTCATATCGGAACCTCCTGGTATTCCTACCTGGAGCAAGATAAGGACGTCCATCCGTCAGACGATGTGCTCCGGAGCCTAGCTGAAGCACTGCGATTGACGGAAGTTGAACGACGCCATCTCTATCTTCTGGCCAGACCGGAACGACAGGAAAAGGCAGAAGAGCCGGCCTTAAACGCCGGTCTGGAATGGACGATCAAGGCTCTGGAACCGAATCCGGCTTTCGCGCTGGGAAGGTGCTGGGATTTGCTGCAATGGAACAAGGCGGCGGAGCTCGTTTTTCAATTGCCTTCCTTTTCAAACGATGGGCAGCAGAAACCCAATTGGATGAGACATCTTCTGATCGACGCCAAGCCGGAATGGATTGGGGAGAATTGGGAAGCCAAGGCGCAGATCTTGATTGCGCGCTTTCGCGCGGATTACGCCCGTTTCCCCAAGGATACGAGGTTCAAGGAGCTTGTTGACGAATTGATGCAGAGCAGTCGGCTGTTTCGCGAGACTTGGCCGCTGCATTACGTGGAGGCCCCGGCCGATTGCCGCAAACAGGGGTACGACCCCCGGATCGGAGAGATGGAGTTCGAGCATGTGACCTTGCAGCCTCCGACCCATCCGGATCAGAAGATTATGATTTATACGGCTTCCACGGATACGGCGGCGCGTTTGCGAAGCGTCTTGAGCGGCTCTTGAAGACGCAAAAGATTATCGATTACAAAATCGACAATTATCAAGAGGTCTTCGGAAATCCCGATTTGAACAATACAGCCTGCACTCCCTAATTTCAGATCCTATTGCAGACCGGCATCCGGGAAAAGAAAAAACCCGCTGAGCCGTATGGCCGCGGGTTCGCCGATTAAGCCTTCGATACATCGACTCCGTTGAGCACGAGCTTGTAGCGGATGTCGGCCTTCAACGAGTCGGATACCGCGCAATACTTTTTGCTTCCCATCTCGATCGCTTTCCACACCCGGTAGTCCGGGATGTCTCCGTCCACGTTGAAGGTCAGGTCGATGGCGGTGAAGCCGGTCGGGGGTTCTTCCTTCCGGGCGCCGTCAGCCTCGATCTCGATCCGTTCGATCGAGCCCAGGAATTGATCCAGAATCATCGTCACGTCGATGCCGATGCAGCCGGCCAAGCCCGCCAGCAGCAGCTCCATCGGCGTAGCTCCCTTGCCGTCGCCTCCGTAGGCCGGAGTTGCATCCATGCCGACCGAATAGCCGGAAGCTCCGACCGAAGTAAACAATCGTTTGCCGTTCCAAGTTGTCGTAACTTTCATTTTTACATACCCGCTTTCTCTCGTGAGATGAGTGGATTTCACAATTTAATGATCGCTCAACTGATTCAGGAACTTTCTCGCCCGCTCGGATCGAGGGTCGCGGAAGAAATCTTCCGGCTCCCGCTCCTCGACCACCACGCCGCCGTCCATGAACACGATCCGGTTCGCCACCTGTCGCGCGAACTTCATCTCATGGGTGACGACGACCATCGTCATCCCTTCCCTTGCCAACTGCCGCATAACCTCCAGCACTTCGCCGACCAGCTCCGGATCGAGCGCCGACGTCGGCTCGTCAAACAGCATCACGGACGGCTCCATCGCCAGCGCCCGGGCGATGGCGACGCGCTGCTGCTGGCCGCCGGACAGCCGGGAAGGATACTGGTCCTTCTTGTCCGCCAGGCCGACCCGCTCCAGCAGCCGCTCGCCGATCCCTTCGGCCTCCGCTCGCCCCAGCTTCTTGACGGTCAGCAGCGATTCGATGACATTGCCTAGCGCCGTCTTGTGCGGATACAGATTGAACTGCTGAAAGACCATGCCGGCGTTGCGCCGAATCTCGCGGAAGCTCGACCTCTTCCTTCGTGACGGCATATCCGCATCCACGCGGACGCCGTTCACCTCAAGCGAGCCCCCGCTCAACTCCTCCAATCCGTTCAGGCAGCGCAGCAGCGTGCTTTTGCCCGAACCGCTCGGCCCGAGCAGAACGACGATCTCCCTGGCCGCGACCCCAAGATCGATGCTTCGCAGCACCTCCACGCCATGAAAGGACTTCGACAGCTCCGTCGTTCGGATCATCATTTCGCTTCACGCCCCGATCTCAATAAGCTTTGGACAGCCGCTTCTCGATCGCGTGAAGAATCGCCGAGAAGCCGGTGCTCATGACCCAGTAAATCGCCGCAATCCCGAGATAGAAGGGCATGTTCACGAAATACTGGGCAATCAGCAGCTGAGCGGATCGCACCAATTCGGTTACCGTAATGACGGAGACAAGCGCCGTCTCTTTAAGCATTCCGATAAACGTGTTGCCCATCGGCGCGATCGCCACCCGGGCGGCCTGCGGAAAGACAATCCGCCTTAACGTCTGCCAAGACGTCATGCCTGTCGCATAGGCCGCTTCGGTCTGCCCCTTCGGAATCGCCAGAATCGCTCCCCGGAACGTCTCGGACAAATAAGCGCCGACATTGATGCTGAGCGCCACGCAGGCAGCGGTGATCGGGCCGAGCGTGATCCCGTAGTCCACGAGTCCGAAATAGACGATCAGAATTTGCACGTAGGCGGGCGTGCCGCGAATGACGGATACGTAGGCGCGCGCCAGCCAGCGGATCGGAAGGTTCCCCTTCAGCCTGGCAAGCGCGACCACGATGCCGATAAGAAGTCCGAAGATCATCGATATAACGGTAATCAGCAGCGTATAATAGGCGCCCTTCAATAAGAAAAGCCCGTTATCCCACACAAGGCTCATGAACGGTCGAATCTCCTTTTCGGTCCGATGGATCAGGGCCATGACGCGAATCCGCCATGGCCCTCTGCCCTCTTCGTTTTATTGCGCGGCCGGCTCCTCGCCGAACCACTTCTTGAAGATGGTATTGTAAGTTCCGTCGGCCTTCATGTCCGTGAGCGCCTGGTCGAGAGCCGCCAGGAATTCCGGGTTGTTCTTGCGAACGGCGATCCCCGCCTGATCGGACTTGATCGCCTCGCCGACCGCTTTGATCTTGAAGCCGTTCTTGTCCACGATCGGCTTCAGGGCGTACATGTTGTTGATCGTCGCGTCGATCCGCCCGGCGTTCAAGTCTTGCAGCGAAGTGATGACGTCGTCGTACGTCTTGATGTTGAACTTGCCGACCTTCGGCAGAACGTCGTTGCGCAGATACGACTCGTCGTTCGTCCCGAGGCCCACGCCGATATTTTTGCCTTTGAAGTCTTCAAGCTTCGTAATGGAATCGTTGTTCTGCCGGACGATGATCTTCACTTCGTTCGTGATGTACGGCTGGCTAAAATCGATCTGCTGCTTGCGTTCGTCCGTGATCGTCACCTGGCTGATAATCGCGTCGATCTTGCCGGCCTGAAGGCTCGGAATCAGTCCGGAGAAATCCTGGGCGGCGAATTCGGCCTTGACCCCCAGGCGCTTGGCCGCCTCTTTGGCAATATCGACGTCGAAGCCGTCCATTTCCTTGTTCTCGTTCAAGAAATTATAAGGGGCGTAGGTGCCCATCAGTCCGACCTTCATCACGCCGGCGGCCTTGACTTTGCTCAAAAGGTCGGAGCCGCTGCCGCTCGCCGGAGCCGTGCTTGCCGAACCGCCCGCAGGAGACGAAGCCGAGCCCGAGGGCTCTTGCGCGTTATTGTTATTTGAACCGCACCCGGCAAGCGCGAGCGCGAGAAGCAGGACGACGGAGACAGCAAGTATATACGGGCTCCTTGATTTCTTCAGCATTGGTTTTCTCTCCCTGTGCGATCTTTATATTTAAAATGTCCAGTCAAATCCCGAGCAATCCGAAAAATTCGAACCGGGCCGTTTCGGACGCCAGCTGCTCGGCCGTCTTCGCGGCGATCCCGCTGTCCGGCGCGCCTAGACCGAACAACCAGCGCGTAATGACCCCTTCTATTAAGCTCACGATGAGGGCTGCCCGGAACTCGGCATCGATCGTATCCGGCAGCATGCCGAGCTCGATCGCTCTCCGGATGTTCTGAAGGAAGGCGTTCTCCATCGCGGCCCGGGTCTCGGCGATGGCTTGCCGGATCGGTTCGATGCCGCCGCCTCCTCCGAGCAGCAGCTCCATCAAATAACGGTTCGATTCGGCGAAGCGAAACAGTCCGGCGAGCAGAGCTTCCGACGCCTGCACCATATCCTGCACCGTTCCCGCCTCCCGGCGGTAGCCTTGCGCAATGACGTCCAGCAGTTGGCGCCGGCCGTCCTCCACGATCTCCAGCGCGATCGCTTCCTTGCTTTTGAAATGCCAATAGAACGTCCCTTGGGCCACGCCGGCTTCGGCGACAATATCGGAAATCTTGGTCGCGTGGTAGCCGTCCTTCGCGAACCGCCGAAGGGCGATCTCCATAAAGTGTCTTCTTCGCTCTCCGCCGATCTGGGAGTCGTTCTCTCCGCTCACCTGGCTATCCCCCTCCCGATTGACTAGTCAGTCAGTTTTATTTTAAATCCTATTGGATTGCTATGATTTTGTCAAGCGATTTCCGCCAATACGAAAAAAGGCACCCGCCGGGGTGCCTCTCCGCGATCGCGCACGATCAAGTATGACTCGGTATTACTCGGTAATACTTTGTATGATACTGTAGTATTTTGTATTTCCTTGCATGACTCGGCCCTATTATGTCGCATTTTAGCTCCATGCTTCAATGTCCTCGTCATCGATCTCTTCCGCTTCAGGCTCGGAAGAGGAAGAAGCGAGCGGATCGTCGTCCGCTTCCGCGGCAACGGCGGTTTGCTGCGCGGCGTCTTGCAATCCCGCCCTCTCCATCGGGATATAGGTCTGCAAATTGCGAACGCCGTTCTGCCGGATCTCGTTCTCCACCAGATAACGAATCGAATCCATCAAGTTGGTCTGCGAGTTCAACCATGCCATGATGAGCGGATCCTCCGACTTCTTCGTCTTCAGGCTGATGTTCTCGCCCGGAGACTTGTTCTTCTTCATCCTAAACACCTGCCAAGCTTCCGTAAGTTACCGCCGCGCATCAGGCAGGCTGTTCCGCTTTACTCTTGAGCGCCTCGTAAATTTTGCCGTGGACGAAAGCGTCCAGCCCCATCGCGTTCAGCTCTACGGCATATTCGGCCGGGATATAGAGCAGCTTGATCTCCCGTTCGTCGCAGGCTTCCTTCAAATACGGGTACAGAACGGACCTCATGAGGATGCTTCCTCCCCCGTATACGCAGATGAGGTCGATCTCGTTGCGCGCTTTGGTCAGCTGCTTCTTCGCATGCTGCACGATCTGCTTGACCTGGCTCTCCAGAGGCCGGCGAAGGGTCTTGAGCGCGCGGGCATGGTATTTGTGGTTCGGATTTTTGATCACGTCGCTGAAAAACTGCCTCGGGCTATCCGGCAGATGGATCAGCCGGTTGAACTCCGGCAGCGCTTCTTCGATGGCATAGCCCGCTCCGTGGTGGCTGCCGTGAACGAACTGCCGCAGGAAGCGATTGCCTTCCGTAATCGGATATTCCGTGGAGCCGTCGCCGATGTCGACATGAAGGATCCGCTTGTCCTTGAAAAAGCTGCCGTTGAACTTCTTCCCGATGTTGTACGTCTCGGCAAAATCGGCGAAGATCTCCCCTTCTCTCCAGCTCCCCGATGCATCCTTCTGCAGCGTGAAAATAACCGGCGTCGCTTCGGGAACGACCTTCACGAACGGGAACACGATGCGAACCGCCACGCGTCGCAGCCCCAGATGCACCGTCACATGATGCGTGCCGGAAGTAAACCTTTTCTCGAAGCGGGCCGACGTCTCGTCCGTATGCTGCGTGACGGGCAGGGCGGTCGCCATATCGACCTCGAGGTCGATCTCCGACGGGATCGCCTTCTCTTCCTCGTACGCCTTCTGAACGGCCGCCGCGGCAATCTGAGCCAGCGTGTTCACGATCGGAAGGTCCATATCGCTCTTTGAATCTATGCCGATCTGAAGATTGTCGATGATCTCGCCGCTCTCGAGCGCGAACTTGCCGACATAGTACATGCCCGGCCGGGCGGCCGGCGAATCGATCGTGACGACAAGCTGGTCCTGCAAGTTGGCGACGAAGCTCTCCGGGGCCTGTTCCTCTCGCCATGGGAGCTCGTCCACCCGGCAATTCACGTTAGGCTGCTGAATCAATCTGCCGTCGATCACCAGATCATGCTCGCTATTGCCGTTATCGTTCCCGACAAAAAAATGATAGTTCATCTTAGTTCTCCTCTACAGATTAGGATTGGCATGCCTGGTATTACTTTGCCACACCGGGTGTTAGCGGACATCATCCGGAAGTCCCACGTTTTCATTATCTTTCTCTCATCAAAAATAGAACGGAAGACGCTCGATCGAAGCGCCTTCCGCATTTGGGACCTCTGAAATTTGTCGACTCCTATCCGCAACCCTCCCCCGGGAAGTTCGTCGTCCGAGGCGGCGCCGGAGACTTGACGCCGAACAAACTTCGCGAAGCTCGCAGTCGCTCGGCCGCTCGGACAGCTGGCACATGACGCTTCTGCGGTAACGAGACAAGGCGCCCGGCTATACGGGCGCCTTTCGTCGTTTCCTGGGTTTTTAATTCTTCCGATAGATAGGAGCGCCCATCGGCGAGGAGCCTGCTCCTCCGTCGACGCCGAGATTGGCTCCTTGAACGAAGGAAGCGTCGTCGGATGCCAGAAACAGCACCGCGGCCGCGATCTCCTCCGGCTTGCCCAGCCGCTGCAACGGAATCCCTCGGGAGAGGGCGGCCTCCAGCTTGGCCTCCCCTTCCGGCGTCGATTGCCCCCAGATCGGAGTGAGCGTCGCGCCGGGGGATACGACGTTGACGCGAATGCCGCGGGGCGACAATTCGGACACCAGCACTCTCGCCAGACTGTTCACGGCGCCTTTGCTGGCCGCATAAGCCGCATATCCCGGCCCGCCTGCTTCAGCCAAGACCGAGCTGGTGAAGATGATCGAGGCGCCTGCGTTCAAATGAGGCAGCGCCGCCTGCACCGTGAAGAAGGCGCCGGTGACGTTCACCTTCAGAATCTCCTCGAACAGGGACAGCTCGGATCCTCCAGCCGGCGTATAGCCGGAAATGCCTGCGTTCGCGAATACGATATCCAATCGGCCGAACCGTTCGATCGCGGCGGCTACCGCTTGTTCGGAGCTTGTCGGAACGGAGGCGTCCGCTTGCACGGCGACGGCGTTCGATGCGCCTAGCTCCTTCACCGCTTCCTGCAGCGTGACTTCGTTTCGGCCGGTGATGACCGCCTTAGCCCCTTCCGCCACGAACAATTTTGCCGTCGCCAAGCCGATCCCGCTGTTGCCTCCGGTGATCAAGGCCACTTTTCCGTTTAATTTTCCCATGAGTGATCCTCCTTTAATTTGCTTTAGTTTCCGTCCTTGCTTCTCTTTATCCGTCAAGCTTCGGCCGAACGCGTCTCCCAGGCACTCAGCTCCTCGAGCCTCTTGTTATACGCATCGCGTATCGTATAAACCGCCTGCGAGCCGACCGCGAAGCGCAAAGGCGGATGGTCTTCGTTCACGACGGACAGAATGGCCCGGGCCGCCTTGGCCGGATCGCCGATACTCAAGCCGGACAGGCCTTTCTCATAAGCCTCATAAAGCAGAAGATACTCCGGTTTCCGCTCGGTTTGATCCAGAGACGCCCCCAGAAAGTCCGTTGCGAAGACGGAAGGCTCCACGATCGTCGTCTTGATTCCGAAGCCGGCGAATTCCGCCGCGAACGCTTCGGAGAAGCCCTCTACCGCGAACTTCGAGGCCGCATACAAGCTGTAAGGCGGCATGGACCAGACTCCGAAGAAGGACGACAGGGTGACATAATGCCCCGATCCCTGGCGTTTGAAGACAGGGAGCGTCGCCCGAATCACGTCCAGAACGCCGAAGACGTTGACGTCGAACTGTTTGCGGATTTGCTCGTCCGCATACTCCTCCAGCATCCCGAACAATCCGTAGCCCGCGTTGTTGACGACCACGTCGATTCTGCCGAAGACGTCTACGGCCTCCTGCACGGCGGCATGAATCTGCTCTTTCTTGGTGACATCCATCGCCGCGAGATGGACGCGGTCGGGAGCCAGCCGTTTAAAATCCTGAATGTCCTCCAGACTGCGGGCCGTGGCCACGACCCTCTCTCCCGCTTGCAGAAGCTGTTCGGCCATATGGCGGCCGAAGCCTTTGGAAGTACCGGTGATCAGCCAAACCTTGCTCATAAACGGGTCTCCTCCTTTTTTGAGAACGATCGTTCTACTATTCGTTCGAAAAAGCCGATGCCCGCTTACGCATGAAGATTAGCCAATGCGGCATCGGCGATTCGATGCATCTTCGTTCTGTCGGCGGAAGTTCTGGCGAGCACCCGGATCCCCAGCATGACGGCATGGATCTGCTCCGCCAGCTCTTCGGCCTTGCGGTCCTGGGGGAACTCCCTCTTCTGCTGACCGGTTCGGATCAGATCGGCCAGAAGCCGTTCCATCGTGTCGAAGCCTTCCCCGGTCCTCGCATCCACTTCTGCGTCCCGCGGCGCCAGTTCGGTCGCCGTGTTGACCAGCAGGCAGCCCGGAGGCTTGCCTTCATAACCGTCAATCATGAGATCGAAGAGAAATTGGAGCGCTTTTCGGCTGCTTTCGGCCCGGGCGATAGCGGCCCGGAAGCGTCCGTTAATCAGCGTGCCGTACCGTTCGATGGCCTTCAGAAACAATTCGTGTTTGTCCCCGAACGTGTCGTACAGGCTTCTGCGATGGATCCCCATGCCTTCGACCAGATCGTTGACGGAAGTCTTCTCGTAGCCCTGCTCCCAGAACAGATGCATCGCCTTCAGAAGTACGGCGTCCTCGTCGAATTCCTTCCCTCTTGCCAATCCCATCCCCCCCTTCATCGCCACTTTAGCATATTGAGAATGATCGGTAAAGAATTATTTTTGCCCATCGTTCCCGTTCCCATACGGTATACTGATAATAGGTGGTGACCAACTCATGACGATTTCAAGCAGCAGAGCCAAGACGATCGGAGCGTTCCTCAAATCGCGCAGAGAACGTCTTACGCCCGAGAATGCGGGCCTTGCCTTCGTAAGCGGGCAGCGGAAAACGCCCGGCCTACGGCGCGAGGAAGTCGCCGTTCTGGCGGGCGTAAGCGTTACTTACTATACATGGCTGGAACAAGGAAGGGAATTGACCGCGTCCCGAGAAGTAATCGAGAGCATCGCCAAGGCGCTTCGATTAAGTCCGGACGAGAAAGGCCATTTGCTGGAGCTATGGAACCCTTACGCATCCGATACGGCTATCGCTCCGGCAGCTCAAGCCGCTCTGGATCCGCAGGTTCAGACGGTCATCGATCAGGTGGCTTATCCTTCTTATATCACCAACGAGAGGACCGAGGTCCTCGCTTGGAACAAGGCCGCCTGCGAGAAGTTAACCGACTTCGCTTCCGTTCCGGCCGAAGGCCGATCCTTAATTCGATTGGTATTCGAAAATGAGGACATGCGCCGCCGGATCGTGAATCTCGACGAATTCGCGAGCTATGGGGTTGCCGTGTTCCGGACCTACTACGATAAACACCGGGAGGATCCCTGGTATGAGGAAACGGTGGAGCATCTCAACCGGAACAGCCCGGCGTTCGTTCAACTATGGAAGCCGTACGACGTTCAGCACAAGAGAGGCAACCGGGTGTTTTTGCGGTCCTTCGCCGACTCCGATCCCGTCGTTTATGATATCCGGCCGCTGGCGAACCTATCCGACCGCCCGGATCTTCATATCTGCGTCTATATGCCGGCTTCGGAGAGCCGGGAAGCTGACGGGTAATTTTTTTACCGGTAAAAACGTTGTGTGGCTGACCTCGGGACGGCTCGTTTAGAATGGGTTCATGTTCGAACGATCCTGACGAAGGAAATGAGGGAAGCCGCATGATACAGACTAGAAAACTAGGCACAGAACTCGAAGTGTCGGCCATCGGCCTCGGAACGATGACGATGCCGAACGACGAAGAATCGGTACGTACGATTCGCGGAGCGTTGGATCTGGGCGTGACGATGTTCGATACGGCCGATTTTTACGGCGATCCGGAGTTCCGGCGGTTCGGGGAAAATGAGAAGCTGGTCGGACGCGCCCTGAAAGGCCGGCGCAGCGAGGCCATTATCGCCACCAAATTCGGAATTACCTTCGGTCAAGGTCCGAAAGGCGATCCCGCCTATATCAAGAAATCGATCGACGCCAGCCTCTACAGCCTCGGTCTCGACTACATCGATCTGTATTACCAACACCGGCCCGATCCCAACACCCCCATCGAAGAAACGATCGGAACGATGGCCGACCTCGTTCAGCAAGGCAAGATCCGATACATCGGATTGTCGGAGGCGCCCGCCGACCTCATCCGGCGAGCCCATGCGGTGCATCCGATTGCCGCGGTCGAGACCGAGTATTCGCTTTGGAGCCGGGAAGTGGAGGATGAAGTCCTCCCGGTCCTGAAGGAGCTGCAGATCGGCTTCGTGCCTTACAGCCCGCTCGGCCGCGGCTTTCTCACCGGTCAGATCAAGAAAATCGAGGATTTGCCGATAGATGACTATCGGCACCATTATCCGAGGTTCCAAGGCGAGAACTTCGTCAAGAATGCGGAGGTCGCCTCGCTGGTCGAGAAGCTTGCCGCGCACAAAGGCTGCACCCCCGCCCAGCTGAGCCTGGCCTGGCTCCTGGCGCGAGGGGAGCAAATCGTACCGATCCCCGGTACGAAGCGATTGGACCGGGTGCAGGAAAACCTCGGCGCGCTGCAAGTCACGTTAACGGCCGACGAGCTGGCGGAAATAGAACGAATCTCTCCGAAGGGGGTCGCCTCCGGCAGCCGCTTCCGCCAGAGCTAATCTTGACATCCGACCCTTCTGCCGTCTGCGCAGAAGGGTTTTTTCCGCGCATCAAACCACCTTCTTCACGCCGGGAATGCGCCGGATGAGCGTGGCTGCCAGGTATGAAAGAATGACGGCGAAGCAGCCGGCCAGCACGAACTTCGCCATCGGATTCCAGTCCAGGCGGCGGAGCATGAAGGCTACGTAGGTAACAAACATCGCATGGAGGATGTAGACCAGAAAGGCATGGGCGGACAGCCACCCCGCGGACTTCGTCGCCGCGCCGTTCCAGCGCTCGCGGAACCCTACCAGCAGCACGTAGGAGATGCCCAGTCCCATTAACGGATCAATCGTGGCATAGAAAGCCGACTGCCAGCTCAAGCCCCCCATAAATACCGCGATATTGTCCTCCATTGCGCCTCCGAGCGCCATCCCGGCGGCCATCAAGACGATCAGCCCCGCGACCGCCCATTTCCATTTTCGCGCCGTCTGCTCCGAAAGCTTTGTCAACCACTGCCCGCGATAGGCCGCGATTCCCGCCAGGAACAGGCAGATATACGCCGGAAAATAAGCGAGCTGCAAATTGAGCACATCTTCGCCGACAGGGTATGCCAAGCGAACCAAGAAATTCGCAGCCGCGACGATGAGCACGTAGCCGGCGATCAAGCGCGGCGTCAAGGCGCGGGGCTTGCCGCGCGGTTTGCCTGCCGTCAGCAGCCGGAATCCGGCGTACCCGATAAGGAACAGCAGCAGCGCCTCCAGATACCACAGCGGCCCCACCTCGAATGCCGCCACGCCTTGAAGCGGATGAGGAAGAATTTTGTCCCGGAAGAAGGCGCCAAACGAGCCATCGAATCCCGATCCGGCATATTGCAGAAGCGGAGCGATAGCCAGCATGTAGAATAGCAGCGGTACTCCGAACCGGACCAGACGCGTCTTCAGGAACCCGACCGCCCCATGGCGATCGTAGGAGGCAGGCGTCACGAAGCCGGAGATAAAGAAGAACAACCCCATAAAAAACGACTGATTGACCGCCGTAAACATCGTCAGCAGCGTGTTCACGACCACATTGTCTTGATGCTCGTAATAATACCAGCTCCCCGATCCTCCGTAAGCGATCGCGGTATGGTGAAGCACCACCAGCACCGTCAAGAATACTTTCAATCGATCCAGATAGACCAATCGCTTTGCCATGATCGCATCCCCTTCCCCATGTTCATGCTTCCACGGTACCACGGCACCGCCGGAAGCTCACCGAAACCATGAAGGGGAATCGCGCAAATCGGATTTCGGTCCGAAGCGGCGCCGATTGCGGTCCCGCTCGCAAGAGCTGCGGTGCCGCCATGCGACCGCCATGCTATACTACAATCAATCGCAATGGAGAGCCGATGGAGGTCGCCGTGATGAAGCATATCTTATTGGTGGACGATCATCGCACGTTTCTGGCCGGAACCGCCCTCATCCTGGAAAAGCACGGCTTCCGCGTGACGGCCGCGTCAAGCGGAGCGGAAGCGTTGGAGCGGTTGGCGGAAGCTTCTTTCGATCTGTTCGTATACGACTTGAAGCTGCCGGGGATGAACGGCTTCGAGTTGATGGAGACGACGCTGCGGCGCTGCCCGGAGGCAACGATCGTCATCCTGACCGGCGAGGACATCGCGGATCATTACGACCGGCTGATCGAGTCCGGGGCGACCGGCATCCTGGAGAAGTCGCTCGGCGAGCCGGAGTTTATCGCCAGTCTTCACTTGGCCATGCAGCAGTTGACGGTACTTCCCCTCCCTCTCGCCAAGCAGCTGCGAACCAAGATCGGCCGGTTTCCGGCCCCGAGTCCTGACACGGGAACCGCGAACCGGACGTTAACGGAGAAAGAAGTGGCCGTCTTGAAGCTGATCGCGCAGGGGCACAAAAATAAAGACATTGCGGACCGGCTGTTCATGAGCCAGCGCAATGTCGAGTATATGATCTCTCATTTGTTCGAGAAGCTGAGCGTGTCTTCCCGCCAGGAGGCGGTTTTAAAGGGGATCGAACTGAAGTGGCTGAGCGTGGACGCGTAGCCGGCTAGGAGGAGTATCGAATCGGCATCGAGCACCACACTTTCAACCCTTTGCCGGGTTCGGAATGCATCGATACCTCCCCTCCGATCATCTGAATCCGCTCCGCAATGCCTCTTAATCCGAAACGGTTGGTGGAAGAGAAGTCCCTGCCGCTGTCCATCCCCTTGCCGTCATCCGCATACCGGATAAACAGCGCCTCCTCCTCCTGCCCGACCTCCAAGGTCACCCGGTCGGCTTCCGAATGCTTCACCGCATTGTGGATCAGTTCCTGCACGACCCGGTAGATCACGGTATTCTGCTCGTCGCTGGGAGAAACGGCGAGCGGCAGGGAGCGGAATTCCAGCTGAAAGTCGGCCCGCAGCCTCGTTCTCTCCACCAGCTTGGATATCGCATGAAGCGCGCCTTGATCGGACAGGAACGACGGCATCAGCTCCCGGCAGGTTTCCCGGATCATGAATTCCGCGTTATCGAGCCCGAGCCGGATCTGCTCCTTCTCTTCCTGCACCCATTGGCCGGACGGCGTCCGATCCAGCAGCCGGCGGAGATGAAGCAGCTCCTGCAGCACTTCGTCATGGAGGTCGGAGGCCAGCCGTTTCCGCTCCTTCTCCGCCATCTGCAGGAACAGCTTGGACAGCCAGGGTGCCCGGTCCGCCTGCCTTTGCTCCATTTCCTTCAATTGCCCCTCGAGCAATTCGAAATACTCATAGAAAATCGACACGTACTTCGACATCAACAGCAGGGCGAATCGGTCCCGCTCCTCCATGGAGACCGGACCGCCGTCCCGGGAGCATACCGCCAAGAAAAGCCGCGACTCCCCCATGCCCCCCGCCGCCCCTAGTACCATCGACGGCGCGATGATCGCCTCTCCGGCGGACAGCCGAGTCCGGCGGGATTGCAGCGCCTGCCCGACCTCCTCTTCGAGCCGGACCGAACCGTCTGTTCCTTCCAGCTCGACGGAACCGTCCGTCTCGTCGTATTTCGCCAGAACAAACGCATGCGGCTGGAAAAAACGCCGTCCTTCCCGGATAACGCAATTCTCCCAATCGGCCACCCGATACGTCCTTAGCATCGCAGACAGCAAGGAGTCCAGCCGCTGCCGGGTATCCACCTCCTGCTCCAGAGCCGCGTTCTTGGACCGCAGCTCTTCGTTTACGGCCCTATTGTCCCTAAGCGTCTGGACGAATCGATGGAAGAACACCGCTCCGAATACCGAGAGCAGCGAGAGCAGCGCCCACGCGAACGTATCCTCCAGGCATTGCTCCCAATAAGCCCTTTCGTAGCCGAGAGGGTGCCCTTCGATGGCTTCGAGCAAATCCTTCAACGGATCGGGCAGCAGAACGATCGCGAACAGGACGAACCCGGCCCCGATCCGTCTTAGCTCCGCTTGCTGTTCCTTCCGGCGCAGCAAGGCAAGGAATTGCGCGATGCAGAGCGCCATATTCGAGAACACCAGCACCAGAAACAGCCAGCTCAGGACCTTGAACGCTGCTTCGCCGGCCGACAGAAGCAAGGCCGCCGCAATCGCCGCCCAAAGGACTGCTTCCGCCTGGAGGAACGCGCGGGTAAGGAGACGCTTCGCGGTACCCAACAGATAAGCGACCAAAGAGAAGAGCAGGAACACGATTCCGCTTTTGATGACCAGCGACCCGTTCGGAATGTCCGGAAACGGTCCGAACAAGAGCGATTTTCCGTCCCAATCCCAGAACAGCTGAAGCGAGGTCAGAAGCGAGATTACGCCAAGATAAAGGTATCCGCGTTCCTGAGGGAGAACGGCGAACATGGCCCAGAAGACGACCGCTATGAAAATAAACAGCACGACAAAGACGGCATCGTCCAAGTGGGCGCGCACCTGGTCCATAACGTCCGTGCCGCCCGTCGGCGGCTTCATCAGCGAAAAGTTGATCGACCCGTTGATCCCGAGGAGGAGGAACGCGGCGCCCGTTACTTTCGCCAGGAATCTCAGCATGGTCAAGTATTCATCCGCCTCCTATCGATTCCATTATACTTCGTAGCCATTCAGCCATGGAGCAAAATCAATCATTAGGAGGCAAGCGGCCGAGGCCGCACGGCTGCATGGGGAAGAAAGATTCTTGTTTCTACAGGCGGATTTAAATCTCGTCTCGGAAAATATTCGGATCGTACGGGCTCCGCCTTACGCTAGAGCTAGACAAATCGCGACAAACTTTGGGTGAAATTGACAACAAACTTGAATTTGGTATAAAATTCATGTGAAAATTTGCGCCAAATTTTCAACCATTTTATTAAGGGAGAGGATGAATTTGACGTACGCTAATACTGAAAGATTCGCCCGACGCGGAGCAATGCTGGCCACCGCGCTCTTGGCGGCAACGACTCTGCTCCTGCCGATCGGAGCGAGATCGACCGCTCATGCGGCGACCGCTTATTACGTGTCGACGACCGGCAGCGACAGCAACCCGGGCACCAGCCCCGATTCCGCCTGGCAAACGCTGCAGCACGCGGCCGACGCCGCGGTCCCCGGCGATACGGTCTACGTTATGGGAGGGACGTATAACCAGAAGTTGAAAATCTCAAAGTCGGGAACTTCCGCCGGCGGATTCATTACGTTCCAGAACTATCCGGACCAAACGGCGATTCTCGACGGGACCGGTTTAACGGTGAATGAAAGCGAAGGTCTGGTCGAGATCGATAGCGCCAGCTATGTGAGAATCCAGGGCTTCGAGATCCGCAACTTCACGAGCTCGGTGCGGGATGTCGTGCCGATGGGCATCTATGTCAACGGATCCGGCAATCATATCGATCTTCTGAACAATTACGTTCACGATATCAAGAGCACCGCGGCGGTCCGTTCGGATCTGTCGGGACGCGACGCGCACGGAATCGCGGTGTACGGCACGGAAGCGACGGCGATCAGCGACGTAACGATCGATGGCAATACGCTGACGAATCTGGTTCTGGGCTCCAGCGAGTCGCTGGTCGTCAACGGCAACGTGACCGATTTTCAAATGACGAACAATCTCGTTCACGACAACGACAACATCGGCATTGTCGCGATCGGGTTCGAGGGCACCGCTCCCAGCAATGACCAAGCGAGAAACGGCGTCATTCGCGGCAACACGGTATACAACATCACGGCCGTCAACAACCCCGCATACGGCAAGCCGGTGCCCAACGATGACTATTCGGCGGACGGCATTTATGTAGACGGCGGCAAAGATATCGTGATCGAGAACAATACCAGCTATAGCAACGATATCGGAATCGAGTTGGCCAGCGAGCATACCGGCAAGGCGACGAGCAACGTTACGGCCCGCAACAATCTCGTCTACAAAAATCGTTACACCGGCATCGCCATCGGCGGCTACGACTCGGACAGAGGCTCGACGATCGGCTGCATCATCGTCAACAACACCCTTTACAAGAACGACACGGTCGGTTACGAAGGCGGGCAACTGCTCTTGCAGTACGACACCCAGAACAATACGATCGAGAATAACATTATGGTTGCCAGCTCGTCGAACATTCTGATCCAGAACAGCTTCAAGAAGAATACCGGCAATATCGTCGATTACAATCTCTATTATGGGCCGGGAGGAGCGTCGGGATCGGCGTGGGTCTGGAAAAATATTTCCTACGGCAGCTTCTCGGCCTACAAGAGCGGTACCGGCAATGACGCGCATTCCCTGTTCGCCGCCCCGCAGTTCGTAGACGCCGCTTCCTCCGACTTTCATCTGGCCTCCTCGTCCCCTGCGGTCGACGCCGGATATACGGATACGGCGGTCATCGGCTCGACGGACATCGACGGAGACGCTCGCGTCATCGGTTCCTCTGTCGACATTGGAGCGGACGAGCGCGCCTAAGCGAGCAAAGAATCGTATTACGAAGAAAGACGCCAGTAGTCCGACTGGCGTCTTTTCCATTGTTGCCCGGATAATCCTCGTACTGGAATGGCGTTGTGATTTCCGGTTTTTGCGACTTGAACAGGAAATTCTCCCTTTATCGCTCACGGAATGACCATTTGGGTCCCCTGAACCGGAAAAGCTCCTCTTATTTCGATCAAAATGCGTCCATTATCCTCGATGAACGAAAATATAGGGGGAATTTCCCTTCCAATCGCACAAATCTTCGTTGGAGGCCAGATTGTAGGGAGATTTTCCGGTTTGCGGCCGTTCTTTCGGGAGTTTTCGACCGAGAGATCGTCGCGTGAACGACTATACTCACAAATGAAGCGATGTCCCTTACCGGCCAGCGTCGAGATGACGAAAGGAATCGAGCCGAAATTTTAAAAGGCTAATGGTCTTTCAAGACGCGCTCGATCCGCTTGTCAGGCACGAACCAGACGACGGTTACGAGGACGAAGAAGAAGCCGGATATCCAAGGACTGATATAGGCGGTCAAACCCGCGACCAAGTAGAGCAAAGGGGATAATTTCCCCTTCCAATCCTTCCCCATCGCCATGACGAAGGCGGAGTCGCCGGCATGCTGCTTCATGATCGCGCGCTGAAACAGCCAGTACGCGATCGACGCCAGGAGCAGAATGAGAGCGTACAGCGCCGTCGGAGCGGCCTCGAAGTGGCTTTCCCCCATCCAAGCCGTCGTGAACGGGATGAGAGACAGCCAGAACAGGAGCAGCAGGTTGAGCCACATCAACCGCCCGCTCATCGTTCGAACCATATGGACCAGGTGATGATGGTTGTTCCAGTAGATGCCGACGTACGCGAAGCTGAAGATGTAGCTGACGATCTTGGGGCCGAGTCCGATGAGGTCTTTCCAGTCATGGCCCTCCGGCACTTTGAACTCCAGCACCATAATCGTAATGATAATGGCCAATACGCCGTCGCTGAACGCTTCCATCCGATTTGCTTTCAGAGCGGTCACTTCCTTTTCCCTGATGAATGGTGTTCCAAATGATGAGCCAGTTTGGCCCTCGTCTCCGGTGACGGCAGGTACATCATCAACCGGACGTCAGGATCCCGGGGAACCTGCAGAGTCAAATGCTCGAACGCCAGCAGTCCCAGCGAAGGATGCTCCAACTCGATGGATCCGTCCAGGACGCTGCGTGCGTCATGCTGAAGCCATATTCGGCCGAAATCGGCACTGGCATCCTTCAAATCCTCGATCAACCCGTCAAACGACGGGTCTTCCAGATAACGGGCTCTCGCCGTATGAAATTCCGCCACCAAGCCGCCCGCCACCCGGTCCCAAGCCCGGAATCGCCGCTTGACCTCATGATTGACGAAGAACTGCCAGATCAGATTGAGCTCATAGATCGGCTTTGTCCGATTCGGCCGAGTAATCGCGAACACCTCGTCAGCCGCCTCGTTCCATGCCAGATAGTCCCAGCGTCGCCCGATCACCATGGCGGGCGCCGGCCCGAGCTCGCGGACCGCTTGCTGCAGGAGTGATCCGGCCATCTCTTCGACCGGATCCGCTTGCGGAGGAAGGGATTGCCCGGAGAGCAGGAAAAGATGCCGCCGCTCGTCCGGAGTCAGCCGGAGCGCCCGCGACAAGCTCTCCAACACTTGCGCCGAGGGGCGGATGTCGCGTCCTTGCTCCAGCCAGGTGTACCACGATACCCCCACATGGGCAAGCAGCGCGACTTCCTCGCGGCGCAGTCCCGGCTTTCGGCGCGGGGAGACGGACGGAAGATTCGCGTCGTTCGGAGATACGCCTGACCGCTTCTCGCGCAAAAACTCGCCCAGCAGCTTGCGCCGCTCGCTATCGTTCATATCCAGCGCTCCTAACTGTTACCGGGAGACCTAGGCTTAAGAAGCCCGCGTCCGATCAGCACGAACCCAGTATAATCAAGTTCAGCAAACGAGACAACACATGCGCAGCCCCATTCCATTTCCCTAAAAAAGGAGGCACACGATGCCGAATCAAACCCAACCGATCACGCCCGATGTCCGTCCTGCCGGCGTCTATCCGGTAGCCGTCGGAGATTTCCGCTGCCTTGTCCTTAGCGACGAGGTCGGCTACTCGCTGCCCGCGTCTCTCATTACGAATGCGACCCGGGAAGAGGTGGCTGCCGCCCTTCGCTCCCATGCTTTGCCGGCCGATCAGGTGCCGATGCAGATCAGCGTTCTGTATATTCATGCCGGGCAGCATCGGATCCTGATCGATACGGGACTTGGGCAATTGCCTGGACCCAATGGAAAGGTCGACTTCGTCGGCAAGGTCCGTTCGAACCTGCAAGCGTTCGGGATCGCCCCCGAAGCGATCGATACCGTGATCCTCTCTCACGCTCACAGCGACCATTATGGCGGTATTTTCGACGAGGAAGGCGGGTTTTCCTTTCCTAACGCTCATTACGTGCTGCCCAAAGCGGAGTGGACGTTCTGGATGGAACAGCCCGATCTTAGTTCCTTGGCGCTTCCGGAGCCTCTCAAGCAAAGAACGGTGCAATCGGCGCAGAGCTGTCTCGCCCGTCTTCAACCGAGGCTGAGGCTGATCGAGGAAGATGAAGTCATTTACCCGGGCGTTGCCGCCGTGCCTGCAAAGGGAGAGACGCCGGGGCACAGCGCGTTCCTTGTCTCCTCCAATGGCGATTCGCTGCTGGTCGTCGGCGATGCATGGCCGCATTACCGGCTGACGGCAGAGCACCCGGAATGGCTGACCGCCTTCGACCTGGACCCGGAGCAGACCGTTCGCACGCGGCGCGCCCTGCTCGACCGCGCAGCCGAAGAGAACCTGCTCGTGCTGGCGTACCATTTTCCATGGCCGAGTCTGGGGCGAATCGTCAAGCGCGGTGCGAGCTGGTCCTGGGAAGCGACAGAGTATCGGTGGTGAAAATGTCAGGAAGGGCGCCCGGCGGAGCGCCCTTCCGTTTCTTTCAGCCCCCGAAATCGCGAGCCTCCTGCTTTCGCTGCTGGCGTCCGTATGCACCGGCCAACGCGGCGGAGATCGCCATAAAGATCGCGCTGGACGCGACGCCGAACCGCAAGCCGTACCGGTCAACCCCTACGCCTCCCACGATCGGACCGATGATCTGCCCCGCGGCAAAAAAAGCGGTGGCCAGACTCAGACATGCCGCATAGGCATGATGCGGGACATGGCGCCGAAGAAGCGCGGTCGTCATCAGCGGCGGGGTAATGAAGGAGACCAGCCCGATCAGGACCGCGCCCGCCGCCGTCCCGAACAGATGGCCGGTCGTGACGCCCAGCGTGCCGATCGTCCCCAGAATCAACCCCGACCCCAGCGTATACCCGCTCGGCCATCGGTCGATGGCTTTGCCCCCGATCCATCCGTTGAATAAACCCGCGAAGCCGATTCCGGACCAGACTAGCCCGGCATAGAGGGATGGAATGCCTTGGCTCGTCAGATAGGGAATCAAATACGTGAAGTAGATGATGTAGCCCCAGCCGAAGAAGAAATAAGAGGCGATCAGGAACAAGAGCTTCTTCGGACTCAGCAGGAGACGGTACACCTTCTCGCCCGCTTGCTCTCGCGGGTTCGATGCCGCCGGCGAGGCAGTGCCCGCCGTTCCCCGCTTCCGAGTCACGTACTCGAATCCGACCGCGGCGATCACGCCGAAGAAGCCCATGGCCGCCCAAGCGTACCGCCACCCCTGCAATTGAGAGGGATCAATCGTCAGAGGGGCGAGCAAGCCCGTCGCCAGAATGCCGGCGGAGCCGCCCAGCCAGATGAGACCCGACGCCACTCCCCGCTCCGCCGGACGGACGGCGTCCATCGCGATGGACAGCACGAGCACCGTGGCGAACGCCGACAACCACCCGATCGCGAACCGCCACAGCCCGAGCTCGGCCGGATGATCGCTGAACGCCGAGCCGACCATGGCCAATCCGAGCAGAATGCAAGTCCATCGGTTGAGGATCGGCTTGCGGTCCGGATATCGCGAGATCAAAGGAGACAGACATAGCGTCCCGGCCAAATAACCGATAAAGTTGACCGTCCCCAGGATACCCAGCTGTCCGTAGCTCCCCCCGATCTCCCGCTGGATTCCCGGTAGAAACATCCCGTAGGAGAGCCTGGAAAAACCGAGGATGACGACAAACAAAAGCGATGCCCACAACGTGATCCAGTTAAATGCGGATTTCGTGCCCATAGCCCCAACTTTCCTTAAAAGAATTTGTCGACCCTAGTGTAAATCCGCGCGAATGTTTTGTAAAATTGAATTATATGAACGAATGATTTGTATTTCTTAAACCAAAGGAGACGACGATGGACCTTCGAGCCCTGAAAACCTTCGAAGCCTGCGTGCGCCTGGGCCATTTCCAGCAAGCCGCCGAGGAGCTCCAGTATGCTCCCTCCACCGTAACCCTTCAGATTCAGCGCCTGGAGGCCGATCTGGGCGTTTCCTTGTTCGTGCGCGACGGCAAACGCGTCATCGTGACCGAAGCCGGCCGATGGCTCCACCGGGAGGCCGCGGCGCTGCTGAGGTCGGTCGGCTCCATGAGGCAGACCGTCGCCGATATCGCGGCGGGAGACGACGGCTCCGTCCGTCTCGCCGCGATCGAGCCCATCGCCAGCCAGAAGCTGGCGGCGATTATCGCCGGCTTCTGCCAATCCCGTCCGAAAGTGGAGCTGTCCATGGAAGTGAGCGGCAGCAAGCTGATCGCGGAGAGGGTGCGGAGCGGCGAGCTGGACTTCGGCGTCTGCGCGGCTCCGCCTGCGAACCTCATGCTCGAGTTCGAGCCGCTGACCGAGGACCGATTAGGGGTTCTGCTGAACGCGAGCCATCCCTTGGCCGATCGGGAAAGCATCGCGACGAGCGACCTCGCCGGGCTCACCGTTCTGGTCAAGGAGCCGACCTGCATCTATCGGGAGCTCTGGGAGACGACGTTTTGTCCGTCCGGGCAAAATCCTTTCACCAGCATCGAGGTCGGGAGTTTCTATGTCATTCAACAAATGGTCCAAGCCGCCTTCGGCGTCGGAATCGTTCCGATGTACAGCGGCTTGGAGCAGGAAGGCACCTTGGTCATCCGGCCCTTCGCCGACTTGAATCCCGTCGTCGCCATGGGCATCGTCTGCAAGGAGAAAAACCACCTGGGCAAAGCCTCGTTGTTGTTAATGGACGCCATAAGGGACTCGTTGTCCTCTAAAGCCGCAAGCTGAAGGCCATCCCTGGCGGGATGGCCCTGCATAATCCAATCCATATTGCATACCCGGATCCGCTTAGAGCAGGTGCATCTTGGCCTCCGCCTCGTCCCACGGCACGGAGTAGCCGGCTCCCTTGGCGCAGAAAATCGAGGAGGACGTATAGAGAGGGTCGGCGTCCTTGCGGTAGCCGATCCGTTCGATCACTTCCTCCGCATTATGGCACCGGTCGTAGCCGCCGAACACGCAGCGGATGCTGCCTCGCCCATGCGTGAAGGAAGCGAGCTCGGTGCTGTAGCTCATAAAAGTCGACACGGGTACCCTTCCCATAATGACCGCATGGGTATCCATCGTCTGCGGCGGCTCGAACGTACCGGAGGCCCGCTGAATATCGGAGAGCACTCTCCCCATCTCGTCGATGCCCACCTTGATTTTGAAGTCGTAGAAGGGCTCCAGCAGCACATTGTCCGCTTTCTCCAACCCCTGCCGCAGCGCGCGAAAAGTCGCCTCGCGGAAGTCGCCGCCGTGCGTATGCTCGTTATGCGAGCCGCCCCGCAGCAAGGTGATCTTCAGATCCGTGACGGGCATCCCCGTCAGCAGGCCGTGGTGCTCCCGCTCGTAGAGATGCGTCCGAATCAGGTTCTGATCCTTCACGCCGAGGTCATCCGGATGACACGCGCTGGCGAATTGAAGCCCGCTCCCGCGTTCCCCCGGTTCCAGCAGAAGATGCACCTCCGCATAATGCCGGAGCGGCTCGAAGTGCCCGTACCCCGTCACGGCGGACTGGATCGTTTCTTTATAGAGAATTTCCGGTTGGCCGAAAGAGATCGCGAAGCCGAACCGATCCTTCACCAGCTGCTCCAGCACCTCCAGCTGGATCAAGCCCATGACGCGAATGTGAATCTCCTGCAGGCTCTCTTCCCAGACGACGTTCAGGGACGGGTCCTCCGCGTTCAGCATGCGGAACGCGCCGAGCACCTGCTGGACGTGAAGCGAGTCGTCGAACTCCACCTTCGATTGCAGCGTCGGCTCCGACTCGTAAGCGAGCCTGTCCGCGATCACCCCCAAGCCTTGACCGGCCTCAGCGGCGGACAAGCCGGCCACCGCGAACAGATCGCCGGCCGCCGCTTGCTCCACCGGCTGCGACTTCAAGCCGTTGACCAGGAAGATCCGCGTGATCTTCTCGTCGTAACGAAGCCCGCCGCTCTCGTAGCTGAGCTGATCCCGGACCTTCAGCGTGCCGCTCAGCGCCTTGATGAACGTGAGCCTCGTCCCGTTCGCATCGTGCTTGATCTTATAAATGCGGCCTCCGAACGGAGCCGTCTCATCATAAGTCGCCGTCGTCAGCAGGCGGAATTGCTCCAGGAATTCCACCACGCCCGCATCTTGCAACGCCGAGCCGTCGGCACAAGGGAAGAGACGGCATTCCCGCACCATTTTCCGCAAGGCGCTCAGCCAGAAAGCTTGGTCTTCCCTCCCCTCCAGGAACGCTTCGAGCAGCGACTCGTCCCGCTCCGCCATCGCCTCCCGCAGCGCCTCTCCGACGACACCGCCGGCGAAATTTGCCGTGAGAGAACAGACATCCCCGGTCAACTGGCGGCGGATGTCCTCTTCGGTTCTGCCCGCATCCGCGCCGACCCGGTCGGTCTTGTTAAGGAAGAAGAACGTCGGAATCCGGTGACGGCGCAGCAGCTGCCAGACCGTCTCCGTATGGCCCTGGACGCCCTCCACCGCGCTGACGATTACGATGGCGTAATCGATAACCTGGATCGCGCGCTCCATCTCCGGAGAGAAATCGACGTGTCCCGGGGTGTCTATCAAATAATAAGTGTCGCCCTTGTATTCCATGATCGCCTGGTCGGCGAACACCGTAATGCCCCGGGCCCGCTCGATGTCGTGGCTGTCCAGAAACGCATCCTGATGGTCCACCCGGCCCCGCGACCGGATGCTGTGGGTATGGTAGAGCAGCTGCTCCGCGAAAGTCGTCTTGCCCGCATCCACGTGGGCGAACAAGCCGATCGTCAGCCGCTTCATCGTTCTTCTCCTCCGCAGCTTCTCATCCTCGCCGTCTCCTTTCCTCGCTCCCGATCCTCGTCAGCCGAGGAGAAGCGGTTGCCCAAGCCGGGCGTATCCGTTATTGCCTGTATGAATCGATCCGAATTTTTCAGGAACATCTTGAACCATTATAGCCGTCAGCGTTGCCAGCGCAAAGAACTGATTATCATTTTTGGAACAAGGGCAGTAAGCCATTAAATCCCCGGCAGCTTGACATGATCAACCATTGCAATGCATAATTAAGAATATTCTTAATTAAGGAGTCTTTTAATTGGCTGCGAAGGACACTCTTAGCCTCATCTTCGCTGCACTCGCCGATCCGACGCGCCGGAACATCCTGACCCGACTGTCACAGAGGGCCGCGACAGTCGGGGAGATCGCCGAGCCCTTCGGGATAAGCGCACCCGCGATCTCCCAGCATCTCAAAGTACTGGAGCGAGCAGGGCTGATCGAACGCACGGCGAACGCCCAGTGGCGGACCTTGAAGATTCGTACCGAGCCTCTTGATGAGGCATCGGCCTGGGTCGAAAAGCACCGCCGCGAGTGGAACCTGCGCTTCGACGCAATGGAAGAGCACCTCAAAACCATGAACTCAGAGGAGGAACAATGAACATGACCGCTTCCGCACCGGAATTCACCATTACCCGCACTCTGAATGCCCGCCGCGAGCTCGTATGGCGCGCTTGGACCGAGAAGAAGGAGCTCGCGGGCTGGTTGCCTTCGACACCCCTGGAGTCCATCTCCTTCGACGTCAGAGAAGGCGGACGCTACCGCTACACGATGGTCAATAGCGAGACCGGCGAGGAGTATCACACCGGAGGCGTGTTCCTCGAAGTCGTACCTTTCGAACGGCTCGTCTTCACCTGGGGCTACCCCGACGATCCCATCGAGAATTCCCCTGTCGTGACCCTAACCCTCACCGCACAGGGCGACCGCACAGAGATGATCTTCCACCTGCGCGGAGTAGCCGGTCACCCCGGCGATAAGTACTATTACGACGGCTGGTCCCATACGCTGGACGACCTGGCGACGCACCTGCGCGACCAGGACCAGTAAAGGCGAAATAATCGCGAATTGCCGTGACCGAACATTTCCGCCGCTATGCCGTGCGTAATTTTGGATGAGTCGGAACCTTACCGGGCCGTCCTCGGGAGCGATCAATTCGCCTGTTTGGGTGGCTCCACTCGCCAGCATCAGCGGCGTTTCGGTGTAAAAGCCGTTACGAAGCGAAGTAAAGGGAATTCCCGAAGCTTGCAGAATTTGCTCTGTTGCCGCTTGGTCAAGCATCGGAGCGAAATGCGATGTCGGAGAAGATCCCATGTGACTGGAGATAGCGAAGCCTTTCGAACAACCGGAAAAAAGCCGTTTCCGTTGTGTTCGCGACGCTCGCTGGATTCGTCGGTTTACAGTCCATGAATAAGAGGCACTTACCCAAACACGCCCCCTCCTCCATGAATAACCTGACTAATAACTCTCCACTCAGATCGTCATCTTGACGGAAGCGAGGTGGCCCATGGCCAATCCCTTGCCCCAAAGCCGAGTCCGCCAAATTGTCCGCCGCTTCGGTCTCATTCCGCTGCGTACGGACTCGGTCGCGTCTTATTACCGCAAGAATGCCGTCGTTCGAGTACAGACGGAGAACGGGGCTTATGCGATGAAGCCCTTTTTCCGAAGCAATCTGCTCCGCACAAGTACAATTGACCAAATAAAAGCAGCCGCAGACTATATACAGCTCTTGATGAATCATGACTTCGACTCCATGCCGAAATGGCTCGCGAGCCATACCGGGAAGTTATGGACTTTACATCAAGGAAGGCCCTTCTACGTATGCCCATGGATCAATGGAAGAAGAATGGAGAGTCAGGAGGATTTCGAAAAGCTTGGACGAGCCCTGGCCTCCTTGCACGAAGCATCCCGTCTTCCCTCTCCCGTCAAAGGCCCCTTCTATAGCCACATCCGGTTATGGCAGAATCAAGACCGTCTCTTTCGCAGACAGACCGCAAAAGCAAGCCAAATGAATAAACGGTTTCGTAGATGGTATAAAAGGTACGGAGCTTCCTGCAACCGAATCTCAGATCGGTCCTGGGCCGAATTAAAGAGCCCGGAGATTGCAGGCCTTCTGGAAAAGGAAATGACTTGTCCCGCATTGATACACAGCGATATTACTCCGCAGAATGTCATCATTGCCGATGACGGGCAGCTTTACATGATCGATTGGGACCGCGTTAAGCCAGGATCCATCTATGTTGACGTAGCAAACGCGCTCATGAACACAACTCACTTTAATCCCGTTTTCATCCATTCGTTGTTAAAAGGATACGAAGAGCTCCGTCCTTTCGACCCGGCCGAACGCCAATTGATTTCTTCCTTATATCGATTGCCCCGGGAAGCTTGGCTTGCCGCTCGGTTCCCTAACCGCTCAAGAAGCCGTAGCATGCTGGACATTATGGAGGAGACCTGGCCTCTTCGATTAAAGGCAATGGAAATATTGGACGAGTGGGCATGAGCTGTCGTCGCTTTTGTTGGAGGGTTTTGAAGCAGAAGATTCGCTCTCCTTGCGGTGGGGAAGATATCTTTAGCCGGTTGTTTGCTCCCAAAAAGGGGTCAAATGGACCGATAGAACCTCAATGACTTCATCAAACATCGTCTCCGCTGTGCGATCTTGCGGGTTCCGGCTCCACTGCAAAGCCGATCCGAATATGCCCCAACTGATAACGAGCGCCATCGCCTCCAATTTTTCTTGCGAAAAGCCCTGGGTGTCCCCTTCATATACCCGTTTAAGCAGGAGTCGATGGAGATCCTGCTGCATGGCATTTTCAAACATCGCTTCAAATTGCTTGTCTCCCGGCGTACGGCATTGTTGAAACTGCAAAAGAAAATCGAATATGGTTTGAATAAGGATTCGCAAATTGTCGGCACTGCATCTTGTTTCTTCTTGCAATCTATCCTTTATAGCCATTTGGAACTTTTCCGTCATCCAATATTCAAGGAACTCATATTTATCCTGAAAATGCGCATAAAATGTTGTTCGATTTACGGTTGCTTGATTCGTGATATCGCGCACCGAAATGGAATAGACGTTTCTCTTTTTCCCAACCAACTCGTTAAAAGCCTGCACGAACAAGTGACGGGTTCTTTTAACACGCGGATCCTCGGGATTTACCGACATTTTACCCCCCTCTTTCTCTTAAACTCAAATAACGGACAAAAGGACAAAAATGTCGGGAACGCAACAAAAACAGCTTTTTGCAGGTTGTTCGCGCAACTCCATCCTTTTATTTTTACCTTATACGTTTATGATTGCACAAACAAAATCGGTGTGCAAACGAAAGGATGAGTGCAGAAATGATTGTTGTTACAGGGGCGAATGGCAAATTAGGCCGGAAGGTTGTGAAGGAGCTTCTAAAGCGTGTTCCTGCCGGGGATATTGGTGTAAGTGTCCGTGATATGAACCAGGCACAGGATCTAAAAGAACGCGGAGTTCGCGTTCGGCAAGGACATTTCGATGATTCCGAAAGTCTTCTTTACGCCTTTGAAGGAGCGTCTCAAGTTCTCATGATCTCGTCCCACTCCTTGGGAGAAGTTGCGGTTCGTCAGCATCAAACCGCAATCGACTCGGCCAAGAAGGCTGGTGTTGGCCGACTGCTGTACACTAGTCAAATGTTTTCATCCGCAACGTCGCATTTTCCTCCTATGAACGTTCATGCTGCTACAGAAGAGATGCTAGAATCTTCAGGAATAGCTTTCACGTCGCTGCGAAACGGCTTTTATGCCGCATCCGCGATAATGTGGATGGGTGATGCCTTGAAAACAGGGGAATTGATGGCTCCGGAGGATGGTCCTGTTGCCTGGACCACCCATTCCGACCTGGCCGAAGCCGCAGCGGTAATCCTGACAGAGCAAACATATGACGGCATAACTCCTCACCTTACGGCTTCCGAAGCGATTGACATGGAAAGAATGGCATCAATTGCTTCCAAGGTCTTGGATCGGCCGATTCGGCGAATTGTCGTGTCGGATGATGAATATCGGAACCACCTGGTGTCCCGAGGACTGTCGGAAGAGATGATCGGCATGCTTACGGGTATGTTTCAAGCAAGCCGACAGGGAGATTTCTCACAGACCAATCCCGCTTTGGAAAACTTGATTGGCAGATCCCCGGTGAATTTTACTGATTTTTTAAAAGACTCGATTTCTCAATAACCCTTTAATATTAAACGTCAAACAGCCCCCCACCTGTCATCAGGTTGAGGGCTGGCTTGGCTAGATATAGGTTATTTAAATGAGCAATTCACCTTGTTCCGGCTTGCCCATTCCATCATGACCTCGACCGCTTCAGGCCGATATTTTTTGCGAAGCATGAATTTCTTTGAATCCAGTCCCTTGTGCAGTTTGATCGATACCCATCCCGTTCTGCGGTGCAGCTTAAGCTCCTTTATTTCTTCTGCCATGTATCTATTGTTTTTGGTTTCAAAATAATCGTCCATAATGAGGATCGGAAATCTTCTTCTTGCATATAACAGCGCGATTGCAAACAAGACTGCCGATAAGAGCAGATTTGTAATGAGTTCGCCAGCTGTCCCTTTCCCAAGAAGAAAGTACCGATTAGATGAAGTGAAAAATGGGATCCACACCGGAATGCAAAAAACTCCTCTTTCAGGTACGAAGAAGGCGTATCTCTTCGGGTACATGGAATCACTCCGTTCTTAAGGAATGATTAGGGTCGATTTTCCGATCGCTACTGCAATTATAACATAGGGGTTGGAAAATGTTTCCGTACAACATTACCCATTCTTCTCGCCGTTATCCGCCCAATAACGCGGCCTGACGCTTATAATGGTCCTCGATATCCAAACATGTCATGGCTTCGATGACAGGCATAATTCGAGGACAATCTCTTTCGCAGTTCCAGCAACCTGCGCCCACGACTCCGACTACAATCCGCGCGGCCGTCTCCCTGCCGGAAGCTCGGCCGCTCCCACGGTGATCGCGTATCTCGTACTTCTTATCGTAGGTCTGATCCGCATGTCCTTGCCTATAAATCATCTTAATGTCGTCGTAAGCAGATGGATGCATGTCTGTGTTGCTCAACACTTCGCACAGCAACGTTCCTGTCGCTATACCCTCAAAGGACCTGATAATATGAGAATGCGTTCATATTCCCTATTTTCTCGGCTGCACTCTGGAAGAAATAGTCGGTAACACGCAAAGCGGCAAGACTGACTTACTTCGGATAGGAGTAAAGCACTTTCATTTCCGCGTCATAAATTACAACATTGGAATAGTTCATAACTCCTTTAACTTCTTTTCCGTAAGGAATTATTGCCCCTTTTCCACTGATGTTTTTGCGATTTATAGTTCCATCTTCAAAGGTTATTTCAACTGTGGATGCTGTTTTGAGTAACTTATCATCATTGATTAGAACTGTAACGAAAGGATTTCTTGATGCTGATCCCGCTATTAGAACGGGAGCATCTGTCATTGTTCCCTCATAAAAGTTTTGATCTTGTATATTTCCATCATCATCTTTGTAAATCAGATGATACCCTTCAATATTAGCCTCGCTGTATAACACTACAGCATAATCATTCATCATTTCTACAGCAATTTTATTTATCTTATTGTCGCGAATGTAGTTATTTATATCATCTTCTGTTAAAGGAGTTGAAGATTGACGAGAGTTTGAACAACCAATCAAAGTAAGAAACAGACCCACAACAAGAAATGTTGTTTTTAATTTATGCATTATCAATTCTCCTTTGCAGGCATCAATTAAAACTAAATAATGGAGTAGATGGGGGTAGCCCCCCATCTACTGAGAATAAACTATATTATATCAAAATAAAATTATCCAATAAAATCAGCGAAATCAATTGAGGTCTGTACACGATAGACCCTTTGAATCCCATCTTTTGTAACATAAATATCAGAAACATCAATTATGTCGGCATCGGTAAACCAACCAATTGGTTGGGTTGCATGGGCATCGTTGCCGAGTCTTGTTATAGATGCATACCAGTTACCAGTTACCGGCTGAGAATCCCATACAATTTTATCACCATCTTTACTCCAGGATGGAGGATAACCAATAGTCATGAGTAAGCCACTGTATTCAGTCGATTGATGCATTACCATTCTGTCAGGATTATATGGATCTGTGCCTAACCACTTAGCATTTTGAATACCATCTGATACGGTTAGACGAGGGATCGAATACCCCGTACATAATCGAAAAATACACCAAATGATGCAGCACTACCAGAAGAGTAAGCGCCGACTTCAGGTTATCGATAAAGAATAGCCGGCCTTCTTGGGAAGCCATGATTCCTCTTCACCTCGATTTCAGTTACATGGGCGGAATAGTCGGAAAAAATTTTGCATTTGCCCGCAGTCGCCGAACAAGCTGACGTTTTGCTCAACTCCAAACTGCCGAAGGTCCCGTTTTACGAGAGCTTTTCCTTCAACCGAAGACGGGAATAAAAGGAACGTCCGATTAGAAGGCCCCCGATGGCAAACACAATCGACACCCAGATTCCGTTCTCGCTCGTAGCCAGATACGAAGGAATTGTCATGTTAATGGTGACTTTCAAGGCAATAAACACGATGAGGATCCCCGTGATCCAGAGCTTCATCTTGCCCGATCCGATCTGCCTGCGGTCCCGAAGAAGCAGGATCCATCCTTGAATCATCCCGGCGACGACGCCCAATACCGTTCCCGACAGCAGCAGGAACCACTCTTCCGTTCCAATTCCCTTCATCGTCAATGCCCATACGACTCCGGCAAGCAGCAGCACCGTTCCGATGAGCCGCGTTCGACCGAGTCCTTTCATGACCATCAGCTCCTTGATTCCGAATTTTTCTTCAACCGTCGCCTGACGGCCTTCATGCCGAACAGCACCCGCAGCACGTTGTTCCTGCGGATAACGAAATGATATAGCACAGAAATCACAAGGCTTACGGCCGCAAGCAGAAAGAGAAGCTTCGCCGGGACCGGCCAACGGAGAGCGTAAATCAGATACCCGATCGTGACAATCACCGGCTGGTGCATCACATAGATGGGCATCGACGCTTCCATGCCGTACGACAGCGCCGGACCGCGGGTTTGCTTCAAATAGCGGTCAGCCAGGAAGAAGACGAACAGCATGCCGCACCAGCAGCTGACGACCCGGTCGAGCACGAAGAGCGCCGACAGTGCGGTTCCGCTTGCGGGGATGCCGTGCCGCATCCATAAGATGAAGATCAGGGTGCTGGAGGCGGCTCCGATCCCCGTCGCAAGTCCGCTCCTGCGCACAAACGCTTGGAAGGGCTCCTTGGAGAAGAAATAAAAGCCGCAGATGTAGATCGTCAAATAATAAAGAATTCCCCAACCGCCCAAATTCCCCGCATCGTTGACCAATGCGGCCAGCACGAACAACGAGACCAGCATCAAAGCAAAATGCCGGATCCCGAACGGCTTCTCCGCCCTTGCCCGCTTCGTCCGTACGAACAACGGCGCGGTCAGAAGCGAGAACAGCAGCAGGAAGAACAAATACCACAGGTGCAAGCCGGCGAAAGCGAAGTTCCCCTGTCCGCCGATATTCAGATAGAGGCCATCAAAATAATGGGGCAGAAAGTCCAGCAGCGACCCGGCGAACTGATGATGACTCGATCTCTCCATATACACCTGAGGCGGAGACAGGACGAAGACGCCGAACGCCAGCGGAACGCCGAGACGCAGCAGCCGCTCCTTCAGAAAGCCCTTCGAATCCCGCTTCTGCAGCGAATAATACGCACTGATCCCGGAGACCGCGAAGAATATCGGCATCATCCCGTTCACGGCAAGGTTCGTATAGGCGAAGATGAAGCCGTTATCCAATTCATTGTTTTTGACATGCCAGGGCTGCGGATTGAAGAACATCGAGCAATGATACAGAACGACGACGAGAGTCATGAGGATGCGGATCCAATCCAGATCCGTCTGCCGTGCGGAGGCGGATGACATCACGGATTTATTCAATAAATCTTCTTCAATAGCTCAATGACTTCTTCCAGGGTGAGGCCAAAGGACTTGTAGTAGGCGGTGTCGATATCCATCTGCTTCAAAATCATCTCATTGCGCATTTCCAGCATCTCCTCCGGTGAAAATTCGGCGACAAAGCAACCTTTGCCGGTGACGGTGTTGATCAGACCGCATCGTTCGAGTTCTTCCCAAGCCTTCTTGACGGTGATGACGCTGACGCGAAGCTCCTGGGCCGCTTGCCGGATGGGGGGCAGAATGTAGCCGCTCGGAAGCTCGCCCTTCAGAATCTGGGAGCTGATCTGTTCGAACAACTGCTGATAAATCGGTTTTTCCGAAGTGTTCGAGATCGATACGTTCATAGAAGTTCCACTTTGAGGAATCGCTGCACCGCAATTCGGTAAGCCGTCAGGGTGAAAGCCGCGAAAAGGACGATTCCGGCAGCCAGGATGGAGGCGTGAAGGCCGATATGCTCGGCGATGGTCACATTGAAAATGTCGGACATGGACTTGTTCTCAATTCCCACCCATTGGACGATTCCGGCATAAATCATAGCGGCGGCAGTGGCCAAAATCAGAGGCACGCTAAATTTATACGCCGTCTTGTAGTACATAGGGATAAGGATGATGTTGAAGATCGCCATCATGACCAAACAGAGCCCCCAGAAGCCCATGGACGGGGCGAAGAATTGGTAGCCGATGTTCAGGTTCGCGTAGACGAGATCATGGATCACGCCGAAGATCGCCGCGAAGCCGATGTGCAGGATCTCCAGGATGACAATAACGGCTACCCTTGCCTTTACCATATCTTTCTTGGTTACGGGCATCATCGAGGTAAACATCATGTCGTTCTGCGTTTTAAAATTGTTGAACATGTTCGGAACCGTGATCCAGTAGAAATACATAGGGACGAGAAAATAGATCCAGCTGGGAATGAGCATGAGCAGTCCCAGCAAAGCAGGGAATACAAAAAACATCCGGTTAATTCCTAACTTCAAATCCTTTATCACCAGGTTATACATACGCAGGCTCCTTCTTCGCGAAGTAGATCATAATTTCCTCAAGACTCGGCGTGGCGGCTTTGATGCCGGACGAGGGATCGAAGTCTTGGGAGCGGATCAATCCCGTAAAGCCGAACGAATTGACTTTGTAGGAGATCATCCGATCCTTCACCCGGCTCAGCTCGTTCTCGCTGCCGTTCAGCAGCAGATAGGACTCCTTGAACTCTTCCTTCTCGGCGCTGTTCACGATTTGCCCGTCGGCGATGAAGGTAATGTAATCCGCGCACTTTTCCAAATCGGTGGTAATGTGGGTCGAGAACAGAATGCTGATCTCGCCGCCTGAGACGAGCTGCTGGAACAGATCCAGCAGATCGTCCCGGGCCACCGGATCGAGCCCGCTTGTCGGTTCGTCGAGAATGAGCAGCTTTGCTCCATGGGATAAGGCAAGGGCCAGGCTGTACTTGACCTTCATCCCCGTCGACAATTCGATGATTTTCTTATTCTCGTCCAATTTGAATCGTCTCAGAAAGCCGGAATAGGCGGCCTCGTCCCAATTCTTATAGAACCTCTTGATCACGTCGGTCAACGTTTTGATCTTGTTGCGGTTATAAAAATCGATGCCGCCGAAGGCGCATCCGATCTCCTGCTTCAGCTCGATCTCGTGTTCGGCCATGTTCTTTCCCAGAACGCGAATCTCGCCGCTGTCGGTTTGGATCATTCTCATGATCGATTTGATCGTCGTGGTCTTGCCTGCCCCGTTGGCACCGATAAAGCCCATAATATAGCCCTTCTCCAATTGGAACGATACGTCCTTCAGCTCGAAGTTGGGGTATTTCTTATTTAAATTCCGGATGTCCAGCGCCAGCATACCGTACCTCCTCATCAAGATTGTGTATATCGTGTATGCACAATATATCACGGGGAGTTTGGGGAAGTCAACGGCTCCATAAAAATTGGAAAAAAATAAAGCCACCCTTTTACGGATGGCTCTCATTTGCCGTCAAACCTCATCCGATCTTTTTCTGACCGGCCGCAGCACCGCGTAACCATATCCCTCCGGATAATGCCGTTGATAATCCTGCTTCGTCTCTTCATCCCATTCGTACCCCATGTCTTGGGGATCGAAGCTCCATGCCGCCTCTTCAACCGCGCTCATGACAGCGCCGTTGTCCTTCAAATAATCGAACGGCGGGTGGAAAAAGACCAGATATTCCGATTCCGGGATCTCCCTGCATGCCATCCCTTCCGGAATCGGTCCGTCGTAATCCGGCGGAACGGGGATTCCGTATAGATACCCCTTTTGTCCGTCCCGATAAAACCATCCCGCCGTCTGACCCAGCTGTCCGGGGAGAGTGTGGTTGGACATGCTATCCAAAGTCCCGCAGATCTCGTCGCAATTGTGACCGTTCGCCCAGAAGTCCCCGAAGTTTTGAACGGTAATATCCCAAATTCCGATGAACTTATGCGCCGGAATCCGTTCCGCCTTGATCTCCGCCGGTTGCAAGTGAACGCCGCTCATCCGATCCCGCTCCTTGATCAAATAATGATAAGGGGAGAAGACTTCCTGACGAATCGCCAACCGAATCGGTCGCGGAGCCTTCCGGTAGGCTGCGGGGGTGAGCTGAAAAGCCTTGACGAATGCCCTTGTAAAAGCCTCTTGCGAAGAGAACCCGTACTTTACGGCAATATCCAGAACCCGCCGGTCCGTATCTCGGAGCTCCAGGGCAGCATGGCTGATCCTTCGGGTCCAGATGTAATCCCGCAACGTCATTCCGGTCAATTGATTGAACTGCCTGGAACAATAGTAAGGCGAATAGCCCAGCCGTTCCGACATCTTGAGCAAGGACGCAGGCTCCGTTATATGGCTCTCCACCCAGTCCACCATCAGCTGGACCATTTGGTTCCACTCGTACATGGACGTCTCCCTCCTTTCGCTTCGATCATAGCACCGGAACTTTCCCCATATTTGATTTTAATTGCATTCGTCGAAAAGGACAGGCTTCCAAATTTTCCGTTGACAATGGTGCCATGCAACTGTATATTTATCGACAATGATAATCATTATCATTATATTTGACTAAAAAATACATATCAAGGAAGGGTCCTCGCATGAAAACAATTCCAACCTACTCGTCCAAAACGCTGCTGATCTCGTTTGTCCTGATCCTGGCACTGACGCTGGCCGGTTGTTCAAGTTCAAATTCGTCCTCCGACCCGTCGCCGTCCGAGAGCGCTTCGGCAAGCGCCGAGGCTCCCGGAACGGAGACGCCCGCTTCCGCTTCCCAAGACGCCGATTCGGAATATCCGATCGTGATCAAGCATGCTTTCGGCGAGACGGTCATCAAGAGCAAGCCGAAGCGGGTGGCGACGATTCAATGGGCCAATCAGGATGTGGCTCTCGCTCTCGGCGTGGTGCCCGTAGGGTTCTCGGCGGCGAATTACGGCGTGCAGGACGACAGCGGGCTCTTGCCCTGGACGGCCAAGAAGCTCAAGGAACTTGGCGAGAGCAGCCCTAATGTTTTTCAAGATACGGACGGCCTTGATTTTGAGGCGATCTCCGACTCGAACCCGGATGTCATCCTGGCCGCGTACTCCGGCATCACGCAGGAAGACTACGATATTCTCAGCAAGATCGCTCCGGTCGTGGCGTATCCGACCGCTCCTTGGCTCACGACGTGGCGGGAGCAAGTCACGATGGATGCGGCGGGGATGGGCATGAAAGCGGAGGGCGAACAGCTCATCAAGGACACCGAGAACCTGATCCGACAAAAGGCAAGCGAGCATCCTCAAATCAAAGGCAAGAAGGTCGTCTGGGTCAACTTCTCGGCGAAAGACATGTCGAAGCTGCACATTTATACGCCTGCCGACCCTCGCGGATCTTTCCTGGAAGAACTGGGGATGGTTTATCCCGAGAGCGTCACGAAGCAGATTGCCGATCCGGGCAGCTACTCCATGAATTTAAGCGCCGAGAACGCCGACATGCTGAACGACGCCGACATCTTGATCGGGTATGGCGGCGATGACTTGTATCAAGCCGTGAAGGCGGATCCTCTGCTTGGCCAAATCCCGGCGATTCAACGAGGTTCCGTCGTGTTTATCGGCGACGGCACGCCTCTGGCGGCTTCCGGGAACCCCAATCCGCTCTCGATCGCCTATACCATCGACGAGTATCTGGATTTAATCGACGGAGCGATCGGCAAGCTCGATGCGTAGCTCGCCTGTTCCGAAGAACTTTCCGGCGGTTCTGGTCATTGGCTTGGTCCTGCTCGGCGTCTGCGTGATCGCCTCTCTGGCCTTGGGCTCCCGGCTGGTGCGATTCCATGAACTGATCGACGGATTGTTTCACCATCAGGCAGACTCCTACGGGGCAAGCGTGGTTCGCAAGCGGATCTCCCGAACCGTCTTCAGCTTATTCTGCGGCGCGGCGCTCGGCGTCTCCGGTTCTCTTATGCAATCGGTCACCCGCAACCCGATCGCGGACCCGAGCATATTGGGAGTGAACACGGGCGCTTCCTTATTCGTGGTATGCGGAATTGCGTTCTTGCACATCGGCACCGCGAATCAATATATTGGGTTAGCTCTGGCCGGGGCCGCGATAACGGCGGTCTTCGTATACGGAATCGGCTCGATGGGACGTGGCGGCGCCACTCCCTTTAAGCTTGTTCTGGCGGGTGCCGCCACAAGCGCGGCCCTCTCTTCTCTCGTTACCGCCATCATGATTCCGCGCTCTTCCGTCATGGATCAATTCCGATTCTGGCAAGTGGGAAGCGTCGGCTCGGCTACCTGGAGCGCCGTCGCCGCCTTCGTCCCGTTCCTGATCGCCGGAATGCTGATCGCGTTCATGACCGCTCCGGCCCTGAACGCGATGGCGCTGGGAGACGAGGTGGCGACCGGACAGGGCGTTCGAACGGGGACGCTCCGGCTCGTTGCGGCTCTTGGCGGCGTTCTTCTGTGCGGCGTAACGACGGCGCTGGCCGGCCCGATCGGCTTTGTCGGGCTGCTGGCCACTCACGTCATCCGCCTGATCCTCGGCCCCGACCTGCGTTTCGTGATCCCCATGTCGGCGATCTCGGGAGCCGTCATTCTGACGGTATCCGATGTGTGCGGCAGGCTCATCGGCAGCCCCGGAGAGCTTGAAGTCGGCGTCGTTACAGCATTTATAGGAGCTCCGATCCTCATCCTGCTGGCGATGAGATCGAAGATGCGTTCATTATGAAAAATCAAACGATTGAATGGGTGTTGGCCGGCAGGCGCCAAAGGCGCCGCCGATGGATCCTGGTTACCTGCCTTCTTGCGGCCGTTGCCTGCTTTCTTTGCTGCGCCATGCTTTTGCTGGGGAGCACCGTCTATCCGGTTCAAGACGTGATCCGGGCGCTTGCGGGAGAGCACCTCCAAGGCGTGTCTTTCGCGGTGAACACCATCCGTCTGCCGCGAATGCTGGCCGGTCTTTTGGCCGGATTTGCTTTCGGCCTTGCGGGGTACGTGTTCCAGACCATGCTGCGCAACCCGCTGGCGAATCCGAATGTCATCGGGATTACCTCCGGCACCGGCGCGGCCGCCGTCTTCTGCACCATCGTACTCCATGCAAGCGGAGCGGTCGTCTCCGCCGCTTCCGTGATCGCCGGTCTTGCCACCGTGCTGATCATTTATATTCTATCCAGAGGAAAGTCGTTTGCGGTCGGGCGATTGATCCTTGTCGGAATCGGCATCCAGGCCATGCTGGACGCGGTGATCTCCTATCTTCTCCTGATCAGCGCGCAGCAGGATATTCCCGCGGCGCTCAGGTGGCTCGCCGGCAGTCTCAACGGCTCCCAGATGCACGAGCTGGCGCCCCTTGCGATCGCGACCCTTGTCTTTACGCCCATCGCGATCGTGCTGGGCAAGCATCTCCAGCTATTGGAGCTCGGAGAACAAACGGCTTCCTCTCTCGGCGTAGACACGAACAAGACCAGAATCGCTCTGATCGCGAGCTCCGTCTGCATGATCGCGATAGCGACCGCTGCCACGGGGCCCATCGCCTTTGTCTCCTTCCTTGCGGGGCCAATCGCCAAAAGGCTCGCCGGGGTCGGCTTCTCGAACATCGTTCCGTCGGGCCTGGTTGGCGTCAATTTGGTTTTGGCGGCAGATCTGATCGGACAATTCGCTTTCGAGTACCGGTTCCCCGTGGGCGTCATCACCGGGCTGCTCGGAGCGCCGTATTTGATCTTCTTGCTGATCCGAATGAACCGGAAGGGAGAATTATGATGGGATCGCATGTTTTTCAAGCCGAACAGGTTGTCGCCGGCTACGATCGCCAGACGGTGATCGACGGAGTCAGCCTTGTCGTTCCCGTTAACCGGATAAGCGTCATGATCGGAGCGAACGGCTGCGGAAAGTCTACGCTTCTGAAGGCTTTGGCAAGGCTGATCAAGCCGGAATCGGGCAGCATCTCCCTGGACGGTAAGCCCGTCGGCAAGATTCCTCCGAAGCAATTGGCCCGGGTCCTGGGACTGCTGCCGCAATCCCCCATTGTTCCGGAGGGAATTACCGTCGCCGATCTGGTCGGACGGGGAAGGTTCCCGCATCAATCGTGGCACGCCGGATGGACAAGCAAGGACGCCGAGGCCGTTGCCGAAGCGATGAGAATCATGAATATCGCGGAGCTTGCCGACCGCCACATCGACGAGCTGTCCGGCGGTCAAAGGCAGCGCGTATGGATTGCCATGGCTCTGGCGCAGCAAACCGACATCTTATTTCTCGATGAGCCGACGACCTTCCTGGATATCACGTATCAAATCGAGATTCTGGACCTGCTCACGGATCTGAACCGGAAATACGGCACGACGATCGTCATGGTTCTTCACGATATCAACTTGTCCGCGCGTTACGCCGACCATATCTTTGCGCTTCGGGAAGGCAAGCTTATGGCCGAGGGCAAGCCCTCCGAGGTGATTACGGACCTATTGGTAAAAGACATCTTCGGGCTGGATTGCGCCGTGATCAAGGACCCCGTCTCGGGCTCTCCTCTGGTGGTGCCCAAAGGCCGATATCACGCCGGCAGCGCAAGCCGCTGACCTGACGGGCCATCCTTGCGGGTTGGCCCTTCCTTCTTACACCTTCGAAATCCCTGTAAGCTCCTCGCTCACGCGCCATAACCTTTTTCCCACATCTTCATTCTGTAATTGGGGAATGGGAATCATCTGCTTTTTATCATCGAAAAACGCGCCGGTTACGCTCTCGACCTCCTTCGCAGCAGCCAGATACACCCCGATCCCGCAGTCCTTTTTGGCCGAACGATTGCTTAGTTTCCCATACGCCTTCATATACCAGGGAGCGGTTCGAATCAGATTCGATTGGATCAATCCCGGGTGAAAGGCGAGAGCCGCAACGCCCGTCCCTTCCAGCCGTCTCGCTAACTCGGAAGTAAAAATCACCCTGGCGAACAACGCTTGGGCCGTCGCGCGCAAACCGCTGAAGCGGTTCACTTGCTGTACATCTTCAAAATCGAAGCTGGCATTCTTGAGAAACCGGGGCGCTCCCGCAACAGTTATAACCCTCGACGGACGACTCTCCTTCAGCAGATCCAGCAGCTCGTTCGTCAACGTAAAGTGGCTGAGATAGTTCACCGCGAACGTCCTCTCGATTCCTTCCGGGGTCAGTTCCTTCTCAAAATAAACCGCCCCTCCCGCATTGACCAGAGCATCCAAGCGATCATATTTCCGTTTGAACGCTTCACCCGCTTGCCGGATGGAGGATTGAAGGGACAGGTCGGCCGCCAAATACTCGCCTGTATCATTTCCCGTGGCTTCGGCAATATCGCGCAGCGCTTCCTCTCCCCGTTCCCGATTGCGGCTTAGGATCACGATTCTGGCCCCCAGCTTGGCCAAACCCGATGCGATGGCCTTCCCGACCCCGGACGTCCCGCCTGTAATCAGAATTACCTTGTTCCGGATCTCCCTGTTCGCTCCGTTCATTTCCTCTGCACCTCGCTCGTGTAATTATTGCTTTAAGGGAGACGATACAGTATAAAGCGCACTTGACAGCAATACCGTTCCAACCTGCTATAATCAAAATATGGAGAACACATTTTCGAGCAAGCAGGTATCGGAAGAGACGGGATTAAACATCCCCACTTTGCGATATTACGAGCAGATCGGGTTAATTGACGGAGTCGCGCGGGACGAGAACGGATATCGGCGGTATTCGGAGTCCGATATCGCTTGGTTTGAGATTATTAAATACTTCCGGGCCATGGGAATGCCCATTCGGGAGATGCAGCAGTTTCTCGAATTGCATCGTCATGAGAACTCCACCACGGCGGTACGAAGAGAATTTATGGAATCTTATCGGGGGAAAGTCATCGATCAAATGAAGGAACTGGAGAAGACGCTGGGGAAAATCGATCATAAGATCGAGCTGTTCAAAAATCTTGAAGCCTTGGAGAAGCGACGATCGGACTAAACCCCTCCGGGCAAACCAAGGGCCGGCGCCGGCCGGCCCGCATTATTTCCCCGAACGCTCGGCCCCGTCTCGCGCCTTCATGTGCTCCGCATGGGACGCTCCCCAGTCGTTCAGCACCTGCAGCACCTTGCTCAGGCCTTTGCCGTATTCCGATATCGAATATTCGACTTTCGGGGGGATCTGATTGTAGACCTCTCGATGCACGATATCGTTGGATTCCAGTTCCCTTAGCTGCTGGGTCAGCATCTTTTTGTTGATATCCGGTATCGCCTTCTGTAGCTCGCTGAATCGCATGGTTCCGTTATACATAAGCTGAAGCAGAATGACCGGCTTCCATTTTCCCACCAATATGTCCAGAGCGGATTCAAACTTGCAATATTCCCTCATGGAAATCCCCGGCTCTCCTTTGCTGCGTAAGGTCACTTTTTCTTTACCATGTTTAGATAAAGTGCCTACTTCCTAGAAACGATTCCTGGTGACTATTATACCTTTAAAGGATATCGAGAAAGTAGTCGGGAGGCTGGTATTATCCATGAATATCGCATGGTGGATCGTTCAAGGGCTTGCAGCGCTGGGATTTGTCTATTCGGGGTGGTTGAAGGCGTTTCAGTATGAGAAAGCCAAGGCTTCTTGGGGGTGGGTCAAAGACGTGCCCAAAGCGTTCGTCGTCCTGATCGGGTTAGCGGAATTGGCGGGGGCGCTTGGGCTCATTCTGCCCGAAGCGTTGAACATCGCGCCCGTATGGACGCCGATTGCCGCGACCGGACTTGCCGCGGTCGTTCTTCTCGGCGCCTTCTTCCATATCGCGCGCAAGGAATACCGGGAGATCGGCGTGAATCTCATCTTCCTGGCATTGGCTGTTTTCGTTGCGATCGGTCGTTTTTAGAAAAAGCAGGCCCGAACCGGAAACCCTAATCTCTGCCGGTCAACAGCCGTCTCCCGAACTGCAGCCGCGCTTCGAGCTCGATCCGGCTTTTGCAATCTTCGCAAAGATGCATTCCTTTCCGATCTCGTTTGATGCGGGCGTAGGCTTGCGTTCCTTCGAAAGCCTCAAACTCTCTTTTGCAACTATAACAGGTTGAATGCTGACGAAATCCGCCGTTAAAGCTCTGCACCGTAATCCCCTCCGTTCGTCACGGCAAGCCCCGATTCTCTTGACGCGACCATCGTGACGCGTTATAACGGAATCAAATCGAAATCGCACACTGTGCTATTTATTTTAATTCAGTGTGCTAAATAAAACAAGGGGCGTTTGCCGTTGCCGAAAATCGTGGACCACGAGCAAATGAGAAAGCGGATCGCCGAATCGGCATGGAGCATTATTGAAGCCAAAGGGATCGAGCATGCGTCCATCCGTGCTGTCGCCGCTGCCGCCGGGCTGTCGCCCGGCGCCTTGCGGCATTATTTTCAAACGCAGGACGAGCTGCTGCTCTTTATCGTGGATTATTATTTAACGAGAGAAGCAGCAGCCAGGGCGGAGGGGCTGGAAATCAGTCCGATTCCGATGAAGGCTGCGAAGGAAGTTCTTTTGGAGCTGCTCCCTATGACGAGGGAGAAACGAACGGGAGTCGGCGTCTGGTGGATCTTCGCCATCCGTTCCCTCACGAGTTCGGCGTTGCAGGCCAAGAAAGACGAGCTCACGGACGGGCTTCACGGCCTGACGAGAGCCGTCCTCGATATTTTGGCCAAGGCGGAGCTTCTTCCCGCTTCGGTAGACGTTGAACTCGAGACGTATCGATTGGCCGCGGTAGTCGAAGGTCTGACGATCCTCGCGTTGCTTCGGTCGGAGATCTACACGACGGAGAACATCGAGCGGATCGTGACCCTCCATATCCGGGAGCTTTGCGCGCGCCAGGGCTGAATACGAAGCGGAGGCGCTTGCTTGCCGCCTCCGCCTCCCGCCGCTTATTCGTATTCCCGCCGCTCCACTAAAAAGAACATATAATCGGTCGGAACCCCGGCATACCCTTGCTGCCTCAGGATCGCGGTTATATGGCCCCGGTGATACGTCCCGTGGTTGACCACATGCCGCAGAATGTCGGAGAAGCGCGTATCGAGACGGCCATACTGCGGGTGCTCGATCGTCATCGCCTTGTCCGGATCGGGCGTACGCCGCAGCAAATCGCGGAACTGGTCGGCTACGCCGGCGAACAGCCGCCGCATCTCGTCCACCGTTCTGCCCTTCGGTTCCTCCTCCCAACCCGGAAGCTTCGGAAAAATGTCCTCGTTCGGAATTTTCGCGAGCACATGCATAAAGAGCTGTTCGAACTTATACATATGCCCGAACGTTTGCGCCACGGACGGGAACACGCTCGTTACCTCCGCATGGAACGCTTCGTTCGGAAGCTGCTCCAGATGCGCGAACAGACGGTCGTTGGCCCAAACGTGATAGTCGTACAACGGATGCGATTGCTGAAGCATGAATCTCACCTTTCCTTCGTCGTCGTATTCCGGCTGCCGCAGCCTTGTCGCTATCGTATACCGGGTTTGTTGACAAACGTTGTCAGGAAAGATCAATCGGGATCGTCTTCGTAATGTTTTGCGATTCCGTACGCCATATCCCGGACCCGGCGCTTCAGTTCCGGCGGCTCCAGAATCCGAACGGCGGTGCCGAACGACATCAGGTAAATCGGAAGGTACTTGTTCATCGTCGGGATGTCCAGCCGAAACCGCGCCTCCCGGTCGGTCCGTTCCGTCAAATAGTGACGCAGGTGCCAATGGCCGCAAACCGCACTCAGCGTGTCGGGCTCCCCCTCCAGGCGGATGACCGTCATCGGCCCGTCCGCCTCCCGTTCCCGCTCGGACTGGTTGCGAAAATAGACGGACGCGGAGAACCCCTCCGGCTGCCGGAACCGCGCTTCGGTCGGCTCCAGCCGGGCGATGCGGTCCACGCGGAACGTCCGCACCGCCTGCGACCGGCGGCAGAACGCGACAGCGTACCATTCGCCGCGGTCATAAGCCAACCCGTACGGATCGACTTCCCGTTCGTCGGGCTGCTCCGCATTCGCTTTGCGATAGGCAATGCGGACCGTTCGCCCGTTCTTCGCCGCCTCCTCCAGGTCTCTGAGCAACGGAACGACCGCGGGCGAGCGCGCCGGAGAGACGACATCCAGGCCGCTCGTCTGGCGGGTCAGATCGCGGCGCTGCTCCTCGTGCAGTCCGTTCTCCACCTTCTTCAACGCGTTCTCCAGCTCCTCCGTATACGGATAACCGGCGCCTTGGGCAAATTTGAACGCGTCCGCCAACGCCCTCAGCTCCACGGAATTGAAGAACAGCGGCGTCTCCTTGAAGCTCTCCAGAATGCGAATCCCGCCGTCATGGCCCGATTCCGCGACGACCGGCACGCCGCTGGCGCATAGGGCGTCGATATACCGATACACGGTCCGGACGCTGATCTCCAAGCTGTCCGCAAGCTGCGCGGCGGTGAGTTTCCTTCCGGATCTCAGCATCCAAAGCATGGACAGCATGTTGTCCCATTTCGCCACCGGGAGCACCTCTTTCCCCGCGAGAATAGAAATGATTTCGTCTTGCACCATTATGTAACCGTATCGGCATCACGTCAAAGAGCGGACACCTTGCGGGTGCCCGCCCGAAGCTCAATGGTTTATTGATTCAAGGAATGCGGTACGTAAAGCTCCTCTAAGCTCGCGACTTCTTCGGGCGCCAATCGGACCGACAGCGCCGATACCGCGTCTTCGAGATGACCGATCTTGGTGGACCCGATAATCGGCGCCGTAACCTCTTCCTTCTGCAGCAGCCATGCAAGAGCAACTTGCGCACGCGGAATGCCCCGTTTCGCGGCGACCTCCGCCACTCTTTCCACCACTTTGCGGACGGCGTCTTCCGTTTTGGCAAAGGCCGCCTTCGCAATCGGATCCTTCTCCGACCGCGCGGTCTTCTCGTCCCAATCCCGGGTTAACCGGCCTGCAGCCATCGGCAGATAGGGAATGACGCCGACTCCTTCGTCTTTGCAAAGGGGGAGCATCTCCCTCTCCTCTTCCCGATAGAGCAGGTTGACCATATTCTGCATGGAGACGAATCGGGTCCAGCCGTTGCGTTCCGCGACGTGCTGAGCTTTCGCGAACTGCCAGGCGAACATGGAGGAGGCTCCGATGTACCGGACCTTGCCGGCCTTGATTAAATCGTGAAGCGTCTCCATCGTCTCTTCGATCGGCGTAGTTTGATCCCAACGGTGGATCTGGTACAGATCGACGTAGTCCGTTCCGAGCCGTCTCAGACTGTTGTCGATTTCGGTCATGATGGCTTTGCGTGACAGTCCCCCGCCGTTCGGACCCGGGCGCATCGGAACGAACACCTTCGTGGCAATGACGACTTCGTCGCGCGGAGCGAAGTCCTTTAACGCGCGTCCGACAATCTCTTCGCTCGTTCCGTCGGAATACATATTGGCGGTATCGAAAAAGTTGATGCCCAATTCAAGCGCCCTTTTAATGATCGGCCTGCTGCTCTCTTCGTTCAGCGACCACGCGAAGAGGCCGCGTTCCGGCACCCCGAAGCTCATGCATCCAAGGCAAAGTTTGGAGACCTCCAAACCCGAACGTCCGAGTTTTACATAATCCATTTGCTGATCACTCCTTTGTATGATGGGAAGGCGCCGAGACCGTTATTACCACGGGAGCGTGCCGAGTGTCGCGTGCGTGAACGCGCCTGTCGGGCCTTCCGGGCCGAGCAGCGCCACGCGCACCGCCTCGCGGGCGCCCTCCTCGACCGTCTCCGTGCCGGCATAGTTGTTAAGGCCCGTCTTGGTGAAGCCCGGGGAGACGGCGTTGACTTTGATTCCCTCCGGCTCCAGCTCGATCGCCATGGCGAGCGTCATCGCGTTGAGAGCCGTCTTGGACGCGGGGTAGACGGGGCCGAAGGTCGAGCGCAAGGGAGCGTCCGGTGCCGCGTTCATCGTCAGCGAGCCGGCGCCGCTCGACACGTTGACGATGCGGGCTCCCCGCGTCTCTCGCAGGAGCGGCAGCATCGCTTGGGTAACGGCGAGAACTCCGAAGACGTTGGTCTCCCAAACCGCGCGTACTTCATCGAGGGACACGTTGCTCGGGCGGGTCAACATCGCATACTCCTCCACGGACATCCCTTGCGAACGTCCGGTATGCGAGATAGCCGCGTTGTTGACGAGTACGTCGAGACGGCCAAGCTCCTGGCGGATGAGCTCCGCCGCGGCGGCGATGGAAGCCGGGTCCGTGACGTCGAGTTGGAGGGCGCGGGCATCCGTTCCGACGCTCTTCGCGGCCTCCTCTCCATTCTCGAAGCTGCGCGACCCGACGAGTACGGTGAAGCCGTGCGCCGCAAGATCCTTCGCGATTTGAAGACCGATTCCTCTGTTGGCTCCGGTGACCAGGGCGACGGGTTTGTCCTGCATCTGAATCCTCTCCTTCTTGCCCGGAAGGGCAGCCTTTATCATAAAGCCTATGGTTGACGTATCAACCTTGGAATCACTTTAACATATTGAAGTTGACACGTCAACCATGTTATGATGCTCCTATGGACAAGAACGAGCTAAACGAAGAGGAAATGCGATTGTGGCATACGTGGAAAGGTTCCTTTCACCGCATCTTCGGGCGCGTCATTAAAGACATGTCCGAGCGGACCGGGCTATCCGAGGGCGATTACGGCATATTGGATCGGCTAGCCCTCTTCGGGAACGGCAGCCTTCGCCAACAGGAATTAGCCGACTCGATGGATTGGGATAAGAGCCGATTGTCGCATCATCTGACGCGGATGGAAAAGCGGGGACTTGTCATGAGGAAGTCACTGGACACGGACCGTGGCGTTCTCGTCATCATCACTTCCGCCGGACAATCGGCCCTGGACGATGCCCGTCCCGTCGCTGCCGCGGCGATACGCAAGCATTTTCTTGATCAATTGACCGATCTGGACGTAGAGTCGATTATGAAGCTGGCGGAAAGAACAAAGGCGAGGCCCGCCGAATAGCGGGACCTCGCCTTTTTCGCCTGCGCGGCGAACCCTTTCGTCATCCGACTTCCGGCGAGCAGGATTCGACACGAAGGTGTCGAATCTTGAACACACGGGCAGAAGGTTAGCTTATGTTGGAAGGCTGGGATGATGATGCCAGGTTCACCGCGCTCTTTGGCCATATCCATGTCCATCGCCGCTGTCGTTCTTCTTCTGGGATATGCGTTCCTGATGACGATCCCTGGACATGGCACCATGTGGGATCTTCCCCGCTTCCACTTTTACGTGATTTCTCCAACGCTCCTCGCCTTGGCCGTCAGCGCCGTTGCAGTTGGCTGGACGGGGATTCGGCTTCGGGATATGAGCGCGCTCATGCTGGCATTGGCGATCTTGTCTTTAAACGGTTTTTTTCTCATTCACGCGCTTTCGACCCCGGGGTTCCTTATTGCGGATCAATACCACTTGGCAGGGGTGGCCTCGCAGGTCGCGATGACAACGTGCGCGTTCTGGATCTTCCTCTCCACCCTGTCATCGGACTCCTCCTTTATTCGCATGGTCTCGAAGTATCGGAGGAGCGTGGTCGTCGGTTGGGTCACCCTGATCATCCTGACGAATGCCATGGCCCTTGCCTACCCTGACATCTCCAACTTCATCCCTCTCGATATTGCGCCATTGAACGGCTTGATGGCGGTTCTCACCGTTCTCCTGTATTTATGGGCGGCCAAGAGGTATTACAAGCAATTTCAAGCCGTCAAATTTCCATTGCAAGCGGCTATCGTATTTGGCTCCGTTCTGCTCTCCATCACCGAATGCGTCATGGTCACAACGATGATGTGGACATTGGCCTGGTGGCTTTATCATGCCGTGCTCGCCGTGTCGGCCTTGATGCTGCTGTTCGGGATCATCGCCCAGTATCGGTCGAACTTATCGGTGACTCAGACCATTCATCAGGCGAAGGGTTATCCGTCTTCGGATCCGCTCCGCATCAGCATCTCCAGCAGCATGCAGCGGCTGATTGCCGCCACGGAAGCCAAAGATGAGTATACGGCCGGCCACAATTACCGCGTCGCCATGTACGGATTGCAGCTGGCCCAAGCCATGGGATTGGACCCCGAACAATTGCGGGCCCTGGCTCGGGGCGGTCTTATTCACGATGTGGGGAAAATACAGACTCCCGGCGAGATCCTGAACAAGCCGGGAAAACTGGATACGCACGAAAGAATCGTGATCGAGCAGCATCCGGTGATCGGTTATGAGATGTGCAAATATATCGGCTTCATGAGCGAAGAGCTGTCCGTCATCCGGCACCATCACGAGAAATGGGACGGAACGGGGTATCCGGATAAGCTGAAAGGCGCCGACATCTCGCTGCTCGCCAGAATTCTTGCCGTTGCGGACGTATACGATGCGTTGACCTCGCGAAGAGCTTATCGCGAGCCCTGGTCTCAAGAACGCGCGCTGCAGGCCATTGCGGAGGGCAGCGGCACCCACTTCGACCCCGATTGCGTCTCCGCCTTTGTTCAGCTTTGTCATCGCGGCGAATTGGCCGTTCCGGAAGCCGGCACGGATGGCTCGACCGGCAGCCAGCGAGCGATTAACGCTGCGCAGGCATAAGATCCGATGATGCCGGCAATGGATGCGGCATAGTCCGATTTATCGACTGGAAGAAGCCGTAAGCAACGGTTGCGAGCGTAACTAGCCCTGAGAGACAATACCAAATCGTATGATTCCGGAAGCTCTCCGGCATTGGAATTCTCCCTGCTATGAACGGCCTCCGTCGGCAGGCTTCGTCATGATTTTGTATACCTTGAAGAACCCGATATTGATATAAAGCAGAATCGGATATTCGATCACGGACCACCAGAGCTTCCATTTGTGGTAATAAAAGTAGCCCGCAAGCAGCGACAAGTATTCAAAGCCGACCAGAAACGCCGTCGCCATTCCGACGTAGAGAACGGAACGTTTCCCATTGTTCCATGGATAAAAGTTGAAAAAAATCAGGATCGCGGATGGAAACAGTCCCAGCATAGGAAGAAGGGAAAGCCAGTCCACCCCTTTCTGGAAGAACCCGTACAGATCATATTTAACATTGACGAACATATCGGTAAGATTTTGAAATACGAGCCCGAACAGAACAACGATAAACATGTCGGTGCGCTTCAAACGCTTCGGCATAAAAAACGCAAAGCCATTGAAAATAACAACGGAACAAAGTAAAAACGCCATCCGCGAATTCACCACCGGCTTACATTTTTACCTGGATCGAGAAATTTATTCGCCGGTCGGCAAATGCATCAATTTATCCGGATTTGCCACGAAATAGAGGTTATCGATTAGCCCATCTTTGATCTTAAAGGAAAGGACCGCCCATCGTTCTCCGTCCTTGTCGATCACGATTCCGGGCACGCCGTTCACCATGGCGATCCGGCAGGCGAAGCTTTCGGGCCATCTGTTGATTAAACCCGCCACGCCGTGGGAGATTCGGACGTGCCCATGAAGAGGCTGCGCGAGCGCCTGGACTTTGCCGCCTCCATCGGTGAAGAGCACCGCGTCGGCCGATAGGAATTTCATGATTTGGGCCGCGCTGCCCGAAGTCAGAGCCGTAATGAATTGTTCGACCAAGCCGGCCGTTTGCCGCGAATCCAAGCCTTCCGAATGACCCGGATCGTCGTTAACGCTTAGGCTTCGCTTGGCCCGATGAAAGATCTGCCGGCAGTTCGCGCTGCTCTTGCCCACGATATCGGCAATCTCTTCATAATCGTACTGCATCGCCTCCCGCAGCAAGAACACGGCCCGCTCCACGTAAGAGAGCTGCTGCAGCAGCAGCAAGTAAGCGGTCGATACCGATTCCTTCTGCAAGTAGGACTGCATCGGATCCGTCTCGTCGCCCGCTGCGGCCACAAGCGGTTCGGGCAGCCAGGTCCCGATGTAGACCTCCCGCTGTTTTTTCGTAGAGCGGAGCAGCTCAAGACACCGGTTGGTGACGATTTTGCACAAATACGCCCTCATATTCTGAACGTGGCCGGAGCCGGATTTGAATACGGTCAGAAAAGCTTCCTGGACAACGTCTTCCGCATCCATGACGCTGCCCAGCATACGATACGCAAGGGAGAACAATAGCGGTTTGTATAAGGAATACAATTGCTCCGTTCTCATGTCTTCCAAGATGACAAACCCCGCTTTCTCCTGTCTTACGCCAGTATGGTCTCCCGCCCGGCCGGACGGGCTGCTTCCAAATCCTTCAACGCGCGCCGCGCCGCGCGTCTTCCGCTTGCCGCCGCGGCATCCGCCAGATTCTCCCCGTGGGTGGCCCATTCTCCCGCCACGTAAAGCCCCGCAATCTCGGGTACGGCCGGTCCCGGAAAACGGTCTTCCCTGCCCAAATTCATAAAGTCGTAAGCTACGGTAATATGAGGGAGGTACTGCCTGGCGACGACTTCCTTCCGCCAGCCCGGTTGAATCAAGTCCAGCGTCTGCTCGAGGAATCGTTCGTCCGCTTTCGCATCCGTTCCGCCGGTACCGTTGCTTTTCGTAATGTTCACCACCGAAGTGCCGTCTTCGCTCAACCGGGTGAACTTGGATTGATTAATGAAGTACACGGGTTGATCCAGACCCAGAACCGCGAAATGATCGGGATTCGAAAGCCGCTTCAGAGAAAGCGTCAAGCTGGCCGCCTCGATGACGCGAGCCTGGTCTCTCCAGCGCAAGACCGAAGGGCAATTCGCATCCCCCAGGAGCCGTGAGGTTACCGCGGGCGGGGTGGCGGCAATCACATGCGCGACGTCCATCTCTTGGCTATCCGTAAATTTGATTTTACGAACGGCTCCATCCTGCTCGATTCCCGCTACGTTTTTTCCTGTGATGATGGAGACGCCCGAGCGCACCGCTTTTTCCTGAAGCTGATCGACCAAGGTTTGCCAGCCGTCCTGAACATAGAGGATGCTGTTCTTCTTGGTCGTGCGCGCGACGGAACGCAGGGCGGGACCGGCCATCTGATGATCGATGGCTTGCGCGTACGAATTAGTCCTAAGCATAGCGTAAATAATATGGCGAGTCATCGGATCGTGGAACTCTTGTTCGACCCAATTCCGCAGACTGATCGGCGGCACGGAATCGGCATCGAATTTGGTCAACGTTTTAAAAAACTTCAGAAACTCCCTCTTGCCGGACCAGCTCAGTTTGCGAGAGAGAATGAACTTAAACATATGGGTGACCTTCTCGTTCCACAGAAAGGATACGTTGGTTCCGGGAGATCCCCCTTCGATTCTGATCCCCAGATCCTGAAAGATCTCGTGCAGGGCCCCACCCTTGATGATGGCATGCGAGCCCAGATCGAAGATCGCCCCGTTTTTCTTGACGGAGACGGCCCGGCCGCCGAGCTGGCCGGACTTCTCGAAGAGGACAATGGATTTCCCTGCCTGCGCCAAGTCAATCGCCGCCACCAATCCCGCGATGCCTCCGCCCACGACTGCCGCATCAAACTTCTTCATCCTCCATACCTTCCTTCGCTGTTTGGTCTCTTCATAAAGTAAGATGGAGGATGCTTGGGATCTGTGACAGGTTTCGTTGAAAACTTTAAAATCTGCTGTTCGAATTCTTCCGTTTCTCTGCCGGCAGGATGGCCTCGATCACGTCCCAATGCTCGGCGATCTTGCCATTCTCCACGCGGAACAGATCGTAGAAAGCGGTATGCCGGCCATCGAAGTGGCCTTCGCTCACCGCAAGCACAAAATCGCCTTGCCCGATAATCCGATGAACATGGGTATATTGAAACTCAACGTTCCGCTCCTTCAGGGCCTGCAAGGCCGCACCGAGACCGGAAAGGCCGTCTGCGATATGCGGACTATGCTGAATGTAGCGATCCCCGTCAAAGTAAGAGGGCAGCAGATCCGGATTCTTGCCACCCAAAATATTCTCGACATAGCTTTGGACATACGCTTTGTTCGCCTCTGTCTTGTCGAGATCCCGAATCGTGTCCGGCCCGTCCGTCATCGTATGATGGCTTGGCGTCCTCTCTACCAGCTCTTGCAGGTTGTCCCAATGCTCGACGATCAGCCCCTGTTCGAAACGGAAAATATCGAAGCCGACTTTGGGGCCGTGAAAATCATAGACGGAATGGAGGGCCACATAATCCCCGTCGAGGAAGGCGCGCTTAACACTTACCTTCGTGCCGATCTCCTTCAAATGATCAAGCGCGCCCAACATAGCCCCGCGGCCGTCGGCCAGCGCCTGGTTGTGCTGAATATACCGATCCGGATGAACATAAGACGTAATCGCTTCGGGATTGCCGCTCTCTAAGCTTTCCAGCACCGCGATTGCCTTTTGGATCAACTCATTTTGATTGTTTCCCGTCATCTGATAATGCCCTCCTCATTTCAAGTTAATGGTCACGAGATAAATAATGAACGTAATGTTGTTTATTTATCTTGCGCTCATTATAATGAGGGCTAATCCCGTGCACAATATTCAATGTTTTTCGATCTGAGGGATATCAGACATCTCGTGACTCTTTGTCGCTTAACGGTTCAAATATCATACGGGGGAACGAAGACCATGAACAAAAAAACCGATTTGAGAGTGCTGCGCACGCAACAATCCATTCGAAAAGCGTTCTATGAGCTGCTTCAGGAAAAGGGCTATGAAGCGATCACGATCCAGGACCTTGCCGATCGGGCGATGATCAATCGCAACACGTTTTATCTTCATCACCAAAGCAAGCCCGACTTATTAAACACATGCATGGACGAGCTGTTGGGCGAAGTAAAGAAGGCGATCGTTCTTTGCCCGATCAACACGAGGCCTTACCGCATTTCGATGCTCGAGACCGTCATGCAAGCGGTGTTGGAGCACGTATCGCGCAACGCCTCTTTTTACCGCGTCATGCTGAATGAGGAGAACCGGATCTATCCGTTTCGGACGAAGCTGGAGACGATCCTCAAAGATAAACTGAATGAGGGACGGAATCCTGCCGAAGAGCCTTCCCCTCCCGAGATATCCAGGGAATTGCTGCTCGAATACCTCGTATCTTCTTTCATGGGAGTCGTCATTTGGTGGGTGAAAAGCGATCTGTCTCTTCCTGCGAGCGACGTCTCGGCCCAGTTTAGCAGAATCGCGGCCTACGGGTATTTGAAGGCTGCCGGCGTCGCCTTAGAGGAAACGCATGCTCTGTAGGCGGAAGGCCGTCGAAGGAATCGGCGGCCTGTTGTTTGTTCATACCCGGGTCAGCTTATCCGGATTTCGCACAACGAAGATCCGGGCAAGCTTTCCGCGTTGGAGTTGGACAAAGAGAGCCCCTACGGCTTCGTCCCCCGAACGGAGAATCAAACCTGTCTCGCCGTTCAGCGGGGCAGCCTCGAAGCGAATATTCTCCCGAACGGTGCTCTTGAACCCGTCGAACAGGAAATGAGCCACGGGAACACGCATATGGACCGGACGAATGGCCGCAATCGCTTTGCCGCCTCCGTCGGAGACGAACATGACGTCTTCGGTCAGCAGGGACAGCATATGATCGACGTTCCCATGCTCGAGGGAGGCGAGGAACCGGCTCACCCATTCTTTATCGACCGCTTCGGCCGCGATCGGCTCCTCCTCGGATATTCCCATCTTGCTCTTGGCCCGGCTCATCAGCTTGCGGCAATTCGCCTCTTGCTTGCCGAGCAATTCGGCGATTTCTGGATAATCGAAATCCAGCGCCTCGCGCAGGACAAACACCGCCCGCTCTGTCGGCGTCAGCCGCTCCATCAGCACGAGCATGCCGTACGACAGCAGATCGCGGCGGACGACCGCCGTCTCGAGCGTATCCGTCTCCTGCGTCCGAATCGGCTCGGGGAGCCAAGGACCGACGTACGTCTCCCTCTTCTTCCGAGCCGACTTCTGCAGATTGAGGCAGTGATTGGTGATCATCTTGCACAAATACGCCTTCGGCTCTTCCAAGCGTTCGGGATGGACGTCGCCCGCCTTCACAAACACGTCCTGTACCGCATCCTCCGCGTCCGCCGCGGATCCCGTCAACTGGTAGGCCAGCGTAAACAGCAGCGCCTTATATTGATCGTACAGTTCCTCCATTGCCGCTTCACCTTTTCTGGGGCGTACTCCGTACCTGTTTCTTTATTTTCCAAAGAAACCCGCATTTACGTCAAGAGCAAGGCGGCCCATTAAGGGGCGGCCCCTCGGTCATGGATCATGACGTTCGGGACAGCCCCTTCTCTCTTAAAGCTTGTTCAATTGATCGATGATTTCCTGAGGCTCCATCCGTATCATGAGGTCCGGAGTCACGTGCGCGCGGCGGACGATCCCTTCTTGATCGATAATAAACGTCCCCGTAATCGGCAGAATCCAGCGGTCGGTTTGGTTGAATTCGGCGAGGTCCATACCAGACTTTGTATAGAGGTTTCGCAGGTAATCCGGCAATTCATACAGCACTCGGTAGCTTTCCGCGACACGGCCGTTCGAGTCGCTCAGCACCTGGAACGTCAGGTTCTCCTTCTCCTTATGGGACAGCGAGTTGTCGGGGCTTTGCAGCGATACGGCCAGCAGTTGGCCGCCAAGCTTCTCGATCTCCGGCAGCAATTGCCGGTAAGCCCGAAGCTGGATATTGCAGAACGGACACCAGCTGCCGCGGTAGAAGGTCAGAACGACCGGTCCTTTCGCAAGCTCGTCATATAGGTTCACTTGCTCTCCGAGCGGGTCGGCCAGCGTAAAATCCGGAGCTTGGTCCCCTTCCTTTAAACCGAACACCATGCCGGACTCCTGCTGCTCCTTGATGTGCCGAAACACCTGCGATTGCACTTCTTCGGGCGCGGTAGCGATAAAGTGTTCCTTCGCTTGATCCAATAACGGTTTGATCGTCATGGTCCAACACTCCCTTTAAGCTGGATTCGTTTACCGCCACTCCACGATCTCGTCGAGAATTTGCCTTGCTTTCGGACGTTTGGGATTGTCTTGCCGATATCCGAAAGCGACCATGCAGGATAAACCGAAATCGTTGCCGTTGATAATCCCTTCACTTTGCAGAATAGCGGTCGCCTGTTTTCTGTCAAAGCCTTCGATGGGACAGGAATCAATGCCGATTTGGGCCGCGGCGGTCATCATGTTCCCCAATGCGATATAGGTTTGTTTGCTGGCCCATTCGAAAAGGAGACGGTCGTTATCTTCGAGGTCCGTTTCGACGAAGGTTTGATAGGAACCCAAAAAATGCGGAATCAACTCTTCCGGGAAATGATGAATGTCGTTCACCATTTTGGCCATATGAGCCGAATCATGCCTTAAGCCTTGTCTGGCCAAGATCACGACAAAGTGGCTGGCGGTAGGCAGCGAACCTTGGGCGCCGGCGGTTACCGGTTTTAATTTTTCGCGAAGCGCCGCATTCTGGATCACGACAAACCTCCAAGGCTCGAGGCCTGCCGAGCTTGGAGACAGTCTTCCTGTCTCCAAGATAAAGCGAAAATCCTCGTCCGAGATCTTTTGGTTAGGGTCGAATGCCCTGCAAGCGTATCTGAACTGATAGGCCTGTAAAATTTCTTGTTTTTTGCTCTCCGTTCCGATCATGCGAAATCAGCCTCCTTATGTGATTTGCACATATAACAAGGCAGGGCTCTGATTTGTGACATCGGAGACGCAAAAAAATTTTGAACGGGCGAATCCGTCAGCCGATGCACTGCCGCGCGCGCAAGAAGGCGATCCGCGCGCGGGCGCGGATCGCCTTCTTTTCCCATCATGCCATTGCGCAAGCCGCTCGCGGCTTCACCCCTTGACCGCTCCGTCCGTAATCCCCTGGATGATCCAGCGCTGGAAGAACGCGAAGATCACGACGATCGGCAGCGACGACAGGATAAGCGAGGCCAGAATGAGCGGCCATTCGCGGCTGTACTTGCCGAAGAACATATTGATCGTCAGCACGAGCGTATAGGCGCGATAGTCGTTGAGCAGCAGCACCGGCAGCAGGAAGTCGTTCCACAGCCAGAGCAGATTGAGCACGACGATCGTAAACGTAATGGGTCCCAGCAGCGGGAAAATAATGAGGAAGAACGCCCTCCACTCGCCGCAGCCGTCCATCAGAGCGGATTCGTCGAGCTCGCGCGGAACGCCCTTGACGAACCCGTGGTAGAGGAAGATCGCCATGTTGACGCCGAGCCCCGCGCAGACGACGCCGAGGCCGAACGGGGAGCCCTGCAGTCCCAGGTCGCGGGCCATCTTCGTCAGCGTGACCATGATCGTCTGGAACGGGATGAGCATCGAGGCGACGAACAGCAGGAAGAGCCCTTGGCTGAGCCGGCCCCGCGTACGGGACAGCTTGTAGCCGGCCAGCGAGCTGAACAGCACGATGCCGACAATGCCGGTCACCGTCACGATGATCGTGTTCAGACCGCTCTTCAGCATATTCGCCTTGCGGAAGGCGTCCGAATAGTTCTCGAAGCGCACGGTCGAAGGCCAGCTCAGCACGGAACGGTAAATCTCGCTTTGGTTTTTAAACGAATTGAGGATCGCCATATAGATCGGAAACAGGAAATAGACGGCCAGCAGCGCGAGAACGAGCCAGGCGGCGGTCGGATAGATTCGTCTGCTCACGCTTCCACCTCGCGTTTCTTCATGACCGTCACTTGAATCATGGTGATGACGAAAATGATCAGAAACAGGATGATCGCCTTCGAGCTGGCGTAGCCATACCGGTTGTTGCCCTGGTAAGCCTCTTCCAGAATGTTCATCGTGATGACCTGCGTTCCCCGGCCGGGCCCTCCGCCCGTTAGCGCATAGACGAGATCGTACACCTTGAACGAGCTGTTCAGCGTCAGGAAAATGCAGATGGTCAGCGCATGGGCGATCAGCGGCATCGTAATATAGCGGAACATGTGAAGAGGCTGGGCCCCGTCGATGATCGCCGCTTCCTTCAGATGCTGGGGAATGCCCTGGATGGCCGACATGTAGATGAGCATCAGCGTCCCGACGCCGCCCCAGACGGAGACGATCAGAAGGGTCCAGAACGAGACGCTCGGTTCTCCCAGCCAGGACAGCCCCAGGAACGACAGTCCCTTATGCTCGGACAGGGCGGGGACGACCTTCGAGAAGACGAACACCCACATGAACGTGCTGATAATGACGCTCAGCATGTTCGGCATGAAGAAGATCGTGCGGAACACGCCTTTCGCCTTCCGTCTGGATTCGATCAGCAGAGCCAGCAGCAGCGCGAGCACATTCTGGAAGACGACGGCGCAGACGACGTACTTGGCCGTGAACCAGATGGCGGAGCGGAAATAATGGTCGTCCCGGATCGCTTCGACGAAATTCCGGAACCCGACGAATCCGTAGGTCTTGTTCAGCCCGTTCCAGTCGGTGAAGCTGTAATACGAGCCCTGCAGCATCGGGATCACCAGGAAAAGAAGGTACAGCGCGAACGCGGGCATCACGAACGACAGCAGCGAGAGGGCGGAACGATAGCGGCGGCTTCTCACGCGGTTAATCATGAAGTTCGCCTCTACTTGTTCGCCGCGTTGGCGTCCTTCCACGTCTTGTCCAGATCCTTGATGACGTCTTCCTTGGACATCTTCTTGTCGTAGTAGGATTGCAGCGCCTTGCCGACTTCGTCCTTGACGGCGGGCGGAATGACGGGATCCTGATACGACAGGCCTTGGTTGATATAGACGTTGGCGTCCTCGACCCACGGGTACGGCTTGAACGTATGATTCTTGGACACCGGGTTGAACTTCAGGCTCTGGTACAGATCGTTCGACGCCTGATCGTCCAGGATGAAGTTGAGCAGATCCGTGGCGACTTCTTTATTCTTGCTGTTCGGCGGAACGGCCAGCGCGGTCGATACCGACACGTCGATCATCGAAGCCTTGGGATCGTCGTTGATCGGCAGCGGGGCGGTGCCGAAATCGGCATCCGGATTCGCCTTCAGGATGGCGTCGGCATCCCAAGTCCCCATGACCCACATCGCCGCCTTGCCGTTGGCGAAGTCTGCCGCTCCGTCGTCGTTGCCGACTTCGAACGCGCGGTCTGTGCCGTTGGCGTTAACCAAATCGATAATGTCGAACATCTCCTGCAGCTCCGAGAAGCTGCCCTGGCCGCTGTTCATCTTGTCGATGAAGTCCGGATGCGACGTGTTGACCAGTCCGCCCACCGTCAGCGGCAGGAACAGCTGCGGAATCCAGTCTTCCTTGTAGCTGAGCAGGAACGGCGTCACTTTATTGTCCTTCAGCTTCTGAACGACGTCCTTCATCTCCGACAGCGTGGAGGGCGGCGTCAGGCCGAGATCGCTGAAAATTTTCTTGTTGTACAGGAATCCCCACGACAGGCTCTCCATCGGCACCGCGAGCACCTTGCCGTCGATCGAGACGAGCGGCTTGATGCCGTCGAGCAGTTTGTCCGCGAACGGCTGATCCGTCATGTCCGTCAGATAGCCGGCTTTATAGAACGAAGGCATATCGTTGACGGCATGCAGGCTGAACACGTCCGGCACGTCGCCCGTCGCAAGGCGCGTCTTCAGAATTTGCGGCGCGTTGTCGGCGCCGGGATATTCGGAGTTGAACGTCACCTCGATGTTCTTGTCCGCCTTCTCCTTCTCCGCGAACTTCTCGAAGTAGCCGTCGAACTGCTCGCGGAACCGGTCGAGCCCGCCCAGAAAAATCTTGAGCTCGACTTTCTTGGGAGCCGCCGAGACGCTCTCTTGGGCGGCCCCGCTCGGGCTGCCGCTCGGACTGCCGCTTGCGCCGCTGCCGGCGCTGTCCGCCGAGCCGCTCGCCTGGTTGCCGTTGTTCCCGCTGCCGCAAGCGGCCGTCAGGCCGAGCGCCGTAATCGCCGCCAGAACGGATAGGGTTTTCTTCATCTTTCGGACCTCCCTTTGATGGTGATAACGCTTACTTCCGAGTATAACGGGAGGCCGGGCGCCGCACATTGGACTGCATTTGCACGTTTTTATGGACAATATTGATATGGACGAGCTTCCGCTCTCCCCTCACTCCTCGCCCGCTTCGCTCTCTCTCGCTTGCGCGGGCGTCATGCCCGTCACTTTTTTGAAGATGCGGTGAAAGTAGGTGAGGTCCGTATAGCCCACCGCCTCCGCCGCTCCCTTGATCGACGCTCCGGACCGGCGCAGAAGCCGCAGCGCTTCCTCGATCCGTCTGGCGATGACGTAATCCATCACCGTCGTCCCCGTCTCCTGCTTGAACGTCCTCGCCAGATGCTCCCTGCTGACGAAGTGGCGGCCCGCGAGCGACTCGAGCGTGATCGGCTCCGCATAGGCACGGTCGATATACTCGCGAATCCGCTCGATATCGATGCGGTTCCTGCTTCTCCGCCACTGCGTCGCCCGCTCCAGAGCGGCGGCGTACGAGAAGGACAGCATGCCGACCCATTCATCCGTCGGCGTGGCATCGGTCACGAAGAAGGTCGCCGCCGTCTCCGGCAGCGCAGGCTCGATATCCGCCTTGGCGGAGAGCTCGTCGAGCAGCAGCATGAAGTGCCGGTAGAGCGAATGGGAGAAGCCCGGGGCCAAGAGGTTCTGCGCGCGCAGCGCCGCCGCCAGCGCCTCGAACCGTTCCCGCACGGCTTCGATCCGCAGCTCCTGGAACGCTCGCGCGATCTGCTCCTTCAAGCCGGTCACGACGCTCATCACGTCCCGGTCCAGCGGCAGCGCGGCATGCAGCCCTCTGGCGGCCCTGAGCTCCGCCACCGCTTTCTCCAGCGCCCGGTTCAGCTCGTCCTTCTGCACCGGCTTCATGATGTACTCGTCCACCTTGGACAGAATCGCCTGCTTCGTGTAGGCAAAGTCGTCGAAGCCGCTGATGACGATCTTGCGGACGAACGGATGGTCTTCGGACAGCCTCCGCAGCAATTCGGCTCCGTCCATGCCGCGCATCTTCATGTCCGTGATGACGATCTCCGGCCGAAGCTCGCCGATGAGCCGAAGACCGCTTAGGCCCTCCTCCGCTTCCTCGATGCGCTCGATGCCGAAGCGCTCCCAATCGGCGAGCCGCTTGATGCTGTCGCGCGTCCAATACTCGTCGTCGATAATGACCGCCTTCATGCCGTAGCCGTCCCCTCCTCGCGCTGCGCCGGCAGCAGCAGCCGGACCGTCGTCCCTGCCTGCTCCGCGCTGGTGACGAACAAACCGTACTCCTCGCCGAGCAGCATCTTGATTCTGGCATTGACGTTGCTCATTCCCATGCCCTCCCCTTCCTTCTCATCGTCCGCTTCCCGGCCGAGCTGCCTGCGAATCTCGCCAAGCCGCGCTTCCCCGATGCCGAACCCGTTGTCCTCGATCTCGATTTGCACTTCGTCCATGACCATCTCCGCCCGAATGACCAGCGACCAGGCGTCCATCTTCCCTTCCAGCCCGTGAATGAAGCAATTCTCCACCAGCGGCTGCAGGGAGAACTTCGGAATCCGGCAGGGAAGACACGCTTCGTCGGCCTCGATGCGGACGGATATCATATGCCCAAATCTCAGCTTCTGGATTTGCAGGTAGCTGCCGACATGCTCCAGTTCGTCCGCCACGGTGACCAGGTCGGATTTCATGCGGATGGCATAGCGGAACAGGTCGCTGATCGCCCGAACGTGATCGTTGATCTCCGGCACGTCCCGAGACAGGGCGATGCCTCCGATCGCCTGGAGGGCGTTATGGAGGAAATGCGGATTGATCTGCGCTTGCATCGCCTTGACCTGCGCCGTCCGCTTCTCGATCTTGGCCTTGTATTCCGTCTGAATGAGATCCTTGATCCGCCCGATCATCGAGTTGAACCGCCGCTCCAGCGTGCCGATCTCGTCGCTGCGCGGCGCCCGCAGGCCGACGTCGAAATTCTGGATCTCGACCGCCTTCATCGACCGCGTCAAGCGGATGATCGGCTTCGTCAGGAAGTACGCCGTCAGGATGGAGGCGGCGATCGCCACAATCGTAAACGCGGCCGCGGTCACCAGGCTGAAGTTCAGCGTCGAGGAGGCGCCCTGCGTCACGTACCGGATCGGAATGAACTTCACGATCCAGACCCGATCCGCCGCCGTCGGCTGGAAGAACAGGAATCCCTTCTTCGAAGCCGCGTAGCCGGAGCCGGCCGGATCGCCGAACGCCGTCTTGAGCGCCTCCGCCTCGATGGTCATGCCGGCGTCGTAAGGACTGTACAGAACGTTCCCGTCCCCGTCCGCCAGAAACACCTCGCTGTTCGATTCCGAATGAATCATTTCGAGCACGCTGTCCATCATCTTCCACCGCACCGTCAGCATGACGCCGCCGAGCACTTCCTGATCCGAGAACCGGTTCATGCTTCGTACGATCGTGAACGTGTTCATCTTGTCGTTCACCAGCCGGTTAATCGTCTGATGTCCGGCCCCGAGCGCCCCCCAGTCGGCGTAAGGCGTCGCGAGCTGCTCCGTCGCGGCGCTCGCATCCTTGTCCGCGTAATACAGGCGGCCTTGAGACTTGAGATACAGCGCCACCCGCGAGATGTTCTTGTTGTTGGCGCTGTAAAGCGACTTCAGCTTGTCGATCGTGTACTGGCTCACGAATTCGGGCGACTCCGGGAGCTGGAGGGCGCCTCCGTTCGCGTTGGGGAACAGATTGCCGTCCAGGAGAAGCGAATACGCGACCGCCTGCAGCTGGTCGATCTTCTCGTCGAAGTATTTGGCCGCCCAATCCATCCGGGATTCGTTCGAACGGACGACCTCGGACGTCAGAGAACGCTTCGTCGTTTGGGTCGCGAACAGCGTGACCAGCGACAGCGGCAGCACCGCGATCAGCACCATAAGCAGCATCAGTTTGTACCTTAGACTCTTCTGAAAAGGGCGCAATAAACCCCGCAACGTTCTCTTGGCCAGCCGCAATGCCATCGCCATATCCCCGCTTCCCCGCGTAATCATATCTCCCTGCCGACAGTTTGAGGCGTCACCCCCCTGGGTGTCAACGCTTTCAAATAAGAAGCGGCGAGAAACGCCGATCTCCTCCACGCGAAATCTTCAAACCCTGAATACGCTCTTTGATGAGCCGATAAAGGGAGAAAATCCGTTTCGCCAAGCGGTTCAAGTAGGGCGGTTGCGTGTTCGGGTGACAGCGGGTGACGGGAAATAGAGGGCGACGGTCGCTAACGAATCCACACGACGCTATTTCGGCAAAATCGAAGGTTGGCCCATTCTAACGAATCTTATAAACTCTTTTTGGCGAAAAAGCGCCTTGCTTCCCGCTCGCTGAGGCAAATAAGGCTTTTCCGGTTCGTTAGAATCCAAATTGGTCTCCACGAAGGCGAATAAGAACGCTACGATTCGTTAGGCCGTCGCCGCAGCCATGCATGCGATCGTCAACTGCCCATTCCCGCGATGCCGCCAGCGCCTCGTTCAAGGCTGCATCCCGCTCCGTCTTTATTAACTGTCAAAAAGAGGCGGGCCGCAGCCGGCCCGCCTCTTTCCTTTGCCGATTCCCCTTACATCCGCGGGGAGAGTCGGCTCTCCATATATCGCTTGATCTCCTGAAGAAGCCCGACGGAAGCGTCGATCTCCACCTTGCGCGTGGAGACACTTTCTACGCTGGACCCGATCGGAATTCCCTTCTCCAGGCCGAATTCGAACAGCTCCTCGAACACCATGCGGGACAGCCGCACGGAATAGTCGAGGATGTCTTGGCAATGAATCAGCTCGTTCTCAAGCCACTTGGGGATGCTGATGCCGAGCCACTTCATGAACGCGAGCGTCTTCTGAGAGCCGCAAGGCGCCAGATTGAACAAGATCGGCGCCATCGGAATGCCGTTCTCGCGGCAATAATAATAATAGTCCGACAGAAAATTTTTGGACGCCTCGACGTCGTAAGTGGCTTGGGAGACGAAGAACGAGCAGCCGCCCTGCTGCTTGGCCGCGACCCGCAGATGTTCGTCTCCCTTGCTCTCGTGCCGTTCGGGAATGACGACGCCGCCGATCTTGAGCCGGCCGTTCAAGGCCATGCCAAGCCGATAGGCATCGGGCAACTTCATCGTCACGGCCTGCTTGCTCGACGATGCCCCCACGAACACCGAGAAGCGATCCTCGTCCGCGTCCGTCCCGATCCACTCCCCGAGCTCTTCCTCGGATTGCTTGCCTACCACCTTGTAAATGATTTTCGGCACTTGCAGCGCGCTTAAGTAATCTTTGCTATATCGGCTCGGATCGATCGTCGACAAATAGGGAAAAGGCCGGTCCTGCTCGGTCCGGTCGGCTTCGTCCTGCACGTCATACAGAATCAAGCCGTCGATCCCGACGTCCTGCAGCCGTTCCACCTGCTTGCCGGCAATCTCGGCGATCTTGTCGGCGGGATAATTTTGCTTCGGAGGCGTCATTCCGTATGTTAAAATGCCGGCTTGCCGATTTGCGATTTTGTGCGTCAGCATGAGCGATGCTCCTTATAACCCCGGGTTGGGATGCGCCCCGGTCCCTTGGAAGGGAACTTGAACTTCATCGCTCATTTTACCACCTTGAACGGATATAGCGCGTATCGAATGTTCTATAGCCGGCTATAGCCTCAGGCTATAACAAAAGATAACCATCAACCATTCGCCGATGGCGATGGCGATGCTGCGGTGTCCGTGGGTGGATCAGGCGCACGGCTCTTGATTGGATGCGGGAGAGGTCGGGTCAGTTTTGTTATATTCGTTTTATTCTTTGAGGCGGTTACGGTGAAAAGTTATGATGTAGCCAAAGACCATTATTTTCTCAGAAGGTCGTGAGGAAATGATCGAGATTACCGTTGAACGGGTACGCCGATTAATCGATAGCCAATTTCCGGAATGGACGAATCTGGAACTAAAGCCCGTGGAAAAGAGCGGCCATGACAACCGCACCTATCGGTTGGGCAACGAGATGACCGTTCGTCTTCCGAGCCATGAACGTTACGCCTCGGCTGTCGAGAAAGAGTTGACGTGGCTTCCTGTTTTCAAGCCACTTCTTTCCTTGCCCATTCCGGTCCCCGTTGCAAAAGGAGAGCCCTCGGACGAATATCCTCTTCCCTGGTCCGTCAACCGGTGGATTGACGGCGACACCGTCACTCCTGACAACATACTCGGCCCAAACGAATTTGCCGAGGAACTTGCGGGATTTTTGAAAGAGTTGGAGGCCATCGACGCAAGCCGCGGCATTCCGGCAGGCGTTCAGAACTTTCACCGAGGGGGAAATCTTGCGGTTTACGATGAGGAGACAAGGTCTGTCATCGAAATGCTATCCAGCCCCTTTGACCAAAAGCTGCTAACGGAAATATGGGGGCTTGCCCTCGCGACAAGATACCAGGCGGCGCCGCTATGGCTGCATGGCGATGTTGCCGTAGGCAATCTGCTCGTGAGGCATGGGCGGCTGTGCGGCGTCATTGATTTCGGAACGATGGGCGTGGGCGACCCTTCGAGCGACCTCGTCATGGCCTGGAACTTTTTTGACGACGAGAGCCGCGAAGTATTCCTGAAACTGATGAATTTCGATGAGGATACCGTTCATCGCGCGCGCGGCTGGGCCTTATGGAAAGCACTCATCACCTATGCTCGAAACAAGAAAGGCTCGGAAGCCTCGAACTGGGGAAAGCGTGTGATCGATACCGTCATCCGAGACTACAAACGCCTTTAAGAGCACTGCGGCATTTGGGATACGGCACACCATACCGGGATACCCCGTTAAATCCGTCTCTAGGCGAAATAGAAAGGCACCCGCGATCGGGTGCCTTCAGATTGTCGAGAAGCCCCGGGCCTGAATCTAGGCCCTATTTCATGATGTCCGCGTTCCCTCGCCAGACGACGACTGCCTCGCCGCAGCTTCGAATCGTTCAGCGGCGGCGTTCTTCACCCGCAGCAGCGTTCCGTCCTCTTGTTCCTCCAACGTATATAGGCCGAACGTGGCCATGTTGTCCCGACGGGGCAGACCGTTCGTGCGGTACGGCCAATCGGCCATATCGAAAAACGGGAACCACGTCACTCCGTATAGTTCCACGCCTTCCCTTACAAGTTCCTCGGAAGCTTGGATCACCTCGTTCAGCCAATCAACGCGTTCCGCCACGGTTCCGTTGTAGCTCGTCTCCGTGATCATGATCGGCTTGCCGTACCGCCGATACAAATCATGAACGATATGCTTCATATCTTCAGCCGTTCCCGGCACGGGAGCGGGAATTTGCTCCTTTAAGATTACACTTTCGTCTATCGAATTCACGGAAAACTGCGGATAGTAGTTTACGCCTATGATATCCGGCTCGATCCGGTTGTCGCGATACCATTCCAAATCCGATTCATGGATATGATGATTCAATGCCCATTCGTATAAAGGATGCCCCGCGGAGATGCGGCCTTGAACGAGCTCCCACATAACGTACCTCAGTTCGTTCCAGAACGCCGCTTCTTTTTCGCATGCAGGTGCGCTCGGCACGAACTTTTTGGACGCTTCGACATGTACCATGACCGATTCCGGCTGCGCCCGCTTCAGCGCCTGAACGGTTCGAACGATGCCCTTGCATAACTGGTTCATCATCAGCGCGAAGCCGAGACGGCCTTGCAGGTAAGGGGGCCAGACGCCGCTCCAGCCGCACCACTCCGCATTGATCCAGGGTTCGTTCAAAGGGGTGTAGAATGGGACGATATGCGCATATCTTGCGGCGAACGCCGCCGCGTAACGGGCCACCAACTCGGGGTAACGGGCGTTCATGAATTCGTTCTTCAGCCACAGAGGCGTACCGTAATGCATCAGATCGACGATCGGTCGCAGCTCCGGGTGGCTTTCGAAATAGGCCATCACCTGATCGGTCCACGACCAATCGTAGACGCCGTCTTCCGGCTCCACGCGATACCAGGGGATTCCATAGCGGATCATGGCCGCGCCCGAATCGCGAACGCGATCCAGATCTTCGCGCCAGAAGCGATAGTGCTGAATCAATTCATATTCGTCAAGCGGCCTTTCGCCGCGAGCGGTCTGACCGATAAACGTATCTTCGATCCCGACCGCCCAGATCCATCGATTGCGGTTAGGCATAGTTGTCTCCTCTCGTCTCCTTACTCCTTAAGCCCTGTGAAGGCCACGCCCTGCACGAAATACTTTTGCGCAAACACGAAAGCGATGACCAACGGAGCGGTCGCGATCGCAGCGCCCGCAGTCAAGATGCCGTACTCGACGACGTGCTGGCCCATGAAGAGCGCCAGTCCCGCCGGGAGTGTCCGCATCCCTTGCGAATTCGTGATAATAAACGGCCACAGCAGATCGTTCCAGTTGTACATGAGGTGGAAGACCGCCAAACTCGCGAGCGCGGGCTTGGCCAGCGGTAGAATGATTTGCGCGTACAGCCGGAATTCGGAGCAGCCGTCCATGCGGGCGGCTTCGTCCAACTCCCTAGGCAAGCCGACGAAAAATTGCCGCAGCATGAAGATTCCGAAAGCATTCGTCGCTCGCGGCACGATCAGCGCGGCGTAGGTGTTGATCCAGCCCCAATCGTTCAGCATGATAAACAGCGGGATCATGGTCACCTGAATCGGAATCATCAGCGCGATGAGCACCAGCACGAAGAGCGAATGGCGTCCGCGGAACTGCAGCCGGGCAAATGCGTAGGCGGCCATCGAATCGAAAAAAAGCGAAATCAGCGTCACGCCGCAGGAGAATAAAACACTGTTTTTAAAAAACAGCAAAAACGGAATTCGATTCCACACGTCGAGATAAGAGGCGAACGTCCAGGTCGATGGAAAAAAGGTTGGCGGAAAGCGCACGATTTCGCTCTCCGGCTTCAATGAAGTCATCAGCATCCAAGCGAAAGGAAACGCGATCGCCACCCCCGCCACGACCAGGAGCAGGTACTGAACGCTTCGCCATGGGGTTACCTTCATGACCTTAGCCCCTCCTAATCGATATCGTTGAAGCGGAACAGCTTAAGCTGCAGCAGCGTAATGAGCAGCACGACGACAAACAGCATCCAGGCGATCGCGGACGCATAGCCCATGTCCAACAGCTCGAAGCCTTGGTGGTAGATGTAGTACACAATCGTCTCCGTGCTGTTCAGCGGCCCTCCGCGCGTCATGACGTATACCTGATCGAATACTTGGAAAGAACCGATGACCGAGATAATGACGACGAACAGCAGCGTCTGGCGCAAGGATGGCAGCGTAATTCGCCAGAATCGCTGCAGCGGGCCGGCTCCGTCCATTCTCGCCGCTTCGTAGAGGGAAGGCGAGATGGATTGCAGCCCCGCCAGCAGAATGACCATATTGAAGCCGACGTTTTTCCAGATCGCCACCATGATGACCGCCGGCATCGCCCATGTCGTGCTTCGCAGCCAATCGTTCGACGGAAGGCCAAGCTCCTTGAACCAATAGGAGAGCAGGCCGATATCGGGATCCAGCAGGAAGCTCCAAATGATCGAGATGATGGCGAACGACGTCAGAACCGGCAAGAAATAAACCGCCTTGAAAGCCCCCATTCCTCTTAGCGGCTCATTGGCGAGAAGCGCAAGTCCAAGCGACAGAACGATACCGAGCGGAACGGAGCCGAGCGTAAAATAAAGCGTCTTGTCTGCCGCGTTCCAGAAACGGCCGTCATGGACCAGCTTGCGATAATTGTCGAGTCCGACGTAGGGATGAGTCGCATCCAATAGGCTCCAGTGATGGAAGCTGAGCCAGAGAGAATTAAGAATCGGCCAGAACACGAACAAAATCAAGATGACCATCGACGGCAACAGAAAAAAGAAGGCCGCCCGCTTCTGCTTGCGGCTGGGTGAGAACCGTCCTTGAACGATATTCATGTTAACCTCCTTGGGGCAGGACTGTAACGCCCGCCCCTTCCTGCAATCATTCGGCTGTTAATCATTACCGTCCAAAATGTCCTGCAGCTGCTTGTTGGCTTGAGCCAGCGCATCCTCCGCCGACGATTTTTGGTTGGTAATCGCCTGAATGGCCGGGATGATGACGTCGGCATCGATTTTGTCGTACTGCTCCAATCCGGGCAGATAGTACTTGGCATTGTTGGATTCGGCCGCGAATTTCGGCACGAACGGATTCTGCTTCAGCCTCTCGTCATCGCCCAGATCGGTTCGCACCGGCGGGAATCCGGTCTCGCCGGACAATTGCGCTTGGGCATCCTTGCTAACCCAGTACTGCATAAACTCGCGGACCGCGTCGATGTGCTTCGTGTTTTTGCCGGCGACAAGCACCGCCGAGCTGGCCAAAGTGACTTCGCCCGCGGGTCCCGCCGGAATCGGCGCCACATCATAGTTGAGTCCCGCGTCCGTATAGCCTGCCGTCGCCCATGGCCCGTTCATCTCCATCGCCGCCTTGCCGGATTGGAACAGCTTGTCGGCTTCGGCCCCGGTCAGGTTGGTTGGCGAGGCGCCTTTGCCGACCACCAGATCGGACCATCTCTTGATCGCCTCCACCGTCTTCGGATCGGTCATCGTGGCGGTCTTGCCATCCGTCGAGACGAAGTCGCCGCCGTTGCCCCATACCAGGATCGGCCACATCGCGATCGTCGCATGATCGGCCAGCGCGATGCCGTACTGCTTGTCGCTGCCGTCCGACTTCGTCGTCTTCTCGATAGCGTCGATCCATTCGTCCCAAGTGGCAGGCGGCTTCTCCGGATCGAGACCCGCCGCCTTGAACAAATCTTTATTATAGTAAAGCAGCAGTGTGGCATTGTTCGCCGGCACCCCAAAGAACTTGCCCTCATACTTCATCACGTTCGCCAACGGTTGCGGGAATATGCCGGGATCGATTCCGTTCCCGTACAGATCGTCCAGCGGCAGGATCAACTGGGACTTGGCGTACTTGGTAATGAGCGACGAATCGAACGCAGCGATATCCGGCCCTTGGCCGGTCGCCAGCGAGGTCGGCAGTTTAGCCAGCAGCGTATCCCACGGAGAAACGTCCATCGTTACCTGAATGTTCGGATGCGTGTCATTGAACTGCTTGACCAGATTCTCGTAGCCCGGACGGTCCGGGCCGGTAAACCCGTTCCAGAACGTCAGGCGAACAGCCTTGCCGTCATCGGATTTGCCGGATGGCGCCTGCGACTGCGACGAATTGGCGCTCTGGCTGTTCTGATCGTTCTGGCCGTTCCCGCCGCATGCCGCCAGCAGCAATGACGCGGCCAGAAGCGAAGCGGATGTTGCGATCCAAGGTTTGCTTGCCATTTGTGCAATCCTCCCTTTATTGAATCGATTCAATTTTTGGGCAAAAAAATTTATTGCGGTTGTCCTCCGCAAGATTCGCGGATAATCAGCCGCGTGGAGACGATGCTGCGCTTCTCCGGCACCTCCCTGTCTTGAAGCACCGCCAGCAGCTTCTCCGCCGCCATCCGGCCGATTTCGCGCATCGGCTGATGAACGGTCGTCAGTTCGGGAGTGACGGCATCGGCCATGTCGATATCGTCGAAGCCGACGACGGACACTTCCTCCGGCACCGCGATGTTCATTCTCTTCAGCTGCTTCAAGGCGCCGATGGCCATCAGATCGTTCCCTGCAAAGATGCCGTCGTACCGAACGTTCGCCGCTCTTAACTCCTCGACCGCGGCGGCACCCGCTTCGCGGGAGAAATCCTTCTCGACGACAAGCGAAGCATCATACAAAATCTGATGATCCGACAAAGCCTGCTTGTAGCCTTCCAGACGATCTACGCTCTCCTGATGATCGAGCGGTCCGGAAATGTGAACGATTCTTCTTCTTCCCAGACCCGCCAAATGGCTGGCCGCCTCGTATGCGCCTCTGAAATCGTCCCGTTCGACGGTCAGCACTTCTTCGTGATGCCATTTGCCCAAGTACACGACCGGAAAGCCGGATTCGACCATACGCAAAATATTGCGATCCTTCAGCGAAGCAGAAGACAGGATGATGCCGTCTACTCTGTTGCTTCTTAAAATTTTGTCATAAGCCTTGGCCTCTTCCTTCTCCGATGGAGTCGTGGAAATCTGCAGGTTGTAGCTATACTCCTCCAACACTTCGGTGATGCCTTCCAGCAGCTTTAGAAAATAGGGATGCGAAAAAACGTGGCTCGACGTATTCGGAATGACGAATGCGATCGTTTCCGTTTTCCTGGATCTCAAGCTGCGACCGACTTCGTTCGGAATATAATTAAGCTTATGCGCCGCCTCCTCTACAAGTTTACGAGTCTTCTCGTTAATCCTCGGATCTCCGGCCAAGGCATACGATACCGTGCCGGTCGAAACCCCGGCCACCTTGGCCACGTCCTTAATCGTAACTTTCCCTTTCCCCATTCCTTGCACCCCGATTCGGCTTGCGGCATTACTCATGTTTTATTATTGAATCGATTCAATTTCATTTCACGGTTTATTATAAAACGTTTCCATTGTCGCGTCAATTCCCTTTTGTTATAGATGAATGGAGAGTAATGGATAGCTTGGGCCGCCTCAGCCGGGTATCGCTTTCTTGCGGAAGCGGCTGGGCGACTCGCCGGCGATTTTTTTGAACACCATGCTGAAATAATTGGAGTTCTCGTAGCCGACCTCGCGGGATATTTCCTGAACCGACAGCCCGGTGGTCAACAGCAGCCGCTTGGCTTCGCCGATGCGCCGCCGGATCATGTAGCTGATCGGGGAATAGCCGGTCTCTTCCTTGAAGATATGCGAGAGATAATGAGGGCTGATATAAAGCTGATTGGCAATCTCGCTTAACGGGATGTCGCGCGTATAGTTCTTGTCGATATATTCCTTGATCCGCAGGCCGATCGAGCCGGGCTTCGGCGCGACCGATCCGCCGCCTCCGCTGTTCGTGATGCGAATGATCAGAATGAGCAGCGAGATCAAGCCGTGCCGGCATACATGCTCGAATCCGAGCACCTGCGAATTCACTTCCTCGAAAATATTGGAGATCAGACTCTCCGCCTGCTTGCTGTACTGCCCCGTTTGAATGACGGGACAAGCGCCTGCCGGCAGAATGCAGCCTTCCTCCACGCCGTGCAAAGCCAAGTCGCCGACGCCGCAAAAATAGGTGACGAGCGGTTTCTCGGGATTGGACCTTTCCTCGTGAACGACGCCCCGGTTATAAATCAACAGATCGCCCTTGCCGGCGATATAGTGATCGTCGCCGATTCGGAAGCTGCCTTCCCCTTCGCTGATGTAAATGATCTCGCTCAAATCGTCATGGGCGTGGCTCGGAAAAATCCAGTCGGGTTCGTTGCTGATCTGTCCGGCGTAATAAAGCAATGGCAGCCGGTCGTCGCGGAAGATCGCCTTCTCCGTGCGCGGAAATTGAATTTGCACCATCGGAACTGGGCCACCTCGCTAGCCGTTTGTAGGTTGCGGGACGGAAAGTTTCGGGGTTGCCGAGCGGCAGCGCCGCCGGCAGGGAAATAGTTGTAAGCGGTTTCTATACGGCGATTTTACCATATGCCTCGCCGTATGTACAGGTAACGCGACGGCCGGGACGGATGGCAAGATAGCTGAGATTTTTCGCAAGATAACCCATTCAGCTAGTCACAAAAGGCGATTATGCTGAATGTAAGCGTTGCATTCAAGCCAACTGTCCTGGAAGGAATGAAGAGCATGTCGGAGCAGACGATCATTCGGGAGACGTTCGAAAAAGGAAAAGGCGTGTTCCGCCTGAAGCCGGTGTTCGTGCCGCGCCGTTTCGGCCGGGCGGGACGGCGGCTCAGGCTGCACCCGGACGATTATTACGCCCTCGGCACGAAGCGCGGCTCGATCAAGGAGCGCTGGTTCTCCTCCGTGATCGCGGCGATGAACGGGCCGCTCGCTTCGCCCGACGAGGGCATGAGCCGCGTGGCCGCCGACGAGGAGGGAACCCGAACGTTCCTGCTGCGCGATGCCGTTCTGGAACTCGGCGCGGCGCTGATCGGGCCCAAGCTGCATGCGCAGTACGGCATGTGGCCGATGTACGCCAAGTTTTTCGATTTCCGTACGCCGCTCTTCCATCATCTCCATCTCGACGAAGCCGCCTCCGCGCTGGTCGGCCGGGCGGGCAAGCCGGAAGCGTACTATTTTCCGCCTCAGCTCAACTCGCATCTCGGCTCGTTCCCGGTAACCTACTTCGGCTACGATCCGGACGTCACGCGAGAGCAGGTTCGGGAACGGCTGCTCGCCTTCGAATGCGGCGACAATCGGATAACGGAGCTGTCGCGGGCCTACCGGATCGAGCTCGGCACAGGCTGGTATACGCCGCCGGGCGTCGTCCATGCGCCGGGCTCGGTGCTGACGTACGAGCCGCAATGGAACAGCGACGTCAATTCGGTCCATGAGAACATCGTCGCGGACGAAGTGTACCCGTATGAATTTCTCGTCGAGAACTGCCCGGAGGAACGCAAGTACGACATCGACTACATCATGAGCCTATTGGACTGGGAAAAGAACGTCGATCCGCATTACAAGCGGCACTACTTCCGGCCGCCGATTGTCTGCCCTCATTCGGACGAACGGCATACGGAGAAGTGGATCGCCTATGGCAACGACTATTTCGGCGCCAAGGAGCTGACGGTCCATCCCGGGCAGACGGTTACGGTCCGCGACGAAGCGGCATACGGGTGCATCGTCGTTCAGGGACACGGCGGCTTCGGCGGTTTTACCGCCGAGTCGGCGGGCATGCTGCGGTTCGGCGCCATGAGCGCGGACGAATTTTTCGTCTCCGAAGAAGCGGCCAAAGCCGGCATCCTCGTGCGGAACGACAGCCGCTGGGAGCCGCTCGTCATGCTGAAGCATTTCGGGCCGAACCATCCTCAGATGCCGAAATCCACCGCGCCCTAAGACGAACCCTACCTACCTGAACGAAAGGACGATGAACGATCGCCATGCAAAATTATGAGCGTAAAAACGAAACGATCCGATCCGCATTTCTGGAGCTGAAGCGGAACCATCCCGAGCGGCTGCGCACCCGTCTGAACCTCTCCTGGAGCAACTGGGGATTCGGCATGGAATCGCTGGAGGACACCGCCAAGCGGCTGAACCGGGCAGGCATTCGCTTTATCGAACTGCACGGCAACCATTACGGACCCGATCTGGGCCACCGGCCCCAAGAGACGATGGAGCTGCTCGCCGCCTACGGCATTCGGGCAGCGGGGGTATGCGGCATGTTTTCCGCGGACAACGACCTGTCCGGCAATCGGGCGGTTCACCGCCAGGCCGCGTTGGACTATCTCCGGAGGGAGATCGAATTCACGGCGGCTGTAGGCGGCTCCTACCTGCTGGTGGTGCCTGCTGCGGTCGGCCGTCCGGGCAAATACGACGACATGGAATTCGACCGCAGCGCGGAGACGCTGCGCCTCGTGGCGGACCGATTCGCGGAGGCGGGCGTTCGGGCGGCGATCGAGCCGATCCGCTCGGCGGAGACTTCCATCGTTCATACGATCGCCGAAGCGAAAGCGTATATCGCCGCTGTCGGTCATCCCGGAATCGCCCACATCAACGGCGACGTCTACCATATGCAGTCGGAAGAGGCGCATATCGGCGAAGCGCTGCTGGAGGCGGGCGACCTGCTCGTGAACCTGCATCTGGCGGACAGCAACCGCGGAGCGCTTGGCGACGGCTCGATGGATCTGGATACGATCATCATGGCGCTGTACGTGCTCGGCTTTAACCGGGAGGGCCGCTATGTGACGCCGGAGCCGCTTGGACCGGGCGGCGACCCGTACCCCGCCATGTACGGCAAACCGGACACGGCAAAGCTGGAGCGTCTGGTGACCCAGTCGGCGAACTATTTTCGGCAAAGGGAAGAAGCGCTGCTCGCCTAAGGCGGGCAATCGCGAAAGGAGGAGATCAGCTTGACGGAATGGAGAAGAAATGTTCACGGCGACATTCATGCGATGGGCAACGGGCGATTGCTCGCATACGCGCGCGGCGCCGATATCGTGCGCGTGTTCGGGCCGCCCTACAGCAGCCCGGCGATGGCCGAGGCAAGCTGGAGCGCCGCAGGCGCGGCGGAGCCTCTCGCCTTCGAGTCGCGCCGGCTTTGCGGCACGAACATCTGGCAGAGCCGCATCCCGGGCGGCGCGGCGGAATGGGAGATGTTCGTCTCGCCGGCGTTGAACGTCTATGCCGTGCGGGCGCGCGCCGACATGCCGTTGCGGCTGGAGCTGCGGCTGCCGAAGCGCTTCGAATGCTGCCCGCTGGCCGGCGTCGGGACCGCGGATGCGGATGCGGCTTATTTGATCGTCAGCCCGATCGATGCCCGGGTGTATACGTATCCGTCGGGCGAGCGGACGTATTTGGCCGTGCTCGGCCGCGGCGTCGTCTCGGCGAGCGTGTCGGAGGACCGGCTGACGCTGGAGTTCGCGCCGGGGGAGATGGAGCTGAGGCTCGTCGGCGGCTCGTCGTATCCCGATCTGGCGGGCGAGACCGAGGCCGCGCAGCGGCTGTCTTATGGGCAGCTGCGGGAATCGGCAAGCGCGTCCGACGCGCTGACGGCGTCGCGCCTGGTGCTGCCGGACGCGTCGCGGACTCCGTTTGCAGACGAGGGCGAACGCATCCGCGAGCTGTGCGAAAGCGTCGCCTTCCTCATCAAAGCCCAGCAGTCGGAGGACGGGGGACTGATGGCCGGGCACAACTACCAGTTGGCCTACGTGCGCGACCAATACGGCACCTGCCGGGGGCTGCTCGCCCTGGGGCTTTACGAGGAAGCAAGGCGCAACCTGGAATTCCGATTCTCCAAATGGCGCCATTTCGGCAATCTGCATAACGCGGAATCGATGGGTCATCACCGCAACCGCCACATTCACGAGAATGACGACGTGGAGCAAACCGCCTATACGATCCTGCAGGCATTCGATTACGCCGAGCAGTCCGGCGATTGGGCGACACTGGAGCGGGTGTTCCCCATGCTCGATTGGTGCTGGAGGGTGCAGCTTCCCCATCTGCATCGCGGAATGCTTCCGTTCAACGGCGACGAGACCTATGTGGCCGGCGGATTTCTGCCCCGCTCCGCGCTGAACGACGGCTCGATGGAAGCGACGCTGCTGTTCCTGGAGGCGGGCCGCCGTCTGCTGCCGCCGGCGCGAAGCCGCGGGCTGTGGAAGCCCGCCGAAGCGGAAGCCTATGAGCGGGTATGGAAGGATACGGCGCTGCGGTTCCGCGGCAACTTTTGGCGAGAAAACGGCTTCATAGCCAATGCGCCGGCGCGGGCGCTGACGGCCGACCTGCCGGCATTCCGGCACGGGGTCTGCGAGGCCAGCCCGCAGGAAGGCTTCTACTTCGGCTGGACGATGCGTACGCCGGAGAACCGCTACCTCTCCCCGGCGCGCGCCGCTTCCATGAAGCTGCCGGCGATGCCGGGCGAACCGCTGCGAATCCATTCGGCCGGCTTGCTGCCAGCCTTCATCGGCTCGAGCGCCGTCGCGGCCGCGGAGCGAGCGGCGGAAGCCCGCTCGGCGCTGGAGCAGTTTGAGCGCCTGGGCTACCTGCCATCGCGCCCCGACAGCAGCCGGTTCGTCGGCTACGACATCGGTCTGCTGCTGTACAATCTGACGGAGCTTGGCCATCCCGCGACGGCGGACGTTCTGCGGCATCTGCTCGATATCGCCGATACGGCAGGCGCTTGGGTCGAGTACTACGACGAGGGGCGGCCGATGGGCACGCGCTGCCGTCCCTGGGAGAGCGGCGTCAATATCGCCGCGATCGCGCATGCCGTGCGAAGCGCCGCGCGCCGGGAAGGGTGACGGCGATGGGGAAGCTGGAGAAGAGAGAAGCGCTGGCCGGCTATCTGTTCATCTTGCCGTGGGTTTGCGGATTTCTTGTCTTCGTTCTGTTCTCTTTGGTGATGGCTTTCTATACGAGTCTGACCGACTGGAACCTGCTGTCGCCGGCGCGCTGGGTCGGCTTCGCCAACTACAACGCGGTGCTGCACGACGATCTGTTCTGGAAATCGCTCCGGGTGACGCTCATTTACGTCTGCACCTCGGTACCGCTTGGCATCGCGCTGGGCTTCTCGATGGCGCTGCTGCTCAATCAGAAGGTGCGGGGATTGTCGTTCTGGCGGCTGGTCTACTATTTCCCGGCGGTGCTCTCGGGCGTGGCCGTCTCGCTGATGTGGATCTGGGTATTCAATCCGGACTTCGGCATTGTCAATCTGGCCCTCTCGCTGTTCGGAATTCCCGGTCCCGGCTGGATCGCCGACACGCATTGGGCGCTTCCCTCCATCGTGGTCATGAGCCTGTGGGGCGCCGGCGGCGGCATGATTATTTATCTGGCCGGCCTGCAGGGCATCCCTACGGAGCTGTACGAGGCGGCGCAGATCGACGGCGCTTCCGTCTGGAAGAAATTCAGCTTTATTACCGTGCCGATGATGACGCCGGTTATTTTCTTCAACCTCATCATGGGCGCGATATCGGGCTTTCAGGTCTTTACCGAGGCGTACGTCATCACCGGCGGCGGCCCGGACAACGCCACGCTCATGTACGGGCTGTACCTCTATATGAACGCATTCAAATACTTCAAGATGGGCTACGCGTCTGCCCTGGCCTGGATCCTGTTCCTGATCATCCTGGCGATCACGTCGCTGCTGTTCGCAACGTCGAGACGATGGGTATTCTACGCGGACGGAGGCGATCGCTCATGACGACGAGCAGGCGCAACCTGTTGTCGCGGATCGTCATCTACGGCATTTTGACCATAGGGGCCGTAATCGTGTGCGCTCCGCTGTGGTGGATGATTACCACCTCGGTCAAACCGCTGGCCGACGTGTTCCTGTTCCCGCCGGAGATCATTCCGTCGCGGTTCCGGTGGGACAATTACGCGGATGTCTTCCGTCTGCTGCCGTTCGGCCGTTATTTTCTGAACACGCTCCTCATTGCCGTCTTCGCCGTCGCGGGCAGCAGCTTCTCGTCCGCGCTGGTCGGCTACGGCTTCGCCAAACTGCGGTTTCCAGGAAGCCAGGCGCTGTTCATGCTGATGCTCGGGACGATCATGATTCCCTATTACACGACTTTGGTACCGCAATTCATCATGTACCGCACGTTCGGCTGGCTCAATACGTACCTGCCGCTGATCGTGCCCTCTTTCTTCGGGACCCCGTTCTACATTTTCCTCTACCGGCAGTTTTTCCGGAACATTCCGAGAGATTACAACGAAGCGGCAATTATCGACGGCTGCGGCTATTGGAGAACGTTCATCCGCGTCATTCTGCCGATGTCGATCCCGGTTGTGAACGTCGTGGCCATCTATGCCTTCAACGGCGTATGGAACGATTTTCTCGGCCCACTCATCTACATCAACTCCGAGAAGCAGCGCACCATCCAGCTCGGCATCAACGCTCTTCGCGGATTGCATACGGTCGAATGGGGGCTGCTGATGGCCGCTTCCGTCATCGCGCTCGTTCCGACCGTGCTGATCTTCTTCTTCCTGCAGCGGAAGATGATTCAAGGCGTCGTCGTCTCGGGCGTCAAAGGCTGACCTGCCGCCGCATGAAGGAGGTGATCGCCCGGCTTGGCAGGGAGGCTGAAGCAGCTTCGCCATAGAAACGGCTTGACCAAACAAACAGGGAGGGTTCTCGGCATGCAAAAGAAAAAAGCGCTTTGGACAGGGTTGGTTCTGCTGCTTGCGGCGGCTTTGACGGCAGCTTGTTCCGACGGCTCCCCTTCGGAGTCGTCCTCCGGCAGCAGCGGCGGCTCCAAGGGGAAGGTGACGATCAGCATGGCGTACACCGGAGATCAGAACGCGCTCGACACGTTGAAAAAGCGGTTGAATCAATATCTGGACCCGTCGCTCAACATCAGCGTCGACGTGACGCTGATTCCGGGCGGCGAATATTGGGATAAAGTATCGACGATGTTCGCTGGAGGAACGCCGCCCGACGTGCTGTTCATGAGCGAACCGTTCAAACAGTACGCGAAGCAAAGCAGCCTGCTGGATTTGACGTCGTATATCGAAGCCAGCCCGACGTTTAACCGGGACGACTTCTATCCGGCCTCCCTAGAATTCTACCAATATAACGGCAAACAATTCGGAGTGCCGCAGGATCTGAACACGTGGGTCATTTTCTATAATGAGGATTTGTTCAAGGAGGCGGGCGTGAAGACGCCTTGGGAGTACTATCAGGAAGGCGACTGGACTTGGGACAATTACCTGGACGTCGCCAAGAAGCTGACCAAGATAAGCGGCGACCGCGTCACCCAATACGGTACCGGCTATCCGGCCATTGCCGGCTGGTCGTACAGCGCCTGGGTATTCGCGGGCGGGGGCAACTACAAGAGCGCCGACGGCAAAACCTCGACGATGTCCGACCCGAAGACGTTGGCCGCGTTCCAATTCACGACCGGGCTGGCGAATCAGTACGAGGTCGCGCCGATGCCGGCGACGGGCGGCGGCACGAACATTACGGGAATGACGTTCGCTACCGGGAAAGTGGCCATGGAAGCGAACGGTTCCTGGAGCATCGGCGGCTACAAGGACATGAAGTTCAAGTGGAACATCGCGCCGATGCCGGTCGTTCCCGGGGTCGATCCGTTGACCAGCTATATTCACAACTCCGGCTTCGCGATCTCCGCCTCGACCAAGCATCCCCAGGAAGCGTGGGCCGTCCTGGAGGCGCTCGTCAAACCGGAATCTTACGCCGACGATGCGGCGTCCAGAGGCATCATTCCGCCGCGCCCGAGCGTGGTCGCATCCGAGAAAATTCTAAACGCCCCCGGCATGCCTTCCAACGCGTCGGTCATTTCCGATATGCTGGCCAAAGGCAAACTGTTCCCGTTTGACGAGACGTACGCCGAGGAAGAGAAAGTGTATACCGACATCGGGAACGAGATTCTGACCAAGAAAGTGACCCCCGAGGACGGCGCGGCGGAGATGGATCGGAAGGTGAACGAGATTCTCGCCAAGCAGTAAGCTGCTCGTGACCGGCGTTCTGGCTTCGAAAGAAGGCTGCCGAGCCGGCAGCCTTCTTCCGGTTATTGGGCGGGAACGCCGGCGGCAACCGGCTGCTGCCAGACTTGAAACTTGTTGCCGTCCGGATCCTTGAAGTTCAGCTGCAGCCCGCAGCCGCCCTCATCGCGAACCGTCTCCTCCGTCCACGCTCCCGACTGCTGCAATAATTGATACATGGAACGAATATCGTCCGTTTCGAAGCAGATCGGAAACATCTCGAACGGCATTCCGTTCTCCGCCCAGCCGGTCGTCATGAAGTGCAACGGATGACCGTTCTCGCAGGGAAGCAGGAACAACCATTGACCGCTGTCCATAATCATGATTGCCCCGCGGCCCGGCTCGATCGGGGAGCGAAGCTTCAATCCGAGCACGCGCTCGTACCATTCCGCCGACGCGGCCACATCTTTCACCGGTAAATATGCACACTCAATGCGCTTTAATAAAGCTTTTTTCGCCATCTTTTCCAGCCTCCTCTTCTTTACGGCACTTTATAAACGAACGGCGTAACCGATTCCATACACGCTCAATAAAAAAAATTCATTCTCTTTCATGCCGATACGACCATAATCAAATTGCCGTCCGGATCCTGGAAGGTAAAATGCACCTTGCCGCCCTCCTGCAGTTGGATTTTCGCGTGCGGATCGATTCATCCCTTGCAACCGGGCCCGTGCCCGCGACAGCCTTATCAAGTTAAATCCATTCCGCGATGGTGATCGTATTCCCGTCCGGGTCGACGACATCGAAATATTTTGAACATGGATCGTTGTCGTACCGCTCGCTCACCTGTACCCCTTCTTCTTTTAATTGGGCATAGAAGGACTCGATATCATCCGTCCTCAATTCAAAAAGGGAGGCCGGCACTCCTTGCCGGGTGAAATGCAACGGAGTCCTTTCCTTTTCTTCATGCAAAAAAACGTTCGGACCTTCATCGCCCAGTTGAATGATCGCATTGGCACCATTCGGGAAACGGATCGGTTCGCGAACTAACTTGCACCCCAAGTGGCTGACATACCACTGTGCCGACACCTTAACGTTTCGGACGGGAAAATTGATGCAAGAGATCCCGACGATTCGTTTGACCACTTTCCGCTCGAAAGCCTCGCCTAATTTTTGTTTGCTCAGCGTCTGCTCCGCCAACTCAAACAACTCCTTTTTTAATTTTTCTTTTGCCCTTCTTAGCCGACTTTCCGCCGCACTGACGGTGAGGTCCAGGAGCTTTGCGATTTCCTTCACGCGAAAGCCGCTCATGAAGTACAGATAAGCGACGACTCTGTATTTCTCGTCAAGTTGCGTTAAAGCCTCCCTAATCTGCCGATCCCGTTCTCTTTGAAAAACTTGTTCTTCCGTGGATTGCTTTGCAAGAAAATGTCCGTCTTCCAGTCTCAGCTCGGGATGTCGCCTGTACCTTCTCCACCAGTCTTCCGCCGTGTTTCGAGTAATGCTCATCAGCCAACTGCCGAATTTCCTTGGCTCCTCAAGCCTGATCAGGTTATACCAAGCTTTAATGAAAACCTCCTGCGCAACGTCCTCGGCATCGTTCGCATGTCCTAACCTGCTTCGAGCAATCGCATAGACGGCATTCGAGTACTTGCCGATCAAGCATCTGAAAGCGTCTATCTCACCTCGCATGGCTTGCAGAATGATCTCTTGGTCATCGTCAGGCATATTCCACCTCGTTCACCTTACAATCAATGGACGTAATTCAATGCGTATTCCGGTCAAAACGATCGAAACTTTTTTACTTCATGATAATAAAAATGGCCTCGCAGCCCAAACACCTTTTTTCCGGATGTTCAGTCTATGAGGCCACGGTTCCCCGCGATGTCTATAACGGCAAGTTACTTTTGAGCATCAAGAACAAACATAGATGCGTCCTGTCCCATGAAGATCTTGCTTCCGGTATAAAAAGTTCGAGATTGAATATCCCGATACCCGATTTTAGTCATCAATCGAGCAAGCTCGACTTGATCGAATCCGTTGTGAACGACCTCCGATACGACGTTTTCGTTTTTGTCGAAATCTACGATGAGTAGATGTCCTCCTTCATTCAGAACGTCGAATAACCTGGATAACACCAATTCAACGTCAGGAAGATGGAGCAGCACCTGAGCCATGAAAATATAGTCGGCGCGTAAATCCGATAAGATTTCCTTTTCAAAATCAAAACATAATGTATCCGCATTTCGAATGTGGGAATCGGTTATTTTTTGCTTGATTTGATTGATCATGTTCGGGGATGTATCCAGAAAAAGCATGGATTGAAACTCGTTTAACAAGTTCATGCCGACCAGACCGGTTCCGCACCCAAAGTCGATCGCATTCTTGCTTTTAGCGTCCGCTACATATTCGCGAATGGCATCCGACGATACCTTGGCAATGTGAATTCTCTCAGGGGTGTCGTACATGCTGGCTATCATTTCGAACTTATCCGTGTTTGCCATTCCGATCTCCCATCTGCCTTATTCAAAAACCAAAACGCTTCAAATCTCTCTTCTTTAGATGCCTCCAAGAAGAGTATCGAGTTGCTCCCAACGCTCCGCAGTGCGAATCATTTCTTCGGCAAAACGGGCAGGGACGATGCTGGACGATTCGAGCGACGGCTGGATCCACCAAAACGATTCGATACACCAGACATACCTGATTGCCCTCAAAAGCGAACCCGGCGGCAGCGGCCGCACACAACGGTAGCCTTCAGCGAAAGCCGCCAGCGCATCCTTACAAAACCCGCTCTCGCCGAGCGCGCCGGACAGGACCGCCCGCCCGAGATCCAGCGCAGGAAACGAGTAGCGTGCCCGGTCGAAATCAACGATGGCTGCCAGAGCGTCTCCTTCAAAAAGCAGGTTATCTGCCCACAGATCGAGGTGGGCCCAACCCGCAGTCAGCGGCGTAAAATCATCGTCTCCAAGCGAATCAACAATTGCCTTCTGTAATCGCAATGCGTTCCGGACGCGCTCGGTCGAATCGCGAGCGGCATCCCAATTTACTTCCCAGGTGCGCTCCATCTCTTCGCGAGACAATCGCCATGCGGGTTCCCCCGGCGGGTCTGCCGCTCCGAGCCCCGATGCCGCCGCGGAATCCCAGACGGTATGCATATCCGCAGCAGCTCGTCCCAGCGAGTGCATCCTACGCTCGCCGATCATGCCGGCCGGCACCATAGCGCCTGGGCAGCAGGTCATGACGGTCATGTACCTTCCGCACGGCAGGATATGCATACAGTGCCCTTCCAGCGTCAACGGCTCGGGACACTGCCCTCCCGACCGATAAAAAAGAAGCTGCAGCTGCAGCGCATTTTCAATCTTGCCGCGAAACTCCGGATCCTGCATCTTATAGCGCCCGGGATGATAGCTTTTGGCGAACAGCCAGCCCTTGTTCGTTTCAACCATCCACTTCTCGTTCTTCAGACCGCGCCTTACACGCTTGGCAGACCTCAATTCAACCGAAAAATGCTTTCTCAGCCATTCCGCGATCTCGTCCAGTAATTGGTCCTCAGTCGTAAACGGCATCTAGAGCCAACCTTTCGGGCGAAATGGAAGGCACCCGTTCGGGTGCCTTCTGAATTCAAGTCGCGACATCGTCGAAATTCCGTAGAAGACGCTGCTCCAACCCTTTTTCGTCTGCTTTCAGCTCTTGCATGATCGGAATGCTCATATCTGTATTGGGGTTGTATTTAAGGCCCCAGTGCATAATGGCGAATATCACCGGAAACAGATCGAGCGCCTTTTGTGTCGGCCGGTACATCGTCTGTGCCCGGTTGGATTCCCCTTCTATTTTAATAAGCAAGCCTGCTTCAACAAGCGATTGGAGCCGCGCGCTCAAAATATTGGTTGAGATGCGCTCTCGCGAAGCAAGAAACTCGCGGTAATGACGCTTGTTATGGATAAGGACGTCACGAAGGATGACCAGGCTCCAGGGATCGCCCCATATGTCTAGCGCATATACAATTGGACAAACGGTGGAAGCTCGTTTTTTCATAACACGATTATACCCTCTGTACTTGCGTTTTGCAATCACTAGCAATCGCAGCCGCATCTTTGTACTTGCATTTCAAAAGTACATGTTCTATACTCTGTGTGGCAGTTAACAGATCCTGGGACGGTGTTTCCTGAATGAATCAAAACTACAGTACTTCTTTTACGGTAGACGAAAGCCCCGAAGAAGTTTTCGCCGCCATCAATAACGTTCGCGGGTGGTGGTCGGAAGAAATCGAGGGCAAGACCGACGAGCTCGGTGAATTTAAGCACCGCTACCAAGACGTTCACCGCTGTACCCTCAACATCACCGAACTTGTTCCGGCTAAGAAGGTTGTTTGGCATGTGACGGACAACTATTTTAGCTTCGTGAAGGACAAGAGCGAGTGGAAGGATACGGACATTGTCTTTGAGATCGCCAAGAAAGGCGACCAAACGGAAGTGCGCTTTACGCACGTAGGCCTCGTCCCCGCGTATGAGTGCTACCAGGTTTGCTCGAACGCCTGGGGTACCCACATCAACGGCAGCCTTCGCGGCTTAATTACCAAAGGAAATGAAAGGAAGATTTCAAATGAACGGAAATCATTTCAGCGTTGTGGAAGCCGGCCTTTTTAGCAATCTGTTGAGCAAATCGAAGGACCCTATCCCGGGCAAGTACTTTCTAAAGGATCGGCTCGGACTAACCGGCATGGAAGTTTCGCTGAACCAACTGCCGGAGGGAGGCTCGATCCCGTTTCACCACACCCATCGCGAGAACGAGGAGCTGTACCTTTTCATTGGCGGCCGCGGCCAGTTTCAAGTCGATGGGCAGATCTTGGAGGTAAAGGAAGGAACGGCTATTCGTGTCTCTCCTGAAGGGGAACGCACGCTTCGCAATAATGGTACCGGCGATTTGTCCTTCGTTGTCATTCAAGCCCAGGCAGGCAGTCTCCGCCAATGGGCGGGGACTGATGGCGTCATACTCGACAAACCGGTCGCCTGGGAGGAATAGGATCGCTTGCCGCAAACGACTTGCGGTGAAATAGAAAGGCACCAATCGGGTGCCTTTCTAGATAAACTACCGACACGTTGTCGACAGTCTGGAGCATCCAAAATCAGCCTTGTTGACGAGAAATCGATACTTTCAGGACCTCTTGAAAACTCATCGGAGGCCGGCCGATCAAATGAGCCAGAGCAGGATCGACTTGCGCGAAGTCACCCTGACGGCTTGCCTGAAACATCCCCATCCGCATATTTACACTCGCTTCCGGCACGCCTTGAGCCCTCATGCGGCCCCGAAACTCTTCGTCCGGCACAACGATTCGACGGATGGTCCGCCCCAAGATCTCGGAAGCGATTGCCGCAATCCCTTCCATGTCAATGGCTTCGGATCCCGTAAGATTGGGAGTCATGCCATCCAATTTCCGATCGCTCAGGATCGCCGCCGCAGCTTCGGCCAAGTCGGAGTGGGCTGTCCAGGCAACCGGACCGTCCTCAGGAGCGATTAATTCCCCTGTTTGCAATGCTCCGCCGATCAACAGGAGTGCCGATTCGGCGTAGTAGCCGTTACGGAGCGACGTGAAGGCAATACCGGAAGCATTCAGCCGTTGTTCGGTAGCCGCATGATGAATCATGGGAGCGAAGGGCGATGTCGGGGAAGAGCCCATGTGACTCGTGTACAGGACCCGACTGGCCCCTGCCTTCTTTGCCGTGTCCATCGCTGTTTGATGCTGCCGAATCCCACGAGGGATATCGGCTTCGCCCAGGATGCCGGTCGAAACGATGAGAACCTGCGACGCCCCCTCAAAAGCGTGGAGCAGACTCTCGGGATCGTCGAAGTCGCCCCGACGCACACGGACTCCGCGCTCCTGCAGATCCTGCGCCTGGCTCGGATCGCGGACGCTGACTCCTATCTGCTCGGCCGGTACACGCTTTAGCAGCTGCTCTGCCACGGCCCGACCCAATTTCCCATTGGCCCCGGTAACGATAATCATGACAACATCTCCTTATCCGCGAACGGGCTTGCCGTTTCTGAATTGCATATTGGGGAAAGAAGCGCCGGCGATCTCGCGTTCCGGTATCGCTGCTTCGATTTCCCCGATCTCGTCTTCCGTCAGATGATGATCAAGCGACTTCAAGGCCTCTTGCAGATGAGCCGGCGATACGGTACCGATGAGCGGGACGATGTCTTCGCCTTTGGATAAAATCCAGGCAAACGCCAGCTGGGACAACGTCATTTGCTTCCTTGCGGCGATCTCGCCCAGTCTCTTGGCCAAGGAAACGTTTTTCTCTATATTCTCTTCAAAAAACAACGGAACGTAGCCGCCTTTGCTCCTTTGGATCCGCTCGTCTGTCCAATGGCCGGCTAGAAGGCCATGAGCCGCCGCCCCAAAAGCAACGACGCCGATCCCTAATTCCCTTGCGGCCGGCAAGATCTCTTTCTCGATGCTCCGGTTAAAAAGCGAATATTCGACTTCCACCAAGCTGATCGGATGCGTGGCATGCGCTCTTCTCAACGTCTCGGCGTCGACCTGGCTGACGCCGATCTGCTTGACATAGCCGGCTTGAACCAGCTCGGCAATGGCGCCGATCGTCTCTTCAACCGGGATCCCCAGATCGATTCTTGCGGGCTGGTAAAGATCGATATAGTCGAGATTGAGCCGTCGGAGCGAATAGGCAAGGTAGTTCTTCACGTGATGGGGAGAGACGTCCAGTCCGTACAAGGACCCGTCCAGCGTATTCAATGCCCCAAACTTCAGCGATATAAAATAATCATCCCTTTTGTACCCCTTCAGCGCTTCGGCGATGACCATCTCGCTTCGGCCTGCACCGTAGAAATCCCCCGTGTTGAGATGATGGACTCCACTCTCGAATGCGGCATGAATGGCGGCAATGCCGGCGCTTTTGACCGCTTCATCGACATTTGACATGTGACCGCAGCCGAGTCCGATTCTGGTAAGCTTCAATCCGTTTTTGGGATCGTTCATCATGACATTCTCCTCCATTTTCTTTCTTAAATTATGTAGCCGTCTACCTATTCGTTTAAAAAAATAAGCAAATGGCACGGCAAAGTTATCGCTTCGACAGCTGATTTTCAACGTTTTCAAATGCGCGGGTCAGCAGAGAAACAAACATCGCTTTTTCGGCATCCGACATCCCTTGAGTGATCAAATCTTCGGATTTCGAGAAGGCATCACTCCTCTCGCTCAGAAATTGTTTGGCTTTGTCCGTAACCTCGATACGGAGGTTGCGGCCGTCGGCAGGGCTGCTGTTGCGCGTGATGAAGCCGGACTTCTCCAGACCGTTCAATAGGTTGGTTACAGACGGACCGCTCAAAGCCATTGTTTTCTCAAGAAACTTTCGGTTGATCTCTTTATGCTCCTCTATGGATTGATGAATATGCGACAGAAGAATCGCTTGCGAGCTGTTCAAGCCATGTTCCTTCAGAAGCTGGTCGATGATTTCCCGAACCTTCTGCGCGATAAGCTTAATGTATAGACTGTAGGGGTACCTATCGAAAATGCTTTGCATAGAGTTCTCCTCAAATTTGTGTAGATGTCTACACTATAGAATCGATCTTTCGTTTTGTCAACTCCGGATGCTTGCGAACATCCCTCGGCTCAAGGGGTATCCTCTTGAACCGGGATATATACGGTAATTTTTAAGTCGGGATAATCCGCGATAGTCAGCGACTGGTGCTCGAACGCGAGTTCGCCGAGCTTGGGGTGATGGAACCTTTTGAGTCCAAGCGGGATGCCCAGCACTTCATGATTTTCCCACCATTCCTTGAACTGTTCGCTCGTCTTCTTAAGCAGGTCGACCAGCTCCTCGAACGCAGGATCGCCGATGTGCTGGCCGTAGCTAGTCCGAAATTGGGCCAGGAGGTTCCGGGCCACGTTCGGCCAATCCGGCAGCAAGCCGGGGTAATCGGGACGGGCGAACATCCGCCACAGACTGTTTCTTTCCAGAACGTTCATCCGGTTAAAGTCGCCGAACAGCTCGCAAGCCGCGTTATTCCAAGCGATCGTGTCCCACCTCGGTCCTCTTACGTAAGCGGGGAAAGGCTCCAATTTATCCAGCATCCGCTGCACGGACGGATCCACGCGATGATCGGGCATCCATTCTTTGACGGGCGGGCGGTGCTCGGCAAGCGTATATAAATGCAGCAGCTCGTACCGGTTCAATTGCAGGGCTTTGCCCAAACTGTCCAGAACCTGGGCAGAGGGCCGGACGTCCCGCCCCTGTTCAAGCCACGTATACCAAATGTTGCTTACCCCGGCCATATCCGCCACTTCTTCGCGGCGAAGCCCTTTGGCCCGGCGACGCGGCGCGCTTTGGATCCCAAGATCGGATGGGGATAAGCGCGATCGGCGCGATTGCAAGAAAGCCCCTAGCTCCTTGCGGCGTTTCAAATCTTCTTCCACTCTCTCTCTCCTCCGATCCAGGTATTATTTTTTATAATCGTATAAACGGTATTCTTACAAAAAAACCTTTCTCGTCTAAGATGGGTCTATAACTTGTCGAGAAGGGTGATTGAAGTGACCAAGACAAATGAAGCGCAGCTTGATCCCCGCAGATGGTGGGCTTTGGCGGTGGTGTTGTCCGCGACATTTATGGCTTTGCTTGATTCTTTTATCGTCAATGTCGCGATTCCCTCCATCCAATCCGATCTAGGGGCAAGCGCCTCGGACATTCAGTTTATTCTTGCGGGCTATACGCTTGCTTATGCCGTTCTGCTGATTACCGGAAGCCGGCTCGGCGATATGTTCGGGCGAAAACGGTTGTTTCTCACGGGGATGTTAGGATTCGTTGTCGCTTCGGCGCTATGCGGCGCCGCTCCCTCCGCGATGTACCTGATTTTGTTTCGCGTGCTTCAGGGCGTAACGTCGGCTGCCATGATGCCGCAAGTGCTCGCCATGATTCAAGTAAGCTTTCCCGACAATGAAAAGGCGAAAGCCATCGGGTTGTACGGTGCGACCATCGGCATCGCCACGGTATCCGGTCAGCTGCTCGGCGGCTACCTGATCAGCCAAAATCTGTTCGGCTTGGGATGGCGCTCCGTGTTTCTCGTGAACGTCCCGATTGGGGCGGCCGCCTTACTCGCCGGTATCCCGCTGCTCCGGGAGTCGCGCAATCCTGCAGCCAGACGCCTGGATCTGACCGGCGCCCTCCTTTTAACGGCAAGTCTGCTGGCGCTTGCATTTCCTCTGGTTCAAGGCCGCGAGGCGGGCTGGCCCTTATGGTCGATCCTCTTGCTTGCCTGCTTCCCGGTATGTTTGACACTGTTTATTATATATGAGCGCAAAATTCTTGAAAATGGAAGACCTCCGCTGCTCGCCCCTTCGCTTTTCCGCGATCGTTCCTTTCGTCTTGGCATATCGCTCATTCTCGTCTTTTATGCGATCGCTTCGGCGCTTTTCTTCACGCTAGCCGTTATGCTGCAGCAGGGCTTCGGTTACTCTGCTTTGACTTCGGGGTTAACCTATTTGCCGCTGGGAATCGGCTTCTTCCTCGCCTCTCTGGCATCGCCAAAGCTCATGAGCAAGTTCGGACCGGCTGTTCTATTCGTCGGAGCCATTCTTACGGCAGGCGGCATAGGCTACACCTTGGAAATTGTCCATCATTACGGCGGTCATCTGGTTTGGAATGCGCTTTGGCCGAGTTTATTCGTCGTCGGCGTCGGGCAAGGCATCTGCGCGGCGCCGCTCATCGGAACCATTCTATCCAAGGTCCGTCAGGAGAATATAGGGGCGGCCTCCGGTGTTCTGACGACCGCGACCCAACTCAGCACCGCGCTTGGCGTATGTTTTGTCGGAATCTTCTTCTATCGGGCTTTGGATATGTCCCATTCGCCTGACGCTCCTGCCCGTTACGCACACGCCTTTACCGTCGCGCTGGAATTTGTACTGATCTTGTCCGCGATCTATGCGTTCCTGCTCGCCTTCTTAATGAGAGCGGGACAGCGGCGGCAACCGGAGAAAGCTGCCCGTGCTTCCGGGCTGAAGGGCTGATTCGTATGGCCGGCTACCTGAATCAAATACGTTTCAATGATATCCCTGTATCGAATCTGGAGTTTTCGCTTGAATGGTATCATTCCTATCTTGGATTTGATGTTCAATATAAGAATGACGAAATCGGAATTCTTAGTTTGGAGCGCGGTCCTGTATTAATCCTAACCGGATCAGATTACAGGTCGTCTTCGGGGAAGCTAAGCATGGAAGGGAAGGCCGTTCCGATCATCGGGTTCGAGACCCAGGAGATTGATAAGCTGTATCGTTGCCTTCGTTCAAAAGGCGTTGCGGTTACCGCCATTCGCGATGAGGACATCGGCCGCTTCTTCGGACTGATGGACCCTGATGGAAACATGTACTCTGTCCTGAATAGTCATTCCGAACGCCTTGCCAGAGCCAGGTGATACGGCACCGCAAGCGGTCTCCCTGCGACAGGATGGCCGCTTGCGGCTGCTTGTATTTTCGTAAATAGGTACTACATGACCGGTCGGATGACCAATTCATTCACATCGACGTCAGCCGGCTGCCCGATGGCATAAGCGATTGCGCGGGCGATGGCCGAAGCGGGCAGCGCAGTGCGCCGGAATTCTTTCATCCGCTCTCTCGCCCCGTTGTCCGTTATGCTGTCGGCCAGCTCGGACTCCGTGACGCCCGGCGAGACGAGGGTTACGCGGATGCCTTGTCCGGCAACCTCTTGCCGCAACCCATCGGTAATAGCCCGCACGGCATACTTGGTCGCGCTATATACGGATGCCATCGGGGATACAGCGTAGGCTGCGATAGACGCTACATTGACGAATTGCCCGAATCCTTGCTCTTTCATGACCGGAAGCCCGGCGGCAATGCCGTGAAGAACGCCGCGGATATTAACGTCGATCATCCGGTCCCATTCTTCGATCTTCAAGGCTGCCAAAGGCGATAGCGGCATGATGCCGGCATTATTCACGATAGCGTCCAGACGTCCGAAACGGTTCATTGCCAATTCAACGATGGTCCGCATCTGAGTGAGTTCCGTCACGTCGAGCTGTTGAACGGCAACGGAACCGCCCTCCTGGCGGATGGCCGATGCCAGAGCCTCAAGCTTTTCCAAGCGCCTGGCCCCGATCACCACGTGCGCCCCCCCGCGCGCGAGTTCACGGGCTGTTGCTTCGCCAATTCCGCTGCTTGCTCCCGTAATGATAACCGTTTTGCCATATCGTGCAGTCATTATGCTTTGCTCCTCCCTCATGGAAAATGGCTCCATACAGCCGATCGGCCGGATTCATCAAGTTGCGAAATAATGCTCCCGATCCAGGTCGGAAAGGAGTGACGGTTGCACAGGCCGCCATCCGAAGCGCTCCCGTGTCAGAGCGCTTGATGCCGGGATGTCCGCCGAAACAAAGTGCGTCAACCAACCGAAGTGGGCGGCTGCCTCCTCGGGCGACTTGCTGCTCACCGGAACACCTAATCGACGGCCGATTACGCCGGCGATCTCGCGGATCGGCACCCCCTCGTCGCCAATCGCATGCAGCCGCGTACCCGCCGGTGCCGCCTCAAGCGCCAGCCGGTAAAGACGTGCGGCATCCAATCGGTGCACGGCAGGCCAGCGGTTAGCGCCGTCGCCCACATAGGCCGAGACGCCCGTGCGGCGGGCGAGATCGATCAACGCCGGAACAAACCAGCGATCGCCATCGCCATGTACCGAGTGCGGAAGTCGCACCACCGACGCTCGCACCCCATGCTGCGCCATTGAAAGTGCTGCCTCTTCCGATGCGGCGCGGTGCTTCACTGCGGAATGAGGATCGGGAGCATCTTCTTCGGTCCCGAGGCGGCCCGGCGCGAGGTGCCCGATTACGGAGGTGACGATGAGGGGGCGGCCGGATTCCGCAAGCGCGGTACCGAGCGTCTCTACCGCGAGCTTGTCTGCCGCACCGGAGGACGCAAGGTTCGAGAAATCGTGAATAAAGGCGGTGTGTATGACACCATCCGAGGCAGCGGCTCCGCTTCTGAGGCTGTCCGGATTATCAAGAGAGCCGCGGTGAACTGCCGCTCCCGCCGCGGCAAGCATCGCTGCGGACTTATCCGAGCGGGCAAGGCCAAGCACCTCATGCCCTGCTTCAATCAGTTCGCGCACGATGGCGGAGCCGACGAACCCGGACGCTCCTGTGACAAAAACACGCATAATGAAGTCCTCCTTAAGCTGTAAAATAGGAGAGCCGGCGAACACCAACGGCGCAAATCCATAATCAACGCCGCCAGCCCTAAGGCTAGACTCATTTTATATTGGATTTCGCCCGGATGTTTGCCTGTTCCGCGTCCTTTCTTGCCTAATCCGCCAAGAGTAAAAACAAAAACCCGCTTCGCCTTATGGCCGCGGGTTACAGTTTGATCCATGCCTTATTTTCTTCAACGTAATCTGGCGATGTCTCTCTTTGGCGGGCTGCCGAAAAAGCGGCTGTAATCCCGGTTAAATTGAGAGGCGCTCACATACCCTACCAGCCGGCATGCGGTGGTCGCATCCGTTGAATCGGAGACCATCAGACGTCTCGCTTCATGAAGGCGCAGCGCTTTCTGGTACTGCAGCGGGCTCATCGATGTGACGGACTTAAAATGCTCGCGGAACGAAGACTCGCTCATGTGCACCAGCTCGGCCAAGTCCGCAATCTTCATCTGCCGGGAGAAGTTGTCGCGAAGCCAAGCAATGGCCTTCGCCATTCGCTGCACGCCGGAATCCGCAATACCCATTTCAGCGGCGTGAACGCCGATCGGGCTGCGCAGTACTCGGATCAAAATCTCTTCCACCACGAGCGGGGCAACCCATTCAGCATCGCCTGGACTCGACAGGCAATCCACCAGCCTCCTCACCGCGTCCATGATGCCGGGGTCGGCGCTCGCGACGTAACCCGAGCTCCGTTGACGAGCCGGCGGCAAGCCCTGGGGATACACTTTCAAGACCAGCTCGGCAATCTTCTGCGGGTTGAGCTCCAGCCTGACGCCGAGGATCGGTTCGGAATAGCTGGCTTGAACGGCCTTTATCGCGATCGGCAGGGCAACGGGAAACAGGAGCATTTGCGACCTGCCGAACGGAAAGATCTCCTGCCCCATCGTGACGGTCTTCGCCCCCTGTGCAGTAATTAATAAAGAAGGCAAGTAAAAGGTCTTGACGTAGTCCGTGTTTGTTCGTGAAAAGCGACTGACATATAAACCGGGGATGCGCTGGCTAAAGACGCCGTCATGCGGAGCATGGGCATAGATCAAGCGTGCCAGCCGGGCTGTTATTGCGTCAAGCGATCCCTCGACGTTCCTGGCCGCCGTTGAAACCTCATGTTCATCAGGCATCCTCATCATTTGAAGACAACCCCCGTGTATTTGTGGATCTTAATCCAATTATAACTTGCATACCGCTGCTAAGCTTGTCGATTCAGCCGGCGACAATCTGCCGTCTTCCATCCGATATACTCTATCGCAATATTCAAGCATCCGCTCATCGTGCGTAACCATAATTGCCGCTTTCCGACGCGACTTTACCTCATGCGCGATCATACTGACCACTTCATGCGCACGCTTAGTATCCAGGCTAGCCGTAGGCTCATCCGCCAAGATGACGTTGGGATTGTTTATTAAAGCTCGCGCGACAGCCGTACGTTGTTTCTCCCCGCCCGACAGTTCTTCCGGGAAGCTCTTCAACTTGGAGCCGAGCCCCAGTTCTTCCAGCAGATTAACGGCAAATGTTTTATCCTCGGCTCTAACCTTTCCCGACATCTTCTTGACTAAGAGCAATTGGTCAAAAACGTTCAAATAGGGGACGAGATTAGACGACTGCATAATAAACCCGATTTCCTTCAATCTTACATTAGAAAGTTCTTTATCGGAAAGCTTAGATAGAAGATGTCCATTTAAGTTGACTTCTCCTTCAGAAGCTTTGAGCAGTGCTCCCGCAATTGATAAAAAAGTGCTCTTACCCGACCCGGATGGTCCGACAACAGCAACAAACTCCCCGAACTCCACCGAGATAGATACTCGTTCAAGCGCGGATATCCGGTTGCTTCCCTCTGCATAATACTTAGTGACGTTGTTGATCTGCAAACCTGTTGGCATTATTCAACCCTCCCGAGCGCCTTCAGCGGATCGATTTTGGTTATTTTTCGAACCGAGACTAATGAACTGAGCACTGCTATGACAAGAAGGATGATCGAATACTCGATAACGAGGTTCGTCTCCAGCTTGAACGGCATCCCCTTCGGCATGACCGCAGCTGTCCCGTAAGTGAGTAAAACGCCGGCAACGATACTCGTTAGCGATAGGACAAGGACTTGAGAGACAATCGCTTTGCTCAAAAAGCCGTTTCTTGCCCCGATTGCTTTCATAATGCCGAATTGATTTGTTTTCTGCATCGTAATGACATAAAAGAAGACACCAAGCACGAATGCGGAAATCGCGAGCAAAAAGGCCAGCATCATCATAATGGAGCCGTTCTCTTCCTTGTACCCCGGCATGCCATGAATCGCTGCTCCGCGTGTCACTGTATCTATATTGGAGAGCTTGCTGCTAATAACGGAAGGATCGATATGCCTGCCTTGCAACATAATCGCGTTTACCGGACCCGCAATTCCCTTATCCGATCCCGGCGCGGCAAAAGCAATCTTCCGCCATTCGGACATCGGAACAAAAACAGCTGTAAGGTGGTTGTAGGTCTGGTTGTCAACGAATCCGATAATCGTCAATGCTTGTGTCGACCCGTCCAATTGAAAAGTGTCCCCGAGTTTAAATCCATCATCCTTCATCGTCTTGTTTACAATAACGCCTGTTGGATTTTCCGAAGATAATCCTTCGCCTTCAATTACGGCAGGCTCTAGGAAGCTGCCGGGGAGAATGCCTAAGACCGCGATATCGACCTTATCTTCATTCTTTGTGTTATTGCCTTTCATGGCCGTAGCCATCGTACTTCCCATAGGCGATGCGGCAGTTACATTTGGCAATTTCTCTGCTTCCGCCACCAATTGGTCAGACAACAAGGACTTGCCCATGGTCGACTGCGACCCTTGTTCGAATATGACATAATCGGCTTTCATGTTCTGGAAGGCTGACGCCGCAAGCGTCGACAAACCATTGCCCAAACCCGACAGAATGAATACTAACCAGGCAACCAAGACAAAAATAATGACGATCATTAAAAATTTCATCTTGCTATGCATTAATTCCTTCAAAGCCAAAAACATGCTCTTCAACTCCTCGCTTCGAAATATGACACTTGTGTCATTTTCGTGATAAGCCATACTTTTGCTCTCCACCTATTAAACAATATATATGACACAAATGTCAAATTGAAAATGGAGGGCACTACCTTTGCGCTCCTCCCATCCACATTTGAAACAATAGTTTACTCCATTGGGGAGTAGGGACGTTTATCATGTTGGGGGTGTTAATGAGGTTGGAAAAGCCACCGACCAGTACGGGAAGCGGGATGTCTTCTCTGATATTTTTTTCCTGTTGCGCTTTTTGGAAGAGACGCGTGAGCTGAACTTTCAGCGTAGTATGAGCTTGCTTGACAAAATCAAGATCCCGACTTGCAGCCGCCGAATTTTTTACATTGATTTTATGAGCATCGCCTAACAGCTGATGCAGCTCGGATTCTTCAACATATACGGTAAGCAGCTCCTGAAGGGCTTGCATCGGGCTGGTCTCATCGATTGCCGAAGCCTTTTCGATGACGCTTGTGATTACGCGCTTCATACAGGCAGCGACGATTTCTTCTTTATTCGCATAATACTGATAAATTGTACTTCGGGCACCGGGTAAATGCTGCGAAAGCAACTTGAGATGAAACCCGTCATACCCATGTTCAAGCACTAACCTTTTGGTTATGTCCAGTAGTTCCGATTCCGTATAGGATTGCTTTCTGCCCATCGCAGCTTCTCCTTTCAGCAGTTCAAGAGAGTATAATAACTTCCGATTTCAGATATCAGTCTAACATATCTATTAGAAATTGCAGCAACAATTACGGTAGCCTCGTCTTCAATGGCCGCAACTCCTGGCGCATCATGGAGCTTACCAGAAATCCGCCCTCACCGCACCGCCGGGATACCCGTAGTTTCGGAGCACGTGGAGAAAAAACGCTCAATCGAACCGGCTTGCCGGGTCGCTTGGGCGTTTAATCGGGTTTGGATAACGCTTTGCGGTTGGCCGCTTGGGGCGGCTGTTCGTACCAATGGTTCTTGATCAATATATTCATTCCGTCTTCGGCGACTTTGGCGTCTCTTGCGATGCAGGCGGCATAGTGAGGGGCAAGATCGCGCCGCATGCCCGTGGCCATCCCCGTTCCGTAGTAAGTCATGGCCGCCGCGATCAAGAATCCTCCGTGGACCATCATCAACTTGTCCGAAAACGGAGCAATCTGAGAATCCGTCACATGAGTATCGTAAGTGACGGCGGAATCCAGATAGTCGTCGTGCAGAACGCCGCTCCATAGCTCGATATGCTTCGCCGCCAAATCGATCGTTCTTGCCATATGCGCACGGACCTCTTGCGATTCCGCCGTTTGGCTAAAGCCGATCGCCAACGTTTTTAACATGATGCTTTTTCTCAGGTTCGCGTAAATGCTCGTTATCTCCATGACATTCAACGGACGCTGTTCTCCGATCCAGCCGGCCAAGTAAGACTGTTTTTCGGCATATTCGAACGTATCCGGGGTCGGGATCTGCGGAAAATGATCGTAGATGCCGAGGTTCTGCATCAGTTCCAATGTTTTATTGTACAAATCGACTGTTAACGTATAAGCGTCTATGTTGAATTGGCGCACCTGCGGGCTTTCCGAAACCGTAAGAGCCAGAGAATAGCCGGATAGACCGTGGATCGTCAAGACATGAAGATAGAACAAGTGATAGTGGTCGGTGAACAACCTTGGCGCATTTAAATTAACGTCATTCTCATTGAAACCGTCCGGAACGGGGAATCGGATCTCTTGAAAAATACGCGCGATTTGCTTCACGTTATGTTCGGATACTTGCAAGGCCAGTTCGTGTACCTTGCGAATATTCGGGTCCTCGATAATTTGCAGGGCATATTTATTCATACAGACCGCCAAGCTATTGCTCATATACGATGTCCACAAATTGGAAACCCCTGCCGACACTAATCGATTGTCTCCGATCAAGTCGCTCGCTCCCGTTCGGCATAGAATTTTTTTCCATAGTATGGTCTCCAAAACCGCCATATCCTATTCAAGCCGTGTCGTTAAACGGTGCGCTGGCAACAAAAGAAGCCACCGGGTAAGGTGGCTTTTCATGCTAGCTTCAATATTCTCCTTTAATGACGAAGAACGAACCTCGGATGGTCCCGGCCAGCTTGGACTTCTGTCTGGCGAATTTGAACTTCTTCTCTTCCAACTCCCGAGGTACTTCCATCCCCTCGGATAGCTTAAATCCGACGGCCCGCTTCTTAGGGTCATCGATCGTATACAAGACATTGACCGAAAGACCATCCTCATAAAAGACGTAGGTCCAATCAATATTATCCACCTGAAAACGCGACGTCTCTAAAGGTTTGGCCGCAAACTCGATCCCGCGTTCTTCCTTCAAAATCCGGTTCACGTAATCCAGTGTTTCCTGGCTATCGCTGGCCGGAACGACCGTAAATTCGTGCTTGTATTTGTTCATGAAGTAACGGGCTTCATTCGCGCGCAACCCAGCCAGCGCTTCTGCTACCGGTGAAGATTCCAGACCAGCCGTAGACACATTTTGAAAATCAACGATCGTTGACATCCTCATTCCTCCTTCTGATCTCGTTTACTTCTCCACAACCGGAATCCACATTTCGCCATATACGAGGCCGTCACGCTGCCCCATCTCAACCGTTGCATTGGGCCCGCCGACATAGGCGTAATGATCGGTTGCCGGCAAGGCTTGACCAAAGGCGATGCCGGTAAGCATACTGCCGAGCTCTTCGGCCGACTTCCCTTCCCCTTTTACGACGAGGTATTGTCCTTTAGGGAATTGGATCACTCTGTGTTCTTCCGGGATCGAAGAATCCGTCATGACGCCGGCGTAATACATCATCTTGTGATTTACCGCTTCGTTTACGGCAAAAATATAGTCGTTCGCAGCGACGGCCTTTAAGGCGTCAAGCCTTCCATCCTGCTCCACGGACCGCCAAAAGCTTTCCTTCTCCTTGTTCATGCCGGCATAATCCGTGTAATCGCTCTTCAGCTCCGTGCCGATCCCAAGAACGATAAAGCTGTCTTTTTCCTCAAAGGTATACGTTGCCATCATCCCAGCTCCTTTTTTTGAATGGATCCATTGATTTGTTTATTTGCTGATGGGTTTATCATAACCACAAACCATGTCAAAATATGATACTGTTTAGAGGGCCCTATGAAAAAAGCGGAACGGAGATAGCGGCAACGACAAGCCTATCATTTCGTTAAGATGTTCAGCAGCCGATCGACTTCCTGCGTCCAGTCGGCTCCTATCGCCTTCGCATCTTGAAGCATAAGTCCAGTCACGACCGAAAGAAATAGAATCAACCGTTTGTAAGGATCGCCCTCTGCGAATTGTCCTTCTTGTTGCCCTTGGACGAATATCGGGATCAACAGTTTGATCGTCTCTTGGGGGGAATACCGCTCGATCGCTTCCTTCGCCCTGTGCGGAACTCCTTCCGACGTCTGCGCTTGTTGAACAAGCAGGAAATAATGCTTGTGGTTCTCATCCAGCATTTGAAGCGTAAATGTCCTCAGTTGCTCTAGAGGCGATCCCGGTAACTGTCGAATATTTCGGATGGCGCCCTGGGATTCCTCGACCGCCTCTTCCACGAGCAAAGCGAAAATCTCGTCCTTGGAATCGAAATAGCGGTACGATAACCCTTGGCTTATACCGGCTTCCTCCGCGATCATGCTCATCTTCGTACCGGAGAGCCCTTTCTCCGCGAAAATTTTAAGAGCCGCCTTTTTGATCTGGTCTTTGCGTTCGTCGAGCGCTTGTTCGGCTTGCGTTCTTGCGGTTCTTGGCATAGGTTACACCTCTTCCCTCTCTCGTCTCCCCCCCGAATAGGTCTGCGATGCGGCAACGAGTCCCGGATCAAAGGAATACGCGGATACATGCGTGGTTTTCTTCTTTTCAATTGAATGATTCATTCATCTATAGTATATGAACCGTTCATTCATTTGTCAACTTGTGATCCGGTTCTTCGCGCTGTCTGTAACGGCAAGTTTTAGGGCCATCCTTTTGTGGGATGGCCCTCGTTTTACTTTGATAGCATGACCGGTCGGGGAGTCCCTTCAGGCTTGCACGACTACCAAAGCAGCCGCAATTAAAGTAATCACGAAAGCCGGCACTGCCTGACTAACAGGATGCTTGACTCTGAGATGCGAAAGGCATGCGACCAGCATGGTAATGCCGATCCAAATGCCTGCCCATGCGGCTACCTCCCGATCCCAATAGCCAATGACAAGCCCGGCTGCCCCGGCTAGTTGGACGACTCCCGTAACCGCTCGGAACCATTGCGGCAATTGAAGCGAATCAAACATTTCAACGAAATTTTTCCCGCCGGCCAGCTTGCTTGCGCCTCCGAAGGCCATAGCGACAAGCAGAAAGCTTTGAAGAACAACAAACACGATATTCATCGGCTTCTCCCTCCTATTGCCGGTATACGTCCGTTGCCGGGATTCGACGACGTTACCCTACCCGACGTTATTTCAATCTCAAGCCGCCGTCTCGCTGCCCCATCTCTACCGTTGCATTGGGCCCGCCGACATAGGCGTAATGATCGGCTGCCGGCAACACTTGACCGAAGGCAACGCCCGCAAGCATACTGCCGAGCTCATCGGCCGACTTCCCTTCCCCTTTTCACGTAGTGCCAATGGTGGTAGAAGTTCATTAGAGTCTGCGGCTTTTCGGACGCAGCGCCCAGGAGGCGATGCCAAGCGCGGCATAGAAAAGCGGGAGAATCACATGGAATCCGCCATCGCCGTAATCATGAGCGAACACGTGAGATAGGGCCGCGCCCGTCATGAGAAAAAAGATACCGCTATAAGCCCATTCCTTAAGGCGAGGGAAACCTGGCAGGAGAATCGCAAGGACTCCAAGCAATTTCCAGGTCCCGAGAATGTTCGTGATATATAACGGGAAACCAATAGCGGTAACCAAATCGACATTGCCGCCATATCGCATCAATTGCCCGATCCCGCTTAAGGTAATGGAGAATGCAAGAATGACGGTGACGGTCCAATAAGCGGCCGTTCTTCCGATCGGGCGGGATTCAACCTTCGCGATTTTTTCATTACCGGTAATCGTGCTCATCCTTATTCCTCCTTTGGTTAATCACTTTTCCACAACCGGAATCCACATTTCCCCGTATACAAGGCCGTCTCGCCGCCCCATCTCAACCGTTGCATTGGGCCCGCCGACATAGGCGAAGGTATCGGCTTCCGGCAACACTTGACCGAAGGCGATGCCGGTAAGCATGCTGCCGAGCTCCTCCGACGTCTTCGCTTCGCCTTTAATGACGAGGTATTGTCCCTTAGGGAACGGGATCAGCCTGTGTTCTTCCGGTACCGATGCTTCCGTCATGACGCCGGCATAATACATCCTCTTGCGGTTGACCAATTCGTTGACGGCAAAGATGTAGTCGTTCGCGGCGACCGCCTTCAAAGCGTCAAGCCTTCCATCCTGCTCCACGGTCCGCCAAAAGTTTTCCTTCTCTTTGTTCATGCCGGCATAGTCCGTGTAATCGCTCTTCAATTCCGTTCCGATGCCCAGTACGAAAAAGCCGTCTTTTTCCTCAAGGGTGTACGCTGCCATCATCCAAGCTCCTTTTTTTTTGAAATTGATCAAGCCATTTGTTTTTCTGCTTGATGGGTTTATAATAACGATAAATCATGTCAAAATATGATACCGTTTAGAGGGCCCGATGAGAAAAGTAGAACGGATTAACGTCATCATGCGGTACATCAACAACCGCGCCCATTTTACCATTTCGGAGATCATGCAGGAGTTTAACATCTCCCGTTCGACGGCCATTCGAGATATCAGGGAAATCGAAGCGATGGGAATGCCTCTGGTCGCCGAAGTCGGGAGGGACGGGGGTTATTCCGTGATGAACAATTCCGTCCTGCCCACCGTCCGCTTTACCGACAATGAGATTAAAGCTCTTTTTATCGCTTTTATGGCCACCCGAAATCTGCAACTCCCTTATCTCAAGAGCCGTCACTCTTTAGCGGAGAAATTGCTCGGCCTTATCTCTGAGAACCAGCAGGACGATCTTGTTCTGTTAAATCAAATTTTGCTCTTCGAAGGGACCAACCCCCACAATCCCGACCTGCTGGATCTTTCGGATCTGCCCCATCCCATGCTGGAACAGCTCATCCAAATCCTTCTTGCAGACAGATATTTAGCGGTTTCCGTGGAAGAAGGCAGGGAAATCAAATCTTATCCCATCTTTCTCATGCGCCTATATCGCGAAAAAAGCTCTTGGCAAATTGAAGGCTTCGACCTGGAGGAGGAAAAGAGGCGGATCATCCCTGTCGACAATCTCACCGATGTCAAACCGTACCCGGGGAAAAAAAGAATGAGCCGGAAGAAGATTGCAGAACAACTAAGCAAGCAGGAAGAAGCCATCAACCTGGTCCTCGAACTTGGTCCCAAGGCGATCGCCCAATTCAAAAAGTATCATCCTTTAAAAATAACCATTTCTTACACGAATCCTTATCAAACCACGGCTATTTTAAAGACTTTCATCCATGTCCATCATCCGGATGAGCTGGCCGAAATCATAAATTGGCTGCTTTTCTTAGGCGGAGATATCAAGGTCAGGGAGATACCGAAAGAGGTTGTAGAAGGGTTACAGGAGAGAGTGGGTGTATTCGGTCGGCACTGAATCAGGCCGATCCGATACTCCGCCGATATCAATCGCTAATCCTATTTTCGTCCGCTTATTCGTCCGTCGATCCCGCAATCCCTGCTTCGATCAGCTTCCAGACCGCTTCGAACTCCGCTTTGAAATCAATCAGCAGCCAATTGTCTGCATAAGCCGGCGCGGAAAAATAAGAAAAAGCCAGCAAAATAGCATGAAGCCGCCCAACGTCCTCCATGCCGCTCGCCGCCTTTAAGCTTCCCGCCAAATCGCCGATGTGCCGTGCGAGTACCGCCGGATTTCGATCGATATAGGCCGTATACAGCTTAAACATTTCCGGCTCGCGCACATAAGCTTCATATTTCGATTGACTCAATATCCAGAGCCAGTCGTGCACGATATCCTTCGTAGACGAGTATTTATTCGCGTCAAATGGAAAAATCCCCGCCAGTTCACGGTCCAGCCACGACAACGCAAGCTCGGTCCACAACTCTTCTTTGCCCGAGAAATACTTGTAGATCGCGGCGTGGGTTGTCCCCAGCTCGGAGCCGACCTTGGACAGATTCACTTTCTCCATCCCGTGTTCGACGACCATTCGATGTGCGGTTTCCAAAATGAGTTCTCTGCTCAAAGTTTTCATGGTCTTATTATACGGATAGACGCGATCGGTTACAACTGTTGACTTTTGTAACTAGACGTCGTATGCTTAATTCACTCATTAGTTACAAATATTAAAATGTGTAACCGAAAAAGGAGAGTCACTTTATGAAGCTTGCAGGTCGTACAATCGTCGTTACTGGCGGCACTTCGGGCATCGGTCTTGCATTCGCCTTGAATTTGTTGAATCGCGGCAATAAAGTCATCGTCATCGGCCGGAATCAAGCAACCCTCGATCAAGCGACAAACAAACATAAGGGGCTCATCGGGCTGCAAGGCGACGTCTCCAATGCGAACTCCGTTCGTGAAATGGCCGCATCCCTTCGTAACCGCTACCCGGATGTTTCGATCTTGTTCAACTCGGCAGGGATTATGCGCGCATTCGATTTGATGAACGATACCCTCGACTTGGAGCGAACTACCGCGGAGGTGGAGACGAACTTGAACGGAACCATCTGGATGACGGAAGCGTTGCTCCCGCAATTGGCCCGGCAAGACGAAGCCATGATCGTAACCGTAAGCTCCGGTCTTTCCTACGTCACTTCTCCCGTTCATCCCGTCTATTCGGCTACAAAGGCAGGAGTGCATATGTTCACCGACGCGCTGCGAATCCAACTCAAGAAATCGGGAAAAAATATTCACGTTATGGAGCTTGTTCCGCCCCTCGTTGCGGAAACCAATCTTCAATCGGGCATGCAAAGCGGCAGCCGCGTTCCCAATATGAACCTGGATACGCTCGTGAAGCACGGGATCCAAGGAATGGAGCATAACAAAAAGAGGATCGTTCCGGGCTTCTCCAAATTTTTGCGCTTTGCCGGGAAATACTTTCCGGATGCCCTTTCGAATGCGATGGCACGGGGGTGAGAGGCTAATCCATAGCCCCTTCCACAGCTCATGGAGAAGATTCAAGCGGCGGTCGTTTCCTGGTATTGCATCAGGGCGACCGCTTTGTATTTTTGATCAGCAATTCCTTTAAGGTTCGCTTCTCCTCCGCGGTAAGGACGCTAGCGGCCCGGTTAGCCACTTGTCAGCTCTTCGCACAAGGTCCACAGTTTGTTGCCTGCTCCTTCATCAAACTGGGTCTGAATCGGTACGATCTGCTTCTTATCGTCGAAGAACACGCCATTTGCGCGCTCTATTTCTTTCGCTGACGCCAGATAAACTCCGATCCCGCATTCTGCTTTGACAGTTGCGTTCATGAGAGGTGCAGCGAGCCTTAGATACCAAGGCGCGTTCCTCGAAAGGTTGGATTTCACAAACCCCGGATAAAAAGCGTTGGAGGTCACTCCCGTTCCTTCCAGACGCTTTGCCAATTCGAAAGCAAATAGCGTCTTGGCGAACAGCGATTGGTTGGCTGCACGCATCCCGCTATACTGGTGCTCCATTTGAATATCATCGAAGTTAAGGACGGGATTCTTAAAAAATCTGGGGTTACCCGACACTGTGATCACGCGTGCAGGTCCGCTTTCTTGGAGGATGTCGAGCAGCCGGTTCGTCAGCAGATAATGACTAAGCACATTGACCGCGAACATACGATCGATCCCGTCGGCCGTCCATTCCTTCTTAAAATAGATTGCACCGCAAGCATTAACAAGCACATGCAATTGATCGTATTTCCGCTTGATCACGTCGCTGACTTCCCGGATCGATGACTGTAGGGAAAGGTCCGCCGCCACCCAATCTCCCCTGCTGTTGCCTGTAGCTTCCGAAATCTCCTTTAATGCAGCTTTTCCACTCTCCGCACTTCTGCCGATGATCACGACCTTGGCGCCGAGATTGGCTAGTCCCTTTGCGATTGCTTTACCTACTCCGGACGATCCTCCTGAAATTAAAAATACTTTGTTTTTAATATCCGTACGTGTTTCGTTCATCGTCTCTCCCCCTTGTATGCAACAGCAAAAACCTTCGCGAAATCTGCGAGCTTGACTTTGCCCAGGTGGTAGTCGGTGGCGCGGAGACTGGCGTAAAATTCATCGGGGCTCTCGCCGGCGCGGCTCATTAGGGCGAAGCGGTTAGCGGTGTCCTCGTGGAAGCCTGCTTTCATCATATTTTCAACGAGGGCTTCGAAAGGGATTTGTTGGTATTTGGCTTCGATCCCATTCTCGGCAAGAGCCTTGAGCCAGTCGTTGCCTGCGGCCCAGTCGCTAACGACGAATTTCGCGCTTTTGCCCGTAGGGGTGTGATCAATCAGGGCGTAAGCGACGTCCGCAATATCCATGGGGCTGACCCAACCGTGCGCGATGTCGGCTGATACTGGACTGAAGATGGTTTGCCGGGCTTTAAGGGTTTGCATGTCGGCAAAAAGATTGCTGTAAAAGCCGACAGGACGAATATGAGCAACGTTCACGCCTTCAAGCGAGTTAAGCGCGTCTTCTGCAAAATGATACATGTAAAGGATGCCGGCGTTGGGGTTGTCGGCGCCGACCGAGCTGAGGTTGACGACGTTTCTCACTCCCGAATTTTGCACGGCGGTCTTATAATTTTCAGAAAGCTCGATTGCGCTCTGCCACATGTCGATGCCGGAGGCTGGATGGATGCCTGAAATCATGAGATAAACAACGTCGCTGCCTGTGAAAGCCCGGGTTAGGAAGTCGACGTCCCGGTTTGAACCGACCGCCGATTCGGCACCGAGCGCTTCGATGTCGGCGATACGATCTCTGGAGCTGGTGATGACCGTGACGTCGTGTCCGTCAGCGACGAGGCGTGGAAGGTAGTAACGATTAATGTTGCCAAGCGAGCCGAGTACTGTGATTTTCATTGTGCATTCTCCTTCTTTTTGATAAAATAGTGTCACAAACTGACATTTGAAATGATTGTATGCCCGCGGGTTTTTATTGTCAAGAAAAAATGTCAGAAACTGACCTGGGAATGATAAAAATGAAAAGCAAAGAAAAATTACAGGCGGCGGCCGCCCAATTATTTATGGAAAAAGGCTATGTAAACACGACCGTGCAGGAGATTGCGAATCTTGCGGGCGTGACGGAGCGAACCTTTTTCCGGCAGTTCAAGGACAAGTCGGACGTGCTCTTTGACACGAACAATGACATGGGGCAGCGGGTCGCGGCTTTTATTACGGACCATGTTGACGTCGAAAAAAAACCGCTGAAGCTTGCGGTTGAAGGCTTTGTGTCGATTTCCGAGTTTTTCGAGGGCTCGCGGGAGAGGGTGCTGGCGCGGAATCAAATTATTCAAAGCAACCCTGATCTGCAGGAACGGGAGCTGTTGAAGGGGCAGGTACTCATTGCGTCTGTCACAAACTCGCTATCTGCCCAATATGATAGCGATCTGTCGGAGCTTGCCGCGCGTTTTGCGGTTGAAATTTTTCACATGGCATTTATGAAATGGATGAAAAGCGCTGAGAAAAGCCTCGCGGAGCAGCTGCTCGCCGTTTATGAGCTGTATGAGAACTCGTTTTGTTGCGGGGATTGAAACACCAAATTTTTCGCTGTCACTTATGATAAGGTTCGATTGAGCGAAACACAAAAGGCACCCGATCGGGCGCCTTACGACTTCTTCTGCTCTTTCATGATTTTTATCATGCTCTTGCCCGTTGCAGCTATGGCTTCTTCCGCCGAACGCGGTGTCCATCCAAGTAAACGTTTGGCCTTTTGATTGCTAGTTGACATATCTTGTCCCAGGAGCGTTGCAATCATTCTTAATTGCGGTTTGAAGATCGCGATCGCACGAACCAAAATATTAGGAAGTTCACCTTTTGGCGCGTTTTTAGCGTCTTCGCCCAAATGTTTTCTTAAAATATTCGCAATATCCAACATCGACAACGTCTCTGCGCTAGAGGCGATAAAACGCTCTCCATTTGCTTCGGGACGCAGCATGGCCAATAGATGCAAATCGGCTTGAATAAACGACAGGCCTTCCAAATGGGTAACTCCGCCTGATCTTAGCATATCTCTTACTTCATCTTGTCTACTCATGGTACGAAGCGTTGCCCGAACACGGTAACCTTGCTCGAGTGGACGACAAACATCTGTGACAAAATGGAGGAAGTGTAATGGCAGCGACGGAGCACGCCCAAAACATAAAAAAAGACACAAAAGAATGGATTGCTCTTGCGTTGCTGGAGCTCTTAAAGACCAATCGACTGTCAAAACTAACCGTTTCGGAAGTCGTCAAAAAAGCCGGCGTCAGTCGAATGGGATTCTATAGAAATTATGAAAACCTTGAACAAGTATTGAAGGAATACTACGAACCTAAATTTGCGGATATATTTAATAAAATCGCCTTTAAAAAAAGCCATGAACAGAAAATAGCCGATCTAACGAGCTTTTTTCTTGATCTGTCCAAGGATTTTCACATGGCGATTGAAGGCGATTATATCGGGTTGTTTTATCAAATTTTCAAATCCCGCGTTGCTCAACTTTATGATGAGATTATTCCCTTTCCGGACTGGACGGGAGCGAAACGAAACTATTGGATCGACTTTATGAGTGCAGGCGTTTTTGAAATTTGGGTGATGTGGATTAAAAATGGTCAAAAAGAATCCATTGAAGAAATCTCGACGCTTATTCGGTTGTTTCATAAATAAAAATTAGGAAAAACCCGCCATGATCCTATCTCTGCGTATGAACCGTTCATCCGAGACGAAAGCTGGATGTTCCATTGTTGAACGAACTCGCGGATAAGGTCACGGTTATGTTGAAGGAGAGTTGGCGCCCCAACTCTCCTAGTAAGTTTGTTCGCAGGTTTTACTCCCGTCAATGTCTACCTCTAAACCGTTTAATCGCATCCTCGGTCACCGGCTCGAAGAGGTTAAGAAGATTACCGTCGGGATCGCGGAACAGCATAGAACGGTTCCCCCACGGCATCGTGGTCGGTTCCATTACCCAATTATCGACAAATGGCTTCAGTCTTACATATTCGGCCTCGACATCGTCGACGCGGAACTCAATAATGACAGTGCGATTGTTAGCCCCTACTACGGAATCGGCGCCGAATAGCTGCGCCGTCTGGGAGTGGCCGATTGCAAGGGTGCATGATGGCATAACGAGTTCGGCAAATACGGGCGCGGGTCGTTCCGCTGAAACCCCCATGACTTTCTCATAGAACTCGACGAGACGATCCACGTCGTCAGTAATAATGCGTACAGAAGCGAAATTCACAAGCCATCATCCTTCCTATTATTACTTATCTATATCCTTTCCGTTTACATGTCCAATTATAAAAAAACGCTACTGACAACGTTATGTCAGTAGCGTTTTAGAATTCTGGGGGCTTCCTCATGAATCCGATTTCGAAATAGGGCGAGAGATCAACGCTGGATTCTTCGCCGCTCTCCTCGTCTGCCGTCTTCGCTAACGTGCGCTGCTCGTGTTCATCCATGACGTAGTTGATAACGAAGTTAAAAAAGTGAGAGAAAGTTATATTAATTTCAGACGATCTAAATGTCAATCCAGAAGCTAAACGAACAAGCCGTTTGAGCTTTTCAGCAAAGTATTCTCGCCGGTTTCCAGTTATACTAAAAGGACAAGTGTTGAAACGTCGAAAGGATGATGATGAAATGGAAACGAGAGCAATCGCAGGAACAAGGAAGGCGGGGACGCCCATGACGATGAGATCAAGCAAAATGGTCAAGGCGCCTCAAGATCTGGCCCCGTCTCCGGATCAAAAAGGGAGCTTGAAACTGGATGGGATGTCCGTTATCAAATTCTGTTTTTACACGCAAGGCAGAAAAGGAACCTTCTTTTTGCAGGATCATCTTCTGCTGATCGTCAAGTCGGGGGTCTATACCCTTCGGTTCAGCGATCAAGAATATACGGTGCGGAGCAACGAAATGATGTTTATTCATAAATCAGCTGGAGTCGAGTACGAGAAAACGGGTGAACCCGATTCCGATTACATCCTCGACTATATGATGTTTTTCCTGAACGAGAAGATCGTCGATGAATTCCTCAAATTCGCCGGTTTCAACCCCATTCATCCCATGAATGATGTTGTTCCGATAGCAGTCTATCCGATGAATGCCCGCATTGGAAGCTATATCGAGTCGTTAAAACCCTATTTCGAGAGCCCTGACGAAGTCAAAGAAGGACTGGTTCGTGTGAAGCTGATGGAATTGCTGTTTCACATAACAGATTCGAATGATCGTTTGCTGCATCAAATAATGCAACCCATAAGCAAGGACAGAGGCAGCATCGCAAAGATCATGGAGGAGAACTTCCTGAATCCCGTTTCCCTTAACGACCTGGCCTATTTGTCCGGCAGAAGCCTGGCGACGTTCAAAAGGGATTTTCAAGCCCTATACAACACCCCCCCGCTCAAATGGGTTCGCAATCGGAGGCTGGATAAAGCCAAGGAACTGTTAGCGGAAACGGAATTGTCTGTTACGAATGTCTGTTTTTCGACCGGATTCGAAAATATCGCCCACTTTTCCAAAGTATTCAAGGAACGATTCGGACTCCCGCCGTCGGAGTTTAGACAGCAGCTGAGGTTGAAGCTGAAGATACCGCTTCGCGGAAATTAACGCGAACGGTATTTTTTTATTTACAGAAACAAAATGAGCTAAATAAACAAGTCGAATGAGCTTGCAGGCAAAGCAATTCATTCGTCTCCTTGATATTCTTATCTCATGCGGTATTTAAAATTTCACGAAAAGGTGTTGAAACAAATGAAAAAGGTCAAATTGCAAAATGAAATGATTCCGGCGATCGCTCTTGGCACCTGGTCGTGGGGGACCGGTCAAGGCGGCGGGGATGCTGTTTTCGGGAATCATCTTGCCGCGGAAGACTTGAAACCGGTTTTTGATTCGGCGATGGAAGCCGGACTCCATTTATGGGACACTGCGACTGTGTACGGAATGGGAGCCTCCGAGAGCATTCTGGGCGAGTTTGCCAAAGGCCGCGACGATGTGCTGCTCTCAACGAAATTCACTCCGCAACTTGGCGGCCCTGTTGAAGACCGCTTGAACAGTACCCTGAACCGGCTCGACACGGACCATACGGATATCTATTGGATCCATAATCCTCTTGATGTAAAAAGATGGACGCCCGAGCTGATTCCGTTGATGAGAAGCGGAAAAGTAAAATATGCAGGCGTCTCCAACCACAATCTGGAGGAAATCAAACTAGCGCAAAGCATTCTGGCTGAAGAAGGGCTGAAAATCTCTGCCGTACAAAATCATTACAGCCTACTGTACCGTTCGTCCGAAGAAGCCGGAATTATGGATTACTGCAACGAAAACAACATTGTGTTCTTCTCCTATATGGTGTTGGAACAAGGCGCATTAACCGACAAATACAATGCGAAAAATCCTCTCCCAAGCGGCACCCGAAGAGGAGAGGCGTTTCCTGGAGACGTGCTGGCGAAGCTGGAAGGCCTGATCCGGGTTATGAAGGAAATCGGCAATCATCACAATGCGAATTCCGCACAGGTTGCAATCGCTTGGGCCATGGCGAAAGGAACCGTTCCGATCATCGGCGTTACGAGAACTTCCCAAATTGCCGATGCTGTAAAAGCCGCTGAAATCACGCTGACCGCACAGGAAATCCATGATCTTGAAGCAGCGGCGAAAGAGACAGGAATCGTAATCAAAGGTGAATGGGAAAAGCCGATGCATTAATCATGGGCCCGCATTATTTATGGCACGGTTCACCGCAATGTATAGAACGGCAAGTGTAAAGGGCCATCCTTCGGGATGACCCTTTCTTCTTCATTCACATCGACGTCGGCCGGCTGCTCAATGGTATAAGCGATTGCGTGGGCGGATGGCCGAAGCGGGCGGCGCAATACGCCGGAATTCCTTCATACGCTCTCAATCCGAATTTCGCCACTAAGCGCTCGGGAAACAGCGATAGATGAGCACTCGATCGCTTAGATGCGGAATCATCGCGATAGCTATTGACAAAAAGTAAGTAACTAATGTATTGTAATAAACACGAGATGTAACTAACTAAAAGTAAGCTTCTACAAATAATGTGGAGGATGATCGTTATGGGACATTGCACTCATTGGACCTGAGGCATACGTATTTTAATTCGTTAAGTTCATCCTATGCATGGAGTTGCTCGCTACAGAGATTGCTCCAACTGCATTTGGCCCACATCCATTTTAACAGATGCAATATCTCAGAATTAAGATTAATAACATGAAAACAACTGGAGATGATGTTAATGGTTGCAATCGGTATTTTGGCGGTTCGTTTAGTTGTTGGTTTGCTGTTCGCCGGTCATGGAGTTCAGAAGCTGTTCGGTTGGTTCGGCGGATATGGTCCGAAAGGAACGGGAGGTTGGATGGAGTCGGTTGGAATCAAGCCCGGTGTCTTGATGGCTGTGCTTGCCGGGTTGATGGAGTTGTTCGGGGGCGCTCTTCTCGCTGCCGGCCTGTTCACTCCGGCGGCTGCGGCGCTCATCGTCCTGACCATGCTCGGCGCGATCAAAGTGCATGCCAAAAACGGACTCTGGGTCGCCTCGAACGGGATGGAGTATCCGTTGGTTCTAATCGCGGTAGCCGTTGGAGTCGCGCTGGCGGGCCCTGGCTCCTATTCGCTCGACGCGTTACTGTTCTAAAGGAAGGGATAACGGTACGGGCTTAGGGGCAAGCAAAGGGCTAAATCTATTTTACCTTGAGGAGGAGACCGCCATGCAAATTCATGTATACGGTCCGGAACGGCAAGCGACAGGCGGATTTGATGGAGGCAAAATCACAGAACAGAAGCCGATCGGGTTCCCGCGCGAGGGCTCGGCCGTTGACCGGGTCGGCCCGCTCTTTTACTGGGCATGGGCGTTTGCCGAGAAAGAAGGGTACATTCCGTCCCACCCGCACCAAGCCTTTGAAATTATGACATACGTCGTGAACGGCAAAGCGGAGCACGGGGATTCACTTGGCACCCGCAGCGTCGTCGGCCCCGGCGGGGCGCAGGTCATTCAAACCGGGAGCGGCGTTTCCCATGAAGAAGGATTCGTCGGCCCGAACATGGAAGGCTTTCAAATTTGGTTCGAGCCTCATTTATCCGAAGCGATCAAGAGGACGCCTACCTACAACCAATACGATCATGAGGAATTCCCGATCACCGAGACGGAAGATGCCTCGGTGAAAACGGTCATCGACGGTGAAGCGCCGGTCAAGATTGTTGCGGAAGCCCGGATGTGGGACGTTACCGTAAAGCCGGGCCGTACCTTCGTTCAGCCTGTGCGTAAAGACTACAACCTGACGGCGCTTGCCATCCGCGGCGACGGCGCAGTTGCCGATGCGGCGTCCAGTAAGGACGTTACTGCGCTCCGGCAAAAAGACTTTGCCGTCATTGAGCCGGAGCAAGCGTCCGCAGCGAACTTTACTGCAGATAGCGACTCCGAGTTCCGCCTGATTCTGATTGAAGTGCCGGCACGAGTCAATTATCCTTTGTACCGAAAATAAGATTGACGCTCCCCGTAATTCTGAAATAACGGTTTATTATTTATACTCTTCAAGAGCACGGACCAGCTTCCTTCTGACAGCTTCTTTTAGTTCTTCCGGTTGGAGCACGACCGCTTCAGCGCCGAACGAAAAGAAATATTCAGCAAAGAAACGTATTTCCGAGGGGAAGATAGCCATCTCTAGAATGCCTGTGCCGTTATGGGTGCGATGTACTTCCCCCCAAGGGAAAATCCAGCTTTTTTCTCGAAATAACTCAATCCCTTTTGCCGTTAGTTTCACTTTGACATCTACGCTTTCTGGTTTGCTGTAGAAATGAAGGCCCCAGTTCGTTAAATCCACCTCTGAAACATCCACTGCAGGCGATACTGCTTCGGCATCCGCCCAGACGGCTGACTCCATCCGATCCGCCCGGAATAATCGAAAGGCCTTTCGCAGATAGCAGTAAGCCGGGCAAAACCAATATCCCTCGTGGGCATAGATACCAATGGGCTGAATCGTTCTTTCCTTGGTCTCATGCTTCTGAGCTCCATAACGGATTGTTACAGGCAGCTTCCTAATGGATGCTTGAAGCAATAACTCAAGGCAGCCGGCTCGTTCTGACCGAGTATGCGTAAAGAAGTCAATTCGGTGTCGCATCTCGTCTATCTGACTTTTCACATCATCCGGTAAATGCCTGTAAAATTTTCGAAGGGCGGATTGTGCAGATGCCTCGAAGGGCAGCGAACTGAAGTGGCGAAGAGCATGGGAAGCAAAAAATATGGAGAAGGCCTCATTTTCCGTAAATGAAATCGGCGGCAGGCTTCGTTCTGCAAGAACTTGGTATCCGCCTCCTGCACCCACTTGAGCGTATAAAGGCACTCCCATTCCGCTCAGTTCCTGCAAATCGCGCAGCATGGTTCGGGTAGACACGCCAAATTCTTCGGCAAGCTCTTTGACGGTGAATCTCCGCTTCCGGTTTACGGCCATCATCAATTCAATCAGGCGCCTCGACTTTCCCATTCTATTCACCGCCTTCAAAAATATAGTGACACGTTTTGTCACAATTAAATTATACACTATGAATAAGCCGTTCGCCGGAAGTGATGACGGCAGCAATCGAATTGATAAAGGAGAAGGAGAACAACCTATGAGTAGAGAACAGCGTAAGGATTTGGATCAAATGCTGCGTCGTCCCCAACCCGCCAAGCCGCAAAGCGTCGAGGAAATGCGCTCGAACTTCGCGGCCATGATGGCAGCGATGAAGGTACCTGCGGGCGTGCGCACCACGCCGACGACCCTCGGTAATCGACCCGGCGTGACCGTTGACCCCGAACAGGATGCCCGCCCGGGGATCATTCTTTATTTCCATGGCGGCTCGTATATGATGGGTTCCCCCTACACGGCCATGTCCCTTACCGCGAACCTGGTCGACAGGACCCGTATCCGGTCCGTCTCGCTCGATTATCGCCTGGCTCCGGAGCATCCGTTCCCTGCGGCTCTCGAGGATGCTCTCGCAGCCTATCGGGAGCTTCTGGACCATGGCGCCCAGGCGGCGTCCATTGCGTTTGCCGGCGACTCTGCCGGTGGCGGTATTGCGGTCTCGACTTGCCTGATGGCACGGGACGCAGGTCTGCCGATGCCGGCAGCGGTAGTGGCGTTCTCGCCGGGGCTCGATAAGACGCGCTCCGGAGCTAGCATGGATAGCAAAATGGGGATCGATCCGTTCTTCACCCGTGAGGGTTTTGCATTGACGGACGAGATGTACCTCGCTGGTCAGGATCCGAATCATGCGCTCGTTAGCCCCGCCAAGTTCGCCGATCTTGCCGGATTCCCCCCGGTCCTGCTGCAGGTCGGAACCAACGAGCTGCTCCTTGACGACTCCACGCAGTTCGCCGACCGTGCGCGGGCAGCAGGCGTGGATGTCATCCTCGACGTTACCGCCGACGTCCCGCATGTTTTCCAGGCGTTGACAGGTATTCTCGATGAAGCCGATCAAGCCCTGGACCGTGCTGCGCTTTTTATCACTCAGCACCTCAGATGAACATTTGATCCTAACGAATACGGGTGTTGAAAACATAAAATAGGAGAGCCCTCCTATTCAGATGGCTCTCCTTATCATGCTTTATCAGGTCGAAGTTCATTGGTTTGCTATGAACTCGGATTAACATTTGCGTTACTTGTGATACGGTTCACCTTAACGGGGCTATCGGCGAAAACAAATGGCGGCCACGTGGCCGCCATTGCTCATCCTTTGCAACTTGTCGTAGACCAATTTCTCATGGTCTTATTAAAGCTTACTTCATCAGATAGAGCAGCAGACAGATGCCTGCGTTTCTAAAACCGTGCCAATCAACTTGGCGACATCCTGATGGGCCGGATGGATAAGGTATTCATCCATGTCCTCTAAGGTTGCAAACTTGGTAATCAGAATCAAATCATATGCGGAAGGGCCAGGTCGAATATTAGCTTCGGCCTGAACATCGAGAAGAACGTCTATTTTCCCTCTCATGCTCAGCAGAACGGTTTGAACTTGCTCGATATGCTTTGGACTCCGGTCTTTCAGCTTTAATAGCAAGTGATTTACAATCATTTTTTAGGTTCACTTCGTCCCTTATCTGATTAGCGTTCTTCTATTCGTTCCGATCCTTTAGACAGTCGTATCGCCAGTTGCTTAATCTTAAGGTTGCCAATTTGAAAATAAAAATCCAAATAAAGAGGATCCGGGAGGCCGGTTTTATCGAAATCCCCGTCAACCTTAAAAACCACCACGATATCTTCCTCATGCTGTTTATGCTGTTTGAGTTCAAGCGTTATGTTAGCACCAAAGTGATGTTCGGCACTCCACTTTTTTATATCAGCTTTGCCTGCCCATTCTTTACCTTCGTCAAGGACAAGAGCATCTTCCGAAAAGCAGTCGACATAAGCCTCCGGATCGGGTTTATTGGCAGCGGCTATAAAATCTTGTATAACTGGCGGAAGCAGACTAGGCTCCATAAGATCAACTCCTTTGTAATTTCGTTAAACGGTGCGGATGGTTCCGCCGTCAATGACATACTCACAGCCCGTAATAGAAGAGGCTCTGCTTGAAGCAAGGAAGGCGGCAAGCTCGGCAACCTCCTCAGGTTTGGCCGGCCGGCCGAGAGGAATACCGCCAAGCTCATCCATTAACTGCTGGCGGGCAGCCAGATAGTCCGTTCCGGCTTGTTCAGCCATTCTCTCGATTAACCGTTCCGCCGATTCCGTTTCGGTAAATCCCGGCGCCAATGCGTTGATTCTTATCCCCATAGGGCCGAATTGGGTCGCGATGTTCTTGCTGTAGTTAACGAGCGCAGCTTTGGCTGCCGAATAAGGCATGGTCATGTTGCCTGGCAATTTACGCTGAATAGAGGATATATGGACAATCACTCCGCTTTGCTGTTCAACCATGTAAGGCAGAAATCCACGGTCGAGACGGACAGATGAGAACAGGTTGGCGTTAAACGTCGTCTGCCAATCCTCATCTGTTATAGCTAAAGCCCCTGCCGTGCTCGTTGAGGAACCTCCCACATTGTTAATCAAAATATCCAGACCGCCGAATTTATGAATCGTCTCCTGAATCATATGATCCACACCTTCTGAGAAGCTGACATCGGCTTGAATGAACTCTACCCCCTCCGGTAATGCTTCGGGCAGCGATCTTGCTGCGGCTATCACTTCAGCTCCTCCTGCATGCAGACGTTGGACGATCGCCCTGCCGATTCCTCGAGTTCCGCCGGTCACCAGGGCTCGTTTACCTGCAAATTCTTTGCTTATATCCAATAAGTACGGGCTGTTTTCCATCGTTCTGCTGAATCCTCCCTAGTATGTTTTGAATACAAGGCTAGTTTAAACAGCAGAACCTGACAGCTGCGTGTTCAGTTATCTAAAATATTTTTCGGCCATTTTGGTCGAGCGATTTTTCATCTCCAGTCTGACAGACGCCGGTTCAATCACTTCCAGTAAATCTCCATATGATAGAAGATATTGATAAAGCCATTCTCCGGAAGGCATATCTGACGTGACCCGGAAAGTCCCGTCTTCCTGTTTCAAAATGTCCTCTTCCTTAAACTCATCCACGATGCGATAAGCTCCCGCCTGCTCTATTTTTAATACCAGAGGGATTCTAGGCGTTTCGTTACCCCTAACTTCTGCACGAGAAGTCCTGGTAGCCTCCATCCACTCCCACTTAACCTCAAAGAGATTACCCTCGTCTCCGTCTAAAAGCTGTACATTCGACATCCTGGTAATCTTAAAGGTTCTTAGAGCATTTTGTTCGAAACTATAGGCCTCAACGTACCAGGCTCTATCCTTAAAAAGCAGTTTCACCGGAGCACCTCTCCGGCTTTTTTGTTCTCCGGCCGCGCTCAAGTAGGTAAACGAAATCACTTTATGCTCCAGAATGGCCTGTTTCAGTAGGACGTATAGCTCTTTTTGTTTTTGCCCGCTTCCCCAAGAGGAGAAATCCACCTCAATCCAGTTGGTGCTGTTCTTCCTGAACAAGCTGCTCAGCTTCGAGAGAACCTCGTCGGAATCGGGAAATTGGGCTGCGGACAAGCTTTGCAGGGCAAAAAGTATCTCATCCTGCTCTTTGTCCGAAAGCAAAGATTTGTTCAGGACAAACCTGTCGGAAAGGGAAATGCCGCCCCCTTTTCCTTGGCTGGTATAGATCGGAACTCCGGCCTGGCTTAAAATCTCAACGTCTCTATAAATCGTTCTGACAGACACTTCAAACCGTTCAGCCAACTCTGGGGCCGTAACAGTTCCCTTTTCCAATAAAATATAAATCACTTGAAATAATCTGCTGATTTGCATCCGCTCACCCCTAGTCTTCAGTATATCCGTTAAAACTGGACAATAAGATGTCAGGTTATAGTTTGAAGAACATACGCTAAGATGTACAGTCGCATACAGATATCTCGTACGGTGCAACAAAAAAAAGCCATCTTATCAAATGGCTTTTTCATGAGGAAATTAACTCGCTCCAAATCTTTCTCTCCATACTGAATCCTTGTCTGTTCCCTTGTGCGGTTAGGGTCAAAAATTTCGCCATCGTTTCTGGGCCGGTCCGAGGAAGGATAGAACCATGACAAAGTCCAGAATTGTCATGATACAGGAACGAGTGGGCAACCGGATACCCGTCGTCGGCGTCGGTGGATTGTTGACGCCAGAAGATGTCGTCAAAGCTTTGGAAACCGGCGTTCCTTTAGTCGCGCTCGGCCATGCTCTCATGATGAATCCGGACTGGCCATTTGGTCCAAAGCGGGCGCGAAAAGGAATTAAAAACCGCCATTTCTCGCTCCTCTCAAAAGGAATTGGCGATTCCCGACAATCTATGGGCGGGTATTCCGAATAGACCGGGCTGGTTCCAATTCGTGGATTAAACGTTGTACGGCGGGGTACCTTCCGGAGTCGCCAAGCTGCTCATGATGCCGCTCTCTTTAAGACTAAGATAATCGTCCCCTGCCCCCAGAATCAAGTGATCCAATAGCTTAATGCCCAACAGCTCTCCCGCTTGCATCAGCCGATGCGTGACCTTCACGTCCGCCATGCTCGGCTCCGGATCCCCGCTTGGGTGCCAATGCGCGCAAATGATCGAAGCCGCATTGGCCAGAATCGCCGTCTTGAACACTTCCCTCGGATGAACCAGCAAGCTGTCGAGCGTTCCCACAGCCACGACCTGAATCGCCGTTGGCCGATGCTTGGTATCCAAACATAGCAGCGCCAGGTGCTCCCGATCCGTCTCCCCAGTCAGCAACTGGCGGAATACAGCCTGTGCTTCCTCCGGACTTTCCACCTTGGGCTGAGAATAGAAGCCCTCCTCCCGGATCAACTGTAGGCGGACGAGAGATACTTGATGCTGTTGGACATTCTCCATACAAGCCTCCTGCTGAAAGTCGACCTATTCCAGGCCGAAAGAAATGCAGATTGGCACGCATATGCGTACCAACCCAATTTTTATTATATGGTACGTTTTTGCGTATAGTCAATCCTTTAGGGGGACAAGTGATCAATGGGAAAAAAAGTGGTTGTCAACATTCCAGAGTTGCTCAAAAAGCATGGAATCTCCCTCAGAGAGCTCTCCCGACTCACCGACATTCGCCACGCCGCACTTAGCGAGCTATCCAACCAGAAACGTCATAACATTAACTTCCATCACATTGAAAAGATTGCAGAAGCCCTTCACATTCACGATATCCGTGAAATCATAGACCTTGTTGATTCTGAGTAGACCATAGTCTACATTTTAGCACACCGCTCGGTCGAGGACTATAGTCCGTAGACCATTTGTCGAGTTGATGGGAATAATAAGCCTCAAGGAGTGGTGTCCTTGAGCATCGAAGTCATTTTCGGCCAACAATTGCGCAAAATTCGCGAGGAGCGCAAGCTAAGCCAAGAAGAACTGGCCTTCCGTTCCAAGCTCGACCGTACCTACATCAGTTTGCTTGAACGCGGCAAAAGACGGCCAACATTAAACACGATCTTCGCGCTGACCGCCCAGTTGGATATTGCACCCTCGGAACTTGTTAGGATGGTTGAAAAGAATTTAGATATTTAATTGCCGAAGTGTTGGCTTCTCGATTATTGTTTGGTGAACACTCTTTTTTGTCTCTTAATAATGATAAGGTTCTGCTTAACGGGTCTATCGGCGAAAAATATGTCGTTGGCGGAGTTCACTCTACAAGCTTCGATATCTCAGTGCCGACAATATAAGAGTATGCAAAAAACCGAAAGGCGAGGATCATTGTGTCCAGCGCGGTCGAAGAGATAACAGGACAAAAGGTGACTTCGTTCGAAAGATTTGTCAGGGATTATAAAAGTGCGTTTATAGGATAAACATCTAGACCGTCACTTGGTGATGCAAGTAACAGTACATGAAAATCAGGAGGTATGGTGTATGAAAATAGCGAGTCCCTTTGTAGTGGTGGACAATTGCACGGAAGAAATCGAGTATTACCGGTCTGTGCTCGGCGGGGAAGTTAAAATTTTTAGAAAACAGGATGATAAGGTGCTGAATGCGGAATTAATTTTAGGCAGCAGCACGATTTACTTCGCCGATAGCACCGCAGCTAAGCCTTCTTTTAAAGGCGACTATGTAAAGGTCACTCTGACGCTTGAGACTGAAGAGGAATTTCGCCAAGTTTATGAAGACCTGACAACTGACGGGACTATAGATAACGAGGTGTTCGAGGCTCCTTTTAACGGACTTCTTGCTGGCATCACGGATCGAAACGGCATTGGCTGGGTACTTTCCAACTTCAGAAGTTAACACAATGGAGAATCAATCCCCCCCTCTGAGACTCTGTTTCGTTATGCCGATGATTTTGTCATATCGTATTGTGGTTCTATTCCCCCGGTAATATTACGCTCACGAATTCCCAAAAATTCGCCGTCACTTATGATACGGTTCCCCGCGGCGGGGGGAACGGCAACGAAATGAGCCGAGGAAGTCCCCGGCTCATGAATCTTTTAAATACGTCCAGAGCATTCTTAAAACTTTTTCACACTGTTTTACGGGCAGGGGCTTTTCTTTCGTTACCCTTCATTCCCTTGTTTTACTGAAGAGGCTCAGTTAAACCAGTTTCCGTTAGTAGGTAACTTGCTAATAACTCCCCTCTCAATTCCCTGTTTTAATTCTGGCCATTAAGTCGCACGTCTGCTGATTCAAAAATCTTTATCAAGCTGCTCTAGTTTTTTTAGATCAGTATGATATCTAGATATGGTAATTTGCATTACTGATTTTCGATTAGCAGGGTCCCTCTGATCTTTGTATTTTTTATTATAAAAGTAAGAAAAGTCATGAATTGTACCCAATAGTGATAAATGAGCCTCTCTGTAATCCTTTATTTTTGTCGATGAAAATCCAATGTCAGTTAAAGTTAAAAAAAGCTCATCTAGTCGAGGACATAATGGTGTGATAATATCAAACAATTCATCTTCGCTGAGGATATGATTACACAACTCGTTAAAAGAAAAAATAATATGTTCGGCTATATTTATCATTTCAAATCTAATCTGCTTAATTTGTTCAAATACTTCCATATCGCTAATGCTATTTTCATTTATGAATTCCTTTAGCATATTGTAAAAAGGAACTTTCTTGAGATGGATATCATTTATTATGTACTCATGCTCACTGCTTAACCGATGCCACCATTCTTTACTTTGCTTTTCATCGACCCATGTAGCTATACAATAAAAATTACCATTAATAATGTCTTCTTCGGAGAATCCAAAATAGACCCACACTATATTGGTTTCTTGCCCCTTAAACATTAATCTTTGTCGTTCACTATTGTACACATCAGCGTTTTTAAGTAGTTCACTTATCTGAGCTGCCCAATTCGCTAATTCCTCATCGGTCGGTATTGATTTTAGTATTACTTTAGCAGCATATCGTTTAATCGAACCAATATGAACAGGATCTACAGAATGAATAATAAACTCATTCTTTTCGATGTAATAATGTTCTCTAGGATACGGTTTAAAATCCCCAGTGTGAAAGAAAATCGTGCCTCCCATGTCGGCTCTGAAGATAGCATGTTGAGGAGAATTAGGGTTATTTCTTGTGTATATTTCCAGAGCTCTTTTTACCCATAGTTGTAAATCTTGAAGGGATATAGCTCCCTCCCTGATTAAGAACTTATTGGTTAATGCGTTGCATAAAATATTCGTGAATACACTCCCTATTCTATCACCATAGGAGGGCTCATATGCATTACTAGATGTTAAAATCGCATATCCTGTCCCATTAAATTTATCAATAGAGTCACTTATGTCGATTTTCGAACTCATTTTGATACTAAAGTTTCCAGAATAACAGCAATCCAAAAACAAAATCTTATTTTTTGCTTTCGACTGACTTAAAACTTCAATTAACTTTTGTGTTTCTACGAAACCATCACTTAAGACGAGGTAGTGCGGATTAGTCGAAGTACCATGTCCTGAAAAGTAGAAAATAGCCGTATCATGGTGATCTAACTTAGCATTAAAACTTTGTAACTCCTTCCAGAATTCAGCTTCGGATACAACTCCATTATTTAATAGCCCTAGACGAACAACCTCCTTCTCCTTAACATGCATTCCAACTTTTATTGCTTGACTGAAGTTAAGCATATCCGACTTGCAAAAAGAAAGGTCTTTTGCTCCTACCGCTTTATAATCACTGACTCCTACTACAAATGCTTTTATATGATTCAACTCTTGTGTCACCTACTCTACATAAAAAATACTAATCTGCGTCTACCAACGTTAGTCTAGACTAACCTCTAATCCCTTTTTTCCGTACATCAGCTTGAAGTACCAAGTATTAAGCTCCTTTTCAAGAATATCTTTTGCGTTTTTATATGCATATTTCATTATCGTTTTATTGCCTTCCTGATCCTCAATTTCACTAACCCTAAATGTAATCAATTCTTTATCAAGTTCTTCGATAAAATGATTCATTACGTTAATATTTGTCGTTTTCCCTGATAGGTAAAGGCTAAAGTGAAATGACTTCTGTGATATTGCTTTTCTCATCATTACAATCCTTGAATAGATGTTATTATAAATACGTGCTCTGTGTTTCTTACCGTTCCAAAAAAAATCAATATTGGCGAATGCATTATCCAAAGCACTATAGTCGTAGCTTGCCATTTGGACTACAGATCGCATTGTTTTCTCAGCATTCCCATTACGTTCATACGAGATTATATTACGTACGGCTTTACAGGCTAGTAAATAAAACTCTTCCAAAATTCTTCGGCGCTCTACATTGTACCCTACGATCGAAATAACTATTGCAAGAATTCCACTTGATAGTATCCCTATTGCAATATTTGACCAAAAATCTTGGGAAATCTGCTTTAGTACCCAAGCAACTATGAGAGAGATTGCGCCTACAACACCCATCCAGATTACCGTTAGCTTATGGATTCTCATTTAGACGTTCCTCCCAATCAGCTTTCTGTCGCAGGAAAATTATACAAAAGACTACTTTTGACGTTATTTGTGATACTTTCACTGTGGAGGAGACTTTGGCAAAGGAGTCACTGAAGAACAGTTAATGTATTCATTGAGAATTTATAGGAATATGAGCTCTTCAAATTCTGAAATGGATTGAATTCGTTTACGTTCTATAAGATGGATAGCAATTTTTTAAAGCAATTCCCTTACCTCAGTATCCTTTTGTGGTATCTTCGAAAATGTCAGCCATGAGAAACGGAAGCAGCTTGTGCATACAATGATCAAGAAAATAACGGTTACTAAGGATAGAAATATAAGCCATATTAGATTTAATATTGGAGACAGTCAGAAAGTAATTATCTAAATCTATTCTGGAACATCCGTAGGCCACTAGTAAAAAAGGGCAGAAGGGCTACTCAAATTGAGCTCGCCCTTCCTCATATCTTTCGAGCTTTACTTTAGTGCTTTATTCACTTGCTCAATTAAGGCTTTCCACTGTCTACGTTCCGTTTCAGTCAATGATTGTGAATCATTGTTTCTTGACCATCTGAGAAAAGCTTTTGCAAGTTGATACTTCGAAAACTCACTGATTTGAGAAGCAAATATATCAGCAATTGGACGGCCAACCTGAACTTCTGCAATATCAGCAACATCCCAGTCAAGCTCCGTTCTAGCCACTTTTACAAGTGTTTCCCGTAATAAATCCTCAACCTCAACTTTTTTTGAGGTTCCCGTATAGAAGTCCTTTATTTGTAATATTGATTTGCTCTGTAGTAAATTAACTAAAGTGTCTTGTTTGGCCGCTTGTTCTCCCTCTGGATCAGAGTCAAATAAAGCAGCTACCTTTAAATTTTGTGCACGCAAAATGGTTGCATAGTATACAACTTTGCTTGCAGTTCCAGCCGGTATCAAGGCAATTTTTTTATTTAAATCTATGATTCCATCATTACGCAACATTTCGGAAATGGACTCAATGTACCAATAGTCTGTAAGACCTTCAAAAACAAGATTCCGCTGCTGAGTGAACAAACTTTGCGCTAGATCGTAACCTAGTGCCTCTTGTAAGGGAAGCATTGCATTGGAATCATTTGCTGTAATAGTTGTATGAACCTTAGTCCCAGTATATCTGTCTGTCATTTCTACAACACGCACTAAATCCAGTTCATTAGCCCCGACCATAAAAGGAGAATGAGTCGTATATACTGTTTGATTAGACTCACCTAATTTAGAAATTGTCTGACGGAAATCAGACTGTTTCAATGCATGTAAATTAAGTCCAGGTTCATCTAATAGCAATATTGCATTTGCATGCTTACCTTCGGCCTCAGCAAAGAAAACAATAAAAAAAGACACTAACCACTGAAATCCTTCGGATCTTTGGTCCAACTCTATTTCGACACCTAAATCATCTTCAACTACTACCTTTAGATATTGACCATCCGCAGCTACCCTAAGCCTATCTGCTTCATTTCTACTCCGATCGGGCATCCATACTTTTCTTATTTCCTCAGTCAGTCTAACACTTGCTGCATTTAATTGGTATTGGCGTTTATCAAGCTGATCTCTATAACTTTGGATTTGCTGCTCTGACGAATTTGCGGCAGTCGCCTTTCCAAGATTAGATAGATCCCGTGCATTAAACCCAAGCAACTTTAATAGGCATATATTACCATAATCATAATATTCATCTAGTAGGTTGTTTTGTTCAATTCTATTTGCTAGCTGCTCAAGATGGATTAATGGCTTTACCCTGGAGTAATTATTGAAATATACAAATAGAGGCAATTTCTTATAACAAGAACTAAGAATCTCATCTTTTATTTTATTTTGAGATACAGCATTTTTTAATCTATCAAAGCGCTCTTCTTCTGTACTATTGGTTTCATCAATATGTGTAAACAAACTATCTAGCCATTTCGATAATGATTCCGCCTTCTCACCTACAATATATGAATTCTCACTCCATTCTTCGGTTATGGTCGCTAATTTCCCAGCAAATAATTCCACCTTATCCGGTGTTGATTCATCTTCAGTAGCCATTTTGTCGACATGACTTGCCATACGTTTCAAATCTTTTATAATAGCTTTGTATGTAGTAGTTGCTGGGCATTTTTCTAAGTTGTGTGTAGCCTTGTTATCTAACTTTCTTGTAAAAACATATACACAATTTTCATAACCAGGTGGCAAATCAATATTGTCTGAAGGTTCAATCTTAAATTTACCTTCAACCACCACAACATTAGACGGGTCTACTTTTCCCGTTGTAATATCGTTATATTTTGAGCGAGGATAATCACGCAAAGCATCAAATGGTTTTACATCTGGAGGAGCATTTAATTTTTGTAACGCTTGTAGAACTGCGGTTTTTCCTGCCTCATTTGGGCCTACAAGGATCGTTTTATCATTCTCCAACTCAAACCAACCGGTATCCATAATACTTCTGTAATTTTGAACCCTTGCTTTGATTAACCTCATAATGAACCTCTCCATTCGACACTTTTCTTTATTATACAACAATTAGAACAATTACATAGATATGCAAATCCGTTGCCGTTACTTATGATACGGTTCACCCCGATTAATCTTAAAAGCCCTATATACCTGCTCCAGAAGAAGCACGCGCATCAGTTGGTGAGGGTAGGTCATTCGGCCGAAGCTGAGCTTCTTGTCGGCGCGGGAGAGGACGGCGGGCGAGAGGCCGAGGGAGCCGCCGATGACGAAGGAGACGGAGCCGCCGCCGTAGATGGCTTGCTTGTCCAGGTGGGCGGCAAGCTGCTCGCTCGACCAGGGCTCGCCGTCGATGGCGAGCGCGATGACGTGCGAGCCGTCGCGCAGCGCGGCGAGGATGCGCTCGCCTTCGCGCATGCGTACCTGCTCTTCTTCCGCCGGGCTCATGGAGTCCGGCGTTTTCTCGTCGGGCAGCTCGCGGATGTCGAGGCGGGCGTAGGCGCCCAGCCGCTTGGCGTATTCGGCCACGCCGTCCGACCAATATTTTTCCTTCAGCTTGCCGACGCATACGACTTGAATCTGCATAAAGCCAAGTTCCTCCGATGCTTCCTGATCTTATGCCAACAGCTTATCCTATCGGCCGGCTTCGTGCAAAGCCCCGGCATGAGGAACCGATTAAAAAGGAGTCCGCCGCAGCAGACTCCCCCAATCTCCCCCATCCTCACTCCATCACCAAAGCCGAGTCCCGGCTGATCAGCGTCCCGTGATCGGTCCCTTCGCAGATCTCGCGCATGGTGCCCGGCCGGTCGAAGTTGAAGACGTGCATGGGCAGGTGGTAGTCGCGGGCCAGGATGAACGCCGATTGGTCCATCACCTTCAGGTTGCGATGAAGGACATCGTTATAATGGAGCGACGTGAACTTCCTCGCCCCCCGGTCCAGCCGGGGATCGGCGCTGAGCACGCCGTCGACGCCTTGCTTGGCCACGAGCAGCGCGTCGCAGTTCACTTCGATCGCCCGCTGCACGGACGGGTAGTCGGTCGTGACATAAGGCTGGCCGTTCCCGCCCGCGAAAATGACGATGTACCCCTTCTCCAGATGGTGAACCGCCCGCAGCCGGATGTACGGCTCGGCGAAGGAGGCGACCGGGATCGCGGTCATGACGCGCACTTCTTTGACGGTTTTGGCTTTGAGCACGCCGCGGAGCATGAGGCTGTTGATGACGGTCGCCAGCGTGCCGATGTTGTCGGCTTCCGCCCGCTCGATGCCCCAGCTCTCCGCCATATGGCCGCGGAAGATGTTGCCGCCGCCGATGACGAGCGACACTTCGACCCCCAGATCGACGACGGACAGAATCTCGCTGGCGATGTGGTCCAGCTTTTCCGGCTCGAACCCGAACTCCGACTGTCCGGCCACCGCCCCTCCGCTGAGCTTGATCAGAACCCTTCGATACCTGGCCATGATCCATGCACCTCCGCATCCAAAATAAAAAACACTAAGACCTCAAAGGCCTTAGTGCTTCAATGGAATGAACGAATGAAAAGCGAAACGACGCCGTTCGACCGGGGCCGACCCGCCTTCTCCTCATACGCCCACTCCTTCCCTGAAATTGGCATTACCCTATTTTACGACGAACCCCTTCCGGAAGTAAACCCATAACCTTCGGAATGGGGAATAGCGGAAAAGGCAGCGATGTCGAACTATGCTATACTAAGGGAATGATAACGGGAAGTTCAGAGGAGGATCATCGACTCGCATGCTCACGATCGGCATCGCAGGCGGCACCGGATCGGGGAAAACGACGGTCGCCCGCTCCGTCATGGAGCGGCTCGGCACGGGCCAAGCCACCTTCATCTCGCAGGACAACTACTATAAGGATCACTCGAATCTGGACCTGGAGGATCGCGCGACGATCAACTACGACCACCCGCTGGCCTTCGACAACGAGCTGCTGGCCGAGCACTTAAGGTCCCTTCAGGAAGGCCGCGTGGCGTTCGCTCCCGTTTACGATTTTACGGTGCATGCCCGTTCCCGGACGGAAAACGTCAGGCTGGAGCCGAACCCGATCGTCATCCTCGAAGGGCTTCACGTGCTGTCGGACGAGACGCTTCGCGGGCTGCTGGACATCAAGGTGTTCGTCGACACCGATCCGGACGTGCGCATCCTCCGCCGGGTGCTCCGCGACATCGAGGAGCGCGGGCGAACGATCCAGTCGATCCATCATCAATATCTGTCCACCGTGAAGCCGATGCATGAAGCGTTCATTGAGCCTTCCAAAAAATACGCCGACCTGATCATCCCCGAAGGCGGGCATAACGAGGTCGGCATCCAACTGCTATCCGTATTGGTGGAAAAATATTTGACCGGCGTTGAAGTCTAGCGGTACGCCCGGTCGCCAGAGAGCGCAGCCCCACCGAGGCTGCGCTCCTTTGATAGGCGCGAGCTCACGCCCGCGCGTGCTCCTGCACGAACGCTACGATCGGAGCCGGGTCGGACAGGCTGTGCGGATGGTGGCCGACGCCCGGCTTCACGATCGTCTCGATCGTCCCGCCGAGCTCGCGGTACCGCTCCGCCAGCAGCGCGCCGTTCTCCTCATAAGGCACCGGCTCGTCGGCATCTCCGGCCACGATCAGAATCGGGATGCCGGCCGCGGCCACGGGCTCGACCTGATCCAGAGGCGACACCTTCGCGTCCCGAGCCGTCTCCTCGGTCAGCCCGTACACGGCAAGACACAGCGACCATTCGAACGCGCTGCCGGGTCCCGCGCCCAGGCCGCCGGGCCAACTGCGGATGTCGAGCACCGGCGCATCGAGGTAGAGCAGCCGCACCCGCTCGGGATGCGCCGCCGCGTAGTTGAACGAATACAGCCCGCCGCGGCTGAAGCCGAACAGCACCGTCCTTTTTGCCAGATCGAACTTCTCTTCCGCGTAATCCTGGAACTGCCGCATCCGCTCCACCGCGCCCGGACAGCCGTACATATCGCTGATGCGGTAGTAGGCAAGGCACCAGCCCTGCGCCAGCAGCGCCCGATCGGCATAGGCGAACGCGTCGAAAAACTCCGCCCGCCACACCCAAGGCCGCCCCGCCGCCGGCTCCTTCGGCAGGATCAAGAAGCCTTCTCTTCCGTCCACCATAAAGTCGATCCGCTCATGGCCTTCCCACTCTGACCAGCTGACCGCCTCGCGAAGCTCCGGCTTCCCGGCAACCAGCTCCCGAATGCGCGCCTCCAGCGCCTCGATCTCCGCCTGCGCCTCCGCGAGCGGCAGCGCTCCTTCCGCTTTGTTCGGATTCGTGTGCCCCACGTGCTCTTTCCAGGCCGCGCTCGCGAGCCGGTGCCGGGACCGGATCAGATCGAAGGAAGCCGAGCCGTCCGGGTCCGCCACGTAATCCGGAGCCCTCTCCAGCGAGACGTTGAACAGCGTGCGCAGCAGCGACTTCGCCATCACCCAGTGGCTCGGAGCGAACGGATGGATGCCATCCCCCGACAAGTAAGCCGGGTTCGCCGCCCGCTCCCTCGCGATATGCGCCAGCATCTCGCCGTGAATGCCGACGGTCGCGTCCGCCGTATCCTCGCCAAGCGACAGCACCCAGTCCGCGTAACGCTTCAGCACGCTCTCGTAATCGGCGTAAGGCGTCTCGTAGCTGTATGCCGGAAGGCCTTCCGGCAGCAGCTTTTCCGCGCCGCCCGCCAGCGATGCCGGATCGAACGGCGGCGGCGTCATGGCGATCGCCTTCGCGCCCGCCTGCCGGATCCGGCCGAGCAGCCGGAGGATGCCGTCCCGATAAGCCCGGAACCGCTCCTCGGACAGCGGATGATAGATGCCGTCGTTCATCCCGTAGCAGACGACGACCCAATCGGGCCGGGTCTCGGCGAGGGCCCGCTCCAGCCGGTCGTGCACGCAGGGCCGCGGGAACGGGTGAGCGGGCTCGCTCAGGCCCGAAGCCGTCTCGCTGCTGACGCCGAGGTTGATCAGCTCGATCCGGCTCTCCGGCGCGTGGAGGCGGAAGTAAGCGTCCATAAAGGCGATATAAGTACCGTCGTCGGTAATGCTGTCCCCCAGGAAAAGGATCCGGAGCTTCTCCGGCAGCAGCGCGTCTTTCCCGTATAATGGCTTCATGTCAGACTCCTAACTCTCGCGAGGAATGATAACGTCAAGGCCATTATACACGCGATCGGGATCCCCTACGAGAGGGCTTGAGCGCGCCCGCTCGCCGGCGCCTTGCGGGGGAGCAGCCCCGAAGCGAGCAGCACCGCGAAGCAGATGCCCGCCAGCCACCACAGAACGGCGCGGCTGTCCGCCAGTCTCCCCTCGCCTCCGAAGTACATCAGGCTGCGCAATCCCTGCGCGGCGTAGCGGAGCGGCGTCCACGAATACAGCCAATCTTTGGTCGCGTCCGGCAGGAATTCCGGCGCCAGGTTCAGCACCGGCATCGAGAAGAAGAACAGCAGCGCCAGCAGGCCCACGGCCGGAACGCCGATCAGGTTAAGAAGCGCGGACTGAAGCAGGAAGAACGCCGTTCCGGTCAGCCACAGGTACAGCCAGACGTCGCCGCGGGCCATCTCCATGCCGTACCAGGACGAAGCCATCCACACGAGCAGGCCCGACACCGCGGGCATGAGCAGCAGCCCGGCGATCGCCTGACCGGAGAGCGCCGCCCATGATCCGCTGCCGGCTTCTTTCGCTTTCCGCCCCGCCAGGAACAGGAAGACGCCGGCGAACAGGCTGCCCAGCCACGTCACCTGGATCAGCATGGTCGGCGCGTTGCCCCCGGCGTTGTTCGCGCCCGCAGCATGCAGCGACTCTTTCTCCACCGTGACCGGCGCGAGCAGCGCCTTCGCTACCTCGACCGGAACCTGCCCCGTCTGTTGCCCGGCCATTGCCAGAACTTGCCCCGCCAGCTCCGCCCCGATCGTGTCAGCCGCCTGCCCCAGCACCTGCTGAACGAGCAGCGCCGCCTGCGCGTTCGAGCCTTCGTTCACGAGAATTTTCAGGGCGGCCGGCTTCGGATTCGGCGAGGCAAGCGACAGCAGCCCTTGGCTGAGATCGGCCGGAATGATAAGCGCGCCGTAAACGTCCTGCCGGTCGATCGCCGCCCGTGCTTCTTCCTCCGACGAGACGACCTGCCAGGAGACCGGCAAACCTTTCAGAGCCAACAGATTCTCCCGAATCATCTGCCCCGCGTTCAGCTCCTGACCGCCTCCGGCCTGCGCTCCCTGATCCAGCACCGCCAAGGCGACCGGCACCTCCTTGGGCTTCGCCCCGGCTATCGACCCCATGAGCGCCAATCCGAAAACGATCGCCAGAACGGTAACCCCCGCCACTCCGATCCACAGCAGACGCTGCTTGAAAAAGTTCATTTTCCCCCACTCCTTAAATGGACAATACGTTGATTACTGATCACAATGTTCATTATAATGAGGGGAGGAGAAGTGGCAATCGTCAATCGCGCCGCCGAATGTTCATTAATCGGCACTCGAGCCGGGATCTGTTCAGTAACGCCAAAAAAATCCGCAAAAAAAGGAGCCGCCCGCATGACGGAAAAGACGGACCGCCGCAAAACGAGGACGAAGCAGCTGCTGCAGAAGGCGCTGATCGAGCTGATCGAGGAGAAGGGGATTCACGCGATCACCGTCAGCGATCTGAGCGAACGGGCGGGGATCAACCGGGGAACGTTCTACCTGCATTATCGCGATACGGCCGATTTCCTGGAGCAGCTGAAGGCAGAGATGTTCGACGGCTTGACCCGGGAATTGGGGAAGGTGAATCCGCTGGAGGTTGCCGCTTACGCCGAGAAAGGCCAGGCGTACCCGGTCAGCGTTCGCATTTTGGAGTTTTTCGAGAGGCATGCGGATTTCTTCCGGGTCATTCTCGGACCTAACGGCGACATCACATTTCCGCTCCAGATCCGGGAATTCATGAAGGAACGGCTGTTCCAAGAAGTGTTCAGCAGGCTGACGTATGATGGCCCCGTCCCGCGAGACTACTTGATCGCCGCGATCACCTCGGCCAACTTCGGCATCCTCATGCACTGGTTCGAGACCGGCCGGAAGCTGCCGCCCGCCGAAGTCGCGATGATCATCACCCGCATCCTGGGCCAAGGCCCCCTATTTTTAATCAATGAAAAAGGGTGAAGCCGAAGCCTCACCCTCCATCGTTATTCATGAATCCGGACGAGCAGCTCGCCCAGCGTCTTCATCGCTTCCTCTTCCCGCTCCCCGTCGATCTCCAGCGTTACTTCATCCTGGGCGGCGATGCCCAGCGTGAGCATGCTCAGCGAGCTTTTGCCGTTTACCGTCTTGCCCTTGCAGCTCACGCTCACCTTGCAGGGGAACTCCCCCGCGGCCTGAACGAAGCTCTTGATCGGACGGACGTGAAAACCGGCCGGGTTCGCGACCGTGAACGATTGCGCGATCATGCGTCTTGCCTCCCTTCCATCCGAGCCTGCACGAAGCTCTGTACTTCCTCGCTGCCGCTAAGCGTCAGCGCCTGCTTGGACAGCGTCTGCCAGTCGCGATGCGACAGCGAGCCGATGCGCTCCCGGGCCGGCAGAACCGAGCCCGCGCTCATGCTGAATTCGTCCAGGCCGAGCCCGAGCAGCAGCGGAACCGCCGTCAGGTCGCCCGCCATCTCGCCGCAGACGCCGACCCACTTGCCCGCCGCGTGCGCCGCGTCGATGACGTGCCGGATCAGGCGCAGCACGGACGGGTGGTACGGCTGATACAGATAGGACACCGTCTCGTTCATCCGGTCGGCGGCCATCGTATATTGAATGAGATCGTTTGTCCCGATGCTGAAAAAGTCCGCTTCCTCCGCGAACAAGTCCGCCGATACGGCTGCCGAGGGAATCTCGATCATGATGCCGACTTCGATGCGGTCCGCCACTTCCACTCCGGAGGAGACGAGCGCTTGCTTCTCTTCTTCGAGCAACCGCTTGGCTTCGACCAGCTCCTCCAGCACGGCGACCATCGGGAACATGATTTTCAGGTTCCCGAACCGGCTTGCCCTCAGCAGCGCGCGAAGCTGGGGACGGAACACGTCCGGCCGCGACAGGCAGAAGCGAAGCGCCCGCCGGCCGAGGAACGGATTGCTTTCCCGAGGCAGCCCCAGATAAGGCAGCTCCTTATCCCCGCCGACGTCCAGCGTTCGGATAACGACCGGTTTCCCGGCCATTTTCTCCAATACGTACTTGTAGCTCCGGAACTGCTCTTCCTCCGTCGGCAGCCGATCACGGCCCATGTAGAGGAACTCCGTGCGGAACAGCCCGATCGCTTCCGCTCCGTTGTCGAGCGCCTTCTGCACGTCCTCCAACTGGCCGATATTGGCCGCGATCTCGACGCGCCGCCCGTCGGCCGACGCCGTGGGCCGGCTCGCCCACGCCCTGAGCTCATCCCGCCGCCGCTCATACTTCTCTTTCTTGTCGGCGTAGGCGGCCAACTCCTCCGGGCTCGGATCGATGAGCAGCAGGCCTTCGACCGCGTCCATCGCCACAAGCGCTCCGTCCGGAATGTCGCGAATGCCCGGGCCCGCGCCCACGATCGCGGGGATGTCCAGCGATCGCGCCATGATCGCCGAGTGCGACGTACGGCTGCCGACTTCGGTCACGAAGCCCCGAACGGCTTCCAGGTTGAGCCCCGCCGTATCGGACGGCGCCAGGTCGCCGGCCACGACGATGCACTCGTCGGAGAGAAGCGACAAATCGCGCTTCGGCGCGCCGCGCAGAATGCCGACGATTCGGCCGCAGATGTCGCGCACGTCCGCCGCGCGCTCGCGCAGCGTCTCGTCGTCCAGCGCCAGCAGCGCTTCGACGAATGTCTGCGCCGTCTCGTACAGCGCGTACTCGGCGTTCACCGCCTCCTCGCGAATCCGGCTCTCGGCCGTCTCGATCAGATCGGGATCCTCGAGAATGAGCAGATGCCCTTCGAAGATCGCCGCTTTCTCCGCGCCCAGCTTCTCTTCCGTCGCCGCCCGGATCCGTTCGATCTCCGCGCGGGCTTGCCCGATCGCCGCCTGCAGCCGCGCCGTTTCCCGCTCCGGCTGTGCTACCGTGGTCCGAACCGGCACATATTCCTCCGCATTCAAGACGACCGCCCGGGCGATGGCAATGCCCGGCGAAGCGGCGATTCCCGCGAGCTGCTTCGTCATCGCGCAACCCCTCCTTGCGCCGACGCCCCATATGCCGCCAGGATCGCGGCGTGAAGCGGATGGTCCGCCGGAAGCCCCGTATAGCGAACCAGCGTCTTGCTCAGCCCTTGGCCGCGAATGGACATCTGAAGCTCGACCGCCTCCGCGTCCCCTGCGTAATCGAACCGCAGAGCCGCCGCGATCGCGTCCATCAACTGAGCCGTCTCCAGGCCCAGCTCATAGGCCAGGCGGGCGGGGCGAACGAGCCGGTCGTTCGGCGCCAGCTTGCGCAGCGGCGAGCGGCCGACGCGCACGACCTCGTCGGTGAGATGCGGATTGCGGAACCGCTCGACGATCTTGTCGATGTAGCTCCCGTGCTCGGTCTCGTCGAAGCCGTGCAGCCGCGTCAGTACCGCCCCCGTCTCGTTCATCGCCCCGCGAACCTTGGCCGCGACTTCCTCGTCCCGCATCGCCTCCTGGATCGTCGCGTACCCTTTCCGATACCCGTGGTAGGCGGCGCAGCAATGACCCGTGTTGACGGTAAACAGCTTCCGCTCGATATAAGGCTCGAGGCGGTCGACGTAATGGACGCCTTCGAGCTCCGGGAAGCCTTCCGGCAGCGCCGAGCGGTCGACGACCCACTCGTAGAAAGGCTCGACCGTCACCTGCAGCTTGTCGTCATGCTGCTGAAGCGGCACGATCCGGTCCACCGCGGCATCCGGGAAGAAGGCCGCTTCGCCCGCCCGGGCCCGCGCGTCCGGGGAGAGGAAGCCGTAGACGTGCTTTTTGAGGTCCGTGCTCGCCCCGATCGCGTTCTCGCAGGCGATGACGACCAGCGGACCCGCTTTTTCATCGGCCAAGCGCAGCTCGATCCCTCTCGCAATGTTCTCCGCAATGAACCGCAGGACGTTCGGCCCGACCGCCGTCGTCACCAGATCGGCTTCCGCGACCGCCCGCGCGACGCTCTCCGCGTCCTTGCCGTCGATCGCCGAGACGCCGCTCACGACCGTCGTCTCCGCCTTCTCGTCCGCCAGTGTTACCCGGTACGCCCCGCGCTCGTTCAGCAGCGCGACACGCTCCGCGTCGATGTCGACGAACCGGACTTCATAGCCGGAACGGGACAGCAGCAGGCCGATAAAGCCGAGCCCGATGTTGCCCGCGCCGAAATGAACGGCCTTCATTCGCCCATCCCCTCTTCGAAAATGGCGATCAGCTCTTCCTCCGTGGACGATTGCAGAATGCGCTGCATGTCGTCCTCCTCGGATACGAGTACCGCCACGTTGGACAGAATGTCGAGATGCTCCTCTCCCACCGCCGCGAGGCCGATGACCAGGTTCGCCTTTTCCCCGCCGAAGTCGACGCCCTCCGGAAAAATAAGCACGGACATGCCGGTGGAACGAATGAGCGGCTTGGCGTCGTTCGTGCCGTGCGGCATCGCCAGCCCTCCGCCGATATAGGTGGACGACACCTGCTCCCGCTCGATCATCTTCTCGACGTATTCGGCGGGCACGTGACCCGCATCGACCAGCAGCCGGCCGGCCATCAGGATCGCTTCGAATCGATCTTGCGCTTTCGCGTTCAGGACGACTTTTTCTTTGGATAAAATGCTCATGTCGGTTCTCCCCATTCCTCTTGTTGTCTCATGAACTCTTCCAACTCCTGCGAGATAAACGACTTGATCTCCTCCGCGCCGCCTTCCTGCAGCAGCCGGATCATCTCCGGCTGGAGCAGCATGGCGCTGATCTCGCTCAGCACTTCCAGCGCCGGGCGGTTCAGCTCCGGCGGCGCCAGCATCAGCAGAATCTGCCGCGCCTCTCCCGAGCCGAGCGGCAGCGGCGTCGCCAGCCGGAACAGCGCCAGGAGCGGCTTCGGCACCCATTCGCTCCGCGTATGGAACAGCGCCGCCGGCGTGCCGGCGATGAGCTGGGACCCGCTGTGCTCCCGTTCGATCAGCCGCCGGACGATCGCTTCCGGATTCTGCACCCCGCCCTGAAGCGCCACCCGGTCCAGCATGGCCGACAGGACCGCTTCCAGATCCCGGCCGCGCTTCCCCAGATCGAGGGGATACGCCACGAACCGGTCGAGCAGCTGCAACATCTCCGCCGTGTAGGCGTGAACCCTTTTCAGCCGCTGCAGCGGGTCTTTCTCCTTGTGCTCTCCCGCGTGAACCGCCCCTTCCTCCTGCTTCCTCGCAGCCGGAGGAGTGGCGTCGGCTCGAGCGGAAGACGCATGGGCGTCAGGAGCGGTAGCGGCTCGCCAGATCGCTTCGCGCAGCCGCTCCGTCTCTTCACGGGTGAGCAACGGACTGAGCTTGACGTAGCGGTCCGGCTGCATCGGCAGATCGACCGTCGAGACGATCAGATCGTAGCGGTCCGGAGAAATCCGCGCGGCCTCGTACCACGAATAATGCCCGATCAGGTCCACCTGCGGGAATTCTTTGTGGATCCGCACCGCGAGCAGCTTCGAGGAGCCGATCCCGCTCGTGCAGACGAGCATCGCCCGCACCGTCCGCGGGAACAGCCGCCACCGCTCCGCGGCCGCGCCGAAATGCATCGTCAGATAGCCGATCTCTTCCTCCGGAACGCGATAAGGCACGAGCGCTTCCCCCGCTCCGGCGCGGACCGCTTCGAACAGCGCTCCGTAGTCTTTCTTGATCTGGGGCAGCAGCGGATTGCGGATCGTCTCGAGAGCGCGAAGCCGCTCCAGCGCGGGGCCCAGGTGCCGGATCAAGCCGTCGAGCAGCGAGCGGTCCCGGTCGAACGGAACGTCCCACCGCTTCGCCACCGCCCGGATCAGCTTCGCGGCCGATTCCGCGACCGCGGGCCCGTACCGGCTGAGCAGCGCGGCGCCGCCGCCGGACTCGGCCTCTGCCTTCGCTTCGTCCAGCAGCCGCTGGACGTAGTCTCGCTCCGCCTCCGGCCAATCCGGGCCGAACGCTTCGAGGAAGCGGTCCAGGGCGGGCGATGAAGCTCCCGCCGAGGCGCCGCCTTCGATGAAGCGCTGCTGCCTCTGCCGCGTCAGCGCCACGGACAAGCGAACGAGCAGACGGGTATACGCCGTCTCCGACAGCCTTCGCGGCCAAGCCTCCTCCAGCTTCCATAACAGCTGCTCGACCGCGTGAAAAACGTCCTTGCCGACCATCCGAAGCAGCTCTTTGGCGACCGGCCCCGTCCTCGCGTCGTCCGAAGAAGCCCCGAACAGCTCGGAGTCGTCCAGGTAAAGGTGCGCGAGCGCCGCGATCAAGCCGCGCTTGTTCTCCTCGCCGCCGGCAAGCTCGACGCCATAGCCGCGGCGCCGGACCAATTCCAGCCCCTGCCGGTTCAGCTGAGGCTCCAATTCGTCCAGATCGCGGGTCACCGTCGGGATCGCCGCGTGGAGCATGTGGGCCAGCGCGAACAGCTTGACGGGCTCCTCTTCCCGCAGCAGCCGGCACAAGATCAGCGCCTTGCGCTCGTCGGGCGAATAAGTGGCGCTGACCGAAGCGCCGAGCTGTTCCTTGAATCGGGCGAGCTCCTCTTCGCCTCCCTGAAGCGAGATGCCGATGCCCGATTTGCGTACCAGCGACAAGCCGTTCGCGGCGAGCATCGGCTCCAGCTCCTGCATGTCCCGGTGAACCGTGCGGGCGCTGATCCGAAGCTCCTCCGCCATCTCCCCGGCCGTCACTTCCTCCTGCCGCCGAAGCAGCAATTCCAGCAAGCGTCGCTGCCTGTTGGAGACGATCATGTTCGGATCTATCCCCCCTCCTCCGAGAAACGGACGAGACGCCGACGACTAATCGTCAGCGCCGCGCCGCAGCTCATGATTCCGGATTCGCATTCCCCAGGCGCTCGACGAGCTCGTCGTACTCCGCCGCCTTCAGGAAGTCGTCTATGGAAATATGCTCCGCCCCGGGTACTTTTAAACGGGCGCGGTCGGTCAGCGACCGGTGGGTGACGACGATGTCGGCGTCCGCCGGAATATCGCCGATGGCCGTGTTCGTTACTTTCACGTTCGCCTGGGCCTTGTTCAGCTTCTTCCGCAGGATGGAAGCGCCCATTGCGCTGGACCCCATGCCGGCGTCGCAGGCGAATACGATCTTGCTCACTTCCGCCTTCGTCTTCGCGGCCGTGCTTGCCGGTGCCGAAGCGACGGCGGTCGCGGCAGCCGCGGCGGGAGCCTGCCCCTTGGACTGCGCCTTCATCTGCTTCATCTTTTCGGTGGCCGCTTCCAGATCTCCTTCATCCGTCTTGCGGCTCGTCTTCAGCAGCAGGGACGCCAGCAGGAAGGAGACGACCGCCGCCACGACCACGCCGCTCAGCATCGGCAGGTACCCGCCCTTGGGCGTCATCGCGAAGTAGGCGAAGATGCTGCCCGGGGACGGTGTCGCGACAAGGCCCGCGCCGGTGGCGGAGAAGGTCGCCGTTCCGGCCACGCCGCCGCAGATGACGGCCAGGATGAGCCGCGGGTTCATCAGAATGTATGGGAAGTAAATCTCGTGAATCCCGCCGAAAAAGTGAATGATGACCGCGCCGGGAGCCGATTGCTTCACCATCCCGCGCCCGAACATCCAATAGGCGAGCAGGATGCCGAGGCCGGGACCGGGGTTCGACTCCAGCATGAACAGCAGCGACTTGCCGGTTGCCGTCGACTGCTCCAGCGCGATCGGGCTCAGCACCCCGTGGTTGATCGCGTTGTTCAGGAACAGCACCTTGCCGGGCTCGATCAGAATGTTCGCGAGCGGAATCAGATGATGGTTGACGAGAAACTCCACGCCGTTCGCCAGCAGTTTGCTGAACGCCTCGACGACCGGGCCTACGCCTGCGTAGGCGCCGATCGCGAGCAGGCCGCCGATGATGCCCGACGAGAAGTTGTTGACCAGCATCTCGAAGCCGGAGCGGATCTTGCCGTCGATCGAACGGTCGAACTGCTTCAGGATCCAGGCCGAGAGCGGACCCATGATCATTGCGCCGAGGAACATCGGGATGTCGGTGCCGATCACGACGCCCATCGTCGCGACCGCTCCGATAACGCCGCCCCGGGTGTCGTGGACCATTTTCCCGCCGGTATAGCCGATCAGCAGCGGCAGCAGGTACTTGATCATCGGATCGACCAGCTTCGCCAAGCTCTCGTTCGGAATCCATCCGGTCGGGATAAACAAGGCGGTGATCAGCCCCCAGGCGATGAACGCCCCGATGTTCGGCAGCACCATGCCGCTGAGGAACCGTCCGAACTTCTGTACCGCGACTTTCGCCCCGCCTTCCGGCGCCGTCTCGGAGGAAGCCAGAACGCTTTGCGGTTGAACCGCTTGACTCATGTGAATAGCCTCCTTCTATCGTTTCTCCAATAGAGATTAGGATTTGTTTGTGAATTCATCATAATCCGTAAGCGCTTCCAGGTTCAATCAAAGGAAAAACAGCTTTCGTCAGGAAAGCTGTTGACAGAATGTACGGTAGGCAGCGGACGAGCGGAGCGAAGGCGATGGACCGCGTCGCCGGATCCAGGTCCGAATCGCGTACGATTTGCCGCAAGTGCCCGCCCGCGAAGAGGAGGATAGCCGCCGGATCGGCACCTTTGCGCACGGATATCCCCACACTTATACACAAGTCATCCACAAGTTGTGTATAACTGTTGGGGATATTTACCGATCCCGCACGGGCGGGCCGGGATTCGGCAAGCTTGCTCTCGTCCATCTCGGCCATCTCGGCCATCTCGACCGCTAACGAAACCTAGAGACGCTAAATCGTCGTACGATCCTGCTTATTTTCTCTAACGAAACCAGCAGATCTTATTTCCCCTATTTCGTGCCGGAACCGTTCGGAATGGGCGGTATAGCGTCGCTGAGATTCGTTAGCCTTAGAAAAGCTGCGTTTTATGCCCAATAGCGCTCCCTCGTTTCGTTAGAGCGGGAATTAAAAACGCACCCCTCCGTGAGGGATGCATCCCAACTTACTCGCGCTTGCCGCGCCGGTCATCGGCGCTGACCGGCATCGTTCAGCTCGCTATGCCGCTCGCCCGACGCCGGGCGTCACTCTGCCCGCCGCGCCGGTCATCGCCGGCAGCCGTCACTCGTTCGCCGGCCGCGCCGATCATCGGCGCTGACCTCGCTATGCCGCTCGCCCGACGCCGGGCGTCATTCCGCTCGCCGCGCCGGTCATCGCCGGCGGCCGTCACTCGTTCGCTTGCCGCGCCGATCTTCGGCACTGATCCGCATCACTGAGCTCGCCATGCCGCCCGCCCGACGCCGGGCCGTCACTCGTTCGCCGGCCGCCGCCGGAGATCTGCTTGCTCCGCAGCTGCCCGCACGCCGCGTCGATGTCCGCCCCGTGCTCCACGCGAGTGCTGCAGCGGATGCCGCTCTTCTTCAGCGCGTCGAAAAACGCGCGGACCGTCTCCGGCTCGCTGCGCTGGTACTGGCTGTGCTCATCCACCGGATTGTACGGGATCAGATTCACGTTGACCATCGGGCGCTTCATTCGGCCGATCAACTCGGCCAGCTCGCGCGCGTGCTCCAACCGATCGTTGACGTCCCTCAGGAGAATATACTCCACCGTGATCCGCCGGTTCGTCCGCTCCAGGAAGTAGTCCATCGCGTCCATCACCTGGGCGATCGGAATCGCTTTGTTGATCTTCATGACCCTCGTTCGCAGTTCATCGTTCGGCGCGTGCAGCGACACGGCCAGGTTGACGTTCAGCCCGCTGTCCGCGAACTCCCGGATCTTGCCCGCGAGGCCGCTCGTCGACACCGTAATGTGCCGAGGACCGATGGCCAGCCCTTTCGGATCGAGCACGACGCGCAGGAAATCCATTACGTTCGCGTAATTGTCGAACGGCTCGCCGATGCCCATCACGACGATATGCGTGACTCGCTCTCCCTGGCCCGCCCGGTCCAGATAGAACTGCACCTGCATGACCTGCTCCACGATCTCCCCGGCGCTCAGGTCGCGGCTCTTGGCGAGCAGGCCGCTGGCGCAGAAGCTGCAGCCGATGTTGCAGCCGACCTGCGTCGTCACGCAGACGGACAGGCCGAACGGATGCCGCATCAGCACGGTCTCGATCAGATTGCCGTCGGCCAGCCGGAACAGAAATTTGACGGTCCCGTCCGACGACTCCTGCCGCGTATGCTCGGTCATCGTCGTCGTCGTATATTGCTCCGCCAGCAGCCGGACCGCCTCCGGATGGGCGTCCGTCATCTCCTGGAAGTCCGCCGTCCGATTGCGGTACAGATAATCCCACACTTTCAGCGTTCGGGACTTCTTATGCCCGCGCTCCGCCAGCCAGGCGGCCAGATCCTCCAGCTTCCGTCCGTACACCGATTCCTTGTTCATGCTCGCGCTCGCCCTCTTTTCCCCGTGCTCCGGTACTCATGTCTCTTTATTGTCCCAGAGTTGAGGGAAATACACAAGAACCGTCTATTCGTCAGCCCGGCTGCTTGATCCCGGCGGCAGCGTCCGACCCGCTCGATCTTACGGCCCGCCTCCGGCTGCTCCGCACCATGAAAGCAACGGCCAGGAAGCCGACGGCCAACATGGCGGTCAAGACGAAGAGCGAAGGCACCAGATGATCTCCGAAGTCGTCCGGGGTAGCGACGGCGCCGCCGCGGGCGAAGACCAGCCCTCCGATCGCGACGCCGAACGCGCCGCCCAGCTCGCGGGCCGTGTTGCTCAGTCCGCTCGCCTCGCCTGCCGACTCCTCCGGTATCGAGCTGAGCAACCCGTGGGAGAGCGGAGTGAAGCTGAAGCCCATGCCGGCTCCGGCCGCCATCATCATCGGCACCATGTAGCCGAACGGGAAGCTCGCGCCTTGGTTCTGGATGACAACGGCTAAGCCGAGCAGTGCGGCGATCTGCAAAAACATGCCGAGCAGCAAGATTCGCTTGGAGCCGAAGCGGCCGATCAAGAGACCCGCGAGCGGCGCGCAGATCATCGTGCAGGCGGTCCAGACCATCTCCCGGAGGCCGGCGCCGAGGGCGGAGTAGCCTTGGGCTTGCTGCAGGAACAGCGTCAGCAGGAAGATGGCCCCGAAGATGCCGGCGTTCAACCAGAAGCCGGCCGACAGATACGCGCTGTAGTTCCCGCTGCGGAAAAGCGAGAATTGCACGAAAGGCTGCTTTCGGCTGCGTTCCCAGGCATAAAAAGCAAGAAGCAGAACAGCGCCGCCGGCCATCGAACCCCATACGCCGAACGTACCCCACCCGTAATCGTTGCCGCGTTCCAAGCCGAAGACGAGCCCGAACAAGCCGGCGCAGAGCAGCAGAATACCGAACGGATCGATCGGCTTGCGTTCCCCCTTCGATTCTTTGAGCCAGCGCATACCGAGGAGCACTGCGATCAAGCCGATGGGGACGTTGATCCAGAAGATCCATTGCCAGGGGGCGCCTTCGATGATCGCGCCGCCGACGAGCGGGCCGATCGAGAGGCCCAGCCCGGAGATGCCGGACCAGATACCGATGGCCGCCGCCCGCTTCTCGGGAGGGAATGCGGTATTCACCAGCGTCAGGCTGATCGGCATGATAGCCGCAGCGCCTATTCCTTGCAGCGCGCGGGCCAGAATCAGCTGCATCGAGCTGTCGCTGAGCGCCGCCGCGAGCGACCCCAGCGTGAACATCGCGACGCCGGACAGGAAGACGCGCTTGCGGCCAAACCGCTCGCCGAGCGCGCTGAACGGAATGAGCAGCGCGGCGAAAGCCAGCGTGTACGCGTTCAGGAACCATTGCAACTCGGCCATGCCGGCATGGAAGGAAGCCTGAATGGATGGAAGCGCCACCCCGACCACCAAATTGTCCAGCATCGCCATGAACAGCGCGATACAGGTAATGACCATCAATCGAACCCGGTAGCCTGCGGTTACCATTTTCACAACACTCTCCTAATATATTATTTATAGATAAATAAATAGATCAGCAAAAAAAATTTGTTCTTCCCGCGGACTCCTTGATGCAAAAACGCCCTTAGGCGGCGAACCCGGCAAGCCGGGCCTTCTGCCGCCAATCGAAACCGGGTTCCGGCAGATAGACCGCCCGCCCGCTCGCTTCCGACTTCGACGAGGCGGCGCCTCGGGCCTCCCAAGCGGCCCTGTTGCAGTCCCCGCGCCGTCAGTCGCGCTCGTCCGGATCCAGCATTTTCAGCTGCGGCAGTTCCAGCACTTCTCCCATGGAGATGACCATTCCGCAGCCGATAAACAAGGTTGCTTGCAGATCGGGATTCGGTATGCCGGCGCTCTCGAACCGCCTGGAGACGAATCCGTGAATGGTCTCGAACTTCCCGCGCACATACGTCCGAACGTCCGGCTCCGGAGTCGCGAAGGAATGCATGCATAGCAGAATCTCGTCGCGGTGCGTCTCCATCAGCACGTTGAACGCCTTCCCCATCCGTTCGATAAGCTTCTCGGGAGGAGCCTCGACCGCCCGGAACGCCTCGATCAGCCGGCCGACCGCCCGCTCCAGCACCGCCAGGTACAGTTCTTCTTTGGTTTTGAAAAAATGAAACACATACGGCTGGGTAACGCCGACTTCGGCAGCCACCATCGCCGTCGTTGTCTTATAGAAGCCGTTATTGGCGAACAACGTTGCCGCGGCGTCCAAGATCTGATCCTTGCGATTGAGGGAGCCGAGGTCGAGATCTTTGTGTCTGGCCATCATCGTACCTCGTTTTATTTATTTACCAATAAATTAATTCATTTGATCGGCCATGTCAACCTCTATTTTCGGCGCCGCCTCATCGAAGAGCAGCCGGCACGGACAAGCTCAGCGATTCAGAATGCTGTCCTCCAGCACGTCGAACTTGTTGCCGTATTCTTTGATGATATGCGTCTCTCCCCATGCGCACAGGGAATCCAGAATCGACTTCAGGCTCCAGCCGTACTCGCTCAGCTCGTATTCGACCTTCGGCGGAACCTGGTTGTACGAGATCCGGTTCACGATTCCGTCATCCTCCAGTTCCCGAAGCTGCTGGGTCAGCATCTTCTGCGTGATGCTCGGCATGAGGCGCTTCAAGTCGCTCGTCCGCTTTTTCCCGTAGGTCAGGTGGCACAGAATGACGCACTTCCATTTGCCCCCGATCACTTCCAGGGTCGCTTCGACCGCGATATTGTATTTCTTCTTCGTTTTCGTCTCGCTTGTCATGGCATTCGATCTCCTTCCCGAGTCGATAGGCACTTAAAAGTACGTATAGCACCGTAAAGTACGTACTATTCATTCTCTTCCTTATCCTCCATAATAGCCGTTGCCGGCCGGATGACACAACAACGCTTAGGAGGAGGAATCATGACGAACGACAATCGAAGAGCGACGATGGCGCTGCTCGCCTTGGCCATCAGCGCCTTTGCCATAGGAACGACCGAATTCATCAGCGTAGGGCTGCTTCCGCTGATCGCCGACGATTTTGGCATCTCCATCACCGCATCGGGACTTACCGTGACCTTATACGCGCTGGGAGTGACCTTCGGCGCTCCCGTTCTGACTTCCCTGACCTCGCGGTTCTCCCGCAAAAAGCTGCTGCTCGCGATCATGCTCGTCTTCATCGCCGGCAACTCTCTCGCGGCGGCCGCGTCCGGCATCGCCGTACTGCTCGTCGCACGGGTTATCTCGGCGCTGGCTCACGGCGTCTTCATGTCGATCGGTTCCACCATCGCCGCCAGCCTGGTACCGGAGCACCGCCGGGCGAGCGCCATCTCGATCATGTTCTCCGGCCTGACCGTGGCGACCGTGACCGGCGTCCCGCTCGGCACCTGGATCGGGCAGCAGCTCGGCTGGCGGGCGGCCTTCATCGCCATCGTCGCGGTAGGCATCGCCGCCTTCGCCGCGAACTTGACGCTCGTGTCCTCGAACCTGGGGACCGGGGCCCGCATTCGCCTGGGCGACCAGCTTAAGCTCGTGACGAACGGCCGGCTGCTGCTCGCCTTCTCCATTACTGCGCTAGGCTACGGCGGAACCTTCGTCGTCTTTACCTATTTATCCCCGCTTCTTCATGAAATTACAGGCTTCGGGGAACGAACGGTCGCGCTTCTCCTTCTCGTCTACGGAGTCGCCATCGCCATCGGGAACGTCGTCGGCGGCAAAGTCGGCAACCGCAAGCCGCTGACCGCCCTGTTCTACATCTTCCTCATTCAGGCGGTCGTTCTGCTGGCGCTCGGCTTCACGGCTCCCTATAAGGCCGCGGGACTTCTCACCGTTTTCGGCATGGGCTTGTTCGCCTTCATGAACGTGCCGGGCCTGCAGCTGTATGTCGTCATGCTCGCGGAAAGGCTCGCTCCGCAGGCGAAAGACGTCGCTTCCGCCGTGAACATCGCCGCCTTCAATGCCGGCATCGCCCTGGGCGCTTACCTGGGCGGCGTGGTCAATGATTCGATGGGTCTGATCCATACGACGTGGGTCGGGGCGCTGATGGTGTTCGCCGCGGTCCTGCTGACCGCTTGGGGACTCGCGCTGGAGCGGAGGGAGAGCCGCGCCGCCGTCTCGTCCGATCGGGTTCATGGATAAAAAACAAAAAGGAGAGTTACGCTATGATTCAACATCTGCAAGATGCGGTTACCCTGTCTAACGACGTTCGCATGCCCGTGTTCGGACTCGGCGTGTTTCAAGTAGAGGACGGTCCCGCGCTCGCCTCGGCGGTGAAAGCCGCGATCCGCAACGGCTACCGCAGCATCGACACGGCGGCCGTCTACGGGAATGAACAAAGCGTCGGCCAAGGCATCCACGGGGCCGTCGGGCAAGGGCTGGTTGCGCGGGAGCAGCTGTTCGTGACCACGAAGGTGTGGAACGCCGACCAAGGCTACGACTCCGCGCTGGCCGCATTCGAGACGAGCCTGAATAAGCTCGGGCTCGACTATGTCGATCTGTACCTTATCCATTGGCCGGTCCAAGGGAAGTACAAGGAGACTTGGCGGGCGCTCGAGACGCTGTACCGGGAAGGCCGGGTCCGGGCGATCGGGGTGAGCAACTTCCAGATTCATCATCTCGAGGACCTGCTGGCCGATGCCAAGATCAGGCCGATGGTCAACCAGGTCGAATTCCACCCTCGCCTGACTCAGGAGGACCTGCGCCGTTACGCCAAGGAGCAGGGCATCCAGCTCGAAGCCTGGTCCCCGCTTATGCAGGGCCGGCTGTTGGATGACCCGGTCCTCCTCGAGATTGCGGCCCGCCACGGCAAGTCCGTCGCGCAGACGATCCTCCGCTGGGATCTCCAGCATGGCGTCGTCACCATCCCGAAGTCTACGAAGGAACATCGAATGGTCGAGAACGCATCCGTGTTCGATTTCGAATTGAGCCCGGAGGACATGGCGCGCATCGACGGTCTGAACCGCAACTTGCGCGTTGGGCCGGATCCGGATCGCTTCGATTTCTAATACAGCCCGTAAAAATGCCCGCCGTTCCTCCCATCGGGGAACGGCGGGCTTCTTCGTTTATATTTTCTCGCCTGCGGCCTTTGGCCGGGTCGCTCGCCGAATGACGGACCGAAGCAGCGGCGGCACGAGGAAAAAGATAAAAAACGTGCGGAACAGCTGATATCCCGCCACCATCGACAGATCCGCATGGACCTCGTGGGCGATGATGCCCATCTGGTCCATCCCGCCGGGCGCCAGGCTAAGCAGCGCCGTCGCCATCGACACCCCGTGCAGGCGCGTCAGCAGCCAGCCGAGACCGAGCGCGCCGAGGACCAGCGCCGCCCCGCTCGCGAGCGCGAGCGAGATCGAGCGGATCTTCCGCGGCAGAGCGCCGGGCCGAAGCAGCAGGCCGACGTAGCTGCCGATCGCGAACTGGGCGGCGGCGGTCAGGGACGAAGGCAGCGCCGGGCCATGAAGGCCGGCCAGCTGCACGATGGCCGTCGCGAACGCGGGGCCGAGCAGGTACGCGGTCGGGAAACGGATGCGGCTCCCGCCGATGGCGCAGGCGACGCAGATCGGCGCGAACGCCAGAATGTTCGGGAACAGGGCGGCCCAGTCCGCCGAAGCCGAGGAAGCCGCTTGAGCCGCCGCCGCGGAAGCGGCCGCCGCGCTGTCGTGCTCCAGCCCGAGCAGCGGGCTGAAGATGAGCAGGGGCACGCAGATGATGATCATCATGAGCCGAATGACTTGCGTAACCGTCACCAGCGTCAGATTGACGCCCGGCGTCTCCTCGGCGAGGATGAGCACCTGCGTAAGCCCGCCGGGAACGCTGCCCATCAGCGCGGTCAAGAAATCGCCGCCGGACAGCTTGGATACCGCATAAGCCATCCCCGCGCAAAACAGCAGCAGCAGTACGGTCATCAGCAGCATCGTCGGCAGCTGGCCCGCCATCTCCCGCAGCGCCTCCGCCGTAAGCGAGAGGCCGATCGTATAGCCGACGACGATCATGGCGCCGTTCCGCGCCGCACCCGGCCAAGCGTACCATTCCCGCCGCAGGTTGGAGCCGATCAGCACGGCGATCATCGGGCCGAGCAGCCAGGGGATCGGCAGGTTCAGCAGCGTAAACGCCCCGCCTCCGATCAGCGCCGTGACCAAGGTGATCAAGTAGCGGACGATCTTCACGGGCGCCGACGGTCGTTGCTTGTTCATTTTCGCGTTCTCTTCTTTCCGTATTCGTTATTTACTCATAAGATAGCTCGACGACGCCCGCGAATGCTTGAAGCCGATCCGGGGTGAGCTCCAACTCCTTCTCTTTGCGGAAGCCGCGCCCAACCGCCTCGACGAACCGATCGACTTTCTCGAAAATAAACTTGCCGAGGAGGCCCAGCGCCTTGGTGCGGTAATGCATCGGAATCAGCACGGTCGCCTGCAATTGCTTCGCCACTTCGGCCGCCTCCGCTCCGTTCAGCGTCATCCTGCCGCCGACCGGTACGATGAGCACGTCGACCGGACCGATCGCTTCCGCTTGTTCGGCCGTAAGCAAATGGCCCAGATCGCCGCAGTGGGCGACGGTCAGGCCGTCCGCGCGAATGACGAACACGATGTTCTCGCCTCTTTTGGCCCCGTTCGCCTTATCATGGTACGTTCGGACGCCCCGCAGCTCGAAGCCGCCGCAGGCGTAAGTTTCCGGCCGGTTGGCGAGCTTGTAACGGCCCGAGATCGCATCGAGCCGGTTATGATCCCGGTGATCGTGGGTGACCGCCACGATATCGGCCTCCACCGCCGGCATCCGGTAGCCGAGGAACTTGCCGCACGGATCGATCGCGAGCCGGGTGCCGTCCCGAGAAGTGAGAAGAAAAGCCGATTGCCCGAACCAGCGGATTCGCATGAACCCCATCTCCTTATTCTGTGCATATTCGCGCACAATTTAGCGCAAAAAAATTTATTTCAGCAAATCGGCGATCGTATAGGTGCCCAGCACCCGAACGACCTGGACGTTGATATCCGCCATAATCCGTCCGAACGATTCGCGAACTTTCTCCCCGAGCCACCCGTCGCCCGCCGTGTCGGCGATCCCGTCCCAGCCGGGTTCCGCTTCGTGCACCGAACGGTACACTTCGACCAGCGTAATCTCTTCGGGACGCTTGACCAGCTTGTACCCCCCGGACCGTCCCTGCCTCGCTTCCACCAGCCCCGCGTCGGCCAGCTGCGACAAAATCTTGCGAAGCGCCGTCGGTTCGCAGCGGATCTGGTCGGCCAGCTCCGCGCTCGACCATTGATCCGGGCGCGAAGCCAGCGCGATCAGCGCCTGCAATCCGAATCCGAAACGCCTCAGTTGAGCCATAAGGTCGACCGCTCACCTTTCGTTTATTTAATGTGCAAATTCTAGCACATTTAATCCAAGCCTGCAAGCGGCTTTCTCCATTTACGACCCATTGGCGCCGATACCTAGAAGTGAACCTTTTGTCTGAAAGCGTTGTTCATTAAGTAGGCCGGGTCGAAAGGGGGGAGAAAGCGTGCAGGAGCGGGAGCTTTTTGAAACGTACCGGAAAGAAGTGTATCGGACCTGCTATTTTATGCTTCATCACGCGGCGGATGCGGAGGATGTATGTCAGGACGTATTTGTCTCCGTCTTCCGGCATGACTGGCGTCGGGTGGAATTTCTGCGGACCTGGATCATTCGGGTGACGGTGAACCGCTGTCTGAATTATATCAAGCTAAGCGGACGGCGAAAGCGCAGGGAGATCAGGCTCCAGCTTCTTAGCGTGCATACGGCGGAGAAGGCGGCCGAGACCGTTGCGATGGAGCAGGAATCGGCCCGGGACGTGCTGCGGCTGCTGCAGCGGCTGCCGGCCAAGCTTCGGGCGGCGGCGGCGCTTCGCTACATAAACGAATACAGCTTGACAGAAATTGCGGACATTCTGGACGTTCCCGTAGGAACGGTCAAATCGCGGCTGAACAAATGCCGCAAGCTGATGAGAAAGGAATGGCAAAGCGGCGACGCAGAAACGGAAAGGAGCGGCGAATATGAAACAAACGGATCGGATAGAGCGAATCTTTACTCGATATCTAAACGATGAAGCACCGCTGAACGAGCCGGATTTCGACGCGATGTGGGAGCGGATCGAGCAGCGCCGTTCCGATGCTTCCGAGATAACTTCGGAGCTTCCGGCGCCCGCTTCGGCCCGGAGACGGGTATCCCGGACGGCGGTGCTGGCGACGGCGGCGGTGCTGCTGGCGGCTACTCCGGCTTTCGCGGCGTTATCGGACAAATGGAGTTATTTTACTCATCATTCCGGTGTCCGCTCGGCGTTGGAGCAGGGACTCGGGCAGCAGATCGGAAAAACGGTCTCCTTCGGCGGCGCAAAGCTTACTCTCGACACAGCCGTTGTCGACGATAACCGGACGGTGCTGCTGTTCAGTCTGAACCTGCCTCATGCCGATCCGGCAAGCTACCCGCGATTTTCCGGCATGAAGCTGTCGGACGGCAAGGGCAACGCGATCGAGGGGGATGTGTCCCTCACCTGGAATCCGGACAGTAAAATATGGCAGGGAGAATTCTCTACGGACTGGACGCCGGACAGCCTGCTGGCCGATGTGCATCTCTCTGCCGAGAACCTGCAAATCTTCGCCGCGGCGCAGCGCGAGATTTCCATCGATTCGGAGAATAACAGGAAGCAGACGATCGAGATCGGTCAGGACGGAATCGACCGGCTTGTCGTGCTGCCCTTCGCGCAAGGGGACAGGACGCTGCTGTCCACGTCGGTATTTTTCAGCGACAAGGCGGCGCAAAGCTGGTCTTACCCCAGCATCGGCGTATACGACGGCGAGACGCAAGTCAAGGAAGCGGCAACCGGCGCATTCGGCAAACCGGGCGCACAGGGCGAATATACCGGGCTGCAATATTTTCACACAGCCGATCTGGGAACTGCAGGCGTTACCTATAAGCTGAACTATACGAGGAAATCCGCCGAGATCGACGGAAGCTGGAGCTTCGACCTGCAGCTCGACAAGGAGCGGATGCTGGACGGCACCATTACGCGCCCGATCGATCAAACCGTGGAAACGGCGGCCGGGCCGATCGAGCTGAAGGAGATGACCATAACGCCCACCCAGATTCGCATTACGGGTACTCACGAGAAATACAAGGAGCTAAGCTTTAAGCAAATTTATTTGGATGTGAACGGGACGCGGCTTAAAGGAGGCTATCCGAGCAGTGAACCGGGCGACTTCAACGGCTTTACGCTCCGGTTCGAGCGGCAGCCCGGTCTCGTTCTGTCGGAGCAGACCCCTATTGCGCTCGATATGAAATACGAGGTGACGGAGCGTCTAGACAAAAATCCGATCCATCTGGCCGGGATCGGCAGCGGGAAGAAGACAATCACCACCCGACTGGGCGGATATTCGGTCAACTGGACGTACTACAAGGAAAACGGAAATCTTTATATCGAAAGCGGCAGCGACGATCCGCGCTTCGGCGGCGTCAATCAGACGTATATGATGAATGGCAAGCAAAGCCAGCCCGGCAGACCGGTGACGGCCAACTTCTCCGGAGACGGCAACAACCGGGCCATCGATATGTATAAGGATTTCGCCGGTACGGAGGCAGATATCTACATTTACTTCTATTCGACGGACGATCCCGACAAGGAGCTGCGTATCGATTTGCCGGCTCTCCCGGCCAAATAAAAGCCGGTGCGCCCGCGGATTGCGACGCACGGATCGGGCACCGATTATGCGCTCCCATAACGGAAAAGCCGCCCTCGCCAGGGCGGCTCTCTGTGTCCGATCGGCCGTCAGTCCCGGCTCGAGATCTTGGCGACCAGACGAAGCATTTCGACGTACAGCCAGACGAGCGTCACCATCAAGCCGAACGCCCCGTACCATTCCATATACTTAGGTGCGCCCTGGTTGGCCCCTTCTTCGATAAAATCGAAGTCGAGCACGAGATTGAGCGCCGCGACGGCGACGATCACGAGCGAGATGCCGATGCCGAGCAAGCTGCTGTCGTACAGGAACGGAACCGTCACGCCGAACAGGCCGAGAACGAGGCTGACGAGGTAGACCAGCATGATGCCGGCCGTCGCCGCGAAGATGCCGATCCGGAACTTCCTTGTCGCCTGAATGATGCGGAACTTGTACGCCAGCAGCATCATGACGAACACGCCCATCGTCAGCGCCGCCGCCAGCAGCGTAACGCCGTGCGTCCGGTCTTCGTAGACGGCGGACAACGCGCCGAGGAACACCCCTTCCATCACCGCGTATATCGGCACCAGATACGGAGCCGTCGTCGGCCTGAAGCTGACGATCATGGCCAGGATGAACCCGATGATCGCCCCGCCGATCGCATAGCCCCCGACATTATTTCCGTCGAAATACTGCGACCACGTCACGAACGCGCCGCCCAGAAGCAGAGCCAGCATAATGAACGTCTTGTTCACCGTGCCGTCGATCGTCATCCGGGACGCGCCCGAATACCCTCCCGTTCGCTCGAACGTCTTCTCGTTCAAAGTCGGGTTGCCGCTGCGCCCTATCAAGAGTCGATCCCCTCCGTTGAAATATAGTTGTCCTTCATTGTAGCATATCCCTTTTTGTCCTCCCAGATGCTTCCTTCTTTTCTTCGCGGCAAAGGAATATCATTCTGATCCGTCAAAAGTACGTTAGCCGACGAAGCTCGTTCCGGTATTTCGGAATTCGGGCGGAGCGCTCGGCATCGTTCCATCCTTCAGCGAGCGCGAACGCTAACGAAACCCAGAGACGCTATCCCGGCAAAATTGAGGCTCGATCATACGTAACGAAACGGGTAAACCTTATTCGAGCATATGACGCCCGTTCTTCGAGCGAAATGAGCAAATAAGTCTTCTACGATTCGTTTAGAACGCCGAACTCTCTCTTTTTCGTCCCATAAGATCGTATCGTTTCGTTACGGGTAATCGCTCGGGCCGCAACGAGAAGGCCGCTCCCAACAGTGCGGGTTCGGACCTCTCAAATGGCGCAAGGCGCTGGAGATCAACCTGAGCGCGCTGCGCAAATCGAAGTCGGAGCCGGCGCAGCTCTCCGCCCGATATCCGGATGACGGAAACCTGCAGGAGCAGCTGCAGGCGGATGTCGCGAAGATGGACGGAGCGATCCGCTACTATTCCTGGCTGGATCGGCTCATCGAGACGTTCGAGTCCGGCGATCTTTTTACCCTCGCTCCGAATCCTCTCAAACGTAGAGCAGCAGCGCCAGCAAGAGTGCCAGCAGATCGATCAGCACCAGGCAGACGACCAGCACCAGGACAAGCCGGGTCGAGGAGCGAAACGAGCCGTCGTTGATACCTTTGCGCTTGTCGAAATAATTCCGGGCGGCGCTGACGGCTAGCGCTCCTCCGAACAGCACCGCTCCGATGCCGGCGACGGCGGACAGCGCGTGTCCCGCATGCTCCTTGGGCGTCGAGCGGAAGACGATTCCGGCGGCCACGAACCCGAGTCCGACGATGGCCAGGCTCGTCCGGATCCAGGCGAGAAACGTCCGTTCGTTGGCCAGATGCTGCTGCGCGTATTTCGATTCGTCGGACGATGGCATGGCGATCCCTCCCAGGCAGAGTTAAGTTGCCCATTCCCGCGCGATCCGTATCCAAAAAACGGGTTCGAAATCGGGCCTGTTTTTTGATACAATGGTTGAAAATTCGCATGCACAAGGGGACTGTTATGGATTACATCAGCACACGGGGCAAAGTAGGGGCGGTCGGCTTCATCGACGCCGTCCTGATGGGACTTGGCGACGACGGCGGCCTGCTCGTTCCGAAGCGGATCCCGCAGGTTCCGGCCGATACGCTGGCGCAGTGGAGCAAGCTCTCCTATCCGGAGCTGGCGCTGGAGCTGTTCTCGCTCTACACGGACGGGGAAATTCCGCGCGAGGACCTGAAGCAGCTCGTGGACGACAGCTACGCCGCCTTCCGCGACAAGGACGTAACGCCGGTCCGCAAGGTGAATGACGGCACGTACGTGCTGGAGCTGTTCCACGGCCCGACGTTCGCGTTCAAGGATATCGCGCTTCAATTCCTGGGCAACCTGTACTCTTATATTTCTCGCCAAAAAAACTCCATCATCCATATTCTCGGAGCCACGTCGGGCGATACGGGCGCATCGGCGATCGAGGGCGTGCGCGGCAAGGAAGGCATCCGCATCTGCATTCTGCATCCGCACGGCAAGGTGAGCAAAGTGCAGGAGCTGCAGATGACGACGGTGAACGACGCCAACGTGCTCAATCTGTCCGTCGACGGCAACTTCGACGATTGCCAGCGCATCATCAAGGATCTGTTCGCCGACGTCGCGTTCAAGCAGGAATACCACCTGCGGGCGATCAATTCGATCAACGTCGCGCGCGTGCTGGCCCAGATCGTCTACTATTTCTACGCTTATTTCCGGTTGGACGAGAAGGTCCGGGCGGCGGGCGGAGTCAACTTCAGCGTCCCGACCGGCAACTTCGGCGATATCTTCGCCGGCTATCTCGCCAAGCGGATGGGACTGCCGGTCGGCAAGCTCATTCTGGCGACGAACGAGAACAATATTCTGGAGCGGTTCGTAAGCGAGGGCGTCTACCAGCCGGGCGAATTCCATATGACGTACAGCCCGTCCATGGACATTCAGGTGGCGAGCAACTTCGAGCGCTACCTGTATTACCTGTACGGGGAAGACAGCGAGGCCGTCTGCTCGCTGATGGACAGCTTCAAGAAGGACGGGCGGATCGGGATTCCGGCCGAGAAGCTTGCGCAAGTGCAAAGCGACTTCGCCGCCTACGGCGTCCAGAACGACGAATGCCTCGCCACGATCGGCGAGTACCACGACGAGTACGGCTACCTTCTTGATCCGCATACCGCGTGCGGCGCGACGGCTTCGGCCAAGCATACGGCGCAGGGCGAGACGACGATCGTACTCGCGACCGCCCACCCGGCCAAGTTCAACGAGGCGATCGAGCTTATCCACATCGAGCAGACGTTCCCGCCGCAGATCCAGGCCCTGTTCGACAAGCCGCAGTTCCAGACGCGCGTCCCGGGCACGAACGAAGCCGTGAAGGCGGAGCTTCTGAAGTTCTTCTGAGGGTGAGTGAGGCCGCATCGATTCGGGTGGCGACGATACATGCCGGCCGATTGTGCGTTAAAACTGCAAAAATGCAGTTTTATGCCTTCCTTGCTCGCGAACGAGAGCTTAAACCTGCAATTGTGCAGGTTTTTCGAGTCGCAACGGCCTGTCGGGTAAGTTTACAGGGGAAATTCCTGCACTTTTGCAGGCTTTGGGGCGATCGTCCGCCGAAATGCTCGGAAAGCCTGCACTTTTGCAGGATTTGCTTCCTGAAAGTAAGAAAAGACGCTGCCGAACCGCATGACTCGCGGCGGGAAGCGTCTTTTTTGCGCTTATTGCGTCACCGTGCCCGGTACGTTACTTTACTTCCACGACGAACTCGGCCCATTCCGTCGCGCCCGGTCCATCGCCTGGATACGGGATGTTCTTCGGACTATCGATCTTGATCAAATAATAGCCTGCCCCGCCGACGCCGACCGATCCGGAAAATGTGCCGTCCTTGGTCACCAATTCCTTCGTGCCGGCCTCCCGATATGCGGGATGGGCGAATCCTTGGCCTTGCGGATCGTATTGCAGGATCTCAACCGTTACGGAGTCGACGAAGCAGTCGATCAAATCCGGGGAGATGTCCCCGCACCTCGTCGCGTCCGGGATGGATCGGGTATCATTCAACGTACTTCAGGTCCAAATCGTTACACCAATCAATGGCAATCTGTCTATACCGCTCATCCCGGAAAGCATACCAGTCCTTTTCTATTCCCAAATCATACACCTTGTCTTTGAACCTTCGGAAGGCTCCTCTTCCGCGAATCGCGTCTAAAAGGACGCTGCTGTGTCTTTCATTGGCAAGCTGGTAACTGAAATCTTCTATCATCTCATATTCGTTAATCTCGAATTTCGTCGGCAGCGATTTGTAATTCTCGAAGTTCTCCAGAACGTCAATCGCTACTTTAATATCTTCTTGCATCCAATCCGGCAAGTGATCGAACGGTTCGTCTTCCTCCGCTGCCCGGAGAGTCTCATGGGATACGGTAACGACTTCGCCCGTTTCCACGTTTAAATAATTGCTTTGCTCGTCGAACTGGATTTCCATTCCGCCAATCAGATCCTCAAGCTTAACCGGCTTGGCCATTTCTCTCATTCCTTCTTGTGAAAATATTCCTCATCTCATCGTATTGGCGATGATAGAAACAATATTCAACATCCAGCGAAGCCGCTATTCCCGCTCCAACGCCAGCTCCCCGGTAGCGGGGTTGGCCAGCCGCAGACGGGCGTCGTAGGATTCGCCGGACGCGCTCTTGAACTTGAGCTTGGACGTCCTGCCCTTCTCGATCAGGCTTCGCACCATCGCGTCGCTCAGCGTGCGGCCCAGGCTTTCTTTCCAGATGACGAAGGAGCATCCGGATTTGTAGTGGCTGCAGCCGTACCCCTTGCGCCCCATGAAGATCTGCCCGCCGCATCCCGGCCGCGGGCACGTCCCGACGACGGCCGGCGCCGCCGCAGCGGCCGTCTCCCGCGTCGCGCGGGCGGCTTCGCCCGCCCCCGCGCTGCCGCCGCTTGCCGCGCCGCGGCCCCGGCCCGCGCGACGCGGGAG
>NZ_JACJVO010000011.1 GCF_014212055.1 Cohnella zeiphila | reverse complement strand
TGCCACCCTCGCCCGGATTTGCGCCTCCACCGCCGGGGTTCGTCCCCCCGCCTGGGTTCGTGCCGCCCCCGCCCGGATTTGTGCCGCCTCCGCCGGGGTCCGACGAACCGGCTGCGTGCAAAGTCAGCGCGATTGGCGCCGTTTCCGTGTTCGCTTGAATCTCCCGGTACGATTGGTTGACCGCCTTGATATCGCCGAGCCAGACCTGTGTGTTGCCTTCCCCGATGATGTCGAAGCTCACGTCTACTACGGTCATGCCCGCCACCGGATCGGCCGTAGGCGCCTTGTTGACGAGCGCCACCGCCGCGCTGCCCTCCGCTTCGCTCTTTGCCACGGCGACAAAAGGATCCTTCGCCGCAATCCCCTCCGCACTCAGCATCAATTTGTCAGGGTCGTAGTGAAAGGTCGCCTGAAGACCGAGCAGGTTGACACTGTTCTTCGCCGCGATCTCCAGCGTGATCCGGCCTCCGACTTCGCCGTGCGAATTGTCGCCCGTTACACTCAGCGCAACCGTCGTGTCCGATTCGTCCGCGGCCGACGCCCAAGCTTGCAGCGGCAGGGTGAACAGAAGCGCGATCATGGCCGACAGAAGCATCGTCTTTTTCATGAGACATCCCCCATCCTGTAATGTGAGCTAAGGATCCGGGCAGCCGGACGGCTTGCACCCGCTGCCCGGAACATGCTATAGCCTGTTCAGCAGGTGGTTGGCGACGTAGGCGATGTCGACGATGTCGATGCTTCCGTCCAGGTTCATGTCCAGTCGGTCCCAGTAACCAGCGCTGCCGCTCGACAAGCCGAACGCCTTGGCGACGGCGGCCAGATCGTTGATGCCGAAGCCTGCCGGCGGCGCGACATCTCCGTCCGCGGCGATCAGCTGCAGCGACGCCGTCTGCTGGAAAGGAAGCAGCGCGGAATCGCTGTTGGTCCAGGTCGCTCCGCTTGCCACGGAGACCTCCGCTTTCCCCCGTGTCTTGGCCTTCAACTGCACATGGGCAAGCGGCAGTTGGTCGGCCGTCCGGCCCGCGACGTCGCCTTTGAGCGTTCCGATCAAACGGACTTTCCCGGCGGACGGATTGCTGTCGAAGATGACGCTACCGTCCGGCCCCGCAAATTCGTCGCTGACGGAGGCGCCAATAAATTCGAATTGATCGGCATCATAGGTTAACGTTGCATCGAAGCCGTACAGGTCGGCGGCATTCGCCGCGCCAAGCTCAAGATCCGCCGTTTGCCCTACATCGAGCAGCGTGCCGCTTGCGGAAGATTGCAGCGTAACGTTTGTCAGGGCCGCCCCGCTCCAGGCGAACGGGTGCACGTTCGCGCCGCTGTCCGACCACTCTGCGCCGGATGCTACGGCTGCATTGACCGGGCCGTTCATTTTGGCCTTCAAATGCACCTCAGCCAGCGCCAAGTCGCCCGTCTTCCCGGCATCCGCCCCGAGCAGCGTACCGACAAGACGAACCCCTCCGTCGACCGGCTGCGAAGCGAAATATACTTCGTCTCCGGTCCCGAAATCGGGACTGGTCGAAACGTCCACCAGATCGAACTTGTCTTTGTCGTATTGCAGCGTCACATCGAAGCCATACAAATCCGCCGCGTCTTTGGCTCCTACAGTCACGTCCATCGAAGCTCCGGCATCGGCGTAAACGGTCGAACGATCGACGGTCAGCTTCGTGTCGGCAGCCGGTTGCGTGCTGCCTCCGAGCAGCTTCGCCACCCCCATATACGAGGGATTCAGCCAAATATCGTTGTTCGTCGTGTTGAACGCGATTTTGTACCGGTTGCCGCCGCCCAGATCGTCGTCCGAGGCTGCGTCGGCGCCGATGATCGTCCCTTCTTCCGGCGAGAAGCCGAGCGTCGACCAAGGAATGCTTGCTTCGATCGTATATCCGTCCGCCGTATCGGCAGCCTTGTACTCGATCCCGTTCACGGCGTTGTGCTTCGTCTCGTTCACCGCGCCGTTATCGCGACGGAAGGCGAATTGGAAGTCATCCGCTCCGTACGCCTGACTCTTGGAATTGTCTAGATCGAGGAACGCCTCCGTCGTATCGTTCGGATTATCGCTTGTGCTGTCCTTGATTTGATAAAGGTAATACAGTCGGTCGGCATCCCACATCGCTTTAACCGTTCCCGAGAATTCGTCCGGCGAGGACGGCTGGCCGATGACGTTCTTCGCCAGCGGCACGGCTTCCGCGTTGTCCCATGCCGGATCGGGCGTACCGTCGATCGCAGGCGCCTGCGCCGTACGGGCGATCGGGATGCCGTCAAAACCGGACAGCGACAAGACGGCGGGGTCGCTCGTCACAGAACCGTAAGGGCTCGACACCTTGACGGCATAAGTCCCGGCCGTCTGCTCGGAGACCGACTTGACGAACAGCTTCCGTCCCGTCTCGCCGGGCAGATCCTGGCCGTTCCGCTGCCATTGGAACGACAGGTCCGGCGTACCTACGGCATCGACGCTGAACTGGGCGGTTCCGCCTTCCCCGGCGGCAACGCCAACCGGCTGGGTCCGGATCGCCGGCGGCACCGGATCGTCTTCGGCCGCCGTTGTTCCGATTAACGTGACGATCGACTGCGCCGGAACCGTGAACGATTGTCCGGCTCGAACCGTCCCTGCTTCAATCGCCTGCTCCGTTTGCGAAGAGCGAATCATTTGATAAGAAGCCGGCTCGGATCCGCCAGTCACCTGGAGCGTGACCGTCTTATCGGCCGATCCGGTATTGACGAGCACGGTCGTCAATGTTTGGTTCTCGCGATGAACGAACGAGGTTGACAGCAGTTCCGGATCGCTGGAATTGCTGTCCACTCCGACGGCTCCCGGGCGAATATATTTGTAAAATTGCTTGGAGGCGTAATAGTTCGGATTCGGTCCGTCGTCGGAAATAAGATTGAATTCGCTGTTCTCATGATCGGCAAGCGACCAATAAACCCAGGCACTCACCTTCCCATGCTTCAGCGCCAGCGTGATTGATTTCGCAAGCGCCATGGCGCCGCTCCAATCGGGCGAGTATCCCGATGTTTCCGTCATCCACAGCTCTTTGTTATACGTATTGGCTGCATCGTTCAACCGTGTCCAATTGTCTATGTTGGCGTTCGGAGCGCTTGCGCCATCGGGGCCGTATCCGTGCACCGCGAAGAAGTCGGTCTGCTGCCGCGTTCCTTCATCGCTGCCGATCGCGTTCATGTAGGACAGAATCCGATCGGTCGTCTGCACGTCCTCAGGACCGAAAATTTTCGTCTGCAGCCCCTCCTGCTTGAACCGCTCCCCGACGTACTTGATGACGCGCGCCAGCTCGTCCGTGGTGTAGACGGCCGATTGGTAAGGTTCGCCGAACGCCGGTTCGTTGGCGACGCTGATCGCATAGATGTCGACGCCTGCCTGTTCCTTCATCACTTTGACGTACTGGATCAGCCATTGCGCATACTCTTCCTTGTAATCGTTCGGATTCTCGGCGGAGGGAATTTCCGACATGATCAGCTTATTCCAGTTGACATCCTGTCCGAAGATGCACTTGACATATTTCATCCAATAAGGCGGGCTCCACACGCTCGCGATGATCTTGAGCGGCTGACCGGCCGCGTCCGCCTTCTGCTTAAGCGCTTTCAGATAATCGATGCGGACGCTGAGCGGCGACGTTTGGGACTGACAGGAGGTTGCGGGCAGCGAGCCGTCGATGTTCCAGTCTCCCTTCTCCTGCTCGAAGTTCGACACGACTTCGTCCCGAACGATCGTCAGACCCAAGTCGTCGACGAGCAAGTTTAGAAAATCGTCGTTATAATACGGCCCAGCCTCCCAGCCGGGCTTATTGCCTCCGAAGCCGCCGAAGCCTTCTATGCGCTGGTACTGCATCGATTTGTCGACGGTGACAATCGCGCTGCCCGGCTGGGGAGCGACTTCGTCGGCGAATATGTTAGCCGGGGCCGCGAGCCCCGCTCCGACGAGCAGCGAAGCCAGCGCCGCACACGAAACGATCCTAGATACGATTCGTCTCATCCCTTACGCCTCCTTAGAAGAAATTTAGAAATAGATTCAAGCCTTATTGCTTGATTCCCGCCTCCTTTCTTCGACATATGCCGACATATTTTGATACCTTTTGTATCATTGCCGGCATAAAAAAATGAAACTTGCGTTTCCACGATTCCTATTATAGCTACCCCTGCTGCGGGACATGTGGGAATTTGGTGCGCACGATGTGTGAAATGTGTGCGAACGATGTGTGAAACGTGTGCGAAGGCGGCCTGGAGTCGAAAGTCCGAGCTTCATACTATGGCAAAGGCTTTGCCTCATCATAGCGAATCAACTGCACGCCGAGCCGCTTACAGCAGGCGAGAACCTCGGGATGCGTAAAGAGGAGCCGCTCCCGTACACGGTCCGCCACCACTTGCTCGGACGGATAATCAGGCGAGCCGAACCGGCGAAGCTCGATTTCGTCATAGCCCGGATGGCCGACGACCAGGTATTGGCCAGCAGGAGCTTCCTTTAGCCGAGTGATGAGTCCCCTTGCCGCGGCGTCCGCGCCCTCTCCGATGTCCGAAGCCGTTTCTTTCGGAAGGCTCCGGCTGTAGCGCCGGTAATGGCGAATACCCTCGCGCTCGCACCATTGCTCGAACGGCTCGGCAATTTCGGGAACGGCCCATTCGAACGCCATGTGCGAATCTGCATACCGAACGTCGAAGCCAAGCTTGCGCAGCCGATCCAACTGGGCCTGAAGCTCGGTCATGATCTGCTCCAGTTTCGGCGGACGGTCGAGAAAAACGTGCGGACTGCGCGAAAAAAATCCGCTGCCCTGCTCCACAAGGGAAGGAACTCTCGCGGGATCCGTCACCGGCCCCCAACGAACCTCGCTCCACTCCGCGTTGAGCGTGGCATGCAGTCCGAAGCATACGTCTTGGCGCCCCGCCAGCAGTTCCGCCGCATGTTCGATGCTGGGCCCGACGGCCATCAGTGATACATTGCGCACGATACCCCGGTCGACGGCCTCGAGGATCGCCCGATCCGCAGCGCGGGCGCTTCCCGCATCATCCGCCCTTGCAATCAGTAGAATCTCCTTAGCACTATCGGTCATGCCTTCTTCCTCCTCTTTGTACTCTCCATGCCTGCTCTTATTCCTCAATTGTCGCCTTCAATCCCTGCGGAACGCGAACGTAATCGAACACGCGACGCCCGTCGTCTCCGGTATGCCACTTGACTTCGATGAGTCCAAGCCGATGCGGAACCGCGCCCTCGGCTGCGGTTAAGTCCTCCGTCTCCACTCGAATAACGACTTCGTCCGGGCGTCCCGTGTCCGGCAGTCTTACGCCCAGCACATGCCGGGACAGGAAGTACGTCGGGCAGGCGGACCAGGCGTGGCATAAGCTCTGCTCCAGGTTGAAGTATTCAGGCGTTTGTTTGAGTCCTTTTTGCAAAAACCAGCCCCAGCCCTGCCGCATCATTCGTTCCGCGGTGCCGGTCAACCCGAGCAAATACAGCCCTTCGAAAATATAGAACGAAAAGCTCGGCGAGACATAAACGCCATCCTCTGGACCATATCCGTTCACGAACAGCGACTTTAAGCCGCCTTCGACATGGCGGCGGACCAGGCGTAGCTGATCATCCGTGAGTACGCCGGCGCGCGCGGCGAACAAGCTGGCATGCACCGAAAACGTGCGCTTCATCTCATTGTCGGCGTAGCAGCCGCGCTCCTCGTCCCAGAATGTCTCGCGGACTGAGCTTTCCAGGATGGAAATTCGGCGCTCCAACTCCCGCCGATCGTCCTGACGGCCGATCGCATCGGCCAGCCTGGCGGCACAGCGCAGCGCGATCAGATAGGTGCAGCTGAAAACACAGTGAACGCCTGTCGTATCCATATATCCCGGAACAATGGCCAGATCGCCGTGGAAACCGCCGTAATGCGCCTTGACGCCCCGCTTGACGTCCCATTCCGCATCCAGCAGCAGATCGTCCCGTTCGTCCGCCAACTCGTGAAACCAGGCCAAATTGCGAAGGATGGCTTCCCAATGCGATTCGATGTGCTCGGCATCGCCGGTTTGGCGGTAGTACGCATCGAATCCTTCCAACGCGTTCAAGGAGAAGTCCGCGATCGTGTAATCGCCCGTATTCGGGTACACGGCCCGGAATTTACCCGTATCGTCCGCCGATTGTCCGATTAATTGAAGACAGCGCCGCATCAGCGCTTGATCGCCGAAAATTGCCAGATTGTTGTGATATTGAATGATCGTATCGCGAATATATTGCCCGCGCTCGCGGGTCACGCAGTCCGTATAGGCGTCCTCCATATTGACCGCTTCCGTCCGTACGCCCATCTCCCAGATCTGCTCCAGCAGCGGGTCCGAACAGCGAAAGAATCCTTTGCGCTCGGCCGGGTAGCTGGCGGACGCCAGTTCCAGCCGAGCGAGCCGGACGTCCTGCTTGGGTCCGCGAACCGTCAACAGAACATAGCGTCCCCCCCGCGGCTGCGTCAATCGCCAGATCAGCTCGTTTCTCGTCTCGTCCGCATAAGCCCGGTCCCCTAGCCCATACCAATGAAAGTGGCGCAGGTGCTTTCCGTCCGCGTTCAAATGCTCCGAATACGTCAGATCGACGGTCGCTCCGCCCGCACCCTCCAACACGACGCAAGGCCGCACCAGACGAGTCATTCCCAAATCGAACAGCAGCGCGAACCCCTCCGGATAATCCGCCAACCGGAACGTCCGGCCCTGCCTTGCATCCGGTTCCGCCTTTTCGAACGGTTCGCCGTAAAGGTCCCAGCCCGTCTCCAGGATCGGACTTTCGCCCGCTTCGTCGCCCGTCACTTCCGCCCAGCCCCCGGCTTCCGCCAACGGATCTTCCGGCGAATAAGGAAACGGCTTGCCGCGAAGAGCGATGAACTGCTCGTGCGACAGGACCGGGGATCGTCGGAATCGAACGCCCGTTTCCGAATCCCGATCCGCGGAGACGACCAATCCTTGCCCTGCGGGCAGCGCTAATTGATGATGATACATGTCCTGAAGCGCATCGGCCTTCCCGAAATAATGATTCCAACCTTTCCTTAGTCGGAACCGATGGTTGACGCGCATGCTCAAATCGGCAGAAGGAACGCCTGCCGCAACCGGTTCTCCATTGATCCAGGTGTCCTGATAAAAAAGCCCGGCCGTAACGACCGTCTCTTCGGGCGCGTAAATCCATGTCATAAAAGCGATGAATGTACTCGTTCGGTCCGGCTCATGAATCTCGTTCACATGCGGCATCGGAACGCTGAAAGAATATCGGTCCTCGAATCGGGCAAGCGGCAGCACCTGTACGGATTCAACCGGGACGGGCACCCCCGACATAAACGGAATTGCGCGGGGCTCCGGTCGGCCCCATGCCTTCTGATCGGCAAGCCCGATGGCGGGGAGCCAAGCGCCGTCGTCGAAATCCGGCCCCTGCCAATCCGGTTCGTCGAGCCGTTGGTCGTAATGGTCCGCCGCCTTCAAGAACAAGCTGCTTTTGGGCGAATAGCGGAAGGCGGGCGCGGAAGCCGCTTTCCAATTCGCCTTGCCGGTCTTAAAATCCAGCTTCGCTCCGCCGGCGAGCTTTGCCTCCCCCCAAGCCGCAAAACCGGCTTGCGACGGCATCGTCGTAAACGTCTTATGCCCGACATAATTGACCAGGACCGCAATCGCGTTCCGTCCATGACGAAGGAGTCCGCCGATCTCGTGCGTATCGTACACCGGATAGCGAGGATCGAACCGGATGGAACCGGTTTGCGCATATTCTCCGTTCACATACAACATGTACGCCGTATTCGCGAATAGATGAAGCGTAGCCGCTTCGGCTTCGTCCGCCAAATCAAGCGTCAGTCTAAACCTGGCATACGGATTGCGGCCTTGTCCGTACTCGTCGCACCAAACCGCAACGGGAGCTCCTGTATTTCCGAATTCGATTTTATCTGTCATGTTTCCATCCCTCCGAACATCCGTGCGACCCCGGTATGGATTGCCGATCTTCATTTTACCGCCGAACCTTTGCGAGACCGGTAGGATTTTTGTCGGTTCGACGTAGGAAAATCGGCCGATGTCTTATGTTATTCCGCGAAAAAAAATCCCCTCAAATTGAGGGGGGGTCCAGTTGAATTTTACTCAGACGATAAAAAGAGTACCTGTGCGGCACTCTCAATATCGAAATCTTTTAACGATTCCTTTATTCATTAACGCCTTGATCTCGAACCATCCGGGATCGCTAATCTCAAATATTCTACTTGTTTAGTTACAGCGGGAGATGTTTTAATGACCAAGCCCGATCCCTCATTTGTTTCAAAAAAAACCGTTCCTTTTGTTTAGGGTATCAATTTGAATGCAATTCAGATATTCAGAGGCGCAATTTCACTTTAAATAATAAATATAATAAGATAGGTAATCCTATTGCTGATAGTATTGAGATTGCAGTACGTACTTTTTTCTCATCTCGTAAAGAAAAAATTAAAAACTTATACCCTAAAATACCAACAAATCCACCTAAACAATTTAAAATTATGTCATCTATGTCTGAAGCTCCAATGCCTAAAAGCCCCTGAATGATTTCAATAAATAAACTCAATATGAGTATAAACAGCAGATTGGTTATCACTCTTTTATTCTTTTTGAATAGTGACAAATATATGCCAAGAGGAATAAAGATTATTATATTGCCACCCACATTCGCAAAAGCGAATTTTTTTATAGTAACAGAATTGCTAAATATATATTCCTTTATACTATGAAAAGGAATGAGATTTATTGACCTCCATACAGTCCTATGGCTATTTAACAAATCCAAAAGCGAAACTCTTGATAAGAGCAATAATTTAAATAAAAAAAGTATGTAACAAATGGAAACTCCATATAAAAAGACTTTTTCAATTCTCTCTTGTTTATTCATACTAATTCCATTTTTCATTCCTTCCCGCCTATTCTCTGACAGTTCAGTTTTATAAATTATACGCCGACCTTGCGTGCAAAACCATTCTACCATGTCCTATAATGAGATATTTTTTTCAAATGACATGGAAGTATGCCCAAACAGATTCACGGGCAGTTCTCCCTCTCCTTCCGGAGGGACAGGGTAGTCGCAGGATCATGTGTCCTTCGACTTCTTTTGGTGTCTTTGCGAAGCTTCCACCAATCTTGTTCGCCGTTTCCTTTGACGTGATATTGTGCTTCATCGAGTTCACATATTTCCGCCAATAGCTTGGTTTCTTGGCACGCACATATTCGCCGAATCCAAATATATCGCTATGTGCATGTTTTGTTTGTTCGATAATCCTTTTTATATTTTTCCGAAAGCTCACTCGCAATCTTTTCATTGAGTTCCTTTAACAACTTTGAATCATTCACAATCGCTTGAGATTTCCAAATTTCATAAACCCTCTGTATCCACATATATTGCGAATAACTACAAGAGAAAGTAACTTTTTTGCAAGTTGTTGAATGAGAATGCCAAAGAGGGCCGCGACAGCCTGCCCACCGGCAACCTGCCACAGCCCCCAAACCCGCGTCCGACGCGGTCTCTCGCCATACGGGATCCAATCGCTCCAGCTGCCTGATCGAGTAAAGCCACTAGACTGATGTCGGTAGGTGAAGTAAATGCAAAAAAAAACGCCAATCAATCTACGGAACGCGGCGACCCCGATGGCTATATCGTCCGTCAACTCTATCCCCATCTCGAATGAACAAGCAAGAGACGCTCCGGCGGGGGCCTGTTCGTTGTGCTATATTAAATACGCCTCAAACGCTCCATTTCTAACTGAATCAGCGAGTGCAACTCCGACTGCTTAAGTCGAAGCATTCCGCGAATTTCTGCAGATGACACGTTGTCATTCAACAAGCCTAGCCCCTATCCGCATGGAGAGGGGCTTTTCGCTTTTTCCTACTGTCTTCCCATTCTCACATATATTATGACATTTTTTGGCTGTGGCCGCCATTGAAACAAAGCGCTGGGACGCAGCTCAAGCTACTCTTTATCAAGTGCCGGGCTGCAGTTCCATTTCAGAATCAAGGTGTTGTTGATCGATGTCCAGCCACTCCCCTGTTGCACGATCTTCTGGCCTCGCCTTCTCATTTCAAGCTAATCCCCGATGTAAGATAGATCCCTATAAGCTAAAGGTACTTCCATGAGACGAAGAGTTCCTGACCTTTTTTACCTTGAAATAAATCTGGAATGGCTCGTAGCCGATATCCCGAATTCGCCTCATTTGAATAGCCGGGTCCTGATTGGCCGTCTTGAAGAAATAGCGCCAGCTTCCCCATTCCCGCTCGTTCTCCATCTCGACCTCCGATGCGATGTCGTCATTGTCCGCGTACAAAATTCTTTCGCTCTCGCCGATTCCCGCCAGCACTTCCGGACCGTAACGGAACGCGCCCAGATTCTCGTCGTCCGGCAGCGGAACGAAGCGGATGCCTATCGGCAGAATGAAGCTGACTCGGTCGCCGTCCTTCCACGTGCGCCGAAGCGCATGGAACCGTGCGCTGTCCGCCGTTCTCTCCTGAAGGACGCCGTTGACGTAGATCGAAGCCTCCGACGCGATCCATTCCGGAATCCGGCAGCGAAGCGTAAAGGCAAGCGGCTCGGATACGTGGACGACAAAATCATATTTGCGATACGAAGGCATATTCTCGTGCTTCGCGGTCATTTCGTTGATCTCTTGAACGCCCGCCGTGTTCGAAGAGTTCATGAGGCTGCCGCTCATTCGATCCTGGCGTTGTACGATCCGCACTTCCTGCCCCCCGATGTCGGCGGTCATGTCGGAGTCGAAGTACTGGCAGACATAGATTCCGTCCCCGTCCAAATAATAGATCCCTCGGTTCCAGGCCGCGTTCGCCTGAACCATCGTTCCGTGGCAGCAGAAGAAGCTGTCCGTCTCCGAGCTCCAGTCCTTGCGCAAGCCGGCCTTCATCGGCAGGAAGTACGTGAGCAGTCCGGTTTTCGGATCGTCGCGCTTGCTGCCGGTCAACGGATATTCTTGATAATAAGCCTGCGCCATGATGCCGTTGTACAGATTGTATTCGATATATTGCGCATAAGCGGGATCGCCCGAATGCCGGAACAGGAATTCGGCCAAGCGGATCATGTTGTAGACCGTGCAGTGCTCCTGGTTCTTGTCCCCGAGACGAGCCTTCATCTTCTGCTTCGGCATCCATACTTCGCCGGCCGTCTGGCCTCCCGTTGCCAAATATCCTCTCTCCGTGACCGCACAATTCCAATAAGCCTTCACGATGTCCATCCACCGCTCTTCGCCGGTCACTTCGAAAGCCCTGGCGCAGCCGAGCACCTCCGGGATCGTCGTGTTTGCGTGCATATTCGTCAGAGGGTCCTTGCCTTCGAGCAAAGGCCGGAACAGCCGGCTCCGATAGTACCGTTCGAGCAGCGTCCTGTACTTCTCCTTGCCGGTGATCTGAAGAAGATCGGCCCAGACCTCGAGCATTCCGCCGGTCTCTACGTCCAGGATGTCATCGAACTTCTCTCTCGAGAACCGGCTGCTCCAATCCGCGAACCAGTCCGTGAACGAATCGGCGATCTCCAGCGCCTTGCGATTGCCCAGGAACCGATATGCGTCCACTAGTCCCATGAACAGCTTGTGGAGATTGTATTGCGGCGCCCAAATGCCTTTGCCGTCGGCGATCCAATGCAAGTATTTCTCCGGAATCGGCCCCGCCCATTGTCCGCCGTTGTCCATCTGGCATTCCGCCAATTCGTCGATGATGACTTCCGCCTTCGCCTTCAGCTCCGGGTCGCCGGACTCCTCGTAATGGAGAGCCGCGGCAGACAGCCAATGCCCGAGAAAATGGCCGCGCAGCTGACAAACCGGCGACTCCCAGCCGCCGTGCGCATCTTCCGGAATTCCCCTGCCCGAATATCGGCCGGCTTCCAGCCGATAGTTAAAGAGGAGATGATCACTGTTCAGCTTCATCAAATACGCCCGGTTCGCCGCTTCCCTTCGTTTGATCTCCCCGTCTCGAACGAGCACGTTTTTCCCCTTCAATTCTTCCACTAAGATCCCCTCCCAAATGCGGCTTGATTTCTCAGCCCTTGATACCGGATACGGCAATCCCTTTCATAAAATATTTCTGCCCGAAGACGAACAGTAACACGGGCGGAACAAGAACCATCGTGGCAGCCGACATCAGCAGCTCCCACTGAGCCGTATAATACCCGATAAACTGCTGGAGTCCAAGAGCCAGCGTAAACATCGATTCTTTATTGACATAGACCAGCGGACCGAGAAAGTCGTTCCACACCCCGAGAAATTGAAACAACGCGACCACGATCACGGCCGACTTGGATAGAGGAAAGATAACGCGGGCGAAAATTTGAAAGTAACCGGCTCCGTCCACAAGCGCGGCTTCATCCAAAGCCTTGGGAATGGTGCGCATAAATTGCCGGATCAAAAATACGTTAAATGCGCCTCCTCCGAACCATGCAGGCAAGATCAACGGCAAGTAGCTGTTCGGGCCGACAACCGTACGCCAGCCCAAAAACGTGGGAATGAGCGTCACCGCATACGGCAGCATCATGCCCGTCATCAGCAGCCCGAAGAAAAAGTCCCTTCCCCGCCAACGCAATCTGGCGAAGCTGAAGCCGCACAGGGCGCTGGTCAGAACCGCTCCCGTCACATTGCCCGCGACCAGTAACAGCGTGTTGAGAAAGTATCGGCCGAAGGGCACCGTATTGAGCGCCGTCTTGAAATTGCCGAGCCTTACGGGATCGGGAATCCAGACGGGCGGCACGATAAAAATCTGGGAAGAATCCATGATCGCGCTGCGAACCATCCATGCCAACGGCAAAATAAAGACGGCCGAGCCGAAAACAAGCACAAGATACAACAGAAATGATTTGATGCCGGATTTGGTTTGCGCGGCCATTATTTCTCACCCTCGTAATAGACCCAGGATTTGGACGATCGGAATACAATGACGGACAATAACATAATGATCGCGAACAGCACCCAGGCTATCGCGCATGCGGCGCCCATCCTTTGATTGGCAAAAGCCTCCCGGTACAGATATACTACATAAAACAACGAAGCGTTGTTGGGACCGCCCTCGGTCATGATATATGCTTCGGAGAAGGTCTGAAAGCCGTTAATAATCCCCATAATCAAATTGAAGAAGATTGTGGGGGTCATCATAGGCAGCGTTACCGCCAGCAGCTTGTGGCGGATGCCGCCGCCGTCGATATCGACCGCTTCGTAATAGTGGTCGGGAATAGATTCCAGTCCGGCCAGAAAAATCAGCATGGTGCCTCCAACCGACCAAACATTCATGAACGCCATCGTCGGTACGACCGTGGCTTCATCGTAAATCCATAGACTGGTGGGCAAATGCAAGAAGCGAAGAATTTGGTTAAAGAGACCGATATCCGGATTCAGCAACCAAATAAAGATGGTCGAGGTTGCAACGACCGGAACAATCGAAGGCAAATAAAACACGGCGCGAAAAAACGTCTTTCCCCGCACGTTATTTTTCAACAAAAGCGCCATTACGAACGCCGCCAGCAAACTGACGGGAACGGCCAATACCACATAATAAAAGGTGACGAACAACGATTTGTAGAAAAAACTGTCTTCCCCGGTAAACAATCGTTTGAAATTATCCAGACCGATAAACTGAAAGTCGTTCGTAATGGAATAGTCGGTGAAGCTTAAATACAAGCTGGCCAGCAACGGTCCCAACGTAAAAATGAAAAACCCCAAAATGGCCGGAGCGGCCATTCCGTAGCCGTAGAGCGTTTCCTTCCTGGAACGGAATCCGCGCTTCACGCTCCCTGGAGCGACGGCTTGTTGTTTCGGGTGCATCTTTCATCACGCTTTCTCATAAGATTTCGTTTGTTTAAGGCACCGGGTCAACGGACAGTAGCGGAGAGCGCCGCACGACAAGCGTTCCTGGTCGAGATGCGCTCTCCCCCATCCGCCCGTTTCCTTCCTCTCGAATCAGGCGGTCCGATGACGGATTATTGAATGCTTCCTTCGAGCAGCGGCTTTATTTGAGGCATAACTTCTTTCATGACATCATCGACTGTTTTTTTGCCGGTCCACGCCTGGTCCAGCGCAGGGAACAAGATGTTGTTGATATCTCCGAAGTTCTTCACGTAGACCTCTGACGTCACCTGGCTGTCGTTGATGATCGGATCGACCAGAACGTCCTTGTAGCCGTCGACTCTTGCGGCGCTCGGCGACGCCCAGGCTCCGATCTTGCTCTCATCGGTATAATACGCCTTGCGGTTGGGCATCCAGAGACCGTCCCGGAACAATTCCAGAGAACTCTCCGGATTGGTAATGTATTGAAGCAGCATCCAGGCTTCCTTAGGGTGCTTGGAAGCCGAGAAGACGACTCCCAGCGCACCGCTATATACAGCCGTGGTAGTGGTCATTTTGGGAATGACGCCAATGCCGTAATTCAAGCCCTTCGACTTGGCGAAGTCATTGCAGACCCATTGACCGTCCAACACCATGGCGTACCGCTTGGATTGAAGCGCTACGGCAGGCGCCGGCATGCTCTTGGCCGTAGTCGGACTCGGCATGACATGATAAACGTTGATCAAGTCTGCGACGTTCTGGAACACTTGATTAAACGCAGGGGTGTTAATGCCCGTCGTACTTCCTTTATCCGGATAATATTGCGTTCCGTTGCGCAATAGGAGCGCTTCCATCGTGCCGGACCATAAATCCATGTTGAATCCGTATTGGCGAATGTTCTTCGCATCGAAGTCAGGGTCCAGCGCGTTTCTCCCTTTATTGTCGATGGTCAGCTTCTTGGCCACTTCGATGAACTGATCCCAGGTCCAGGCTTCCCCCGGCTTTGTCGGCGGCGCCTCGACGCCGGCTTCGGCAAAAGCGTCCTTGTTGTAAAACAGCGCATACGACTCGAGATTGTTCATAAGTCCAACAATGCCGTCGCCCTTTCTTGCAATGACGCCATCCACGTAATCCTCTTCCGTGGTCCCCGCGTTCGATTGGAAGAGATCCTTGATATTGGCCAGCTTCCCGTCTTCATACCATTTATAAGCCGTTGGCGGACCCAGATACCCGACGTCCGGCGCGTCATTCGAAGCAATCATCGTTGTCAGCTTGGTCTCGTATTCGGAAGGAATGATGATGCCCTCCACACTGATTCCCGTATCTTTGGAAAATTTGTCGATAGCCTTGCTGATGACTTCCTTCTCGTAAGTAGAACCCCAATACGTGAACCGAAGATGAATCTTTTCGTTTGACTTGCCGGCAACCGAGGTCTGCGAATTTTGCGGACTGGCTGGTGCGACTCCCGATTCGTTCCCGCCGCTGCCGCACCCTGTCGCGACGACAATCAAGCTTGCCAGAAGCACCGACGCTGCGGCTTTCTTCCTGATTCTCATGCTAGTTCCTCCCTTTTTGATGCGCTTTCATTTATCTTGCAGGTTAAGTATGGCATTCCCGACAGGAACGCAACATTCGATTATCGTTGTAAGGGGGGGCTTCTCATTCGTTATTGAACTGCGTCGTCGGGAAGACGAATCAGAATGATCGTTCCTCTCCCGGAATTGGACTGTATGGTAATGCCGTATTCTTCGCCGTACATCAGCTTCAGACGGCGATGCACATTTTTGATCCCGACGGACGAGCTGTTTCCCTTCATAATCTCCTCGATCCGCCCGGCGCTTATCCCATTGCCGTTGTCCCGAACCGAAAAACAGCGGTGGTTATCCTCACGCCAGCCGGTAATTCGCAGGACACAGCCGTCCTCCATTTGTTCGAAGCCGTGAACGAAGGCGTTCTCCACGAAAGGCTGCAAGAAGAGCCGAGGTACTTCGCCTTCCAGCAGCTCGGGTTCCATGTAGCAACCGTAATCCAGACGGCCTTCGTAACGGCAAGTCATGATATAGATGTATCCTTCGAGCCATTCCAGTTCCTCACGCAATCTCCCTGTAGACTTGTCGTTCTCTACGGTGTAATGAAGCATCCGGGACAAGGAAGAGACGATCCTGCTGATCTCGTCGCTTCGTTGTTCAATGGCGATGCAGCTGACAAGATTCAGCGTGTTGTAGAGAAAGTGTGGATTCAACTGCATATTCAGGAGGTTGATTTGGGCCTGTTTCTCAAGAAGCTTGACCTCGTAGTTTTCGTGGATAAGCTGCTGGATCTTGTCGTTCATATCGTTGAACCGTCGGATCACATTGTCCAATTCACCGTAGCCATGTACGGGAATCCGGTTTGCGAAATCGCCTCTGCCTGTTTTTCGTATCGCCGTCACCAGTTGAATGAGCGGTTTTGTAATCACCATGGACATGAAATAGGCGAGAATAAGGGAGATCATCAGCACGATGAGTCCCAATCGGGCTATGGTGGTGGCGATATTGCGAGACACTTGCGGGATCAGGTCTTTGTCTCGAATGGCGGATACAAGCGTCCACCCGGTAACTTGCGAAGTATCGTAACTGACGACCATGGGATCGCGGCGCTCCCCTGCACGCAGCGTTCCCGATTTGCCGCTTAATACCTCCGATACCCATGGCGAATTCGTTAAGGATTGGGACGCTTCGTCGTTCGCAAATACGAGACTCCCGTCCGGCGCGATCAGAAAAAAACGAAGATGAGCGTCGTAGGCGAGGCTTTTGTAGAATTCCGTCAGAAAATCAAGCTTGAAGTTGATGAGCAGGACCGGGCGCTCTTTGCCATGCGGCAAACCGGTGATTTCCCCGGTCGAATTATCGAAAAGGTTTAACACTCTTCCACAAGAGAACAAATAACGAAAATCGCCGATATCGGAACCTGCCAACGACTTCTGGTCATACATTTTAATAAAATCGTAGGTAGGCTCCCATACCAATTGTCCTTCTCCTTGACGGATATGCCGATAGACGCTGGAGTCCATAAAGGACTCATAGGGAATAAACCCTTCCCCGAAGGTATAATAACTGGTCATGAGCGTTTGCGAATAAACCTGTTCGTCATAGTCAAAATACTTGCCGATAATTCTTTTCAATTCGCGGTCGTACTTCAACAGGTCATTCGGATCTTCCGGATCAATCGTATTGAAGATCCGGTAAATATCCTTGTCTTTGTTCATCAGCTCGCTGTTTTCGACGATTTTTAACAGTTTTTGATCCAGAATGATATTGCTCTGCCGAATGTTTTGATACGCGTCCTTGCTGTATTGACTCACCGCGTTGTCCAGGCTGTAAGTATAGTAGCCGTAGCTCGACAAGGCCAGACTGACCATCAGCAGCACAAAGAGCAACAGAAACAGCTTGGTGCGCAGCTTTATTTTGGCATTGAAACGATAGAGCCTGTCCATCATCGGGCTATTCCCTTCCTCCGCTGAAGACTCTGCATTCCTCCGGGGTCAGCCCGTAATGCTTTTTGAATATTTTATTGAAGTATTTTACGTCCCGGTATCCGACCTCTTGCGCCACCTCATAAATCTTTTTGTCCGAGCCCAGCAAAATTCTGAAAGCGGATTCAATTCGCAAGTCGATTACGTATTCGGTAAAATGCTTTCCTGTGTATTTTTTGAACAGCGTGCTAAAATAAGAAGAATTAAAAAAATATTTTTTGGCCAGCTCCTCGAGCGAGATTTCCTCGCCCAGGTGTTGATGAATGTAAGTCAGGCACCGTTCCATCACAATGTAGTTTTTATTGTCCTTTTGCGCTTGAACGGCCGAGGCCATCTCCTTCAGAAGCTCGCCCCATTGTCTTTTTAATTGAACCAAATCGGAACAGCTAACGGGCTGAACCCGGCTTTTGATTTGCTGAGCCAGACGGCCGATCTCCTCTTCCGGGACAATATTGCGGATGCCGTGCAGCAGTTGAAGAAGATTTCTGCTTACGTAATCGAGCAACAATGCGGGATCCGGATATTGGCCTCCCATCAACCGTTCCGCACCTTCGTCCAAATCGGCATCGTTCAGGGGCTTCAGCCCATGGATTACGGGCTTGAACTCCGCTTCGAAGGAGTAGGTTCCCCTTGGTTCTTCCGTATATCGATTCCGGATGTCGTCAAAGCAGATGATCTTTTCCTCGCACAAGTAAAATCGGCAACGCAAGGCGACTTCCGCGGTAGCGAATGCCGTTTCGGCGGCCGAGAAAATATCGGATTGAGCTTGCCCGATGCCGATCGTCATGGCGATTCCGTATTCCCTCAAGAGGCTGTCCGCCAATCTTCGCAGCTCGCAGCGCCATGAGCCGGAGCAAGATTCGAATTCCGAGGATGCGAAAAAGACGCTCGCTATCGTATCCATAGCACGATGCAAATAAAACGAAACGGAATGACCGTAAGGATTCAGTGTTTCGTTTATCCAGGCACGGATATTCCCCCTGATCTCATTCCAATCTTCCGCCGTATAAGGGACAGAGGCGTTATCCGTAACCGGACGGTTAAACTGCGCCAGAACGACACATCCTTGTCCGCGAGTCTGCAGAAGGCTCGCTACCTCCTCCGATTCGGAACGCGTGCATTCGCCTTTCAACCACTTGTTCATCAAATGATCGCTGTAGTACGGCAATAGGGAATGCAACTGCTCGGCCATTGCCTCCATTTCCCGTTTGCTGCTCCTGTCCAGCCGAATCTCCTCTTCCATTTGCCGCAGGCAATCAAGGATCCTGTCACTTTCAATAGGCTTCAGAATATAGCTGTGGACTCGCAAATCCAGCGCTCTTCGGGCATAGGAAAAATCGCTGTAGCCACTGATAACGACGATTTTGGCGTGCGGATTCTGCGAACAGATGCGTTCGACCAGACTGAGTCCGTCCAACTTGGGCATGCGGATATCGCTGAACACGATGTCCATTGTCCGTCCCTTGCAGAGCTCCAGCGCCTCTTCTCCGTTTTTTGCTTCCAGCACTTCGTATTCCCCGCGATAATCGCGAATGAGATTGGATAATATTTTACGTTGACGAGGTTCGTCGTCGACCACCAGTACACGAAGCACTTGCTCTCATCTCCTATGATGGGGTCCAATTTCTATGCTTTTATGGTAACACGAGAACGAACCTATTTAGGACCGGAGAAGAGAAAATTTTATTGGAATAGGGGGACAATGATTGGCTTCCAATCGTCAGCGGTCTGCAATCAGGGCGGGATCAATGGTAAACTTATTTACGACACGTAACCAAAGCCCAGAATCGTAAACCGCTTGCTCTCGTGACCCGGCGCCATGCGGTTCTGGATCGTATGCTCCTGGGATTCCGGCTCAGCACCGGAATCCTTGAAGACCAGAAGGAGACGCTTGCATCGAACCGTCATCCCGAAATCCCGGTCTCCCGATTCAGTCGTGTGCATCCAGTTATACGAAAAAAAAGGGGTTGCATATGCGTGGTAGTCCATCTCTGCCTTCTACACAACCGTATCCATTTCCCGAAAGGCGCCTTCCTCAATCCGGGCCATGCCCTCCGTGTTCCGACGGTTCAGCAGCCGTGTGTCGATGAAGTCGTTGCCAATAACCGGCAACTTGCCGGTATCGATATCCTCCTCTTCCGATGGAGATTGATCCACAATGTCGAATAGATAGCCAAGACAGTCGGCCATCGTATGTCCCGTGTTCGTCGGATGATAGAGTCAGCTTGAACTGTTCCGCCACGGCATCCTTCACGCTGACCACCGGAAGATCGTAATGCCATCCGACGGGAGCCAACCGATCCTGAAGATTCCAATCGTTCACGAACACGCTGAACAGCAAGATGACGGCTGGTTTGTTCGGAGCGTTCAAGGCGTTTAATACGAGGCTCTCGTAACAATTGCCTCTTGTCTCATCGCCCGCGTCGTTGACGGCAAACTCGACAACCATGCTGCCGGCATTGCTCATTCCCGCCGCATATCGGATACGCATCAAAGAAAGAAGTTTTTACCTTCCTTACCGTTATTGATAGTAATGCCGGAACTGCTGGTACGTTCATGGCAAACGACACTTGCTTTTTGGGCTGTACTTGCTATAGCAGTTGTTCCAATCTGGTTTAGAGTCGTCAGACGGGGATAAACACTCCATTGGATTCAGCAACCATCTCGCAGAGCTCGAAGCTGCCGTAGGGGAATAAGAAGTTCTTGGTTGTTAACCATGCATTTTGGTCTTAAGGCTTTGGCTTTTTATTCTTTAATGGCATGGCTGGCGACTATAATGGAAAGCTTGGGGTATTCACACCTCTATGCGGGAAATACTTACAATATTTGCAATAGTACAAAATACCAAGTGGGTTATTGCTCCAATTCCTGTTGAAGTAGTTCCCTTCCCGTTTACTATGGCTGCTTGCAGCATCTTTCCTGCAAATAGACATGCAATTGCCTCGATTCGACAGTTTGATAATACGCTAGTGATAAAGGTCCGACAAGCGGGAGTTCGGTTGGAATAATGAGAAAAGATCGCCGTTCACCAATCAAGCAGGTATAGGCGATCTTTTATAGAATTAATTAAAACCGCCATTTACGCGAATCGTCTGTCCAGTAATCCGGCGGAACGAATCAACAAGTTCCTCGGATTTGCCATTCAGGAATAACTCGGTCGAAACCTGACCGTTAATTGGTACGCTTTAGTCATTTATAGCCTGATAGATTAACGTCCAAAAATCCAGAGCAATTTTGCTATTTTCAGGAAGTTGCGCACCTCTGAGTTGAATCATGAGCGTTGCCATCAGATCTTCTTTTGGGTCTGCGATCCAGGTTGACCCTAAGGCTCCCGGCCAGAAAAATGAGCCAACACTAGGTCCGATGCCAATTTGTTTGGTCCTGACCGAGACGCCAAACCCGTACCCTTTGTTAGTCCACATGATAGACCCATCATAATCGGTTTCATTAAAAAAGGGATGTGCATGCTGCTCAGCTGTGAGATAATCAGTCGTCATCGCCTCTACTGTCTTACGCGAGAGAAGACGTACCCCATTCAGCTCTCCTTTTCCCAGTAACATCCGTCCAAAACGCTGATAATCATCAGCCGTGGAAATCAAGCCTGCCCCTCCGGATGGAAAGATCGGTGTCTCAACCCAGCCAGTGGTCACCGGATTGTCCACAATAACCAGCCCCCCTTCTGGTCCTGGCGCATAGGCCACAGCCAGTCTGTCTCGTTTTTCTGATGGCACCGTCAAGCTTGTATCCATCATCCCTAGAGGATTGAAAATGCGCTCTTGGAAAAACTCCTCCAGTGATTTCCCAGTAATTCGAGCAATCAAGATACCTAGAACTTCGTGAGCGATATGGTAGAGAAAATGAGTTCCAGGCTCGTAAATCAAAGGCAGCTCACTAAGGCGGTTTATCCAGGAATCAGGATCGAGATCTACGTGTTCAACTCCCAACGGCTTCGCGACTGGCGCGGGCAGCAAGTTCAGTAAGGTTGACATTAGTTGATGATCTCCCCAGCCTATGCCCAGGCGAGAGGTAAGCAAATCGTGCAGCGTGATCGAACGGGATGCGGGAGAGACATCATCGATTGGGCCATTAGGATCTCGCAGCACCATCCGATTGGAAAGTTCCGGGAGCCAGGCGTCAACTGGGTCAAACATTCCAATCTTGCCCTCTTCGACCAGCATTAAGGCAGCGACGGCAGTTACCGGTTTAGTCATCGACATGATACGGAAGAGTGTGTCTCGCTTCATTAGGCTCTGTGCCTCTTTGTCCTGCCAGCCAATCGCATCGACATAGGCTTCCTCGCCATATCTGTGAATAAGGGCGACACTTCCTGCAATTTCACCACGCTCGACATAGCCTTGTAAAACCGTACTTAAACGACGCAGGCGTGATGCCGAAAATCCTGTTTTCTGCATAAGATTACCCACTTTCTTTATTTTGGGATCACTTGCTTTCAGAAATCCCTTTGAACATCAGCAGGGAGTTCCGAATAAATGAGGTGTGATGTATACGTGTATATTATGGAATAAATCGTCTTTACGTAAGAAGGCACTTTAAAGTGGCCTACTCGATTTTAAGTGCTGTTGCCGCTGATAGATAACGTCCATTTGCAGTTGGGAATGCCTATCCGATAGTTGCTGAATATAATGACCGTATCACATAAGCACAGAAGTTCCCTAGGGTGCTCGAATTCCAATTGTGCGTAAGGCATATTCAGCTGTGAGTTGAACAAAGTCATCGTTCGAATCAATAAAGATCAAACCTGCTCCATTGAAAAAAGCAAAATATGCCCAGCCGATCATCTTGGCATCACCCGGATCCAATTCGCCAATAGCTTGGCCTTTCTTAATTAAGGACTCAAGCAAATTTATAAAGCTCTCTCCACAATTCATCACCTTTCGGGTAAGTTCAGGGAATTGCTCTGGGTGACACAACACCTGTTGTATGAGACGCAAAAAAGCTCTTCGCCCAATCACCATTTTTATTTGCTCTTGAAGGGCCATCCTTTGTAGGATGGCCTAGGTTTCTTATGATAGCTCGACGGCAGGCGGCGTGCAGCGGCGTTTGAAAAAAACGAACGCAGGCGACGCATGACGGCTTATCGCGCTTCATCGCGAAGCCGACCAAAGGGAAGAGCCGGAACGCTGCGAACAGCTTCCGGCTCTTGGCTTGCAGCGTACCCCGCTGCGGTTCGTTATGAATCGGTCCCGTCGGACGTATCGTTGGCGTATACGGCGGCAGAATGGTCGTCAAGCAGTGCGCGCCATCGTTGATTGGGACTTCATTTCATGACATGGCCGTGAAGAAGGCCGCGTTCTTCATGAACAGGCTTTCCAGCTTCGCCACGAGCGGACCGTCAAGCTCGGACACCTGTTTGATCGCCAACCATTCCGGATCGCTGCGGAAGCGGTCGTAGTTCAAGTTGCGCGCGTTCATGTCTTCATGCTCGACGAGATAGTACAGCCGATTCTCGCTTTCGTCCCAGTCTTCCCAGAACTGCGTTACGTTCATGCCGTGCTTCGCGAACAAAGCAAGGGTATGGTCCCGGAACCGGTCCTGGATCGCCTTCATCTTGCCCGGGTGAATATAATAAACCCGCAATTCATATAACAAAGTTCTCGCCTCCTCGGTCAAATTCGCAAGTGTAACGGTCGCGGGATCAATTCGATTATCCCTGCAAGCGATGTCGATTATTGCATTACCGTTCTCTGCAACACAAGGCACCCACCGACTAAGGCCGGTATGTGCTTGTGTGTTAGCGAACATACTAGGCGCGGCGTATCAGTCTTCAATCGCCTGATAAACCGTCGTCCAGAAGTCGTGGATCGCTCGCACCGAATCCGCCGTGGACATGCCGACCTGGGCGAGCAGAATGCCGACGAGTCCGTTAGCCGGGTCGGCATACGTCGAGGTGCCCGCCCCGCCATCCCAGCCGAATTGGCCGATCGGGGCGTAGTCGCCGCGGTAGGTGCGCACCGCCATCCCCATGCCCCAGCCGCCGTGCTGTCCTTGGCCGAATGAAACATGGACGTTATTGACAGCCGTCGCGTGCCGGGCCGCTTGCTGCTCAGGCGTGAGACGGTTGGCAGTCATTAGCTCCCAGCCTCTTGAATGCTCTCCTCCAACTGTCCTTCGGGCGTTAACCGAAAGACGATATGACGTATCCAGCGGTCGTCGTCACGCTTCGGGTAATCGACCCGATAATGTCCGCCGCGGCTCTCTTCGCGTCGCAGAGCGGCTTTCGTAGTAAGCAACGCGCACGTAAGCAAATTGGCAAATTCATATTCTTCCTGCTTCGTTAATGCCCCGTCAAAGAACGCGACTTGCCGCTTCAGCTCGTCCAATCCGCGTTGGAGCCCCTTCGCATCGCGCCTTATACCGGCTTCGCGCAGCATGACTTTCTGCAGCTTAAGCCGCTTTTCCACAATCGACTGCCGCGGCGGTTCTTGCCGGTGCGTCGCCACGCGGAGCTGCTGCACCCCCTGGCCAAGCGGCGGCAGCGCTGCGATTCGCTCGATAATGCGGCGCCCGAACACAATCGCCTCCGACAGCGAATTGCTGCCCAGCCGATTCCCCCCGTGCACGCCAGTCGACGACACTTCGCCGCAGGCAAACAACCGTTTCACCGTTGTCTCCCCATACAGATCCGTCTTGACGCCGCCCATCATGTAGTGTGCCGCCGGTGCAACCGGGATCCAGTCCGTGGACAGATCGAGCCCAAATTGCAGACAGAAGTCGTAGATGGTTGGAAAGCGACGCTTGACGAATTCTTCCGATTCATGCGTAATATCAATGTAGACGAACGTCGACTTCGTTGCTTCCATCTCATCGAGAATAGCTCTCGCTACAACATCGCGCGGAGCCAGTTCAAGCTGCTCGTGATATCGGGACATGAAGCGCTCACCCTTCATGTTGCGCAGGATCGCACCCTCGCCGCGCACCGCCTCGGAAATCAAAAAACGCGGCGCACCCGGATAGCACAAGGCGGTCGGATGGAACTGGACGAATTCGACATCGCGAATTTCCGCACCGGCTCTAAGAGCGATCGCGATGCCGTCGCCCGTAGCAATGTCCGGATTCGTCGTATAGCGGAACAGTTGTCCTGCCCCTCCGGAGCAGAGAATCGTGGCGTCCGCCTCCACCGCAACTCTTGTCCCGTCCGGCTTCTGCACAAGCGCACCGCGGCATTCGCCATTCTCGGTCAACAGATCGATCACATAATGGTCATCCCACAGCTCGATGTTCGGGTCTAGCTTCGTCCGTTCCGACAGCGAGCGTACGATCTCCGCCCCCGTCGCGTCCCCATTGGCATGCAGGATACGTCGATGGCTATGGGCCCCTTCTTTCGTTAAGGCCAATTCGCCGTTATCCTCGTCAAATACGGTCCCCATTCCAATCAGGTCGCGGACGCCGTCCGGCCCTTCGTGCACAAGCACGCTAACCGCTGCTTCGTCGCACAAACCCGCCCCGGCAACCAAGGTGTCTTGCCTATGAAACTCCGGCGAGTCTTCATCGGAGATGACCGCCGCGATGCCGCCTTGGGAGTATCGGGTATTGCTATCGAGCAGCGATTTTTTCGTAATCATTACCACCGACTTCGTCTCGCTCGCTTTAATCGCCGTAAACAATCCGGCAATCCCGGCCCCAATGACGATCGCATCCGTCCGGACGCGAGGGAGCTTCTGCACATCGAAATCAACCAAATAGCGTGGGAACATCATTCTTTTGATACTCCGCCGATTTGCCCTTCATCAATGCGATGCGTACGAATGGCATGCCGCATTCCTCCTTCTCGTTTTCCCTTAGTCTTTTCCTCACGCTTACTCGGCGTGTTAGGTATGATTGAATCTTAGCACGATGACGTCTATGCTAAGAATGCAGGCGAGTTCGTACGAAGAGTTCGTGTAAGTTCGTGTTATCGGGAGGAGAATAAATGGCAGGTAATCAAACGGAACGGATATGGCCGGAAGAGATGATTCGCAAACTGCGGCAGAGACCGGGCCCGGCCGGAAGGGCGAAGCTGCGGCAGATCGATCTGTCCAAGCGGATCGGGGTGGAGACAAGGACGATTCAGCAGTGGGAAAATGGCGAACGGCTGCCGAGCGCTCATAATCTGCAATTGCTGATTCAACTTTTTGTCGTTGAACAAAAGTTTCTTCGCGGTTCCGAGCGCGCGGAGGCTCAGTTGCTTTGGGAGACGGTCCGTCGATTCCATGACGACAGGTCAGGAAACAACCGGATGTATCCCCTTTTTGACGAACAATGGTTCGAGGCGATTCTCGCAGCTGCTTCTGCGGGTAGAGAGGCTGACGTTCACTCCGGAATCCGATCGGCAGGTTCGCCGGCACACAGGACCGATGAATCGCCGCGAAGTGCTAACGCACCATATGGAGCAACGAATCTACCAAGCAGAATGTCCTCATTTATCGGCCGCCTCGAACAGGCCGGGGAGATTCGGCAACATCTTGCCGATTCCCCCCTCGTCACGCTCGCGGGTGCCGGGGGAAGTGGCAAGACGCGCCTGGCGTATAAGGTCGCATCGGACGCCCGCCTTTCTTATCCCGACGGCGTGTGGCTGTTCGAGCTCGCTTCGGCGATGGATACGCTCTCGGCGCTGAGAATCATCACGTCGGTATTAGGCGTCAAGGAACAGAAAGGAAGGCCGCTTATCGAGTCCTTGCTCGACCATGTCCGGAACAAATGCATGCTTCTCGTGTTCGACAACTGCGAGCACTTGATCGATTATTGCTCTGCTCTCATCGAGCGGTTGTTGTCGGAATCCCCTAAGGTCTCCATTTTGGCCACCAGCCGGGAGCCGTTGAACATCGGCATGGAGCGCGTATGGAGGATTCCGCCGCTTACGTTCCCCACGGAAAATGAGCTGCGGGATTATGCAGGAGATGACGCCATTCTGTCCTGCGAGTCCGTTCAGCTGTTCATCGAGCGCGCGACCGCCCTATCTCCCACCTTCCGCGTTACGGAAGCGGACGTCAAGATCGTCGGGCGAATCTGCGAACGTCTGGAGGGTATCCCGCTGTCTATCGAGCTGGCTGCCGCCCGGACGGACGTGCTTAGCATCGAACAAATCGACGAACGGCTGTCCGATTTGTTCGCCGTCCTTACAGCCGGGAAGCGAACGGCTGCCCCCCGTCATCAATCGCTTCGAGCCACCCTGGAATGGAGCTTTGCCCTGCTGACAAAGCAAGAGCGGCTGCTGCTGCGGAAGCTGAGTGCTTTTACCGGAGGATTCGAGCTAGACGCGGTCGAACAGATATGCGCGGATGAAGAATCGGACCCCTCACTCGGACGGTTCGATCGTCAGGAAGCCTTAAGCTTGATTGCGGGCCTATTCAATAAATCGTTTCTATCTGTTGATTTGGCTAGTAGCGGACCGAGGCGCAGATATGCGATGCTCGAGACGATTAAACAATTTGGAAGCGAACAATGGGAGAGGCACTGCACGGACGAGGAACGCGAACGGCTGAACAGCCGCTTCGTCGAGCACTACTGTCGGTTCGTCGAGAGAGCGGAACGGGGATTCCGTAGTCGAGACCGGGATGCCGCATTCGTGGCGATTCGGCGGGAATACGCCAACATTCGCTCCGCGCTGAAACTAGCCTGCGATCATCCGCGGGAGGCGGGAGCTGCAATACGAATGACGTCCTGCCTCTATTATTATTGGCTGCATGAAGGGACCTTGCAGGAAGGATCCGCGCAGCTGCATGCGGCTCTGGCGACGCACTGTCAAACTTCCGTTCAAGAACACGCGGTCAAGGCGAAGCATGGTCTGAGCGTGTTGCTGTGGGTCATGGGAGAAGTCGATGCAGCCAACGACTTGGCCAGACAAAGCGCGGATGAAGCCCGGAAGCTCGCACATCCGGCACTCCTGGCATCTCAGCTTCGCATGCTGACTCAGCTGGCATCGCATTCGGGCTTAGCGGACGAAGCGATCCGGCTCGCGGAAGAGAGCGTGCTTCATGCCAGGAATTCAGGAGACGACTGGAGCCTTGCGTCATCCTTAGGTTCTCTGAGTTACATCCTGGTGGCGCAGCAGCAGTGGGAACGGGCGGAACCCTTGCTCGTCGAAAGTGCCGCTCTATTCGAGAAAGCAAAAGACGACTTGGAGTTGTCGGGACCTTTTAGGGCCTTGGGATATATTGCGTTAAACCGGCAGAAGCCCAGAGAAGCGTTGGCACTTTTCAAGAGAGGCATCGCCATCTGCCAAACGTATCCGGGAACGTGGTTCCTCGCGCGAGGGGTCGAGGGGCTTGCAAGCGCGTTGTGCGGGCTGGGAGAATACCGGGCGACCGCTACGCTGATCGGAGTCTCCGAGAAATTACGAGCCAATCTTGGCTCCGCGGCCCAGCCCCAGTTTCAATGGATTTACGAGGAGGCGAAACGAACCTGCAGGCTAGAATGCGGCGATGCGCCGTTTAACGAGGCCATTGCGATTGGAAGAGGAATGACGAGAGAGCAGGCCGTTTCTTTTGCGTTAGAGGTGTAGGGGCATTCCTTGTTGCGCCGTTTGTCGAGCAACGCTTGGTATTTTCTTCTTCGGCGGCAGCGAGTCGCTGTCCGATTTTAATTCAGCCACTCCGAACTTCCAACACCGCAGGTTTTTATAAAGTTGTTCTTCTCAACTTTCGAAAAGCATGATTTTGGCACCTATACAGTTGTACATATGCGATTCCCCCGGCTTTACATTTGCTTGTATACTCTGTCATGGCGGCCTCCGGCGCTTGAGTTCTCTCGCGCATAGCTCGGATTTTACGGCTTGGGTACGGGCGATACGCGCCGGCTTCCGCCTAATCCTCTGCATAATACCGGATGACGAATTCCCGGAAAGCGAGAGCGGCTTTGGACAAATAATGTTGATTCTGCCAAACCAGTTGAAACGTTCCCAGGCATGCCGGGCTTTCGATTTGCAGCAGCACCAAAGGATCCAGGGGAGCTTCGGCACTCTTGTTGCAAGCTCCCACAAATGAGATGCCGATTCCGGCGCGGATCAGGCTCGCCTTGACGGAAGGATCGTTCACCTCGCAGACGATGTTCGGCGTTATTCCGGCCTTCTGGAACAGGGCATCGTCGCGTGCGCGGAATATATGATCCTTCTTATAGCCGATAAAAGACTCTCCGGCGGCTTCGCTCATCGTCACGGAGGAGCGATTCGCCAGCTTATGTCCTGGAGGTACAGCAAGATATACCTCTTCCTTCAAAATCGGCAGTTCACTGATTCTTTGTTTGCCGATGGGCAAGGATGTGAAGCCGTAATCGATCTTCCCCTCCTCCAGCAGACGGACCATTTCTTCGTTCGAAGTATTCGTTAGGAGAAAATTAACCTCCGGACGCTCCTCGCGGAATGCGCCGATCGCGCCGGACAGCCGGTGAAGGATCGGCGAAGCCAATTGCACGCTCCCGTGATCCAGGCCAGCCATATCCATCAGCTCGCTCCTGCCTTCCTCAAGCGCGTTCAAAGCCGTTTCCGCCTTTGCAAGAAACGCCCGCCCAAACGTATTAAGCCGGATTTGCCTCCCCTGCCGATCGAAAAGCGACACCCCCAAACTCTGTTCCAGTCGGGCGATCGTCTTGCTGAGCGCCGGCTGGGCGACCCGAAGCTTCTCTGCCGCTTTTGTCATATGCTCAAGCCGGGCGACGGTTCGGAAATAGTGCAGCTGCAACAGTTCCATTTGGTTATCCTCCATTCATATACTCAACGATATATGGATTATGAAACAGGATATATTATTCAGAATCAATACTCTATTATAGAATAAAGCTAAGCTGCGCGGCAGCCGCATTTTGTCAAATGAAAAAGCGTAATTCGCTCATAGACTCGACAGCTGCAAAAGGAGGGATAACGATGAAAGCGATAGGATTTAATTCCTTCGGTTCACCGGATGTATTGACATGGATGGAATTCGAAACGCCGCAAGCAGGTCCGGGTGAGGTCCGTGTGCGCGTGAAGGCGGCGGGCGTCCAGCCGGCCGATTGCGCCGTCCGTTCCGGCTGGAGATTGCCGGGAATGACCGTTGAGCTCCCCCATATTACGGGGAACGAATTCGCCGGCGTGGTCGACCAGGTCGGGGAAGGGGTGAACGCGTTTGCCGTCGGAGCCGAGGTGCTGGGCTTCCGGTTCCAGCGCTGCTATGCAGAATATGTCATCGCTCCCGCCGATCAAATTGTAACCAAGCCGCGGGGCATGTCCTGGGCTGTCGCCGGAGGACTGTCCGCTTCCGGCCAAACCGCTCTTACGGCTCTGGACGAGCTGCGAATCGGCAGAGGCGATACCGTTCTGATCAATGGCGCTGCGGGTGGCGTCGGCACCGTTGCCGTGCAGCTGGCCGCATACCGCGGCGCAACCGTCATCGGCACGGCCGGGGAAGCGAACCGGGAATACTTGCGGGAGCTCGGCGCCATTCCCGTTGCGTACGGGGAAGGTCTCGCGGAGCGAGTCCGAGCGTTCGCTCCCGGCGGCGTCAGCGCCGCTTTCGATGCGGCGGGAGCAGGCGCCCTGCGCGCAATGGCAGAGCTCGTCGACGATAAGGAACGCATCGGCACCATCGTCGACTACAAGCTGGCGGAGGAACTCGGCGTTCGCGCCATCAGGGGCACTCGCTCCGCGGCCAAGCTGGCGGAGCTGACGAAGCTTTACGCGGCAGGCGAGCTGCGCATTCATATTCGGCACACGCTCCCGCTTGAGGCGGCGGCCGAAGCGCACCGCGAGATCGAGACCGGGCACGGGCGAGGGAAGATTGTCCTTACGGTCGGGCCCGACCAGGACGAATAGCAAGCTCTAAACGGAAATGACGGCGATTCGGAGATTTGCGACGGAACAGACGTTTAATAAGATAAGCTGGCCGATAAGGGACTGGCTTTCTTGACATTTCGGATTCATACATCCCCGTGGCGCTTGAAACAACTCGCCGGCCGAATGCGATAACCGGTTGTTTCCAGTTGAAAAGCATCTTGTGCAAATATTGTCCCCTATCTGAAGGTCGATTGGAGAACTATATATCTTTTATTAGACTGGACTGCCCGGCATCCATAAAAAATTAGTATTAGTCTGACACTCCAAAACGAAACAGCGGCGACTAAGGACTTGAAAAAAAGTCTTAGACTGCCGCTGCTTTTTATTGAGCTATATACTTCGTTAGCTTACATTTTCTTGTGTAACTGTTATCTTCGAAAGTTTTAAATGTATCACTACTTCCCACCCAAAGGTTTTCGACGGCAGGTAAAACAGGAGCTATGGAAAGATCGGCGACCTTAAGATTTTTAGTACCTAAGACATTTAGGAATCCGTCAACGACCCCTTTTCTTGAATACTCCATCCCATTTTACATTGCCCGCCATAATGGAAGAAATTCGAATAAAATCCTCTGACAATATCAAAACTTTATCAGGCTTTAGAAAAAGTGGCCTTCAATTTGCCGGGGGATAGCATTAGCACGGCTGAAATCAAGCCCAATGCTACCGTAATGCCGCCGATCCAACCCAGTTCCGAGAAAGACAACCCACTCACGATGAGCCCGCCAACTACCGCACCTAGAGCAATGCCGATCTGAAAAATAGATGTATTCACGCTTATCGCAGTTTCCGCCGATTCCGGTACAAGCGACATCATGTAGACAAATATAGTCGGAACTGTGGACCAAGCAGATATGCCCCAAACGATGATGCCAGTCACTGCTCCTATTGCCGTTGTAGCAAGGAACGGGAATAAAAGCAACGTTGCGGCATGGATGGCCAACATCGTAAAGAGCGTCTTGTTAACACCCCAGCGATCGGAACCATAACCTCCAAGCCGTACGCCAATCGTTCCGCAAACGCCCATAAGAAGTAAAATTCCACTTATAGCCGTTAAACTGAAATGTGCTGAAGTTTGTAAATATGGAGAAATATACGTATAGCATATGGAGTAGCCAAGAACATTCAGGAAAGTCACAACGAGGCCGCCGATAACTCGAGGATTTCTTAAGATTGTTAACTGTGTTTTTGGTGCGTTTTGGTTTCTGGGGATTTGAGGGAGCATCTTAACCATCAATAGAAGGATCAGGATGTTGGCTAGAGCAAGTGCGCCGAAGATGGCATGCCAACCCCAATGACTCGCGACGAGAACGCCTGCCGGAACGCCGATAACCAAAGAGATCGAAAAACCTGCCTGGACGTTGGCAATTGCCCCGCCTCGTTTTTCAGATTCCACGAGATTCGCGGCTATGGCTAAAGAAACAACGGTGGAAACACCTGCGCTTATGCCTAGCACGATACGGGAGATCATCATGAGGGCGAATATATGTCCACTCAGCATAGCCAATAAATTACCTATCGTTAAGCAGGCTAACGTCGTCAACAGGAGACTCTTTCGGTTCATTTTGGATGTTAGCGCGATTGCAATAGGGGATCCTAGCGCCAACGAAAGCGAAAATACAGTGACGAGTTGGCCTGACACCGCCAATGAAACGTTGAAATTCTCTGCAATTAAATCAACAATCCCTGCAATGACCAACTCCGCAGTTCCTGCGAAAAAAGCGCTCAAAGCCAATAAGTAAATTAAAGGTCTATTATTCATGTCCAGTTCTCTCCTTTATCATAGTTGCGCTGTGTCTTTGCAGGGATTCCCCCGCCCGGACTAAGCCGCCCGGCCGAGGGTCCATGGTTTATTCCTAACAGTTGGGCCGGCAAAATCCTCCTTTTCGAGGGGGATTCGGCGTCCCTCTGGCGACGTTATCGGTTGGCGGCAAGGGCAGAATTGGCTTGAATCACCTTTAGCAGACTGGCGATAACGGACAGATGAATCGCTTCGTGGAGCAAGCTGAAGTTGAACAGCTCGCCCGCGAGGCTGAAGGTGAGCGGCCCCATCTGCAGCGGCGACGGAAACGGCTCGTTCATAACGTCAAGCGGCAAATCGGCCATGTCGTCGAGCTGACGCGACAGCTGTCCGATCAGCTCCTCCTTCGAAGGAGGAGCGTCGATCCAGTCCGACGGCTTCGTTCCGGAGTTGAAGAACGCCGCATACGAGGGCGGCAGAGCCGATTTTTCCGAGAAGCAAAGCGAGCGATACGAGTCCATCCAGAACACGATGTGTCCGATATTCCAGCGAATCGTGTTGTTGAACGCAGCGGGCTGAGTGTCATAAAGCTCTTCCGGAATGGCTTGGGCGTGCTGAAGCACCAACTGGCGGACCGTTTGCGCGGAATGGACGATAATCTGGGACATGTGAACTCCTCCTTTAAGGGGTGACGCTTGGGATGAGTTCAGTATAGGCCCGGCGATCCGTCCGATCGATACCGCGGCGGTTACCAAATCGTTAAGCGGCAATTAACGATCTGCTATTGACAGCGACGTTTCGGAAACGAAACAATGGAAGTCAAACGACGAATCCATGGGAGGGAATAGCTTAGGAATTGAGGCAATTGGAGTATTTCATGGCCATCTGCGAAGAGCTCCACTTCTCGCGCGCCGCTGAGAGGATGGGCGTCAGCGATCCGAATATCAGCCAGCAAATTCGGGCGCTGGAGGAGGAATTGGGCGTCCTTCCGTTCGACCGGATCGGAAGAAAAATCGCGCTGACGGAAGCCGGGGCGATTCTGAAGGAGCACGGAACGGCCGTATTCGGGCATCTGCGGCAAGCCGGAGACGCCATCGCGGACTTGAAGTTGAGGCAAGGGGGCTCGTGGCCATCGGCGTTTTGCCCGGCGACGCCGATCTGCTGTTCGATTCCCTCGTGATGAACTTCCATCGGACGTATCCCAAAATCTCCTTATCCTTGCGCGAAACGCTGAACGTAACGGAACAAGTGCTGGACCGCTCCATCGACATCGGGGTGACGATCGGCCCTGTCTCCGACGACCGGCTGACGTCCATTCCTCTATTCCACGAAGAATTCTCGCTCGCGGTCCATTCGCACGATCCCGTCGCCCAAAAGAGCTTGCTCCCGCTAGCAAAGCTGAAATCGATGAATATGGTTCTATTCCCTGCCGACCATCAGTGCCGCGCCTTGATTGACCGATTCTGCATGGAAAAAGAGTTCCGCCTCAAGCCGCATCTGGAGACGACGACGCTCGTTTCCTGCTTGGATGGTGCAAAACGGGATTGGCGCCACCGCTCTTCCGCACCTGCTGCTCGCAAGTGTCGAAAGCGAAGATATCCGGATCGTTCGCCTGAACCAGCCGGTTCCCAGCCAGGACATCTGCCTGATCTACCGCAGCGACCGATATGTCGGGTTCGCTATGCGCACGTTTATTCAGACATTAAGGGAAACCATCGAGTCTTTGAGTAATTAAGTCTTATTGATGGCATGGAATATGAATTGGCTATACTCCGTAAAGCTTTTTTTCAGATATTAAGTCCTATCATTAACACCGATTGAGAGGTCTTATCCCTGCCTGTAAAGAGCTTTTTTGCCCATAACAAATAAACCTTCTTTTTACTGAAGGGTCAATTAGCGCAGGGAGTCGATTAAGACATTCATGCAAATGCGCGCCGTCAGAAACCAAGGACTGTTGCTTCCAAAGTTGAAAGAGATTCTTCTCGCATGGCGAACCAATCGTGCCGCCATGTAAACGATGTTTTGAATGACGGTACGAATATGTCGGCGTTTGACGTTACCACGGATCGGCGAATCGTCCTCTCGCAGGCTTTATTGCCCCATAATGCGCAGAAGATTGTATGCAAACATTCCCGCATGGAGCATCAAATCGTTGGTGGCAAATTTACCGTCCGGAAGACGATCCATAACCAAATCGGTCTTAATCTCACTGTGAAATTGTTCGCTTGTGCCATGGTCGCTGTACAGTTCGATCACCCGCCAAGGTGCGCAGCGAAGCGATGTCCAGTACACCGGCACTTCCAAGATGGTTCCAAATCAAAACTTCGCTTGTGATGCGAGGTCGATGCCTATACCAGCTCAAGCATGGTCTTTGGGGATAGTGGGAGAACAGTTTCTGTGACGGGGTCAATGCCCCAAAAACTCCCGCGTTCTCCCGGCTACCGCCATCTTACAATGCCTAAGAAAAGTTAACAAAAATACACAATTTATTTGCTGGCTACGTAAGTACTAAAGTTTTCAAAATACGAAGGCAAGGTATCCCATGGATTAGCACCCGAGTCGTTTGTGCAGAAAATCCAACCAACGTTATGTGAGGCAGCGTAATCAACCCTTGATTGCCACTTGCTAGCAGTGGTACCGTACGGAAGAACATAGAAATTACTTCTGTCGTAGCTATTTGTCCAAGCTGCCGGAACCCAAGTATCAAAACCTGTGTTAGTCTCAAAAACACAAAGTACATCAGCAACACGGTTACCATTGTACAACAGGTAACTTTCTACGGTAGTAATTCCCGGATTCGCTACCACTAAGGCTGATGCACTCTTGGCTTTGATGTAATTGTATAGATCTTGGTAATATCCCTCTTTTCCAGGGGCAATTTCCATGCAGTCTAGAAAAACACCATCTATACTAGGATAAAAAGCATACCATGCATCAATTATTGCTTTTACAGAAGCTAGTGAAGCATTGCCATAATCGGTATTGGCATAACCGATAACTTTGCCGGAATTCGTATGCATACTATTAATAGCTGTGTTATAAGCACTGTCAAAAGCTGGACCTGGACCTTCATTCTTATTAGCAATGGCATACATTCTGCCAGGCATCGTGGCAGCCTGATTTATAATACGCGTCCAATTTGAACTCGGTGGATCAAAATATGCAGGCACGATCACCTTCATATTTAATTCTCCGGCAGCAAGGGCATTCATGCCAGGCAAAATAAACAATAAGATCGCTATTAAACTAGCAATAACTCTTTTCATAATAATCAAGCTCCTTTTTTAAAAAATCGATTTTTAGTACATTCTAAACTTTAAACTTATCGAATACTCTTCTCCTTTCCTGGAAGTCTTTCTTTATTTAAACCCGGGAATGAAGCACGGAAAATCCAATCCCAGGTAAAAACCCTGTATAAATCCAATATATGACAACCGTCTTTCCAGGATCGTGTCCATGGATGCCGACGTATTGTAGATGATTGCTGCGAATAGTACTTGTAGGGCGGAATCATTTCGGCAATCTTCCGGATGTCAACTCGACTCGTTCGTCAGCAGCCGAAACCCTGACCCCCCGAACACCATACCGCCGCCCGCAACGAAATCATGAACGGCTTGCTGAAGTGAGGTGCCTCGGGGTGCGTTCGCCAAGTCCGGCTGCTTGTCCCCGAACACCCTCTCGTAAAGCTGCGCTTCATCGTCCCGATTCGGAACGAGACGGAACATCCGTCCGAATGTAACGATATTGGAATCGGCCGGCAGCAAATGCGCGAGTCCCGGGCTAAGCAACCAAGAGGTGCAGACGAACGCGCGGACCGGCAGTTCGGGGAATTTCTCTGCATAGAAGGCCCTAGCCTCCGCCATCGAAGCGGCGATCGCCTCCGGGTCCAGTCTTCCGCCTTCTTGAATATGGACGTCGAGAACCGGACTGCCCGCTTCCAGAACCAACTCCCATTGAGCCGCATCCAGCTCGGTCAATTCCCCATCTGCAGCTCCATCCGGCCCCGTGGCATGGCCGGAAATGATGCTACCGCCCTGCCTGAGTTCGGAGACCCATCCGTCCGCTGAATCGTAAATACAATTCATGCCGTCGACCAGCCCGTCCGCCCGAAACCGGACGCCGGCTTCCGGGAATACCGTCAATTCGTCGGACGCTCGATTCCGGAATACTTTGACCTGCCTCTCCCATTCCGTATGCATGAATTGCAGCCTGCCGATTTTGAACAGTTTGCAAGTGAAGTGGTAAAGGAGCCACTCCGGCACGCTCAGTCCCCATACGCCATGCTGCCTCTGATAATGCCGCATCCAGACGTCGACATCCCCGAATGTATCCAGGAGGATCGCATCCGAAATGTCTCGCTTCCGATAGAAACGAATCGCGTCCGGCAAGAGTGAAATCAGCACGAGCGCCGTAAACAGGCTTGCATGCGATCGCCGTGGCGCCAGCGTCTCCGTCCATCCGATCATCCCGGACATGACCTCGAAAGGTTCGGTCGACTCCGACAACGCGATGCGGTATTCCTCGGCCTGAGACATCCAAATCGCATTCCCACGCATTTCCCGTTCGGCATCTGCCAATGCCCCTAAAGGCTCATCCGGCAGCCGGAGGATTTTGTTCGCCTCCGTCCAATCCACCTCAAAACCGTCTCTTCCCTTTACTCCCATTGGATCCCCCTAGCTCGGGAACTTTCTATTTATTTGAGCCCCGAAATCGTCAACCCTTTAATGAAATGTCTCTGGAAGATCAGGAACACCGCGATCACCGGAATCATGATGAGCACTGCAGCGGACATAACCACGTTGTAGTTGACGGCGTGCCGGCTGTTGAAAAACACGAGAGCCAACGGAACCGTCATTTTGTTTTGCTCGTTCAGCACGATCAGCGGCCACAGGTAATTGTTCCATGCCGCCATGAAAGTGAAGATCCCCAGAGCGGAAAGCACCGGCGTGATTTGCGGAACAATCAGCGAACGGAACAGGCGGAATTCACCGGCTCCGTCAATCCGGCCCGCCTCGCTCAGGTCTTTCGGAATGCCTTCGATGAATTGCTTGCATAAGAACACGCCAAATGCGCTTACAAGGGACGGCAAAACAATGGCCGACAAATTGTTTACCAAATTCAGCTTCGTAATGATGAGGTAAGTCGGGATCATCACGACTTGAAACGGAACCATCATCGTGGCCAGAATCGCGATAAACATTACGCTTTTCCCGAAGAATCGAAATTTTGCGAACACATAACCGGCCAGCGCGCTCGTGAAAAGCGTGCCGACGGTGATGCAAACGGACGTAACCAAGCTGTTGAAAAACCACCGCATGAAAGGAGCATCTGTCAACACCTTCTCATAGCCGCTAAACGTCGGACTTTCCGGAAGCATTTTCGGTTGCATCGAAATGATCTCCAGATTGCTCTTTAGAGAGGAAATCACCATCCATAAATAAGGCAAACACATCAAGAGAGCCCCGAATGCCAACACAAGACACAAAATCACATAAGGAATGTTCGATTTCTTCGACACCCGATCTCCTCCTGTTCAAAGGTCAGTACTCCCAGCCGGATCTGCCCAGACGTATTTGCAAGACCGTGATAATCAGCACGATCAGAAGAAGGACGAAAGCCATCGCCGATGCATACCCCATGTTCATGTAAGTAAAGGCATTGTCGAAAATATCCAGCGCCATGACGCGCGTTTCGTTGCGAGGCTCTCCATTCGTCATGATTTTGAACTGCGGGAACATCTGGAGATAGGAGATCGTCGTCATGATCAACACGAACAGGGAAGTCCGGCTCAGCAAAGGCAGCGTAATGTGCCGGAATGCCTTTAACCCGCTCGCTCCGTCCAGCCTCGCCGCTTCATAGAAAACGTCCGGAATCGCGTCCAAGCCGGTCATGAAAATGACGATATTGTAGCCGATATCCGCCCATAAAGTCATCAGAATGATCGAAAGCATCGCCGTGACGGGATCTCCCAGCCAATTCACACTTTGAAGGCCGAACATATTCAACATGATGTTGATCATGCCGTCTTTGTTGAACATGGTCGTCCATACGACGGCGGATCCGGCAATCGGCGCGACCACGGGCAGGAAGAACAGGGTCCGAAACGTATTTTTCCATAATCGGCTGCGGATTTGATTGATGCCGATTGCGATCGACAGCGTAAGGACGATGTTGGCGGGAATAGCGATCGCCACGAACCGGAACGTATTGCGGAAAGATTTGAGGAACACCTCGTCGTGTAGCAGCCGTCTAAAGTTATCCATTCCGATAAACGGCGAATGGAGATTGAGCGGGTTGTATTCGTAAAACATCAGCACGATCCCCCACACGATGGGAATGAGAGAAAACAGGCCAAACAAGAGCATAACCGGCGTCAGGGAAAAAACGGCAAATCTCGTCTCGGCCCTGGTCAACGCGCCTTTCCGTGTCCTACTCATCACAGCGCTCCGATCCGTTTATTGGTTTCGATCCAGCATTTGATTGATAGCGTCCTGCGCTTTCTTCAATCCGTCTTCCACGGAAATTTTGCCGGCCCCGATGGAAGTGAATTGATCGAATACGGCTTTGAACCAGTAATCCCGATCTCCTACCGGACCTATCCATTGTCCGTATTGCAGCGCTTCCAGCGAAGTCTTCATGGCCGGCACTTCTTGAACGAATTCGGGATCCTCCGCCACTTTTTTGTTAGCCGGAACGGTAAAAGTCTGTACGTTCCAAGCTTTGGCGTTCTCAGGTTCCGCCATGAAGCGGACGAATTCCCATGCTTCTTTCGCGTGTTTGCTTTTCTTCGCGACCACTTCTCCCCATCCGGACTCCGCCGCGAAATAAGGCGGCTGTGACGTAAAGGACGGGAAGGGGATATATTCGAAGTCGGATACTTGGAACGTATCCTTGCCTTCGCTAATCGTCCACGGACCGGCGGTCGTCATCGCCGATGCGCCTTTGAAAAACACCATGTAAGGTTCTTCCGTCGATCCGGCGAGGGTCAGATCGCTGACTTTCTCCTTGGTAAGCAGATCGGTGAGCGCTGTCATCGCTTTCATTGCTTCCGGAGAAGTCAAGTTCACATGGCCGTCATCGGTCCAATATTTCGCGCCTTGCTGCAGGATCATGGCAAGAAACATGAAATTCGTGCTGTCCGACGAGGTCATATCCAATCCGCGAATTTTGATCGCACCGTTTTCCGTCACCGTTAGCCTTTTGGCGGCGCCGATCACTTCGTCCCAAGTTTTCGGGGGATATGCGATTCCTGCGTCATCGAACATTTTTTTATGAACGAGGACACCGTCGTTCTCGATATTGTATTCGTTCGGGATCCCGTACACTTTGCCGTTATAGAGATACGCACCGAGCGCCGCGTCATAAAGCTCGGATTTAAAAGCGTCGTCGGGCGCCGGTTCGAGCAGGCCGTTCTTGGCGTATTCCGTCACCCAAGTGCCGAACATCTGCACGATGTCAGGCGGATTCTTGGAAGCGAATGCCGCTTTTAATTTTTGGATTAAAGCATCGTAGGGAAACGTTTGCAAATCGATTTCCACGTTGCCGTGGGCGGCCTGGTATTTCTCAATGAGCTTTTTGTTCGCTCCCTCGAAAGCGGCATTATCGGAAGACCACCAGACGAGTTTTACTTTTCCGTCCGAAGAGCCATTCGGCTCTCCGCCTGAATTCGAATTGCATCCGACGATGACGAGACCGGAGATGAGAAAAGGCACGAACAGTCGGGCAAACCGTTTGATCATGTTCTGAACCCCCTGCATGAATTATGGATTTCCAATTTAAATGCATGCACCGCCCCAAACGATCATTTGGAACTCCGGATGACACCCTGCCGCAACGATATTCACTCGTCCCCCCTTACGTCGCCGTTTGGGCTGCGGCGATTTCGTAAAGGGTCAGAACGCGGGTTGTTTCACGGAGCTGAATGTGACCGTCGCCTTCTCGAACATGACGCGGAACGCCATATCGAATGGCAGCGTCTCTGGGTAATTCCATCCTCCTTCGAGAGACACGACCGCCCCCGGAGATTCGTACAAGCTGCCTCCTGCACATTTAAGCAAGCCGATTTTCGATGAAAACGTCGAGCCCCTCTGTTCATTCCGGCGATGGCCATTTCCGCGTGCATATAGGTGGGCAATTCGCCGCGATCTCTCGGGCTTTTCGCAGATCGGCGTCGGCCACGGCCGTCACCCGAAAATCCAACGTCCCGAGCAGCGCTTCATAATAAGCGGCATGCATGCCGCCCCATGAAGCCAGTCCCGATCAATCCGATTTTCACCATGAGTGCAACTCGCAGATTTGCTTGCCTTGTTGCCTATTCTAAGAGGTTGGAGCGGAAAAAGATTTACCGAAACTTACGCATTTTTTATCACTTTCTACACGCGTTCGAACGAAAAAATTGATTAAAAGAGATCGTGTTTTCCGATCTCGGAAATTCCTATGTTAACTTCTTATTGCCGGGCGTCCGCCGTGAATACCTATCTTGAGCCTCATTCGTAAGAAGACGAAATGAAAAATAAGCTTTCCTGTTCTCCCGCTACTTCAACGACAAGTTATATCGGATTTACCACCGAATTCGCGCGTTTCGTATAACCATTGGAGAATCTAATCAACCAACCATCATAGACCACTGTCTGTATAGAAGACCCTGCATTCAGTGACAATTCGTCAATATGGCGAATCATGCCTTATCCTCTCCTCTTCTCTACGTTATAAATATACGTTAATATAAATATTTATACAATAGCCCGTTAGCTTAACAGCCTACCGGAACATGCCGGCAGGCTGTATGATTGCAGTATCGTACCCGTTACTTTTGACTATGGCTACGTAACCAGTGATCCGAGACACATCCGCAGGCTGTATGCGGAGCAACCCGCCGTGCTACAGAGCCTGACCAACCTGAGCCATGCGGATCTCATGAACCAGCGAGAGCTTCGCTTGAACATACATTGAGCTTGAAAACTCATTCTATCCCGTCACATGCTGAAGTTCTGAATAGCAGGCCAGTTGGCTTCTTCGAAAAGCTTATCTAAATAAGATCAAGTGCAACGAGAAGGCCGAGAGTTCCTCGGCCTTCTCGATTCGATTACGCCATTATCTCCCTTATCTTCCCGTTGATCCTCTCTCTTCTCGCCAACAGCCATTCCGCCTCCAACGGATACTCGCTGAAGCTCAGAGACCGACTCAGCCCCTCCTCCAAAAGCTCCAATGTCCGTTCCCTGCCGATCAGACTCTCCAGCAGTTGAAGCGCTCGTAAATCTTGCAGAGCTTCGCGCAGAACTTCAAGTCTCAGCGATTCGACAGGCCCGTCAGGACCCGGGTAGACCAGGAAAGCGTCCCCCGATGGGAAAGCGTGCCCGGCGTCCGTCACCCGATAAGGATCGATCGGCTTTCGCGAGAGCTGGGAATACCAGAAATTATATCCCCAATGCAGGAATCCTTCGATTTGGAATTTATAGAGCTGCATGCCCAGAATACGATTCCGGGAGGAAGGCATGTTGAAGAACCGATTGGACACTTGTTTGTATTGTCCGCAGCAATAATAAGTCCAGAGCCGGGGAACCTGATGCGCCAGGAACGGCTCGATATGATTATTGGCCGGGATCGGGCGCTTGACGAGACCTTTCTCGTAGAAGTCGTAATCGGACAATGCGTCGATGACCGGGAAGTCCGCCAGATAGCCGCGGATGATCTCGACCGCGGACCGGTAATGATCCAGATGCTGAATGCTCGGCTCATCGGATACATGAAAGTAACTGCGGTCTTCCAATTGGTGCGAACGAATGAATCGAATCAATTCCGGCAGAAATTGCTCCAGAAAGCCGCGGTAAGCTTCGCCGGCCGCATCCGTCTCCCAGCCGAAAATCTTCTTCGACTCCCCGCCTTCCGAAGCCGCAATCTTGGGAGCGTGCTTCGCCCCCCATTGCGTGAACAGATGGGAAAACTCGAAATAACGGATTCCCCGGGCGCTGCACATGTTGATCCAACGTTCCAGTCTGTTGAACCGGAAGCGGTAGACTTCGCCCGACTTCTCCACGTCCACGAGCTGGACGGTCGGCCGCTCACCTCCGATCTCGGTATCGAGCGGAGGCGTAAACAACGGCGTTAGGATCATGTTCATCCCGTGACGCGACGCGGTTTCCACATACCGGTCGATAAGCCGCCAATGCTCCTCGCTGAAAACGTCGACCCCATAATGGGTAGCCAGACAATCGCAATGGAACCATTCCGTATGAATCAACCGCTGTTCGGGCAGCCCGGCGGGGATGACTTCTAGCGAGAACTGCTCGCCCCCCAATTCTTCTCCCGTATCCTTTGCAAGACGGACTTCAATCTCGTGCGAGCCAGGCTTGCTCTCCTGCGGAACATCGATCGCAATCCAGACCGAACGCCACTGTCCGTGTACGGCATCCACTCCGTCGGGATCCATCGGATGCAGCGGATCCGGATACAAGCCCGGTGTCGACCGCAGAATATGCTCATCATGATCGCGATAACAGGGCAGCTCGGAAGGGACCATGTCAACCTTGCGAACCGAAATTCCCTCGAGGTCGGACTCGGCTTTCACTCGAATATTCCGAATCGTCTCCTTCGCCCGGAAGGCGACTTGAAAAGCGTACGTTTCGCCAAGCAGCGCCGACCCGCTTGTGAACGCCGGCACGGTGAGCTCCTCGTCCGCAAATACTTTGGCTAACGAGCTTAAACATCTGGTCTCGAATTCCAGCATCCTTACATCCTCCGGACCTCAAAGGTATAGGTTCCCGATCCGATCTTGAGAAGCGTGTCGCTCCCCTCCTTGCCCAACCGTTCAATCTCCTTCACCGATTCCAGCGGGTTGCCGCCTTCGCTAATGATCTTTCCGAGCGCATCCGGAATATGCACCGTCGCTGTCGTGTTCACTGGAATCGTCACCTCCAACAGCCACCGATCCGAATCCTGGTGCCAATAAACCTCAACCCGCCCTTGTACCAGATCGTGGTGCGCCCGAACCCACTCCACGCCTCCGACCGCCCGGGGAGCAATGGCCAGGTGATGAAGGCTGGGAATCTCATAGGAAACCCGAATGCCCGCCAATACGGAGTAGAACCATTCCTCGATATGTCCGAGCATGAAGTGATTCTGCGAGAGACCGAACGTAGGACCGTCCCACAGCTCCGTCAACGCGGTCGCTCCGTGAGCGATCTGGTACCCGTAGCTCGGATGATCGGTCTTCAGCAGCATGTCGGCGACCGTTTCCGCTCGATTGTATTTCGTCAGCGCCATAAGCAAGTACCGGAAGCCGACATCGCCGCCGGTCATGCTGTTGCCGCGCGCCCGAATGTCCCGGACGATATTCCCGGCGATCGTCTCCTCCAGTCCGTCCGGCACCATCCCGAGCGCAAGCGGCATCGCATTCGAGGTTTGGCTTCCGGAGGCGTACCGACAAGCTTCGCGATCCAGGAACTCGGCATTATACGCCTCTCTGATCCGAACCGCCAGCTCGGCATAAAACTTCGAATCCTCGTCCTTGCCGAGAACGGAAGCCATCTGCTTCATGATGTCCGCCACATAATAATAGATTGCGGTTGCGGTAACCGGAATCGGAGTGTTCTGGGGATACCCCGGATTCGGCCCGACGTCGCACCAATCCCCCAACCCGTGACGAACCATGTACCCGTCGGCTTTGCTGCTCAAGTACGCCGCGTAGTTCTTCATGCCCTCGTAATGACGTTCCAGCAAGCCGCGATCCTGATACCAGTTGTATACATACCACGCCGCAATGATATAGGCGCTGCCCCATTCCGGCGAATCGCGGAAATCATGGTCGAAAACGGTATACTCCGGCGCGATGTCGGGGACGAGACCGTTGTCCAGCTGCGCTTCTCGCATATCGTCCATCACCTTCCGATACAGCTGAGGGACGTAATAATTGTACATGATTGAAGGGCCCATAAGATGCGCTTCTTCCAGCCATCCCAGCTTCTCCCGATGCGGGCAGTCGGTCAGCACGCTCTGCATGTTGCTCTTGATCGCCATATTGATGATCTGATGAATCTGATTCCACATGTCGTTCGAGCAGGAGAAAGATCCGATCGTCGGAGCGGCGGCATAAATCATCTGCCCTTCCAACTCGATCTCTTGAGGAACGGCCCCTTCGACCTGAACGTAGCGGAAACCCGTGTAGGTGAACCGCGGCTCCCAGCTCTCTTCCCCGTCGCCTCTCGTCGTATAGGAGAAAGAGATGTTCCAGGAGGTGTTGATGCCGCCTTGTTCATCGACCAGCTCCGCGGGCTTGAGCGTAACCGTCGAACCGGGAGCTTTTCCCTTGATCTTGATTCGAACCCGTCCCGAGAAGTTCTGTCCGAAGTCGTAGACGTACACGCCAGGCGAGCTTTCCGTCACTTGAACGGGGGCGAACTGCTCCATCGCTTGGATTGGAGGATGGTTCTGCGCGGCGAGCTTTCCTCGAGGCGCAGGCACGACGGATGCTTTCCGCCATCGGTTGTCTTCCGCGAACTCGGCCCGATCCCAACCCGGCTCCTCCAACAAAGCGTTGTAATCTTCTCCTCCGTAGATACAAGAGAATGTAATCGGACTACGGCTGACGGACCACCCTTCTCCGCTCCGAATCCGGGTCACAGTACCGTCGGCATGCTCCACCTCCAATTGCAGGATCAACTTCGGATTGCCGAAGCTGCCCTTCAGTTTGGCGTACCGTCCGCCGGTCACGTTGTAGAAACCGTTGCCGAGCAGAATTCCGATGGCGTTCTTTCCCTTGCGCACATAGGGAGTGGCATCCAGAACCGTGTACAGGCAGGTTTTGTCATAATTCGTCCAGCCGGGGGCGAGCGCGTGATCGCCGACTTTCTCGCCGTTTAACCGCAGCTCGAAGTGACCCAAACCGCAGATAGAGGCTCTCGCCCGTACCGCGTCCTGACTCAGTTGGAACGTCGTTCGAAAAAGCGGCAGCGCCGTCTCCGCATCCGTTACGCCTTTCTCTGCCCACGCCTGCCTGTCGTCTGCCGTGACTCCGATCCATTCGGCTTGCCAGTCCTCGGGATGCAGGTACGCCATCTCCCATATACCCGGAGAACTGTACGGACCTGCCCGACCGGAAGCGTCCCATGCCCTTACTTTCCAGTAGTACCGCCTTCCGGATTGAAGCGGGACTCCTTCGTACGCGACATTCCGATTTTGCCGGGAGACGACCTTGCCGCTGTCCCATACATCGGCGAGCTCGCGAGACAGCCTCTCTTCTTCGGACGCGACAAGAATTTGATAAGCGGACTGGCTCTCCCCCCGCCCGCCGGCCGAGACGAATCCCCAGCCGAAACGGGGACGGGCTTCGCCGACTCCGATCGGATTTTCCATATGCTCGACCTGGAGGTTCACGATTCGAAGCGAGTTTTCCATGCTGTTTTCCGCCCTCCTAACCCTTCACGGCGAATTTACTCAGGATCACGCGAGCATCCGTGTTTTTCTTCGGCTGAAACTCGACGCTTGCGATCTTTTTCTCGGGAAACGGATTCGGAATCGCGATGATGCACCACGTTATTGCCCCTTCGCGAACCGGCAGTGCCGTATAAGACACTTCAATCAGCGATCGGTCGAACTCATAAACGTCGAAGCTCTCGCCCCATCGCAGCGTCCAGGACCGGTCGAAGCCGGTAATGTTCGTGCCATAGTCGACCGGACAGCTCACGACGCTTCCGTCCTCGAATGTAACGGTATAGTCCCCGAGATGATCCTCTCCCGGTTCGATGAATTTCCCGTCGAAGAAGAACTCGAATTCGCGGTGAAAGGCCGTTCCATGCGTAATTTCGATATGCGGTCCGGCGAGAATCTTCCGATTCCTGTAGCGGTACAACTCGGCGAATACCTTTTCCGCCATGGCCGGGAACCGGGTTTCGTCGTACTCGTCCCTCCAGAACATTCTGCACCCGTAGACCATGTTGAAGAAAATCCCGTTCCGCTGCATGTAGTTCTCGTTCAGTGCGCTCCAATTGGAGATGCTCGCTCCCTTGACGCCCCGGGACAACCGTCTGCTCCACTCCGGAATTCCCGGTCCCTCGAAGTTGCCGTAAACGACGGACAAGCCGCGCGAATGGTATTGCTCGTCCCATTCCCGGTGAATCGACCAATACCAGTGCATCACTTCGACGTCGGAAGCAATCTTGTCGATGGCCGGATAAGTGGCCGGGGAGCCTGCGCCTCCGTACTTCTTCCCGTCCTTGGCGACGGCATTGAGCAGCTTATCGCCCCACATCATGGTACGGATGCCCTTGCCGGCCAGGTAATCGCGAATTCGGTTCACGTCTTCGGCATAGATCGCAGCGGGGTCTTTGCCTCGGCATCGCTCGCAAATCGCGATGGAATAATATTCGTCGTGGCCGATGTGAATGATCTCCGGTTCGAAGACGTCCGCCACCTCGTCCAATACGTCAAACAGCAGCTTGTAACTGTCCGGATTGGAAGGGCAGTACGTATCCGGGTAAGGGTCGTAGCTTCGTTCCGCCAGTTCCGGATGCCGAATCAGCAAGTAATCGCTGTGACTGAGGGAAGGGACCTCCGGAATGACGTTCAGACCGCGATCTTTACAGTAGGCGACAAGCTCCCGGACCGAAGCCTGCGTCAGCCATCGTCCGCCGCCGTTCTCGCAGTGAATGGAATTTTTGCCCCAATCGAACCGCGCCTGGATCTCTGCCGCCTTCCCCGAGTATTCGCGCATTTCCTCGCAATACGCTACCCACCCTTCGTTGATCTCCGGATGGCGCTTGTATTCCATCGCGCCGCCGACTTCCACCACGAGATGGTTGTAACGGTAGTAACAGGCCATGTCGACGAAGGATTTGAAGAAATCGACATCGTCCGCGGCGGGAAGGTACACTTTCAGTCCCCGGAACGAACACAACGGGACATTGTACACGATTCCGTAACGGAAAAAGCCGTTCTCGCCGATCTGACGCAGCGTGCAAGCCCCGTACATCCATCCTCTGGCGGTTGCGGCGGATATGCGAATCTCGTCTTCTTCGATCTCGACGGCGTAACCGTCCTCGTCTTCCTTATAAACTTCGCCGAATTGCTCCCGGATACGTCCAATCAACCGTTCGTCCAGATGGGGAACGAATCGCACGGCTTTGAAGGCATGCGGCCTATTCCCTTGGAGCGAAGCTTCCTTAATCGGAGAAATCAGAACGTCGCCGCCGCCTTCGATGCGAGTATCCGTCGTCAGGTACGCGCCCTCGTCCTGAAAGCTCTCGTAGCTGTTGAAATTGCCCATTTCATCCACTTCCTTGCCTTTTGCTTATTGGGGACGCTTTTACACCTCTATGATAATTTTCGGCAGGGGAGTCAGACAGTGGAGGCTTTCTACTTTTGGTATCTTTTCTTTACTCGTTGCGCCATTCCAATCTGGCGATGGACACCGCGTTCTCGTGCGGTTTGCTCTTGCCCGGCCAGCCGCAGGCGGTGATGTACCAATTCCCGGTATCGGGATCCCGAATCACTTCGGAAGCGTGCCCGAACAGCTTGGCGACCACGACCTCTTTCTCGTTGTCGCCGTTATAATTTCCGAAATCGTAAGGATTGGAAGACCGGAAAACAAACGTCTGGTTATACGTCTCGTCGCTGCAATCCGTGTATGTAATAAACAAATAATAATAGCCGTCCAGGTAGACGACGTAAGGGGATTCCGTCGCTCCCCAAGCCGGGTTCAGCGGAGCGTTCCCGGAGGTGGTCAGCGCATACTGAACGAACCGCCAATTCTGCAGATCGTTGGATACGTAGGCGGAGATGCAGCTGTAAGTCCCTCTGATCCCGGTGACGTACATGATCCAGGTATAGTCGTTCAGCCGGAGCACCATGTGGTCGCGATGACAAGCATCGACAGGCGAACCGATCAGATGCACGTCATTGTTCATCCAATGATGCAGATCGGGGGACACTTCCAGCTTGGTCGGAGCGGGACCATAGTACATGTAATACTTCTTTCCTTCTTGAATGACGCCCGGCGCCCATGCCCGGGTGCCGTAATCGATCGCGATGCTCTCGTTCGTCAGCCCCTCCTCCAGGGAAGAACCCCATCCGTGAACGAAATACCGTTCATGCTGCGGGTTGATCTCGGGCGTCGGACCTGTGATCCCGAACAAATGCCAGCTTCCGTCGTCCGCTCTGACGATACTGTGATCGTTCACGTAACAGCCTGCCTTCCGAGGTTTGAACAGCACTTTCCAATCGCTTGCAATTACCGGAATAAATCGCTTGTCGTCGCTCATGCCGACCTCCTGCCTAAATGAAAAATCTGCGAGAACGAATTCCCGCAGTTTTTATTTTTCAATCGGAACCGCCGTTTAAGATACGAGCTGATTGACCTCCTCCGTCATCTGATCGCCGCCGAGCTTCTTCCAGTTCTGGACGAACGTATCGAATTCGTCGATTGGCACGTTTCCATAAATGATTTTCATGAACGTTTCCAACTCCAGCTTCCCGAGCGTAGCTCCCTTGGTCGCCATCGTCTTTGTCGGCGGATAGACGAATTCGTTCAGAAGAATCGAATCGTTATCGATGTAGTGCTGGATGATCTTCTGCGAGCTGTCCGGTCCGAAGATTCGCTCGAACCACCATTGGGATCGATCGCCGCCGCGATAGCTGGTAATTCCGTCGTAGTAGCTCTTTTCTTCCCGGTTGAGCTTGCTCGGATCGTTTGCCTCCAGAGCGTCGACGACATGATGGTAGATGCCGACGTTCTTGTTGGGCTCCAGAAGCTTAATCGGCGCGACATGGAAGCCTTGTCCGGATTCCCCGATGAACTTCGCGGCTTCCGTCTTGGCCGATTCCCCGAACGTTTTCTCCACCGCGAAATTCATTAATTTAATCAGCGCTTCCGGATGCTCGTAGCCCTTGCGAATCGCCCAGATGTTGCCGTAAGAAACCTCGTTCTGGACCTTGGCCGGCTTGTCGTCCGCGGAAGGGATCGGGTAAGGCAGCCAATCGATCTGATTCTCGTTCGTGATCATCCCCGAGACCGAGAACGGCGAGGTCATGAATCCGAAGAACATGCCTGCCTTGCCTGCCATGACCGTCTCCGAAGCCTTCGCCACATCCTTCGTGGCGAACTCGGGGTCGATATAGCCCGCCTTGAACATCTCCGCAAGCCTCGCAAGCGCGGTTTTCATCTCGGGTTGAATGCTCCCGTACACCAGTTTCCCGGAACCGTCCTTGAACCAGATGCCCGGATAGGCGTGATATCCGTTCATCAGCCCTTTGGGATTCATGTCTCCGCCGCCCATTAAGTCCTTGTTCAACTCCAACCCGTAGGTGTCTTTCTTCCCGTTCTTGTCGGGGTCTTGCTCCGTGAAAGCTTTCGCGATGTTCATGACGTCGTCCATCGTCTTCGGAGGCTCCAGATTCAAGTTTTGCATCCAATCGGTGCGAATCCACAGCATCGGAGACGTATCGTAAGAACCGCTGTAATAGGTGAGGCCGTACAGCTTGTCGTCTTGCCGCACCGGCTTCAGCCCGTCGGTGCCCATGGTGTAGAACTTCTTCACCAGCTCGGACGCATACTTCTCGTAAACCTCCGACAAGTCTTCCAGCTGGCCGGCATCGAGGAGCTGTTTATATTGCGTTTGATTGACGTTTAACAAATCGGGTAAATCGCCGCTCGCCAGCGTAATGTTCATCTTGTCCGTGTAGTTATCGCCTTTGGTGATCCAGTCGTACTTTACTTTAATGCCAAGCTCTTGCTCGTAGCCCTGGGTCCAGACGTTGTTCTCCGTCGTTTCGCCCTCGTTCAAGAAATCCTTGGCTTCCGCCGCCGTCGTTCGAATCGTGATCGGAGGGTCGTATTTGGCGAGCGATCCGTCGCTCTCGGTCGGGCTGGCGGAATGGCTGCTCTCGCTCCCCGGTACTTGGCTCTCTGCGGCTTCGTCATTTCCGGCCCCGCCGCTGCTGCAAGCAGCCGCCGTTACCGCAAGTGCCAGCGAGGTGAATACGGTTAACGATTTCTTGGCTAACAAATTCATGGTATGCCTCCCCTTGCTTCATGATTACGCTCTTATTGTAAAATTCAATAAATTTAGCCGACAGTGAGTATTTTCTACTTTCGGTATCTTTTCTTTACTTGTTCGATTCACACTTTGCGGTTGCGATAATCCTGCGGCGTGCAGCCCACCACTTTCTTGAAAAAGCGAAAGAAATAATGGGGGTCGGTAAACCCGAGCTTCTCCGATATTTCGTGAATCCTGTAGGAGGTGGAAGCGAGCAGTTCCTTCCCTTTCTCGATCTTCACTTCCTGGATGTAATCGGATAACCCTTGGCCGGTGACCTGCTTGTACCACCGCGACAGGTAGGACGGATTCAGCGACACTTCACGGGCGATCCGCGTAAGCGACAAATCCGAGTCCAGATTGTTGTGAATATAGTAGTAGATTCGACCGATCAGATGGGACTCTTCCCGCTTCAGATGATCGTTGCGCGTGCACTGCATCCATTCGAACAGAGATTGGTACAGCACGACCGCCTCGCCCCACGACACTTGACTGTTGAACTGCAGAATTCGCGGCAAGTCCGTCTGCGAGATCGCCTTATTCTTTAATCCCAGCTCTTCCAGGCAAACCAAGCAATGCTCGGACAAGTTCTGAAGAATCACCATCCGGTCAAAAGGATCCTCCGGCCCCGACGGGGGAAACAAGCCTGTCAATTTATCAAAATAATGTGTCCAATCGCTGCCGGTTCCTCCAAGCAAGCGCTGCTTCAGCTGCTCCAGCGCATATTGGGCGGACTGACGCCTGAAATGATCCGTGCTCTCCCCCGCTTGTTCCGTCGCAGGCTTCACGACCAACAACCGCTCCAGTCCTCTTGCCTGTCCGTTCAGGACGGCCAGCCGGAGGCGGCGAATCTCTTGACTCGTGTCTTCAAAAGGAAGCACCCGATTGCTCGTCGCCGCGGACAGGGGGATGTGGAACAGATCCCGGCACACCTGTTGAACCGATTCCAACGTTCCGAAGGTGAAATTCGCGGTCCTCTCCGACTGCTTCTCCTCGGTGACGAACGTTTGCTCCGGGCTCTGCACCAGGCCCAGCAGCGTGGAATGATCGTATGGGACGAACTTCGTTACCGTTCGGGAGCCGAGCAGTTCTTCCGCGATGTTCCCGACGGAGAATAACATTAAGTTTCTTTCGAACGTCGTCTCGTATTTGCCCCATTCCTCGACGCTCAGAAGGATAGGCAGTACCGGTCTTCCCGCCCGGAACGGCAGCTTCAAGGCATCGAATTCGTCCTGCAGCCCTAGATACGCTTCTCGGTCCGTACGTCGGAGCAAGTCGAGCAGCAGTTGACGCTGCAGCTGATTCATCACCTTGGGGAATTCCTTCTGCAGCCACTCCTTCTGCCGATAGACGGACAATTCATCTTTGACCAGTGCGAACGCATGCTTCACCGCCGAACCGATCTTGCCCATTCCTTCGGTCTTCAGGATATAATCGACGACGCAGGAGCTGCGGAGGGCCTGATGCGCGTATTCGAACTCGTCGTGCCCCGTCAGCAAGATCACCTTGCACCTCGGCCACCTTTTTTCGATCTGGCCGAGCAATTCCATACCGCTCATCTCGGGCATGCAAATATCGCTTAAGACGACATCGATTTTGGCCGAATCCAACTGCGAGATCGCCTCGGCAGCCGAATAGGCCAGGACGATCTCCACATCCGCCAACTCGCTTTTGCGGAAGTACTCGTGCAATCCGTTCACGATGATCGGTTCGTCGTCGATGATCAACAATCGATACATGAAGGATCGGCTCCTCTCTAGGCGCTTCTCTGGAGTTTCATGACGACCTTCAGTCCGCCCAGCTCGCTTCTTTCCAGCCATAAACCGTATTCGGAACCGAACCGGATCCGCAGGCGGTGATGAACGTTGAGCAGCCCGGTCGTTTCCCGATCGCTCCACTGAGACGGGGCTATTTCGAGCTGGCTCTGCAGCTCCAGCAATCGATCATCCGTCAGTCTTTGTCCGTTATCTTCCACTTCAATCACGAATGCCTGTCCCTCCGTCCGATGCGATAATCGCAAGATTCCTCGGGAAGCGCTTTGGCTCAAGCCATGCTCGAATACGTTCTCCAGGATCGGTTGAATGATGATGCGAGGAACCATAAGGCCGCGGCTTTCTTCGGGCAGCGGTTCTACGTCAAACGCGATTCGATTGGAAAATCGGGTTTGCTGAATGTGCAGATAAATCAGGGAATGCTCCATCTCCTGCTCTAGCGTCGCTTCGCGCGCCGAATCCTTCGTCATGAACCGAAAGTATTGTCCCAGATAGTCGGAGAATACTTTGATTCCCTCGGTATTGTCCATCTCGGCCATCTGTTGAATGGTAAACAAGCTGTTATACAGAAAATGAGGGGTGATTTGCGATTGCAGATGCTTCAGCTCCGCATCCTGGGTTCGAATCCGCTGGACGTAGTTATCTTCGATCAAAATGTGGAGTCGGTTGATGGTCTTGTTATACTGGCTGAACAGATAACCGAAATCGTCCTTGCGCCGGTGAACGATCTCTTGAGTCGTATTCCCTCTCTCGAGCACTTTGAAGCCTTTAATAAGCTTGATCAGCGGCTTGTGAATCAGACGGTAGATCCAGAAAGAAAAGACGACGACGATCAGGCAGGAAGCGGCGGTCAACCACCACATCCATACCGAATAGCGATGGATCGACTGGTAGAGAACGTCGTTCGATACAAAGCTGACGAAATCGAATTGAAAGGTAGAATCGCGGACGGAATAGTAGCGATCGTCTTCCGTGACGGTGCGAACGACTTGTCCCGAAGCATCCTTCCGGACCCGATCCTTCAGAACGTTCCAGCGGTCCATCAGGCCGTTGTCCGAGATGACCGTATGATTCCCTTGCCCGAACACAATAAAGGCTCCGCTAATACTCTTCTCCCGGAAGCTTTCCAATTGCCGGTTCAGCTCCGGGGCGGAAATCTGAATCGCCAATACGAAATTCGGCGTAGACGAAGCCGTGTACACAAAAGGCGAGCTCGTCAAAAGAAACAAATCTCCGTTGTATTCGGATACGGCTCCTTTCAGCTCTCCCCGGTTGTGGATGAGACCTTCCCAGGTGTCGGCCGGATCGTCCGAGATCCCGTTGACGGCGGAGACCGTCTTCCTTAGTGCCGGCAGAAAGTACAGGACATCCTGAATATACGGACTTGTCGACTTCATCTGATCAAGCTTCAACAAGATGTTGTTCAATCTTTGCGCGATTTGGTAGCTGCTCATAATGGGAAGTAAGGCGCTGAAGTCCGAAAGCTCTTCATCTTGCGCGAATTGTCCCGCCAGGTTGTTCATGCGGGACAATTCGAACTGCAATCGCAGGAAATGGGAGAGCAGAACCGATTCGTTGGTCCGTTCGATCTCTTCTCGCATCTGCTTGGAGCTATTCAAGGTCAGGGTGACGCTTAATCCGTATAAAGGCAGGATAACAAGAAAAAAAGTGACCATCACTTTCATAATCAGCGAATTCCACTTGGCGCTCATGAGGCACCACCCGACTTTTTTACACCTTATCTTACCCTTTGACGCTCCCCACCACTAGGCCTTTCACGAAATACTTCTGCAGGAAGGGGTAGATCAGTAGGATCGGGAATGCCGCCACGAAGATTTGCGCCGCGCGGGCGGTTCGGCTCGACACGCTCTTAAGCAGAATCGCCTGTTCGAGCGTCAGATTGGTCTTCGGGATAGAAGTCATATTCAAGATCGATTGCAAGTATGTGGCGAGCGGATACCGGCCGACGTCGTTCATGTAGATCATGCCGTCGAACCAGGAATTCCAATGCATCACCAGCGTAAACAGGAGAATGGTGGCCAGACTGGGCAGCGAGATCGGCAAGTAGACGCTCCACAGCGTTCGCCAATGGCTGGCGCCGTCGATCAGGCTCGCGTCCTCCAACTCCTTGGGAAGATTCCGGAAAAAGTTCAGCATGAGCAAGACGTTGAAGACCTGAACGGTAACCGGCAGCACCAGCGCCCAGACCGAATCCAGCAGGTGGAGCTGCTTGATGACGAGAAAGCTTGGGATCAAGCCGCCGCTGAACAGCATGGTGAAAACGAAAATCCAGACATAAAGGGTGCGCTGCGGGAACGTGGCGTTTTCCTTGGACAGCGGATATGCGATCAGGACAGTGACGAGCACGCTGAGCGGCACCCCCAGTACGACCCGCAGAACGCTGTTAACGAACGCGGTGTTGAATTCTCCCGCTTGCAGAACGAAATCGTACGATTTCCATGTAAACTCGACAGGCCACAGGACGACCTGACCCGAGTCCGCCGCCGAGCTGGAACTGAACGACACCGACAGCACGTTCAGAATCGGGAAAAGGCTGAGCAGCGCGATAAACGTCAGAAAGACATAATTGAAGATCAGGAACGCTCGATAAGGACGCGATATCAAATGCATGATCTAAGCCCTCCCGTTAGAAAATCCGATAGTTGGCGATCTTGTAAGCCAGCCAGTACCCAAGGCCGATCAGCCCGAGAGAGACGATCGATTTGACCAAGCCGATGGCCGCGGCAACGGAATACTGGGCTTGTTCGATGCCGATCCGGTACAATAACGTATCCAGAATATCGCCCGTCTCGAAGACCAACGGGTTGTACAGGTTGAAGATCTGATCGAAGCCGCCGTTCAGGATTGAGCCCAAGCTGAGCGTAGCCATCAGCACGACGATGGGGCGAATGCCCGGCAGCGTCACATGCCAGGTCTGGCGCCATCTCCCGGCCCCATCCATCAATGCCGCTTCGTACTGACCCTGGTCGACGCCGGCCAGCGCGGCCAAATAAACGATCGTGCTGAAGCCGAATTCTTTCCATTGATCCGTGATGACCATGACGTATCGGAACCAGGCGTTGCTGGACAGGAAGGAGATCGGATCGACGCCGAACGCGCCGAGGATCACATTGACGACCCCCTGGTCCGGCGAGAGAATATCGATGACAATCCCCCCGAGAATAACCCAGGAGAAAAAATGAGGCATGTAAACGATCGTCTGAACGGAACGCTTGAACAGCGCCGACCGTACTTCGTTCAGAAGAAGCGCCGCCACGACCGGCACGACGATGCCGGCGACGATTTTCATCACGGAGATAACGACCGTGTTGCGCAGCGCCGGCTTGAAATCCGGCAGAGACAGGATGTAATGGAAGTTATCCAGCCCGTTCCACCGCAGCTCCTTGAAGCCGATGATCGGATTAAAATCTTGAAACGCTATGGATAAGCCAACAATCGGCAAGTAGCTGAACAAGAGGATCAACACGAAGCCGGGAATCAGCATCAGATGAAGCTGATGGTTTTTGCGGGACACCTTCGCCTTGCGGAACATCCGAACACCTCCGGTAGATTGCTTCAAGCGGACTACGATAAGTATAGAGGGCTTCGAATGGCGCCATCCAGTGGAGCCTCTTTACCTGTTGTATCTTTTGTTTACTTTCTGGAACACGACAAAGTGATTCGAGCCGGTTCGGGGATCCCAATCAACTCGTAGCCTACGCGGGACTAGATCCGAGTGTGTTTAGCTCCGGTCAATTCGCGGCGTCCAGCACGCGTATCACCAAACGCGGCTCTAAACGGCTAAGAAGAGCATTATATTGGGCCGTACAGTGCGGAATTAGGAGGAGCACGAATAAATGGCTAAGAGCGTATTGCGAGAAGAAAAGACAAGAGAGCAAGCCCTACAAGGTGACGGTGATTGCGTGCGCGAACAAGCTCTTGCATCACATTTGCGCCATCTTGAAAAAAGGCCAGCCCTATAGCATAAACCATATTTAACCAAGCCCTCCGCTGCAACGGGGGTTATTTGGCATGTACAGAAGCGCACTGGAGATTCCGGAGGCGGATCTCTCAGCAATTCATGTTGCCGCCAACTTATCCCCGATTCCCGGAATCGTTCTTAACATCTTTAATTTTCATTTCCAAATAGCGCAACTGCCCTTGCTGGGCAAGCAGAATCTCTACCATGCACAACAGCGCTGTCCTTTGTGCTTTTTCTTGACGTCTCATGAATGCTTGAAAGACACTTGCCCCTTTGCCACGTCCAATCCGATAACCGGTTCCATGTCAGCTCCTTCTGATGTGAAATTAGCCGGCAACCCCATAACTTCGCTTGTGGTACGAGGTCAAATGCCCCAACCAGTTCTATTTTCTATTAAAGAATTTTATTTTCTTTCGTCCATATTTACATTTATAAGATGAGGAGGTATGATCGGGTTGCCAACAAAAATGAGTGATTACTTACATCAAAAAGGAGGCCTGCTCTTGTCTACCCTCACGGAGTCGGCAAGATCCTCATCCGTCGAGATCGACGGATTGCGCCGCTCGTTCGGAGAGCGCGCCGTACTGGACGGCATCTCCCTTCGGATCGGCCGCGGCGAGCTGTTCGGCCTGCTCGGACCGTCCGGTTCGGGCAAAACGACGCTGATCAAGCTCGTCACCGGCATCGACCGGGCGGACGCCGGCGAAGTGCGCCTGCTTGGCGAGAAAATGCCGAAGCTGGCCATGCTGCAGCGGTTCGGCTATATGGCGCAATCCGACGCCTTGTACAACGAGCTGACGGCCCGCGAGAACCTGCTCTTCTTCGCTTCGCTCTACAGGCTGTCCGGCCGGAAGCGGCAGGAGCGGATCGAAGCCGTCATGGCGCTCGTCGATCTGACGCCGCATCTGAACAAGCCGGTCGCCGCCTATTCCGGCGGCATGAAGCGGCGGCTCTCGCTGGCTATCTCGCTTCTGCACGAGCCGGAGCTGCTCATTCTCGACGAGCCGACGGTCGGCATCGACCCGGCGCTTCGCCAATCGATCTGGAAGGAGCTCGCAGCCTTGCGGGACGGCGGCACGACGATCATTCTGACGACGCACGTCATGGACGAAGCAGACAAGTGCGACCGCATCGCGCTGCTGAGGGACGGACGGCTGACCGCCGTCGGCTCGCCGGATGCGCTCAAGGCCGAGAGCGGCACGCAGACGATCGAAGACGCGTTTATCGCGCTCGGGGGAGGTGCGCAGCGATGAGAATCCGCGCTTTGACCGTTCGCATCATTCGCCAATTCGTTCGCGACAAGCGGACGCTCGCGCTGCTTTTCCTGGCGCCGCTGCTCGTCCTGACGCTGATGAACTTCGTATTCAACGGCCGCGAAGCGAAGCCGGCGATCGGCGTCGTCGGCCTGCCGCAGACGGTCGAGACCCGTCTCTCCCAAGCCGGCGCGGATACGGCCGTTTACGGCGACTTCGCGCAAGCCGAAGCCGCATTAAAGGACGGCAAGCTCGACGCCGTCATCCGTATGGACGGAGGGGCGCCGTCCGTCCTGCTCGAAGGCAGCGATCCTTCCGTCTCGCGAAGCGTGATGCTGACGCTGCAGAAAGCGCTGCAAGCCGACTCTTCAAGCGCCGCCGCGCTCCATGTCGATTATTTGCACGGCAAGGAAGACCTGTCGACGTTCGATTCGATCGGTCCCGTTCTGATCGGTTTCTTCTCGTTCTTCTTCGTCTTCCTGCTCGCCGGCGTCGCCTTCCTGAGAGAGCGAACGACCGGCACGATGGAGCGGCTGCTGGCCACCCCGATCCGCCGTTCCGAAGTCGTCTGCGGCTACCTCGCAGGCTTCGGCTTGTTCACGCTGCTGCAGGCGATGCTGATCGCCTGGTTCTCGATCGACGTGCTCGGCTTGTACATGGACGGCTCGATCTGGCTCGTTCTGCTCATCAACCTGCTCCTGTCGCTGACGGCGCTGACGTTAGGCACGCTGCTCTCTTCGTTCGCCGGAAGCGAGTTCCAGATCATTCAGTTCATCCCGCTCGTCATCGTGCCGCAGGTATTCTTCTCCGGCCTGTTCAATCTCGATACGATGAACGAATGGCTGCAGAAGCTCAGCTACGTCATGCCGCTCTACTACGGGGCGGACGCGATGCGCGGCGTCATGCTGCGCGGCGAAGGGCTGGCCGACATTCAAGCCGACGTCTGGGTGCTGCTCGGCTTCTCGGTTGCTTTTGCGCTGCTGAACGTTGTAGCATTGAAGAAACAACGAACGATCTGATTGCCGTTATCGGTGAAGGAAAGGAATGGAAGGCAAGTGAGCGAGGAAAAAGAACCTTGGCTGAAGGAACTGCTGGAGAGCGGGACCGGAGAAGATCAGATGACGGCCAAGCAGGCACGCATCGTCGAAGCGGCCGTTCAGATGTTCGCGGAGAAAGGCTACGCGGCCACCTCGACCAGCGAGATCGCGAAGCAAGCGGGAGTCGCGGAAGGAACGATCTTCCGCCATTACCGGACGAAGAAGGACCTGCTGATGGCGATCGCCGCCCCCGCGGCCGTCAAGCTGCTCGCGCCGTTCCTGATTCGGGAGTTCCGCGGCGTGCTGAACGCCGAATATTCCAGCTTCGAGCAGTTTCTGAGAGCGGTCGTCGACAACCGGCTCCGCTTCGTGGAGCGAAATATGAGCATGGTGAGGATCGTCATTCAGGAGATGCCGTTCCACCCCGATCTTCAGAACCGCTTCCGCGAAGCGGTTCTCTCCCCCGTGCTGGAACGGATCGGCGGCATTCTCGACCGGTTCAAAGCCATGGGGCAGCTGGCCGATCTGCCGAACGGAACGATCGCCCGAATCTGCGCGTCGGCCATGATGGGCTACGTGGCGGCCCGCCTTCTGAACAGGCCTTCTCCGAACTGGAACGACGAGAAGGAGCTGGAGGCGACCATCGCCTTCCTGCTCAAAGGTCTCGCTCCCTGATTCGGGACCGTCGGGTTCAGTCCAGCGGGATGCGGTAACGGGAGTGGCTCTCGACGATATGCTCTCCCTGGTTGTACACCCACCGGAATTCGAACCGGTCGCCGCGATAGTCCGTCCGGCGCCGGATGTCCGGCACGATGACGGCTTCGAGGTTGTCCAGCAGCTTCTTCTGCAGCTCCTTCAGCCGCTTCTCGTTGTCGTATGCCTGCTTGACGGCTTCCTCGTCCGTGTCGCTCGTCTGGCGGAAATACGTTCGCGACACGACGCTGTCCGGGGTGCCCGGCTCGAACGGGAAGCCGGAGCCCCGGAAAATTTCCTTTACCGTGTCGATCCAATCCTTGTATAAATCGATGCTCGTTTCGATGCGGAAGCCCTCCTTCGAACCGGATTCGCCGGCCCGTTACTGCCGAAGATGATAAGGAACCGTGGCGACGACGACATCCCTTCGGTTGAGAAGGAACGCGCGCAGCAAGAGGCTCGATTGGTTGTGCAGCAAGTTCTCCCACCCGTTCCGGGGAACAAATTGCGGGATGAGAATCGTCAGGTAGTCCGTCTCGGACGTCTTCCATTCTACCGTATCGATGAACTTGATTAAAGGCCGGATGATGCTGCGGTAGCTCGTTCTCAGCACGATCAGCCGGACCCCGGGATCCCACTCCTCCCACTTGCGTTCCATCTTCTCGATTCCTTCCTCATCGAAGCCCACATAGACGGCGATCACGTTGTCCGTCATGGATTTGGCGTAGCCGAGCGAGTGCATGACCACGCGGGTAACGCCCGCGACCGGCACGACGACGGTCGTCTTTTTGATCTCTGGTTTGTCCGTGTCGGCGCAAATCCGCAAGTCGTTCGCGACATTCCGGTAATGGCCGTGGATCTTGTAGAACGTCCAGATGACGATCGGCAGGAATACGAAGACCATCCAGATCTGGCTGAATTTCGTGACGATAAAGATCATCGTGATGACGAACGTCGTCAGCATGCCGACCGTATTCACGGCCAGACGGGGCGCCCAGCCGGGCGGGCGCAGGCGAATCCAGCGAATCATCATGCCGAGCTGCGACAGCGTGAACGGAATGAACACGCCGACCGCATAGAGGGGGATCAGGTTTTCCGTGTCCCCGTGGAACAGGATGACGAGCACCGCCGACAGCGCGCCGAGAAACAGAATGCCGTTGGAAAAACCGAGCCGGTCGCCGCGGATCATGAACGCGTGAGGCATATATTTGTCCCTGGCCAGCATGTACGCCAGCAGCGGGAATGCCGAGTATGCGGTGTTCGCCGCCAGGAACAGGATCAACGCGGTCACGCCTTGAATGGCGAAGTAGACCGCACCCCTTCCGAAGACGGCCGCCGCGATCTGGGAGACGACCGTCTCCTTCTCCTGCGGAGCAATGCCGTAGCCGTATGCCAGCAAGCTGATGCCGATGAACATCGCGCCGAGGATCGAACCCATCATGACGAGAGTCAGCGCGGCGTTCCGCTCGGACGGCTTGCGGAAGTTCGGAATCGCGTTCGATACCGCCTCTACGCCCGTCAGCGCGGAACAGCCGGAGCTGAACGCCTTGAGCAGCAGGAACAGACTGATGCCGGATACGGTGGTGCCGAGCTGCGGAACGTCGGCATGAACGTCTCCCATCGCATACCGGATCGTCCCGGACACGATCAGCACGAAGATCGAGGCGACGAACAAATAAACGGGAATCGCCAGCACCGATGCGGATTCGGTCACCCCGCGCAAGTTCATGAGCGTCAGGAAGACGATCATGATCGCCGCGATCAGCACCCGGTACGGATGAAGCGCGGGAAAGGCGGAAGTGATCGCGTCCGTGCCCGCCGAGGAGCTGACGGCGACGGTCAGAATATAGTCGACGAGAAGCGAGCCTCCCGCAAGCAAGCCCGTAGGCACGCCCAAGTTGTCCTTGGACACGATATAAGCGCCGCCGCCCGACGGATAGGCGTATATCGTCTGGCGGTAGGACAAAATCAGGACAAGCAGCAGACCGAGAACCGCCAGCGAGATCGGAATCGAATACCAGACGGCCGCGAAGCCCGCCGCCATCAGGACGAGCAGGATTTGCTCCGTCCCGTAAGCGACCGAGGAGAGCGCATCCGAGGACAGAACGGCGAGCGCCTTCAGCTTGGACAGCTTCTCTCCCTCGATCTGCCCGCTCTTCATCGGTTTGCCGATCAAATACCTCTTGAGTCTGGTGCTGGTGATCATGCTGGCTATCCCCTCTACATTCCATCCGGTCTAAGATACGGAGCGCTATTTTTGCACAACAAAAAAACCGCGGGGAAACAGGATCTTCCCGCGGCTTGCGACGGACCGGCTACCGGTCCGCGGTCGCGACAAATCCTTCCATCGGACGCTTGCGAGGTTAGCTGACGGATTCGGGCGCGAAAGTCGCCCTACGGCCGGCCGTGCCGGTCGATTCACCCCGGAGACCGAAAGGAGCTTGCGGTCTCGTTGGTTCCCCCGCTTCTGCGCGCAGAATTCAGCGGCTCAAGATTTGCGTATATCGTCTGTCGTGCATTTGAATCTTACTCCGGGCCGGGATTTCTGTAAAGATCGCCGCTAACGGAAAAGGACGCCGCGACGGTTCGTCTGGCGCCAAATAAACGCTTACATTTGCTTTTGACGCCAGCCGGCGGCGGATTTGGCCGCCGCGCTCGCATTTTTCGGATTTGCTAAAAATTCCTCATTCTCGAAGAAGGCGCATCGTCAGGGCTTTAGTCGAATGGCGACGAGCTTAAGCTCGGTCAGCTCCTCGACCGCGTAGCGGACTCCTTCGCGGCCGATGCCGCTCTCCTTCACGCCGCCGTAAGGCATGTTATCGACCCGGAAGGTGGGAAAATCGTTGATCATGACGCCGCCCACTTCGAGCCGGTCGGCCGCCCGCATCGCCGCGTTCAGATCGTTCGTATACAGGCCCGCCTGCAAGCCGTAGCGCGAATCGTTCACCCGGTCGATCGCTTCGTCAAGCGACGAGAAGCGATCGATGCAGACGATCGGGCCGAACGCTTCGCGGCAGGAGATCGGCTCGTCGGCCGGAACGTCCGTCAGCACGGTCGGCTCGTATACCGTCTCCGATAAGGCGCGGCCGCCCAGCGCGACCGTGGCCCCTCGGCTTAACGCGGACGAGACCCATTCCTCCATCCGGCGCACTTCCTTGGCGTGGATGAGCGCGGACACATCCGTCGCCTCGTTGGCCGGATCGCCGACGACGAGCCGCCCGGCCTCCTCCGCGAATCGGACCACGAACGGCTCGTACAAGTCGTCATGGACGTAGATCCGTTGGGTCGAGATGCAAATCTGTCCGCTGTACGAGAACGCGCCGGCGACGCAGCGACGGATCAATTCGTCCGTCAGCTCGGCCGACCGGTCGACGATGAGCGCCGAATTGGAGCCGAGCTCCAGCGTGACGCGCTTCAGCCCTGCCTCTCTCCTAAGCGCGATCCCGACTTCGGGGCTTCCCGTGAACGAGATCGCTTTGACCCGGGGATCGCGGACCAGCGCGTCGCCGACGACGGAACCCGGGCCCGGCACGATATTCAGCGCCCCGGCCGGCAGCCCGGCATCGGCGAAGATCGGACCGAGCGCCAGCGCCGACAGCGGCGTCTGGCTCGCCGGCTTCAGCACGACCGTGTTGCCCGCGGCGATGGCCGGCCCCACCTTGTGCGCCGCCAGGTTGAGCGGGAAGTTGAACGGCGTGATCGCCCCGACGACGCCCAGCGGCTTGCGCACGGTATAGGCGAACCGCCCTTCCCCGCCGGGTGCCGCGTCGAGCGGGATCGTCTCGCCGTGAATGCGGCTGGCTTCCATCGCCGCGAAACGGTACGTCTGAACGGTGCGGGCAACTTCGCCCCGCGCCGTTCGCAGCGGCTTGGCCGCTTCGCGCGCAAGCTGCAGCGCCAGCTCCTCGGCGTCGCGCTCGATCCGGTCGGCGACCCGCGTCAGAATCGCCGTCCGCTCGTGCGCCGGCAGCGCAGCCATGGCTGGCGCCGCCGCTTCCGCGGCCGCGATCGCCTGTTCCGTCTCCCGAAGCCCCGCTTCGGCCACTTCGGCGATCGGCTCTTCCGAGTATGGCGACCTCAGCGTCCGGTACCCCTCGCCCGCTTGCCACGTTCCGCCGATCCACAATCCTTTTCTCATCCGTCAACCTCCCCTTTCGGTTTTCCTCATCCGTTTTTTACCCCGAAACGCGAAAACCGCCGCACGGCGGATTCTCTCCGGACGCGCGGCGGTCCGGGCCCGCCCTTCTTATTTCGGCTGCGGTTTGATCTTCTTCTGCAGCGGAGGCAGATGCTTCATCGTCCGCAGCATCGGCCCTTGGCAGATCGGACAGACCTGGCCCGGAACCGCGAATTCCTCGCGCACCCATGCTTTGCATTCGCCGTTTTTGCATTTGAGAATGTTCACGATCGATAATTTCGGTTTGTTCGTCTCGCCGGCTGTCACTTCTTCTACGCAATCCCTTCGTCTGAAACTGGAACGACAACCGAATAAATATAGGCCATTTTTCCCTTCGAAGTCAAGCGACTGCGGCATTCTGCCGGAGCGGACACGGCAAAACCGGAGGCGCGTTCGCCTCCGGCCGCTTCAAGCGGTATATGTTAACCAAGCGTACGCTGGCCCGGCTTCCAGTCGACCGGGCACAGGCCGCCGGATTGCAGCGCCTGCAGGATGCGCAGCGTCTCGTCCACGCTCCGTCCGACGTTCATGTCGGTCACGACTTGGTAGCGGATCACGCCTTCCGGGTCGATGATGAACAGGCCGCGATGCGCGGCGCCGGACGCGTCGTCGAGAATGCCGTATTGATGGGCCGTCTCCTTGGTAAAGTCGGAAGCGATCGGGAACTTGATGTCGCCGATGCCGTTCTGCTCGACCGGGGTCTGAATCCAGGCGCGATGCGTATAGACGCTGTCGACGGACGCGCCCACGATCTCGCAGCCGAGCTCCTTGAACTGTTCGTAGCTGTCGCTGAAGCCGCGGATTTCGGTCGGACAGACGAAGGTGAAGTCGTACGGCCAGAAGAACAGCACCAGCCATTGGCCGCGATAATCGTCCAGGGACACGGTCTCTTCCAGCGTGTCGAGGTTTTTGGTCGACGGCAGTTTGAACGCGGGAGCGGGCTGGCCGACTTTGGCAAAAGGATACGGGACGGTTTGTACGTTTATGGACATGGATAAGTTCCTCCTTGGATGTTAGGACGTCAGCTCGGATACGGCGCGAGCCAGCTGGGTTTGGTTGAAGCCGAGAATCTTCGTCTCTCCGATAACCGTAACCGGCACCGAACGAAGGCCGGTGTTCCACAGCTCTTCGGCGAACGCCTCGTTCTCGTCGATGTTTCTCTCTTCGTAGGCGACTCCGCGCTCATTCAGATACGATTTGACTTGACGGCAATAATTGCAGTACGTGCTCGTATAGACGATCGCCGCGGCGGATTCGGACATGTTCGTTCCTCCTTGTCGATTAAGCGATAGGGACCGGTGCGGCGGCTTCCGCCGCTTCCAGGAAGCGTTCCGTGTCGAGTGCAGCCATGCAGCCGGTGCCGGCGGCGCTGATCGCTTGCCGGTAGCGGCTATCCTGCACGTCGCCGCAGGCGAAGACCCCGGGGATGTTCGTCTCGGTCGTGCCGGGCGTAACGAGCAGATAGCCGTGGTCGTCCGTCGTCAGCTGTCCGTCCAGAAACTTCGTGTTCGGCGTATGTCCGATCGCGACGAATACGCCTTGCGCTTCGATCAGTTCCTCTTTGCCGGTCTCGTTGTTCAGCACCTTCAATCCTTGCACGCCGGCGTCCGACGCGACGACCTCCAGCGGCGTGCGGTTCAGGCTCCAGCTGATCTTGCCGTTGGCCCGCGCCCGCTCCTGCATGATCTTCGACGCGCGCAGCTCCTCGCGGCGGTTGACCAGGACGACTTCCGACGCGAAGCGGGTCAGGAAATTCGCTTCCTCCATCGCCGAATCGCCGCCTCCGACCACGATGATCTTTTTCCCCCGGAAAAAGAATCCGTCGCAGGTCGCGCATGTGCTGACGCCGCGTCCGACGTTGTCTCGCTCGCCGGGAATGCCCAGGTACTTGGCCGAAGCCCCCGTGGAGATGATGAGCGATTCGGCTTGCAGCTCGCCCATTCCTTCCACCGACAGCGTGAACGGCCGCTTGGACAGATCGACGCGGTTCACCCATCCCGTACGAAACTCGGCGCCGAACTTTTCGGCTTGCTTGCGCATATTGTCCATCAATTCCGGGCCCATGATCCCGTCCGGAAAGCCGGGGAAATTCTCGACTTCCGTCGTCGTCGTCAGCTGACCTCCAGGTTCCGGCCCTTCGATGACGAGCGGGTTCAGGTTGGCCCGGGCTAAGTAAATGGCGGCCGTCAATCCGGCAGGCCCCGTGCCGACAATAATCGTCTTGTACATAGGGTTCCCTCCTTATTTATATTTAGATTTAGTTTAACTTTCGTCTACAAAAAAATCATACCATCTCCGCCTCCCGGCTGCATGAAGGTATGATGAAGGCTCCATGAAGATTTCATGAAGCGCCAAACGGTCAATAACTTATTCCGCGATCCGGTAACCGACTCCGCGCACCGTCACGATATAGATCGGCTGCTTCGGATCGTCGCCCAGCTTCTGGCGCAAACTCTTGATGTGGACGTCGATCGAATTGCTGCCGCCGAAATAGCCGTCTCCCCAGATCGATTCCATGATCTCCTGGCGGGAGAGAACGCCTGCGGACGCGAGCAGCAGCTTCAGCAGATCGAATTCGGTCTTGGTCAAGTCGAGGCGCCGCCCGTCCTTGTACAGCAGGAATCGCTTCAAGTCCATCTCGAGGTTTTTGAAGCGGAGCAGCTCGGGATGGCCCGGCGCCGCCACGGCGGCCGGCTTGCTCTCAACGACGAGCGACTCGATCTTCGCGAGCGCCTCGCCGACCGGACAAGGCCAGACGAGGGAAGCGGCTTCGGCGGGCGGGCGCGCGTTCTCCCCGATCAGGATCAGCCAGCCGGAGCGATCCGCCGTTCCGTTCGCCGCGGAATCCAATCCTTCATACGAGCGGTCCGCGATGATCAGGTCGTTGTCCAGATGTGGAAGCAGCGATTCGTCCTCGTTATGGAACAGAAGGACGTCGTAGCAGCGGGACATCAGCTCCGTCACCAGACTTTGCAGCCGGGCGGGGAACGGGCTGATCAAGACGATCCGGCGCGTCGTCAGGCAGAAATCCCCCTCCGCGAAAACGGGCGGCTGCGGGGTTACCGGTCCGGGTTCGACGTTCGGCATGCGGCGCACACTCCTTTGAACAGCATTTGTTCATCCGTGATCCGGTAGCCCGTCTCCGCGGCGATCTTGTCGAGCCAATCTTTCGGAGCGGCGGTCATCACTTCGTCCACTTTTCCGCAGGACGTGCAGACGATATGCTGGTGGTCTTCCGTCCGGGCATCGTATCGGCTCGCGTCACCTTCCAGCTTCAGCTCCCGGATCATGCCTTGTTCGGTCAAATACCGGAGGGAATTGTACACGGTCGCGTAAGCGACCGTATGGCCCCGTTCCTTCAACCGGTCGATCACGTCCGAAGCGGTCGGATGATCGCGGGAATCGCCGACAATGTCCAGAATGAGGCGACGGGGCGTCGTCAATCCGCTTCTTGACATCGGAATCATCCCTTCCATATTTAGATTAAGTTTAAATCTACTATGAAATAACCGTTCCGTCAAGATTTACGCACCGCTACTCCGGCAAGTTCCCGGATCCGCGAGGACGCACGCTAAGCCAAATAGCGGAAATAAACATAAACGCTTGAGATGGCGATCGACAGAATCATCAGCGGAAAGCCGAACTTCAGGTAACGCATGAACGAGATCGGATGACCTTCCTTGCCCGCCAGTCCGGCCACGATCAAATTCGCGCTCGCGCCGATCAGCGCGCCGTTGCCGCCGAGGCACGCCCCCAGCGCGAGACTCCACCAGAGCGGCTCGAGATCGCCGTATCCGAGCGCGCCGAACTCCTGAATCATCGGGATCATCGTGGCGACGAACGGAATGTTATCCAGGAAGGCAGACGCAATCGCGCTAAGCCAGAGGATAAGCATCGAGGTGGCGACCGGCTGTCCTCCGGTCCACTCGATCGCCTTCGAGGCCAGATCGGAGATGACGCCCGTCTCCACCAAGCCGGATACCAGCACGAACAAGCCGACGAAGAAGAAGATCGTCGTCCACTCCACTTTTTGAAGCGCCCGCTCCATCGCATGCTCCCCGGTCATGAGCAGCAGCAGGAACGCCGCCGCAAGCGCGACCGTCGCCGATTCCAGATGGAGCCACTGGTGCGTGAAGAAGCCGGCCAGCGTCAGGCCGAGCACGATCAAGCATTTGCGCAGCAGCTTGGCGTTCGTAATCAAGCTTCCGGCATCCATCTCCATCAAGCCCCGAACCGCCTCCTCCGCCGTACGGATCGACTTGCGGAACATCCAGGCGAACAGGGCCAGATTGACCGCCAGAATCAGCAGTACGATCGGGGCCAGATTCGCGATGAACGCGTTGAACGTCAGCTCCTCCACTGCGCTGCCGATCATGATATTCGGCGGATCGCCGATCAGCGTTGCCGTTCCTCCGACATTGGAGGCGACGATCTCCGAGAGCAGGAACGGCATCGGATTGACCTTCAATTGACGCGTAATGCTGAACGTGACGGGAATCATCAACAGCACCGTCGTAACGTTGTCCAGAAAAGCCGATCCGACGGCAGTGATCAGAACGAGCGCGAACAGGATCCGGACCGGAACCCCTTTCGCCTTCTTCGCCGCCGCAATCGCAATGTAGTTGAACAGCCCGGTATCCGCCGTCACGCCGACGATGATCATCATGCCGATGAGCAGCCCCAGCGTATTGAAGTCGATGTGATGAATCGCCGTCTCCTGGTCGACGATGCCAAAGCCGACCATCAGCGCGGCGCCGATCATGGCGAGGACCGTCCGGTGGATTTTCTCCGATACGATAAGTGCGTAGATCACCAAAAAAATAACGATGGCCCAAATGGCTTGCATGTCCATGCGCGTTTCCCCCTCTTGTCGGCAACATTCTCAGAATGCCCGGAAGGCCCCGCGCAAACCCAAAAAAAGCAAAAAGAAGCCTGCGCGTGGCAGGCTCCTCCGGTTGTTGCTTATTTGGTTTGTCAAAACACATTCCTCTAAATCATACCCGACATGGCGCGGTTTTTCAAGCATTCTCCAGATGCGGCTGCAAGCTGAACCGCTGCCGGTACCCGCACTTGCGACACAGCTCCTCCACCACTTCCCGGCGCGAGAAGCCGTCGTGCATCCGGGTCGCGCGCTCGCCTTCGACGATTTCGGCGAACGGCCGCTCGTGAATATTGCCGAGATTGATGACGCCCTCCCCGTCCAGACAGCACGGGACGACCGTTCCGTCGACCAGCACACCCGCCTGTTGGCGAAGCGCGTGGCAGAATCCTCTTCCCTCGTCTTCCCGTTCGGTCAGCTTCGGCCATTTGAACTCATGATCCTGGTTCAGGTAGATTCGGTCGGCCAGCTTAAGCCCTTTCCCGCGCTCGAACTTCTCCTCGATCCTGTAGTCCAGCGCGAATTCCCGTTCGAGAATGTCCAGCACTTCGCGGTTGCGCTTGCGCTGAAGGTTGGTGACTTTGTCTTCGGTCAGATTCCACAAGCGCAGCGAGCTCAGCATGCCGTGTTCCCTTGCCGCTTCCTTGGCGAAGTCGAGCACGGAGACGACGTACCCTTCCTTGTCTTTGGAGCCGGGATGGCCGTCGAAACTGTGCAGCGAGAAATTCATCTGGCGAAGCGCGGGCTTGCCGAGCAGCTTGTGCCGGTTCTTGTGCAGCAGCGTGCCGTTCGTCGTGATGTTGACCTTGAACCCTTTCTCATGGCTGATGTCGAGCAGCTGATCCACCTTCGGATGAAGCAGCGGCTCCCCTTTGACGTGAAAATAGATCGAGTCGGCATGCGGCCGGATCTCGTCCAGTATGTGGCGGAAACGGTCCGGCTGAAGAAATTGCGCCTGGCGCTTCGTCTCCGGGCAGAAGCTGCACGCCAGATTGCATACGCTCGTGATTTCGATATAGAACTTTTTGAACCTTCTCATCGGATGAGGCCTCCAGATCAGCTTGACCCTCTTATTCTAGCAGAAATGGAGGCTGGCGGGTTCATCGAATCTTCATGCCGTCTTCATCTTTTCTTCATGATCGAACCGACTCGGCATGCTAAGATTTACTCATATTTAGATTAAGTTTAAATTTAACTTTAGGAGGAATTTTGATGAGCGCCATGAAAAACGCCCTGAACCAACAACTTGCCAACTGGATCGTCGCCGAGATGAAGCTTCGCCGGTTCCACTGGCAGGTGAAAGGCCCTCACTTCTTCACGCTGCACGCCAAATTCGAGGAGCTGTACGAGGAAGCGGCAACCCATATCGACGAACTGGCGGAGCGAATTCGCGCTCTGGGCAACGATGCGTTGACGACGCTGACGGAGGCGCTGAAGCTGGCGACGGTGAAGGAAGCGGAGGGCACGCCGTCCGCCGAAGAGATGGTGAAGGCTGTCGTACAGGACTTCGAATCGATGGTCGGCGAGCTGCAAACCGCGCTTGCCTTCTCCGAATCGGTCGGCGACGAAGTCAGCCACGATCTGTTGCTCGCCATACAGGCCGGCCTGCAGAAGCACGTCTGGATGCTTCGCTCGTTCCTAGGAGAGTAAACCCGGCCGCGTCAGATTCGTTCCCACTCGCAGCGCATGACCAGGTTGTCTCCTTGAAGCTTGGCGGCCAGGCTGCCGCCCATCTTCAGCATCAAGCCGCGCGCGATCGACAGGCCAAGGCCGGACCCGGAGCCCGAGCGGGACCGGTCGGCCATATAGAAGCGGTTGAACAGCAGCTCGGGATTCGTCCCCTTAAGGCCCGGAGCGGCATTGCTCAGCGTAAACGCGGCATGCCGTTCCGTTCGGCTTAACGTCACGATCAGCTCCCCTTCGGCGTGGCGGATCGCGTTCTGCATCAGATTCTCCACGACGCGGCGCACGGCCGATTCGTCCGCGTAAATATCGACGGCTTCCTCCGTGAGTTCAAACGTCGGATTCAACCCTTTCTCGTTCAACGAATCGTAGAATCCCATCAAGATTTCCGGGATGAGCTTGTGCAGAGCCACGCGTTCCGGCTTGAGCGCGTAGTCGACGGATTCGATGACCGACAGCTCGAAAAAATCGGCCAGCAGCGCCTGCAGGCGGTTCGTGCGCTTCTTGACGACTTCGAGAGCCGCGCGTCGTTCCTCCGCCGACAGTTCGCGCGACTCCAGCAGCTGGATGTAGCCGGAGATCGACGTGAGCGGCGTTCGCAGATCATGCGACATGTTGGCGACCGCCTGGCGCAGCTCGTCTTCGGTTCGCCTCCGTTCCGCATTCGCCTCGGCGATCAGCTCGGTATGGCGGTTGATCTCGACCGCCAGCGCCTCGGTCGCCCTGTCGCTCAAGCCGACGGACAGCTTGCTGGCTGTCTCGTGCCGGTTATAGCGTCCGAGCTGCGCGGCGAAGCTGCGAACTTCCCGCCTTACCGCCGCGAGGCGAAGCAGGCAGAACGCTGCCGTTAGAACCGCCGCCGCCGCAATCCCGATGAGCACGTCCGCCTGCCTCCTTCCCGATACCGCGCGGCACCCGCCGCTTTATTTGATTTCTTTCCTCCGGAACGCGTACACGCCCAGCGCGACGAAAACGATCGCAGTGGCGACCGGAATGACGGCGGATAGTACCGCGTCTCGCGAAGCCATCGCCGTATCGGCGTAATGATTGATTTCGTTTAACAACGAATATTCGTAAATCTTCAGGACGAACGGCAGATGATTTCCGATCATGACGAACACTCCGTCGATGAAAAAGAAGAAAATGATGCCGATGCCGATCGTCTTGCCGCTGTCGTTGAAGATCACGGCGATCAGCGCGACGATCGCCGCGAAGCCCGCCGACAGCGTAACCGTGAGGCCAAGGCAGCGGATGACATATTCCGCGGCGGAGACGTCCGGCAGCGAGCCGCCCCCGAACAGCAAGCTGCCGATCGCGAGGCAGAGGACCGGGAAGACGAGCGCAACCAGCACGGAACCGCCGATAAACACGAGCATCTTCGCGACGATGATGCGGCTGCGGCTGTAGCCGGACGAGACCGCGCGCTTCATCGTCCCGGTCGAATACTCGCTGGAGACGAAAAATCCGGCCAGCACGCACAAGCCGATCTTGATGATGTACGTGTTGCCCCCCATCGCGGACCTCAGCATGTCAAGCCCGGATGTCGCGTCCAGAGCGCCGCCGTCCGAAGGGTCGTCCAAGTAAGTCATGAAGCAATAGACGACGGCCGAGAGGAACAGAGCGGCCAGAATGAGCCAGAAACTGCGATTGCGCGTCAGCTTGTACCATTCCGAACGAATCAGGTTAGACATGCTTGCCACCCCCGATCCGTGCCGTGAAGTAGCTCTCCAGATCCTCGCCCGTCGGCATGAACTGCTCGACCTCGAGCCCGCTCTCCACGAGCGCCCGCGAGACGCGCGCCGGATTTTCCAGATGCGCGTACAGCCGAATGACGCCGTCCGCCATCACTTCGTATTCGCTCGTGGCCAGCTCCCTTTCGAACACCGCCGCCGCCCTTTGCGGCTCGTCTACTTTTATATGCAAGTAATGGCGGCACTTTTCCCGAAGCTCCTTGGCGGTCATCTGCTCCAGCAGCTTGCCGCGGTGGATGATGCCGTAATAGGTCGCCACCAGGTCCAGCTCGCTTAAGATGTGACTGGAGATCAGAATCGTAATGCCCCGTTCGCGGTTCAGCTTCTGAAGCAGCTCCCGCATCTCGACGACGCCCATCGGGTCCAGCCCGTTCGTCGGCTCGTCCAGAATGAGGAACTCCGGATCGCCGAGCAGCGCGACTCCCAGCGCCAACCGCTGCTTCATCCCGAGGGAGAAATTGCGCGCCGTCTTCCGGCCGGTCCCTTCCAGTCCGACGAGCTCCAGCGTGCGGGCGATGCAGTCTTTGCCGGGAATGCCGCGCTGCAGCCGGTGCGCCTCCAAATTCTCGCGCGCCGTCATGGACGGATAAAGCGCCGGGGTCTCGATCGCCACGCCCATCCGTTTCCGGCTGCGGATCAGTTCCTTTTCGCCGGTCTCCCCGAACAGCTCGATCGTCCCCGAGGTCTGGAACGCCAGCCCGGTCACAAGTTTCATGAGCGTCGACTTGCCGGCGCCGTTCTGGCCGATAAAGCCGTAGATCGCTCCTTGGCGAATCGCCAGATCGACGCTGTCGAGAGCGAGCTGGTTTTTGTACCTTTTGGTCAAGCCGCGAGTCCGTAATACGTATTCGTTCATGTCGAGCCATCAGCCTCCCTGATCGAACCGGCCCAAGCCGGTTGCTTAGGTCCGGCGAGGAATTCGGCGCTCTGGCCGCCGGATTCCGCCGAACCTTTCGATGTGATGGCTTCAGTATAGAGACCGATTCGTAAGAGATCGTAAAGCCGTTTCGTAAGAAAAGCTTAAGTTTTCAGCCGGTAGCCCATGCCCCAGATCGTCTCGATGTACTCTTCGTCCGGATTGGCTTTCGCCAGCTTGCCTCGCAGGTTGCTCATATGCACGTTGATCGCGTTCTCCTCGCCGCCGAGGAAGTCCTCGCCCCAGACGCTCTCGAACAGGTTGGCTTTTGTAAACAGCTTCTTCGGATTCGAGAGCAGCAGCGCGAGAATGTCGTACTCCCGCGCCGTCAACGTCAGCACCGCCTCCCCGACCGCCGCGACTTTCAGATCGGGGTCGAGCGTCAAATCCTTGTGGCGCAGCAGCTTCGGCGCCGCCGGCGCCGGGACGCGGAGATAGCGCCGAAGCAGCGAATCGACCCTCGCGGACACTTCCTCGAGATCGAACGGCTTCGTGATATAGTCGTCCGCTCCGGTTTTGAGCGCGGCGATTTTGGCCTCCCGCTCGCCTTCCGCCGTAATGACGATGACCGGGTAGCGGTAATTCTCGCCGATCTCCTTCAGCAGTTCCTCTCCCCGCTTGCCGGGGAGCATCAGATCAAGGAGTACGAGCGCCCAATCCTGCTTGTCCAGATAAAGCATCGCCTCCGTGCCCGAGTAGGCGGGCTGCGGCGCGTAACCGCTCCCGCGCAGAACGCTGCACAGCAGCTGATTGATATCGTCGTCGTCCTCGACGACGAGAATGCGTACCGCGTCTTCCACTATCGTCTCCCCTGTTCCTGTTCCTGTTCCGCAAATTCGGTTAGCGCCATTATACCACGATCGCCGGTCGCGAAAAGACCGTCCCAAGCCGGGGCTCGGGACGGTCCGGATGTTGGGGCTGGCTCTGCCAAAGCGGCAGGGGTCGTGAGCGATGAAGCTCAGCTGTTGCGCCGCTTTGGCGGGATCCTCGCGCTTAGGGCAGATGTGGCTCAGCGGTTGCGCTTCTTCGGCGGAATTCCGACGACTGCGGCGACTGTAGGCTGTTCATTGGCCTACATCGAGAGTAGTCGGACACTTCCGGCGAATGTAGGCTGCCAGACTGCCTTCTGCGCCAAATCTCTAGCGAATACGGCGGATGCAGGCAGTCCATCGGCCTTCTTCGGAGAGAAGCCAACCGTATCGTTCAGTCGTTGCGCCCGGTCGAGAAAACTACCTCGTGAACGCTCAGCGTCGAGCCGAGCATGATGCCGCCTCCTGGCGGCTGCTGCGCGGACGTGCCGCCCTCTGAGGACGCATGGGCGTGAGAACCTTCGGCGGAAGCCGCCTGCGCATGGCTATGCGCCGCTCCATCCGCGGCGCCCGGCGCGGAACCGCCCGCGGGACGAGCATGGGCGTGCGCCTGCTTGAACGCGTCGCTGTTCACCCAGCCCTCGAACGCCTCGCGGCTCTCCCATGTCGTGCACACCTTCAGCTCGTCATGGTCTTCCTGCGACGTTTGGAGAAGCTCCATCCGGACGAAGCCGGGCGCGTGCTGAACGCCCTTCGGACTTTTGAAGCGCTCCGCCACTTGGTCCGCGAAGCCGGACTTGATGCGAATCGTATTGGTCGCGACGATCATTGCGATCACTCCTCCGTTTTCATATCATAATTGGCGCCGATTTGCTCCTGAACCGGAAATACTCCCTTTATTTCTAGAAAAACTGAACTTCCACGCGATTGTATGGGAAAATCGCCTCTAATCGCTCTGCCATCCTCCTATTTCGCGGAAACGAGCCGTTTTCGAAGGAGATTTTCCCGTTCACGGCACGCTTCAGGGGCAGATTCAATCGGATAAAAGGAGCTTTTCCGGTTCGCGTCAAAAGAGCGTACAAGCCGCTCCGATAAAACCATTCCGGCGCAAAGGCAGCGACGGTCCGGGCTGGCAAACCGAGCCACTGGTAATCAGGGTTCAGCCCCTCACTCGGCGTCTTCGAACAGCTTCGTCTGGAACCGCGCCAGATCGGCGTACTCCTCTTCGAGCCGGCGCGAGAGACGGACGAAGATCGGCAGCAGCTCGCGGTAGACGGCGGACGCCTCGGGATTGGGCACGTGCTCGTGCGTGGTGCCGACCATGCCGGCGACTTGCTCGAATGCGTCCTTCTCGCCGAACGCGAGCTTCCCGAGCACGACCGCGCCAAGGCAGGAGCTCTCGTAGCTCTCCGGCACGACGACGCTCTGCCCCATAATGTCCGCTATCATCTGCCGCCACAGCGGCGATCTCGCGAAGCCGCCGGTCGCCTTGATCCGGCGAGGCACGCCGGTCTGCTCCTGCATCGCGAGCAGCACCGTGTACAGGTTGTACACGACGCCTTCCAGCGCCGCGCGGATCATATGCTCCTTCTGGTGGTGAAGCGTCAAGCCGAAGAACGAGCCGCGCGCATCCGGATTCCAGAGCGGCGCCCGCTCTCCGGTCAGGTATGGATGGAAAAGAAGGCCGTCGGAGCCGGGGCGCACCCGTTCCGCGATACGCGTCAAGACGTCGTACGGACTGATGCCAAGCCGCTTGGCGGTCTCCGTCTCCGAGGCGGCGAACTCGTCGCGCACCCAGCGGAAGATGACGCCGCCGTTGTTGACCGGCCCGCCGATGACCCAGTGGCGCTCCGTCAGCGCATAGCAAAAGTATCGACCCTTCGGATCGGTCTGCGGTCGATCCGTCACCGTGCGGATCGCGCCGCTCGTTCCGATGGTCACCGCCACGACGCCGGGAGCGGTCGCGTCCAGCCCGAGATTCGACAGCACGCCGTCGCTCGCGCCGACGACGAAAGGCGTCGACGGCAGCAGGCCCATTTCCGCGGCCAGCTCCGAATTCATCCCTTCCAGACGGTGCGTCGTCGGCACAGGCTCCGACAGCTTGTCCCGCGCGATGCCCGCAACCCGCAGCGCTTCCTCGTCCCAATCCAGCTTTTCCAGGTTAAACATCCCGGTCGCGGACGCCATCGAATAATCGATCGCGAAGCGTCCGAACAGCTTGTAGAACACGTATTCCTTCAACGAAACGAACTTGGCTGCCCGGGCGAAAAGTTCCGGCCGCTCGTGCCGCAGCCAAAGCAGCTTCGTGATCGGCGACATCGGGTGAACCGGCGTGCCGGTGCGCAAATACAGCTCGTGCCCGCCAAGCTCCGTTTTTAACCGCTTCGACCACTCCGCGCTACGGTTGTCGGCCCACGTCAAGGCGTTCATCAGCGGCCGGCCGCTTTCATCCAAAGGCAGCACGCTGTGCATCGCCGAACTCGCCGAGACGAAGCGGACGTCTTCCGGCCGCGCGCCGGCCTGCTCCACCGCCTGGCGAACCGAGGCAAGAACGGCGGACAGAATTTCGTCCGGGTTCTGTTCCGCGACGGACGGCGTCGGCGTCAGCAGCGGGTAGCCGACGTTGCCGGCGGATACGACGCTTCCGTCCTCCCGGAACAGCACCGCCTTCGTGCTGGTCGTCCCGATGTCGATGCCCATAAGATAGATTCGGCTCACCATGTCTTCCCTCTTCCGCAACAAGAAATCGATTTATGCAAAAATGCTCACGATCATAATAAGTACAAGCCCCGCTACCGAGAGCAGCGTCTCCATCACCGTCCACGACTTGAGCGTCTGGGGCACGGTCATGTGGAAAAATTCCTTTACCATCCAGAAGCCGGCGTCGTTCACATGGGACAGCACAAGCGAGCCCGCGCCGGTCGCCAGCACGGCCAGCTCCAGATTGGCGCCCGGCGTCGCCGCCAGCACGGGCGCGACGATGCCCGCCGACGTCGTCATCGCGACGGTGGCGGAGCCGGTGGCCACCCGGATCAGGGCGGCGACGAACCAGGCGAACAGCAGCACGTTGATGTTCGCGCTCGTGGCCAGGTCGGCGATCGCCGCGCCGACGCCGCTGTCGATCAGCACCTGCTTGAACGCCCCGCCGCCCCCGATGATGAGCACGATGCCGGCGATCGGCGCCAGGCACTCGGACATGAACTTGGAGATTTGCTCCTTGTTAAACCCCCGGGCGTAGCCGAGCGAGAAAAACGAGAACACGACGGCGATGAGCAGCGCGATCACTTCGTTGCCGATAAATTCGGCGAATCGCGTCCAGCCGCTTGCCGCATCCGGGTCGGCGATGCTCGCCACCGAACCGATCAGCATCAGAATGACCGGAAGCAGAATGGTAAGCAGCGTGATGCCGAACCCGGGCAAGCTGCGCTCTTCCTTCATCGCGAACTGCCCGATCAGCTCTTCGGTCGGCTGCGCCACGATGCGCTTGCCGATATAGCGGCCGAAAATCGGCCCCGCCAGAATGGCGACGGGGATGCCGATCACCAGCGAGTACAGGATCGTCGCGCCGAGATTCGCCTGATAAGCGTCGATGGCGATCATCGGAGCCGGGTGCGGCGGCACGAGCCCATGAACGGTGGACAAGCCCGCAAGCACCGGAATGCCGATCGTCAAGTAGGGGAGCTTCGTTTTGCGCGCTACGATGAAAACGATCGGAATCAATAGAATGACGCCGACTTCGAAAAAAACCGGTATGCCGACCAGGATGCCCACGATCAGCATCGCCCAATGGACGCGGCGGTCGCCGAACCGCTCGATCAGCGTCGTCGCGATCCGTTCCGCGCCGCCCGACTCCGCCATCATCTTGCCGAGCATCGTGCCGAGGCCGATGACGATCGCGATCGTGCCGAGCGTGCCCCCGAGCCCTTTGGTGATCGAAGTGACCGTGTCTCCCGGCTTCATGCCCGCGAGCAATCCGAGCAGGATGCAAGATAGCAGCAGCGTGACGAACGGGTTCCACTTGAAAGTGGATATGAACACGATCAGAAATGCGATCGCGACGAGCGTCCAGACGATCAGCGTCGCCGAGTGGCTCATGCCGAGCAGAGTATTCATGGGGAGGCCTCCATTGCCGTAGGGTGTTGGTTGTTTTTACCCGGACACCCTTAGTTTGGCCCATTTCCCCTATTCGACTCTCTTAGTCCGCCATGACGCGCACGAAGCGCTCGATCGCCCGCTCCGCTTCCACGTCGACGCAAAAGCGCACGTACGGCCCGCTGCCCGGCGACGGATCGGCCCTCCGGTCGGCGATGACCATGCCCGCCGCCGGACCGTCCCCGGCCACGACGGACGCCCGCCATTCGCGGAACGCGAACAGCTCTGGCGCGGTCGCCGCCAGCACGGCGGCCAGCCCGCGCAGCGGCAGCGTGCCGGCGGGGCCGCCGTCGCCGGCCGCCGGACGTTCGGCGGCGGCATCGAACAGCTTGCGCAACAGCCGCACGGGGCGCTCCCGCCGCGGCGAGGCCAGCCGTTCGATGCGCTCCAGATCGT
>NZ_JACJVO010000010.1 GCF_014212055.1 Cohnella zeiphila | reverse complement strand
CATTATCACAGCACAACGACAAATCTCCATAATCAATATTGACTAGAGAATAAATTCGTCATATTATGAGGCGGGAGTCGGGAATACGTCCGAAAGCTCAGGATTCGCAATAGCGTCATCGAAGCGGAGAGAGAGGGAGAGGCCTTGGATAACGTACTGGAGAACGGGAAAACGCTTCTCAGCATTCGCGGCCATATGAGCGGTCTGACGAAGAAGGAGCAGAAGGTGGCGCAGTATATTCTGGAGCACGCCCAGGAAGTCATTTACCAGTCGGTTACGGAATTGGCGGAGCGGGCGGACATCGGCGAGACGACCGTCCTGAGGCTTTGCCGCAAGCTTAAGTTCAACGGTTTTCAGGACTTTAAGCTGTCGCTGGCGCAGGACCTGGTCAAGCCGTTCGAGCGCTTGCCGATGGAAGTGGCCGAAGGGGACGATCCGGTAACGATCAGCCAGAAGCTGATCTCCAGCCACTATCAGATTCTGGAGCAGACCCACGAGCTGCTTCAGCCGGGAGAGTTGAACCGGGCCGTGGACGCGCTGATCCGGGCGGACCATATCGATTTCTACGGAGTCGGCTCGTCCGGGTTCGCCGCCATGCAAGCCGCCAGTACGTTCATGCGCATGGGCAAGAACAGCTGCTATACGGCGGATACGCATTTTCAAGCGATGAAGGCGGCGCTTATGAAGCCCGGCGACGTGGCGGTCGGCATCTCCATTACCGGCAGCACCAAAGATACGATCGACAGCTTGACTCTGGCCCGAAAAGCGGGAGCGACGATTCTCGCGATTACGAGCAACGCGCGCTCGCCGATCGTCAAGCTGGCGGATATCGTGCTGCTGACGGTGGCGCGGGAGAATCCGTTCCAAGGCAGCTCGATGTCCTCGAAGCTGTCGCAGATGACCGTGATCGACGTCCTGAGCGTCGCCGTGTCGCTTGGAATGAAGGACGAGGCGTTCAAATACCGGGAGACGACGGCCAAGTCGATCGCCAACAAGATGATCTGACCGCAAGGAAAAAGAGAATACTCAAGATTGTTTGGAAGATATTCGATAGAGACGAAGAACCCTCCCTTCTATGATGGTTACAGGCGCTTCCCCATGCGCTGACCAACCTATAAGGGAGGGTTTTTGCATTGACGTTGCTTAACAGGAAGACGGCGGCCCTCGGGATCGCCGCGATGATGGCCATTGTGCCTCTGGCAGGCTGCGGTTCGTCCGACAACGGCAACAACGGGTCGGCTTCGTCCAGCGCGCCGGCGGCTCCGAGCGCCAGCCCGAGCGCGAGTCCGAGCGCAAGTCCAACCACAAGTTCAAGCGCAAGTTCAAGCGCAAGTTCAAGCGAATCGGCGAGCGCCGGCCCGAGCGCGTCGCAGACGAAGCTGACCGGCGACTTCGAGATTCAATATTTCGTCGGCGGCTACGGCGACAAGTGGTGGAAGAAGGTCATCTCCGACTTCAAGGCGGCGAACCCGGACCTGAACGTCATCGAGGACGGCGGCCCGAAGATCAACGACCAGAACAAGCCGCGCTGGATCGGCGGCAACCCGCCCGACTTCGTCTACATCGACGGCCCGAACCTGAACGACCGCCAGATGGTCGAGGACGGACAGCTGGAAGACCTGACGGACTGGCTGCAGACGGCGACGAACGTCGACGGGGACAAGATCCTCGACGTTCTCGCGCAAGCTCCGCAGCAATACGACGGCAAAATCTACAACATTCCGCTCGTGCTGAACTCCTGGGGCATTTTCTGGGACAAGGCGCTGTTCAAGGAGAAGGGCTGGGCCGAGCCGGCCAACTTCGACGAGTTCTTGCAGGTCAGCGACACGATCAAGGCGGCCGGCATCACCCCGTTCATCCATACCGGCAAATATCCCTACTATATCAACGGCGCATTCCTGTACCCGGCGATCGTCTCGAACAACAACGACGATTATACGATCCTGCAGGACATGGCCGCCAACAAGGTCGACGCCTACAAGAGCCCGGCCGTGCTGGCCGCGCTGAACCAAATCGTGCAGCTGCGCGACAAAGGGTTCATCGACAAGGCGTCCATTCAGATCAACCACACCGACTCGCAGATGCTGTTCCTGCAGCATAAAGACGCGTTCATCCCGAACGGCCTGTGGCTGCCGAACGAGATGGCGAAGGACGTGCCGCAAGGGTTCGACTTCGGCTTTATTCCTTCGATCACGCAGAAGGCTGGCGGCAAAGTCGTCGCGAACACGTCCACGGCCACCGTCGCGATCGCCAAGAAGGCGAAAAACCCGGACGCGGCCAAGGCGTTCCTGCAGTTCATCTTCTCCAAGGCGCAAGCTTCCCAATGGGCGGAGCTGAGCGGCGCGCCTTCCAACATCAAGGGCGACATCAGCAGCTCGAACGCGCCGAACTTCGTCAAGGACGCCGCCAAGTATTTGACGGACCCGAACACGGTCGTCATCCCGACGATCACGTTCAACGCCGACGTCGACAAGGCGATGCAGGACGCGACGGACGCGCTCACGATCGGCAAGATCACGCCGGAGGAATGGGTCAAGCGCGTCACCGACGCCGTCGCCAAAGTTCAATAACGCTGCGGCAGCCTCACTAAGCGCGAAGGGCGCCCCCGGGGCGGAACCCGGGGAAGCTCTTCGGCAAATCGACCGGAAAGGACGGCGGGCGGATGAAGGCGAGGTCTTCCAACTGGCAGCGCGGCGTGTTCATCGGGACGTTCATCGTTCCCACCTTCGTGTTCTTTTGCATATTCACGATCTATCCGGTCGTCCGGGCGCTCTATTACTCGCTGTTCGACTGGTCGGGCATGTCGGAAAACAAGACGTTCATCGGGCTCGGCAACTTCCGCGACATGTTCCGGGACCCGATCGTCTGGCGGGCCATCGGCAACGACTACTTCCTCGTCGCCGGCAAGATCGCCGGCATCATGCTCGTCGCGACGTTCTTCGCCGTGGCGCTGACGCGGTTCCGGTTCCGGCTGGCGGGCTTTTTTCGCTCGATCTTCTTCATCCCCAACGTCATCTCGGTCGTCGTCATCGGCGTGCTGTGGAACTTCATCTACAACCCGCAGATCGGCTTCCTGAACGCATTCCTGTCGCTGTTCGCGAAAGAGAAGGTCACGATCGCGTGGCTCGGCTTCGCTTCGCACACGATCTGGATGCTGCTTCCCCCGGCCGTATGGGCGGGCATCGGCTTCTACATGATCCTGATGATCGCGGCGATCCAGAACGTGCCGGAGTCGTTCTACGAGGCGGCGGAGCTGGAGGGGGCGGGGCAGTGGCATCAGTTCTCCCGCATTACGGTGCCGCTCATCTGGGAGCAGATGAAGGTGTCGATCGTCAACATCATGATGACGACGCTGAACGGCTCGTTCGTCATCGTCTGGATCATGACGGAGGGCGGGCCCGACAATTCGACCCAGGTCATGGGCTCGTATTTGTATCAGATGGCGTTCCGCCAGTACCACTTCGGCTTCGCGGCGGCGCTCGGCGTGCTCATTCTGCTGCTGTCGCTCGCGACGACGGTCGCGCTGCAGCGGCTGCTTCGCCGCGAAGTCGTCGAGCTGGGCTAAAGGAGGAAGACCGCGATGCGCAACGCCATTCGCAACCCCGTTTTAAGGGCGGTTTTCTACGCCATACTCGTCCTCTGGGGCGTCTCCGTGCTTTATCCGCTGCTGTGGACGCTGCTGGACGCCTTGAAGGACAACCGGCAATTCTTCTTCCATCTGCCGTGGGCGCTGCCCGACGCGCCGCTGCTCTGGTCCAACTTCTCCTATGTCTGGAACAAGTACAACTTCGATACGTACTTCTTCAATTCGCTGATCGTGACCGGAGGGTCCACGCTGCTCGGGCTGCTGCTGTCCGCTTCGACGGCGTACGTGCTGGCCCGCTACAAGTTCAAGGGAAGCGGCGCGCTGTACCTTCTGTATATCGCCTCGATGATGGTGCCGTTCATTCTCGCGCTCATCCCGCTGTTCTTCCTGATGAACTCGTTCCATCTGATCAACACGGAGATCGGACTCATCTTCGTCTATGCGTCCAGCGTGCTCGCTTTCGGCATTTTCGTGCTGGTCGGCTTCTTCCGATCGCTGCCGAAGGAGCTGGAGGAAGCCTCCATCATCGACGGCGCCTCTTACTACGGAACGTTCTTCCGGGTGATGCTTCCGTTGTCGCAGCCCGGCCTGGTGACGGTCGGCATCGTCAACGTGCTGAACATCTGGAACGAATATATCGTCGGCACGATTCTTCTCAACGACCCGAAGCATTACACGCTCCCGGTGGAGATCGGCGTCATGCAGGCGGAGATGCAGTACCGCACCGAATGGGGACCGCTGTTCGCGGCGCTCCTATTCACCATCATCCCGGTGCTGATCGTCTACATCGCGTTCCAGCGCAAGATCGCCAGCGGCATTACGGCCGGCGCGATCAAATAGAAGGCGCGGCTTCAAAATAAGCTCCCTTCCGTTCGAATTCCGAACGGGAAGGGAGCTTTTGCGTATGAGAAGCCGCGCTTCCTAATAAATTTGGAATACGGGACGAGAGAGACGACGCCGACCGATCGTTCCGGGAGGGGGAAGGGGATGTGGAATCGGCTGAAGCCGAGGAAGATGTATGCCAGCCTGTTTCTCTACTCTTGCATGGCCGTGTGCCTGCTCGCCCTGGCGTTTACGATCTACCTGAACCGGCTGTTCGCGCAGAGCGCGGCGGAGGAAATCCGCAAATCCAATCAAGAGAAAATCCGTCAGGTCGTGCAAACGTCCGAATTCACCCTGCAGAAATTGCGTCAGTTCGCCCTTCGGATCTATTCGGACGATAATATCTCGATGTGGCTGAACGCGAATCCGGACCATTATTCACCTCTGCTGCTGTACAGAGCGGCCGCAAGCGTGCGGGAGTTTGCGAGCAGCGAGCCGTTCATTCACGGCATCGACTTGTTCAATTTTACCCTGAATCAAATTTACGCCTCTTCGGACGCCAGTCTTTATACGCCTCGGGATTTCGACGACCCGTCTTTGCTGGGCGCCGTCAGAAGCAAAGGAACGACGCCGTATCTCCAATTTTTCGACCATGAGGCGAACGGTAAATCCTATCTCGCCCTTATCGTTCCGGCGGCCGGCCAGAACCGGAGCTATCAGGGCTATGCGGCGATTCTGTTCGATAAGCCGCTGCTCGACGAGCATATGCTGCAAGTCTCCCCGCAAGACCAGAACAAGATGATTGTCGAAGGCCCCAACCAGGAGTACCTGCTGGGAAATGCCGATGCGCGAATGGCGGCGGATCTGGCGGGCGCGAAGAAGCCGCCCCGGGATTCGTCCGGCTGGGAATGGTCCTCCGGCGGGGATATCTGGTCGGTTCAGTCGGCCAAGCTGCCGATCGAGGGCTGGACGGTTTATCATTTGTCCCCGATCTCGGCCTGGCAAGCCGCCATGAGCCGCATTCGGACGAATCTGATCGCGGCTTCCATCGCCCTCGTCCTGTCGCTGCTGCTGTTTCTGTTCTGGCAATCGTATCGCCGGTTGAAGCCGATCAGCGACTTGACGGCCCGACTCCAGACGAAGCTGGGATCGGACGAGCGGCCTATGACGGCTTCGACACGGCGGGCAGGCAGCGAGATCGATTGGCTGCACTCCGGCTTCGACAGACTGATCGGCCAGCTGGAACGGCTGGACCTGTCGCTTCGAAGCAGCAAGGCGATCGTGAAGGAAGATTTGCTCCGGCAGTGGATTCTCGGCTCCAAAGCTTCCGGCCCCGCGGCGCAATTCATTCAAGAGGAGACGAAGATACTTCGGACGGGCGCGTTTCGCATCGCGGTCATCCGTCTGGAATCGTACGGGCGATTCAAGGAGTATTACGACTTCGCTTCGCGCAAGCTTCTACGCTACTCGCTGGGCAACATCGCGGCCGAAGTGCTGGCGAACCACGGGTTTGCCGCGGAGACGGTCGATTTCGGCTCCGATCATCTCGCGGCGCTCGTCCCGGCATCCGCTACGGACGATGAGCCGGGCCGTCTCCTGGAGGCGATGGAAGACGTTCGGCTGCAGATCAGGCGTTGGCTGAAGCTGGAGCTTCAGGCGGCGGTCGGACCGGTTCTTGGCGAAGAGGCCGACCTTCAACAGATTTACGGGCGCGTTTACGAGCTGACCCAGCTTGCCTTTCTAATCGACGAAGACCGGGTGTTCACCTTGGAGGACATGGAGCGGTATCGGCCGGCGAAGGAAAGCGGACTGGATGAACAGCTGCTCAAGCAAGCCGTTCATGCCGTCCGTTTGCGCAATGCGGACGCGCTGCGCGCCGGCCTGGACGGCCTGACCCGGCACATGCAATCTCTCGACTACGAGGAGTGCAGGCTTCAACTGACCCACATGATCTATTCGATCATGAGAAGCCTGAGACACGACAAGACGCTCCAAGGAATGAAGAGCATTCATGCTTTCCTCGAACGGTTCTCGACGATCGGCGAGGTCAAGGAATGGCTGCTGCGGGAGCTGCTGGAGAGGATGGAGATGGATCGCCCGCGAAGCGGCTCCGTCCGCAAAGAAGAGATCGTCGCCGAAATGAACGAATACGTGCGCGGCCATCTGCACAACCCGATGCTGTCCGTGGACGATGTCGCCGCCCACGTTCATTTGTCCGTCAACTATGCGCGGCAGATTTTCAAAGAGTACCATCCGCTGTCCTTGTCCGAGCATATAACGGATCAACGGATCAAATATGCGATGCACCTCCTGGCGACGACCGAATGGACGATCGCGGACATCGCCGAACAAGCCGGCTTTCAGACCAAAAGCACGTTCTTCTCGCTGTTCCGACGGGCGTCCGGCATGACGCCGGGCCAATTCCGGTCGAGGCGGGCCGCCGGGCGGGACGAACCGGACTGACCTGCAAAATCGCTACCGTCCCCGCCGTTAACATCCGTACCGTTCGGTAAATCCCGTACTGTACGGAAGACCGCGCGACCGGGTATGATCGAACTCGCAAGCCGGGCAACCGGCGCCATCCGCCGAACGGCGTCCTTGTTCGGAAGAACGTGATCGGGAGGGATTCGGGTTGAGATTCGGTCGGAAAAGGTTCTGGTTGGCCGCCGCGCTATCGGTGGTACTCGCCGCGGCTTTGGCCGCTTGCGGCTCCAACGGCAAGTCGCCGCCCTCCGAAGACAGCAAATCTTCGGCTTCCAAAGACACACAATTGAAACCGGTTACGCTCAAAATTTTGTTCCCTGGAGATCCGCCGGCGAATTGGGACGAAGTCAAAGCGGAGATGGAGAAGCGGATGGCCGGCACGCTGAACGTGAAGCTGAACGCCGTGTTCATCCCCTGGTCCGACGTTCGCCAGAAGCGCCAAGTGGCGCTGTCCTCCGCCGAAGATTACGATCTGATCTGGGACAACGACCCGGCGCAGAACATCGCCGCCGGCCTATACGAGCCGCTGGACGATCTGATCGGCCGATACGGACCGGACATCCAAGCCGTCCGCTCGCCGGAGCTGATGGAAGCGAACAAAGTGAACGGCAAGCTGTACGCGGTTCCGCTGGAGGTGAACTTCATCCGCCCGTGGACGTTCGTCATCCGCCAAGATATCCGCGAGAAGCTCGGCGTCAAACCGATTGCCAGCTACCAGGAGCTGATCGACTTCATGTATCTGGTGAAGGAGAAGGTCCCGGACATCACGCCGTATATTCCGAACGGCACCGAGCACATCGGCTTGAAGCTGGCGGGCATGCTCGATCCCTCGGCGAATCTCGCGGGCGTGCTGAGCTATCCCGGGTTATATACGAAAGGCAACGACGGCAAAATCTATAATCTGTTCGACGATCCGGACCCCGCGATCATGAGCTCCTTCGAACAGAACCACAAGCTGTACCAGGACGGCGTCTTGGCGAAGGACGCATTGACGCTGCGCAATTCGGAGTTCGCCAAAGGCAAGGCGGCGGTGTCCACCTTCAACGACTTCGGCATCAACCTGAGCACCCGTACCGCTCTGGAAAAAGCGGTCCCGGGAGCGAAGGCGGAGGCGTTTACGCTCTACAAGCCGGACATGAAGCTGAGCTCCACCTACAAAGCGGGCAACTTCATCGCGGTTCCGGTCGTGAGCCGGAACAAGGAGCGGGCCGTTCAATTTTTGAACTGGCTGAACCGGAAGGACAACTACGACCTGCTCGCGTACGGCATCCAGGGCAAGAACTGGGAAGACGCGGGAGAAGGGCTGTATAAGCCGAGCCAGGATCAACCGTATGCGGGCATTCCGTTCGCTTGGGGGTGGAATTCGAAGCTGGACCGCATCGATGCCAGCCTGCCGGAGGACGTCATCGCGCTTAACAAGTGGGAGCGGGACCCGGGCAACTTTACGCCGGATATTTTGACGGGCTTCACCTTCGACCCGAGCCCGGTCGCGAACGAGGCGGCGCAGCTGGCCAACGCGGGAAGCGAGTACTACGATCCGTTCGTGATGGGCGTGACGGATCCGAAGGAAGGGCTCGCGAAGTTCAAAGAGGCCGCGTACGACAATGTGAAGAAGGTGCAGGCGGAGGTTCAGAAGCAGCTGGACGCCTATCTCGCCGCCAAGAAGAAGTAAACGCGCCGGCAGGCATTCCAAGCGAAGGGCGGGGATCGTCATGGGGATCGGGCGGGAGCTAATGAAGAACAAGTGGCTTTACGCCATGTCGCTTCCCGTAGTCGTCTATGTGTTCATCTTCTCCTACCTTCCGATGTCCGCCCATCTGCTCGCGTTCAAGCTATTCATCCCCGTGAAGGGGCTGTGGGGCAGCAGATGGGTCGGGCTTGACAACCTGAAGTTTTTTTTCGCCGGCCCCGATTGGCTGGGCGTGACGCTGAACACGATCTTTCTGAACCTGCTGTTCATGGCGGCCGGAACCGTTTGCTCTCTGGCCATTGCGCTGCTGCTCAATGAAATCCGGCTCGTCTACTTTAAGAAGGTGACGCAATCGCTCGTCATCCTGCCGCACTTCATCTCCATCGTGGTCGTGAACTTGATGGTGGTCAACTTCTTTAACGGCCAGGACGGCCTGATCAACCGGATGCTTGGCCGGGTTGGCGTCGATCCGGTGTACTGGTTCCAGACGCCGTCCGTCTGGCCCTGGCTGCTCGCGCTGATCTTTGTATGGAAGGGAGCCGGATGGGGTTCGATTATTTATCTGGCCACGTTAACCGGCTTCTCCGAGGAATATTACGAGAGCGCCAGAATCGACGGAGCGAGGAGCTGGCAGATGATCCGGCATATTACGCTGCCGCTGCTGCGGCCGACCATTATCGTGCTGACGCTGCTCGCGCTGGGGCGCATCTTCTACGGCGATTTCGGCCTGATCTACGGCATTATCGGGGACAACTCGCTGCTCTATCATTCGACGGACGTGATCGACACATATACGTACCGGTCGCTCCGCTCCACGAATATGAACAGTTACAGCAACGCGGCGGCGGTCGGGCTTTTTCAATCGGTCATGGGACTGGTCACGATTCTGTTCTTCAATTGGGCGGTGCGCCGGGTCGACAACGACTCGAAGCTGTTCTAGCTCCGTAGGAGGTGGCGGTTATGAAAACCAGGCTGCGCGATTCGTCCCAACTGACCGTGTCGGTCGCCGCTTACGTGTCGATCGGCGCGTTCGCCTTGTTCTGCCTGATTCCGTTCTGGCTCGTCTATATCGGTTCGTTCACGGCGGAGAGCCAGATCGTTCAAGGCTTCCGTCTGTTCCCGACCCGATTCTCGATAGACGCCTACCGGTTCCTGCTTCAGGGCGCCCAAATCTACCGGAGCGGTTTTGTCTCGATCTTCGTTACCGTCGCGGGCACGGCCGGAGCCGTGCTCCTCACGTCCATGTTCGCTTACGTCGCCGCGCATCCGAAGGTCAAGTACCGCTATGCGCTGTCATTCTATATTTACTTCACGATGCTCTTTCCGCCCGGCTTGGTCGGCTATTACTTGCTGATCTCCAATTGGCTCGATCTGCGGGACTCGATGCTTGCGCTGCTGCTGCCGCTGCTCTTCTCCGCCTTCAATTCGTTCCTGATGACCGCGTATTTCCGGACGCTGCCCTTTGAGCTCAATGAAGCGGCGACGGCGGACGGCGCCCACGAGCTGTATATCTTCTTCCGGATCATCTGGCCGATCTCCAAGCCCGTGATCGCGACGATTGCGCTGTTTTACGCTCTCTCGTACTGGAACGATTGGTTCAACGCGCTGATGTTTATCGACAATCCCCATCTTCATCCGCTGCAGATGATGCTGCGCAGAATCGTGTCCAACTCGCAAAATCTGGATTATCTCAATACGAATGTCAATCTGCCCGTCTCCGCGACAAGCGTGCAGCTTTCGGCAGTCGTCCTGACGATCGGGCCGATCGTCTTCTTGTATCCGTTCCTGCAGCGTTATTTCATGAAAGGGATGACCATCGGAGCGGTAAAAGGATAACGAAGGGAGGTGGTGTTATCGGCGAAAAGGATTTCCGTAAAATTGTAAGCGTATACAAACTTTGGGGAGGTATCTGCATGCTCGTAAGGCCGCGGGAAAATAAAAAAGGAGGAATTCGCGATGCGAAGCGGGAACAAGCGGTTGGCGAGATGGGTCGGCAAGCTTCTGTTGGCGCTCGCGATCGTGCTGCCGGTCGTCTCGACGGAAAGAGATCATGCGAATGCGGCGGGCGAACTGCTGAAAACCGGGAATTATTATTACGGCTTGACTCCGAACGCAGGCCAATCGCCGGACTACGGTGCCACGGGACTCGTGTCTTCGGCGAACGGCGTCCTAATGGACGGCTTGACGACGACCTACGCCGGATGGATGGGGAGCGCAACGGCTCCGGGATCCGTGCAAGTCGTCATCGATTTGCTCAAGGATTATCCGCTTGACTCCATCGGGCTCGTCCTGAACGCGCCTAACGTTTATTGGGGATTCAAGGAGGTCGCCGTCAAATACCGTAGCGAAGAGACGCCGGACTATTATTATATCGCCGGGAAGTATGCCAAGACGGGCACCGACTTGAAAACTTCGGTCACTTTTCCGCTGGGGAACCAGGAGGCTCGGTATATCGTCATCGACCTGAAGCGCACGCAGCCCTATCAGCACATTCCGCTTACGGAGGTTCAAATCTACGAAGGAACGGGCGACGAGGGAACGGAATCGGCTCCCGCTACGGTCGAGCAGATGCAAGCCGAGCTGAAGAAGGATGCCTTGATGGCCGACAAGTACGGTCAATGGATCTATGAGGACTGGGACGGCAAAGTCGCGAGCGACGAACAGCTGCGGCAGGAATACGCCGATGAAGCGGCCGCTTTGGAGAAGACCAAGCGGGACCGGAGCCTGTACGACCAGTACGGAGGCATCAAGAGCGGCGGGCAATATAAGAACACAGGATTCTTCAGGCTGCAGCAGATCGACGGGAAATGGTGGTTCCTTACGCCGGACGGATACAAGTTTATTCTGAAAGGAGTGGATGCCGCGAGCATATGGGAATGGGGTTACGGCACGCCGCTCAAAAAAGCGGACGGCACGCCGCGAGGCGTGTTCGAGGAGCTCCCGGACCCGAACCAGTATGCCCAGGCTTATGCGAATGACGCGAACGGCGAAAGGGTAAGCTTCGTGGTCGCCAACGTGATGAAAAAATACGGCGACGACTTCGAAGCGAAGTGGGAGGATCTGACCAAGAAACGGCTGATCGACTGGGGATTCAATGCCTTCAGCAAGTGGAGCAAGCCGAATCATCTCCCGTACTTCCCGTATGTCGACGTGCTGACGGATCCGGCCAGCTTGAAGCGGATTCAATGGACCTACGACGTGTTCGACCCGAATGCGCCGGCGATCATCGAAGATGCGCTCAAGGAGCGGTTGAAAGCGCTGAGAAGCGACCGGTGGCTGATCGGCTACACGTACGACAATGAAGCCGGCTGGAGCGCCGATATCGTCAAGATCGTCCTGACCTACGGCTCGGATTCCGCGGCCAAAGACGCTTTCGTCGACCAGATCGCCGCCAAGTACGACAACGACATCGCTGCGGTCAACACGCTTCTCGGAACGAACGCCGACTCGTTCGACGCATTGAAGGATACGCCCATCGACATCGCGAAAGTGCCGGCGGCGGACGTGTCGGCCTACATCCGGCTCGCTTCCCAGACGTATTACTCGACGATCAAAGGAATTATCAAAAAGTACGATCCGAACCATCTGTTCCTAGGGTCGGCGATCGTTCCGACGTGGCGCACCAGCCTCGATTGGGACGCCGCGGCGATGGATTATGTCGACGCCTTCTCCGTCGACAACTATACGAACGATCCGAACTGGATCGCCCGTTATGCAGTCTATAACAAGCCGCTTCTTAACCTGGAATACACGTTCAGCACGTCCGCGCACGGCTATTCCGCGGTCAATGCGGCGACGAACGTGTCTGGCGTGGAGGAGAGAGGGCAGGCATTCAAGCAATTCGTCGAAGGCGAAGTTTCGAGTCCGTTCTTTGTCGGTTCGGGTTGGTTCAGCTATTACGATCAGGCCGTTACCGGGCGGCGGGACAACGAGAATTACAACCTCGGCCTCGTGAACCAGCAGGATCAGCCTTATACGGACATGGTCCAGATCATGAAGAGCGTCAACGCCGGCTTGGAGGCCGTTCATTCCTCCTAATCCCGCGAAGCCCCCTTCCGATTCAGCCGATCGGAAAGAGGGCTTCAATACTTGTTTATTCGGTGGCTCATTTAACGAACACGATTCATCTCCATCACTTCGCCAATCCCCGTAAGCGGTGCGATATTGTACCGCAAGCGCGCCGGCTCGCCGCCGAAGTCCGGCGAATGAGCTCTCGATGCGATGATTTGCATCGTTAGCGCGCCGTGCCGGGCTTCGGAATGCGCAGCTAACGATGATTTGCATCGCAAGCGCACCGGCCCGCCGCCGAAGTCCGGCGAATGAGCTCTCGATGCGATGATTTGCATCGTTAGCGCGCCGTGCCGGGCTTCGGAATGCGCAGCTAACGATATTTTGCATCGTTAGCGCACCGGCGGCAGGTAAGCCCTGCGAATTGGGCATGCAGGTCCCACAAACTTTGTTAGTCCATCATGCCGTCGCTATTTTTTGGGGTCGCTTGATCAGCCGAGCCGAATGAGCCGGACCCCGTGGGGCGGCACGGATACGTTGATTTCGGGTTCGGTCTGTTCCCAGACGATGTTCCGCCACAGATCTTTGGCCGGCAGGCCGGACGGAGCGCCGATCGCCGATAAGGGCAGGGCGACGTCGATCTCCTGCTCGCCTACGTTGAACAAGGCGGCATAGCGATAACCGCGCGGCCCTTCGGCCGTCCACGCGATCCGGTCTCCGTCCCGGTACGCCGGCCGGGCGTTCTTTCCTTCCCGATGCAGCTCGAGCGCGTCGCGATTGATCAGCAGCGACAAGGTCCAGTCATCGTTGTCCCGCATCTCCCCGCCGAAGAACAAAGGGGACCGGAAAAGCATCCAAAGCGACATCATCGTGAGCTGCTCGTCCTTCGTGAACCGGGTCCACCGGTCCGCGCCGCCGCCGTCGACCGACCGGATGCCGATGTGCCCGAGCGGCAGCATGTCGCAGTCCGGCCAATTCCCGGGAGCCGGGCGGCCCTGCCACTGCTCGCAGCGGTCGAACATATCCAGGAGAAGCTCCCAGCGGTCCCAGAAGTCGTCGGTCATCCGCCACATGTTGGCGTGAGCCTCGAAGAATTCCGCCTCGCGGACCGGAGCGGGGCCGGGAGACAAGCTGAGAACCATCGGCCGGCCGCACTTGTCGATCGCTTGCCGAATCAGCGCGATCTCCGGCAGGTGAGACCCATAAAGCCTGGAAGCGGCGATGTCGTCCACCTTCACGAAATCCACGCCCCATTCGGCGTACAGTTGGAACAGCGAATCGTAATAAGCCTGCGCTCCTTCCTTCGCCGCGTCCACGCCGTACATGTCGGTGTTCCAGGGGCAGATCGAATTGGAGTGGGCAATCTCCCGGGCCGTGGCGGCCGTTCCCAGGATCGGCGTCCCGGCATGCGCCGCCTGTCTCGGAATCCCGCGCATGATATGGATGCCGAACTTCAAGCCCAAGCCGTGCACGTAATCGGCCAGCGGCTTGAAGCCTTTTCCTCCCGCGGCGGAAGGGAACCGGTTCTCCGCGGGCATCAGCCGCGAATAGCCGTCCATCTCGAGCGGCACGAACGGCCGGTATTGCGATGATACCGCGCCGGGCTCATACCATTGGATGTCGACGACGACGTATTCCCAGCCGAATTCCTTCAGATGGCGGGCCATATATTCCGCATTGCCCCGAACCTCCGTCTCGGTCACGGCTGCGCCGTAGCAGTCCCAGCTATTCCATCCCATCGGGGGCGTTCCGGTAACGTCTCGATGATTCATGAGTCAGCCTCCTTATGCGATCTCCGTGGCATGATATTGCCTCTCCAGATCATCATAAAGGCTGGCCGCCGCCGAATTCCACCGTAATTAATGCAAGCGAATAGCACGATATTGCTCTTCTTGAAGCACGCTAGTCGAAGAAGAACCGGGTATACGGGAGCTGCTTGCCCGACCGGAAGACGGCGGGCGTCTGGCCGGTGAGCCTGCGGAACACCTTGATGAAGTAGCTGCCGCTGGAATAGCCCACGGCCGCGGCGATCCGCTCCAGGCTCCAATCCGTGTGCCGCAGTAGCTCGATCGACTTTTCCACCCGGACCTTGCTGACGTATTCTCCCGGGGTCATGCCGACGTACCGGGAGAACATCCTTAAGAAATGGTATCTGGACAGGCCGAGGTCGGAGGCGAGCTGCTCTTGCCCGATCATCCGGCCGTAGTGACGGTCCATGTAATGGACGGCTTCCTTGACGGCCGGCGGCCACAGCGAATCCGACAGTCCCTTGGCGCGGGCGAACCGGGTCAGCTCCATCAGAAAACGGTAGGTGTGGGAGGACGCGGAGAACGGGTCGGCGATCCGGCCGGAGCCGGCATCCCAGATCAAATCTCTCAAGGCGCGAATCGGGCCGCTTCCTTGAGGCAGGAAGGGAGCTTCTCCGATCCGGTCCTTGACGCCGGTCCATAGCGAAAGCGCCATCCGGGGGCGAAGCAGGATGTAGATAAATTCCCAGGCGGGCGAGTCCTCGGGAAGCCGGTACCGGTGACGGCCGGGGATCTCCACGAGGAAAGCCTGTCCCGGCATCAGCCGGTGCAGGCGCTCTTCCACGGCAAGTTCCCCGCAGCCCTCGATCGTATATTGGAACAGCAGCAGCGGACCGTCCGTTCGGGCCAGCCCGTCCCAATCGTAAGCCGTCTGCGTCTCCCGCTCATGCCCCACCGCGAACAGCTCGCACAGCGGCAGCTCGTCCGCCGCCGCAAAGCGAAAGCCGAACGTCCCGAACGCTCGCCCGTCTCCCGTCATGCCCGATCTCCCCTTCGGTCGTCCGTCTTCATATGAAAAATAGCACGGTTTGTGTGCTTTTCACAAGACAACAGGCGGCGCAATTTAGGAGGCGGAGCGGATTTGCAAAGGCGGGGAAATGACTCATCCTAAAAAAGAACGACGACAATGCCGAGAATGGGGGAAAACGAATGGACGATGCGCGCGAGAGAACGGTCAAGTTTCACTTCGATAACGGCTACTTCGGGGAGCCGCTGTCCTACGGCCCGGTCAAGCTGTACCAGGTCGGCGATCTGAGCTGCGAGGGCGGGTACCGTATCGGCCTGCACCAGCAGGTCTGCTACGAGATCAGCTATATCGTCTCGGGCAAAGGCGTCTACGAGACGGACGGCGCCGCCTGCGAGGTGCGGGAAGGCGATCTGCTGTTCAATTACCCCGGAGAAATGCACGACGGCCTCGCCGACGCCATCGAGCCGTTCCGCTACTACTATGTCGGGTTCCAGTTCGACTTCTCCGGGGAGCAGGAAGATCATCCGCTGCGCCCGCTGCAGGAGCTGCTGGACAAGCGCAAGGAGCGGCGGGTGAAGGAACGGCTGGACATCGCCCACCCGTTCGCCGGCCTGCTCGCCGAGCTGCATCATCCCAGCAGCGGTTCGGGGCTTATGATTCACGCCTTCCTGCATCAAATCATCGTGCTCGGCTGCCGCAATCTGTACGAGCATACCGGACCGGTCGTGCCCTCCTACGCCCAGATCGACGAGGAGAAGCGGCTGGTCTACGAGCTGGTCCAGTACATCGACACGAAGCTGCTTCGCATTACCGAGTTGTCGGAGATCGCCGACGAGCTTTATTACAGCTATCCCCACCTCTCCCGCCTATTCGCCCGCGAGACGGGCCTGACGATCAAGGAATACTTTGACCGCAAGCGCTTCGAGCAAGCGATCCTCTGGCTGCAAGGCGGCGAATTCAGCATCACGCAAATCGCCGAGCGGCTGCATTACCGCACGATTCACACGTTCAGCAAAGCCTTCCGCAACAAGTTCGGCATGTCCCCGACGATGTACAAGCAGTGGCTCGCAAGCGGCAAAAAATGACCAATGCCCGATCAACCCAGGCTAAAGAATGCGCCATTCGTCCTTGCTATGATGGTTACTACCAAAGGAGGAGATGTGCAGCCATGGCCAGTCTGAAGGTAGCCGTCATCGGCTGCGGGACGATCGCCCGCAGCCAGCATATTCCGGCTTACAACCGCAGCGAAGCGGCGCAAATCAAGTACGTGATCGACGTGGAATTGGAGCGGGCGCGCAGCGCGGCCGAGCTCTGCGAAGGGGCGATCGCGCTGGCCGATTACCGCGAGATGCTGGCCGACGAAGAGGTGGAGGCCGTCTCGGTCTGCACGCCGAACGCGGCGCACGCTCCGATCGCCATCGATTGCCTGCGGGCCGGCAAGCACGTGCTGTGCGAGAAGCCGGCGGCGACGACGGCGCAGGAAGCGCGCCGAATGCAGGAGGAAGCCCGCAGCAGCGGAAGGATGCTGAACATCGGCGTCGTCAACCGCTTCAACAGCTCCGTAAACCGGATCAAAGCGATGATCGAGCAGGGCGAGCTCGGCCGAATCTACCATTGTTACGGTTCGTTCCGCGCGCATCGTTCGATTCCCGGCCTCGGCGGCCCGTTCACGACGAAGTCGATGTCCGGCGGCGGCGTGCTGATCGATTGGGGCGTTCATTTCCTCGATCTGATGCTGTACGCCATCGGCCAGCCGCAGATCGAGACGGTGTCGGGAGCGACGCACGGGCTGCTCGGCCGCAACCTGAAGGAGTACGCCTATGTCGACATGTGGGCCGGCCCTCCCGATTACGGCGGCGTTTATGACGTGGAGGATTTCGTTACCGCCTTCATCCGTACCTCCGGCCCGACGCTCTCGCTGAACGGCGCCTGGGCGCAGAACATCGGCGAATCCGCCATGTTCGTCGAATTCCTCGGCGACAAAGGCGGCGTCAAGCTGGACTACGGCGGCGGCTTCACCTACTACACCGCACGCGACGGCGCGCTATGCGAAGTCAAACCGACCTTCCGCATGGCCAACGCGTTCCAGGAGGAGATCGACAGCTTCCTCTCCAGCATCCGCACCGGCATTCCCAACCAGGCGCATATCGACCGGACGATCGTCACCTCCGAGGCGATGGACGCGATCTACCGCTCGGCGGCGGAAGGCGGGGAGGTGCGGCTGTGACGGCTCGGAAAATCGGCTTCATCGACTACTTCCTCGACGAATGGCATGCGAACAACTACCCCAGGTGGATTCGCGAGGCGGCGGGCGGCCGCTGGGAGGCCGCGCTCGCTTGGGCCGAGCTGGACGCTCCTCCCGACCGCGGACCGGGCGCGACGGCGGCGCGCGGCACCGAACAGTGGTGCGCGGAGCATGGCATCGAACGCGCGGCTTCGATCGGCGAGCTGATCGGGCGCTGCGACGCGATCGTCGTGCTGTCGCCCGACCATCCGCAGCATCACGAGCGGCTCGCGGCCGAGGCGCTGCGCTCGGGCAAGCCGGTGTACGTCGACAAGACGTTCGCGCCGAACCGGGCGGCGGCCGAGCGGATGTTCGAGCTCGCGGCCGAGTGCGGCACGCCGCTGTTCTCCAGCTCGGCGCTGCGTTTCGCGCGCGAGCTGGAGCCTTGGCAGGCGGAGCGCGGCCGCGCGGCGGAGAGCCGCGCCGCGTTCGTCCTGGGAGGAGGCGGTTTCGACCATTACGCCGTCCACAGCTTCGAGATGCTGACCGTGCTGATGGGCACAGGGGCGAAGCGGCTGAAGGCGTACGGCGGCGCGGAGCTGTTCACCTACATCGTCGACTACGGCGACGGACGGCAGGGCACGGTCGTACAGACGCCTCCGGCTCCGTTTCAGGCATCATGCGCGGCGGCGGACGGCGGCACGGCGTTTTTCGCGGAGTGCACCGACTACTTTCCCAGGCTGATCCGGGAGATGCTGGCGTTTTTCGATAGCGGCGGCGCCCCGGTCGAGGCCGCGGAGACGATCGGGACGATGGCCTTGATCGATGCCGCGCGGCTGGCGCGGCAGAAGCAAGACGAGTGGATGAACCTGTAAGATTGGCAAGGCCGCAGACAAATATCGTGGAAATGAGGGATTCGAATGTCCAAGAACATCCGTTTTACCCGCACAACGACATTTGCCATGCTGGCGGGCGCGAGCCTGCTGCTCGCTTCTTGCAGCGGAGGCGGCAATTCCGGCAACGGGGCTAGCGAGGGAGGCTCCGCCTCCTCACCGGGCGCCTCCTCGCCAAGCGCCTCCGCAAGCGCGCCCGAAAGCGCCGCCGCATCGCCGGCGAGCGCTTCCCAGGCAAGCGCCTCTCCGGCAAACGCGTCCCCGCAAGAGAAGGTAACTTTGAGCTTCTGGTACGGCTGGACCGGGCCGGAGGGCGAGGCGATCGAGAAGCTGATCAAGCAGTTCAACGACTCCCATCCGAACATTACGGTCAAAGGCTTGAGCCAGAGCGATTATCAGAAGCAGCTCACCGCCATCACCGGCGGCAACCCTCCCGACATCGCCTCGCAATTCGGCCAGAACGTCGCCGCTTGGGGAACCAAGGGGGCGATGATCCCGCTCGACGATTACATAGCCAAAGACAACGTCGATCTGAACGACTTCATCCCCGGAGCGCTCGTCAGCAGCCAGTACGACGGGCATACGTACGCGCTGCCGATCGCGATGCATTTCACGATGCTGTTCTACAACAAGAAGATGCTGGCGGACGCCGGCTACAGCGCGCCTCCGGCGACGATGACGGAGCTGAAGGAGTACGCCGAGAAGCTCAGCGTCGTGCAGAAGGACGGCCGCCTCGAGGTGCTGGGCCTGTGGCCGGGCATCGATTCCTATACGTTCTCGCAGGTGTACGGCGGCAAGTTCTGGGATCCGGACACGAAGCAGGTTACGCCGGACGATCCGGGCTTTAAGCAGGCGGTGCAATTTTCCAAGGACCTGTGGGACAAATACGGCAGCGAGAACCTCGACCGCTTCTCCGCGTCGCTCGGCAAGTACCAGTCGGCGCAAAATCCGTTCTTCAGCGGCAAATACGCGATGACGATCGACGGAGAATGGCTGCCGACGTTCATCAAGCAGTTCGCTCCCAGCCTCGATTACGGCATTGCCCCGATCCCGTACAGCGAAGACCATCCCGAGCTGAAGAACGCCGGCAACATCAACACGAGCGTGCTCTACATCCCGAAGGGCGCCAAGCATCCGGACGCCTCCTGGGAGTTCATCAAATGGTTTACGGATAAGCAGCAGCTCGTCCAGTTTACGGCCGCGCTCGGCAATCTTCCGACCCGCGCCTCGACGCTTGACGATCCGTCTTACGACGCGGTGCCGGGCTTCAAGGAATTTACCGATTACGCGAAAAGCCCGAACCTGAAGTCGTTCCCGTCGCTTCCGTTCTTCAGCGAGTACAGCGACGCCCTGACCAAAGCGGTCAATGACATCCTGCGCGGCAAAACGACGATCGACGACGGGCTGGCCGGCGTGAAGAAGACGATCCAGCCGCTCGTCAAGTAAGGCGGCCGGGATGAGCACCCGCACGCTGGACCGCCCCGTCAAGCAAAGCACGCCGCGGCAGCGCAAACGGCGCATCTTCTGGACCGGGGCCGCCTTCGCCTCGCCTTGGATCATCGGGTTTCTCGCGTTTACCGTTTATCCTTTTTTCGGCTCGCTGTATTACAGCTTTACGAGCTACGATCTGTTCTCGGCGCCGAAGTGGATCGGTCTGGCCAACTACCGGGCGATCCTATCCGACCCGAGCTTCTATAAGGCGCTGAGCAATACGTTCTACATGGCGTTCATCGCGATGCCGATCGGTCTGGTCGCCAGCTTGCTGGTCGCGCTGCTGCTCAATCTGAAGGTGCGCGGCATCACCTTCTACCGCACGCTGTATTACGTTCCGGCGGTCATCCCGATCGTGGCGAGCGCGATCCTGTGGACCTGGCTGCTGAACCCGGATTACGGTCTGGTCAATATCGTCCTGCGCTCCGTCGGGCTGAACGATCCGGCCTGGCTGCTCGACCCGAATTACACGAAGCCTTCGCTCATCATGATGGGGCTGTGGGGCTCGGGGGCGGGCGCGCTCATCTTTCTCGCGGCGCTGCAGGGCATTCCGCAGCAGTACTATGAAGCGGCCTCGATCGACGGGGCCGCCTGGTACCGCCGCATCTGGCACATTACGCTGCCGGGGTTGTCGCCGATTCTGCTTTTTCAGTTCCTGATGGGACTGATCGGCGCGATGCAAATTTTCACCGAGTCGTTCATCCTCGGCGGCGGCGCGAACTCCGGCACGATGGGCGGGCCGGACCAGTCGCTGTTCTTCTACGCCATTTATTTATACCAGAACGCCTTCATCTATTTGAAAATGGGTTACGCCTCGGCGCTCGCCTGGATCCTGTTCGTGATCGTCGTGCTGCTGACGCTGGTTGTGCTCAAAACATCGGCCCGCTGGGTTTACTACGGAGGGGATTGACATGAGCCGGACGAGTCCGAAGACGACAACCGTCGCCGCCGCCGCTGTTCCCGCCCGCTCCGTCCGTTCGCGGCGCAAGCTGCTGACGCGCACGATCGCGCCTCATACGGCGCTCATCCTTGTCGGTTGTCTGTTCCTGTTTCCGATCGTGTGGCTGTTTCTGACCGCGGTCAAGACGCCGGAGGAGATTTTCGCCGTGCCGCCGTCGCTGCTTCCGGAGCATTGGCGCTGGTCGAATTACGCCGACGCCGTGTCGGCCATTCCGTTCGGCCGCTATATGGGCAACACGCTGCTGCTTTGCGCGATCAACATCGCCGGACAGCTGCTGTCCGCGCCGCTCGTGGCCTATTCGATCTCGAAGATTCCGTGGTCGGGGCGGGGCCTCGTTTTCTCGCTGATCGTGGGGACGATGATTTTGCCGGGACAGGTGCAGCTCATTCCGGTGTACATCATCTTCTCCAAGCTCGGCTGGGTCGGCACGTTCCTTCCGCTGACGATCGGCAGCTTCTTCGGAGCACCGTTCTATATCTTCCTGCTGCGGCAGTTCATGCTCGGGCTGCCGACCGAACTGATCGAAGCGGCGAAGATCGACGGCGCCTCCGAACTGCGCATTTACGCCCGGATCATGCTTCCGCTGCTGCAGCCGCCGCTGATGACGATCGCGCTGTTTACGTTCGTCGCGTCCTACACCGATTTTATGGGGCCGCTTATCTATTTGAACGACGCGTCCAAGTGGACGATCACCGTCGGCCTGCAAGGCTTCCTGCAGGATCACGGGGCGCAGTGGGAGCAGCTGATGGCCGCATCCGCTCTGGTAACGCTGCCGATGATCGTGCTGTATTTCTTCGGGCAGAAGTACTTCATGAAATCCGGCTCGGCGCTGACGGGTCTCAAATGAGCGGCGAGCCGGGTCTTCCGGAAGGCAGGAGAATCCGCGCGGCGGGAATGCCTGACGATGGAGGAGGAAGCGTGGAGACCGCGCATGGAGGCGGAGGAAGGACGGCAAGCGGGGAGAGGAAGCTGGAGCACCTGGAGGGAATGCGCGGCATCGCGGCATGCGCCGTCGTGCTGGCGCATTTCTTCCAGGTGCTGCTGCCGGCCATGTTCGAGCGCAACCCGGCCATCGTACATACGGCGTTTGACCGTTACGCTCCGCAGACGCCGCTGAACGGGCTGTGGAACGGCAATTTCGCCGTCTGCCTGTTTTTCGTGCTGAGCGGGTACGTGCTGAGCGTGAAGACGTTCCGCGGCGGCGGCCGCAAGGCGGTGGCGGAGAGCGCGCTGCGCCGCTACTTCCGGCTGGCGCTGCCCGCGCTCGCGTCGGTACTGCTGATCTGGTGCCTGATGGCGGCCGGCTTGTCTTTCTATCCGGAGACAAGACAGCTGACGCTGGCGACGATGCCCGATCCGTGGAGCGTGACGCCGACGCCGGCCGAGGCTGCGGGGCAGACGCTGTGGCACACCTTTTTTCGCTACGGCATGGCCTATAATCCGGTGCTGTGGACGATGACGTACGAGTGGTTCGGCTCGCTGTCGGTGTTCGCCGTGCTGCTCGCGTTCGGCGGCAGCCGGGGGCGCGGCTGGTCCTTCGCGCGTTGGCTGGTTTACGCGGCGGGGCTGCGGCTGACCTGGAACACGTACTACCTGGGCTTCTGGCTCGGCATGATCGCTTGCGAATGGTCGCGTTCCGGCGCTTGGCCGTGGCGTTCGAACGGTGAAGTTTCCGGCTCGAGTTCGCCGGATAACGAAGCGGAAGCGGGCGACGGCCGGGGCGCGGGGGCGCTTCGGAAGCGCCGGATATTCGGCGGCGTCGCGGCCGGGGCTTGCGGCGCAATCGGCTTTTACCTCGGCTCCTATCCGTACGTCGTTCCGCCGGGCCCGTGGTACGGCTGGCTGCCGGTCGGCCCCGGCTCTCCGCTCGATCCGATCGGCTGCCGCATCTTGGGCTCGTTCCTGCTGCTGCTCGGCCTGCTGCTCAGCCCGCGGGCGCAGCGCCTGCTGTCGGGCGGGGCGATGAGAACGCTCGGCCGGCTTTCTTTTTCTATTTATCTCGTTCATTTCGCCGTGCTGTGCAGCTGGTCGAGCTGGCTGTTCGCAAGGCTGCATTCGGCCTTTCCCTACCCTTCGGCGGTCACGCTAGCCATCCTGCTGTCGATCCCCCCGATCGCCGCGCTCGCCGTCGCTTTCGAGCGTCTGATCGACCGGCCGCTCGTACAGGGCCTGAAGCGGCTTCGGCTCGGCCGAGGCCGAGCCGCGCTTCGCCGGCAGCCCGGGCGGACACGCTCGCATTCGGGCTAGGAGGAGACGAGGAACGAATGCTAGATGGATTCTTCGGCAGCGCCCGATCCTGCTTCCGGAATCCTCTCGGTTTGGTTAGGGAGAGTCTCTCCGATGGGCCGTACGTGCCGGAGACGCGTCGCGACAAGGAGGATCGTGCCCAGCATAATCGCTCCGCTGGCTGCCGCAACAACGTGCATCCCGCCGTCGAAGGCCTCGCGGGCACCGGTGAGAAGCGCCGTCCCGATCCGCTCGGGGAGGCCCTCCGCTACGGTCGCGGCACCGGCCAAGCTGTCGCGGGACGCTTGTACCGCGGACGCCGGCAAGCCGGCAGGAATGGCGTCCGCGACTCGGCCGCGGTAAATGACCGTGCCGATGCTGCCCAGGACCGCGATGCCCAGGGCGAAGGCGAATTCGCCGCTGGTCTGCAGCATGGCCGCCGCCGATCCCGCCTTCTCGGGCGGAGCCGAGCCGATGACCAAGTCGCTTGAAAGACTCGGAAGCGGGGCCGAGCCCAGGTTAAACAAGGCATACCCGACCACCAGAATGGCGGGATGGGATTCAGTCCCCGCTTGGGTCAGCAGCAGACAGCCGATTGCCGAGATCAAGAGGCCCATTCCGATAAGGCGGGCGGGGCGGATTCGGCGCGCGACGAGCGGCGAGATGAACATCCCGGCCATCGAACCAAAAACTCCGGGAAGCATGTACAACCCCGACGCAAGCGGCGACATTCCTTGCACGAATTGAAGGTACTGCGCGACGAAGAGCATGGTTGCGCCTGTCAGCGTAATCCCGAACATTCCTCCCAAGGAGGCGCCGAATCCGGGGCTGGCAAACAAGCGAAGGTCCAGCAAAGGGGACGTCAGACCGCGCTGCCGCGACACGAATGCCGCACCGAGGACGGCGCCTGTCAAGATGAACAGCAACGGTACGATCTGCAGGCCGTGCTTGGCGATTTCCTTTAGGCCGTATATGGCCGGCAGAATGGTTCCCAGCGACAAGAAGACGCTCGTCCCATCCAACCGGCCGGCTTCTGGGTTACGGTACTCGGGCAGCAGCAGCGGCCCGGTTACGATCAGAAGCAGCATGACCGGTACGCCCATCAGGAAGATCGAACCCCACCGGAAATGATCCAACAGGATGCCCCCGACGACCGGTCCAAGCGCCATGCCGCCCATGGAGCACGTCAACCATATGCCGACGGCAAGGGAGCGCTGCTTGTGGATGCGGAACATGTTGCTTATCAACGCCAGCGTCGAGGGAGATACCGTCGCTCCGGCGATGCCAAGCAATGCCCGCGCCCCGATAAGCATCTCGGCGCTGCGGGAAAAGGATGCCCATATCGAGGCGATTCCGAAAACCGCCGAGCCGAACAACAGCAGCTTGCGGCGGCCGATCCGGTCGCCCAGCGTGCCCATCGTAATCAAGAATCCAGCGAGCATGAAGCCGTAGATGTCGACGATCCACAGCTGCTGGGCGCTGTCGGCGCCGAGATTGGCGGCAATATGCGGAAGCGCGAGGATCATGACGGAGAGGTCGATCGAGACAAGAAGAGCGGGCAGAGCCAGCACCGCAAGCCCCGTCCATTCCCGAATGCCTGCTTGTAACTCGGTTCCTTTGGCAACGTTCATCATTTGTCCTCCTTGGGTCGTCTCTGGATAAAACCTCGCTCATTTCGGAAGGTTCCCAACTTTCCAATCCTCGTGTCATGACCCTCTCCTTTTTCGCGCGAGACATTACCGGCGTGTTTGATGATAAGACATGACGTCGGGTAAGCTTCAAGCGTTCATAGAAAGTTTTTGAGACAAAGACAAAGACGCCTCTCTTTTTCAATGGCGTAAGCCATGCGTGCAAGCGTCCGAGCATGATCCGGTCTCGCGCTCTAACGAAACTACGCGATCTTATTTGGTGGAAAAGAGGGAGGAGTGCGTTCTAACGAATCCTAGAAGGCTTATTTGCCAGTTTCACCAGGGAATCGGCCGCCCTTTGCCCGAATAAGGTCTCTCTGTTTCGTTACGTTTGGGCTGATCTTGATTTTGCCGGAATAGCGCCGCTGAGTTTCGTTAACGTTTGGGCTCGCTCCCCCTTTTGCCGAACCGACCTTCAACCTCCCGCCAAAGTTTGTTATAGTTTTAGAAGCAAAACGTGTCTGGGAGGAATGTATGGAGTTCATCAAAAACCTGCTTGCCGATTTAGGAGTCCGGGCCGAGACGGCCGTCTATCTTTCCAATGCGATCATGATCGCGGCGATTGCGGCGTTGTGCATACTGGCCAGCTTTATTACGAAGAAGGTCGTGATCCGGGTTATTGCCCACTACATTCATAACAACCGAATGAAGTGGGATAATTATATGCTGGAGCGGAAGGTCATCCATAAGCTCTCGCACTTCGTTCCCGCCGTCATCATTTATTATTTTTCCTTCTCTTTCCCGTCGTACCAGCACTGGATCGGGAAAGGCGTCGTCATCTACATGATCGTCGCGGCGATCCTCGTGTCGGACGCCCTCCTGAGTTCCGTGAACGACTATTACACCACCTTCGAGATTTCCAAGAGCAGGCCGATCCGGGGCTATATTCAAGTCGTGAAAATTTTCGTGTTCGTCATCGGCGGCATTCTGGTCATCTCCAATCTGATCGGCGAGAGCCCGCTTATTCTGCTCAGCGGAATCGGCGCCTTGTCGGCCGTCGTCATGCTGATTTTCAAAGATTCGCTGCTCGGTCTGGTGGCGGGGGTGCAGCTGACGTCCAACGATATGGTGCGCGTCGGCGATTGGATCGAGATGCCCAAATACGGCGCGGACGGAGATATCGTCGACATCTCGCTCAACACGGTGAAAGTGCAGAACTTCGACAAGACGATCACGACCATTCCGACGTATGCGCTGATCTCGGATTCGTTCAAGAACTGGAGAGGCATGCAAAAATCCGGCGGGAGGCGAATCAAGCGCGCGGTTTGCTTGGATATGAGCAGCATCGTTTTCTGCACGCCCGATATGATCGGGAAATTCAAGCAAATTCATTTTCTCAGCGGCTATTTGAGCGAAAAGGAGAAGGAAATCGAACGGTACAACGAGGAAAACGGGATCGATCGCTCCAGCAAAGCGAACGGCCGGGCGATGACGAACGTAGGCGTATTCCGGGCGTACATCGAACGTTATCTCGAACATCATCCCAAGATTCACAAGGGCATGACGCGGATCGTCCGGCAGCTCAGCCCCACGGAGAACGGCTTGCCGCTCGAGATTTACGCCTTCACGAACGATACGGCCTGGAACGTGTACGAAGGGGTGCAGTCCGACATTTTCGACCATATCTTCGCCGTGGCGCCGGAATTCGGCCTTCGGGTGTTCCAGAATCCGTCCGGTCACGACATGAAGCATCTGTTGCGGGCGGAGCCGTCCTGAGTCGCGGCTTGTGCGAATCCCCACGCCGGATATAAAAAGAGCCAAATCGGACATCGAATTCCCGGGAACCGTTGGGGTATGATGAAGAGGATCATGCGCATGTCCGGCATCGGCGGCGCCATACCACCACAATGGAGGTTTACCATTCGATGACATCCACGAACAAGGTCCGCATCGGCCTGATCGGCGCGGGCAATATCGGCAACGTACATCTGCAGGAATTCGGCAAGCTGGCGGGCGAGTGCGAGATCGCGGCCATTACGGACGTTTATTTGCCGCTGGCGCAGCAGCGCGCGGAGCAATACGGCATCAAGACGGTGGCGAATTCACCGGAAGAATTGATCGCCCGGGACGACCTGGACGCCGTTATCATCGGGGTTCCGAACAAGAGCCACGCGCCGCTGGCCATCCAGGCGCTCGAGCACGGCAAGCACGTGCTGCTGGAGAAGCCGATGGGTCTTGACGCGGCGGCCGCCAAGGACATCGTACGGGCCCAGAAGCGCACCGGCAAGGTGCTGATGGTCGCCCATCAGATGCGCTGGGAGGCGCTTCCGCTGCAAGTGAAGGCGCAGATCGAGCGCGGCGAGCTGGGCGACATCTACACGGCCAAGACCGGCTGGTACCGCCGCAAAGGCATTCCGGGCTGGGGCACGTGGTTCACGCAGCATGCGGAATCCGGCGGCGGCCCGCTGATCGACATCGGCGTGCATATGCTGGACCTGGCGTTCCACCTGATGGGCGAACCGAAGCCGGTGTCCGTTTACGGGTCGACGTACGCCGAATTCGGTCCCCGCAAGAAAGGGATCGGCACGTGGGGCAAGCCGAACTGGAACGGCATCTACGACGTCGAGGACCTGGCCACGGCCATCATCAAGATGGAGAACGGCGCTTCCTTGACGCTGGAAGTGAGCTGGGCCGTTCATATGAATACGGACAGCAGCCCGTTCGTGCACCTGATGGGCACCGAGGGCGGCGCTTACTTGAGCGGGAACGAAGGGAAGTTCCTGACCGAGCGGTTCGATCAGGCGGTCGACATTCCGCTTGTCGCGCCCCAGGAAGACGAAGGGGCGCGCGTTCGCCTCAGCCGCCACTTCCTCGAGTGCGTCCGCGAAGGCAAAACGCCGTGGACGTCCGCCGAGACGGGGCTGCGCAGCAACCTGATCATCGACGCCATCTACGAATCCTCCCGCAGCGGCGGCGAGGTCAAGCTCGACTGGAGCCTGTAAAAAACGCCATTTGTCGGCAAGCCGCTCCGCAAGGTCTTTCGGACCTCGCGGGGCGGTTATTTTGTTGTTCCGGATATGAGAAGGCCCGATTTATGGTAAAATGGCAAAGAACGAATTTTGTCGAATCGTGCCGTTATATCGTCGAAAGGAAGTGCCGTACTTTTCAAGCATGGAACTTTCAAGGAGAAAAGGGAGAGGGGTCAGACTCTCCTTTATTATATTCGCCGTCGTCTTCATCTCGGTCGCCGCGACGCTGGCGCTGAGCACCGCGGTCGGCTACCGGATTCAGAGCCGCGCTCTCACGCGCAACACGCTGGACCTGAACCGGATTACCGCCAACGAGCTGAGCCGCACGACGCAGACGATCATCCTGTCGATGCAGGATACGCTGAAGTCGGCGTCGGAATCGATCTCGGGCGGACCTTTGCCGGAGCCGGCCGTTCAACGGGAGATCGACTTCCTGCGCGCCTCCGTCCCTTACTTCAATTCGGTCGTGCTGGTAAACGCTGGCGGCACCGTCGTATCGACTTCGCCCGAGGCTCTGAACATCAAAGGGCAGAAGCTGACCTCGACGCAAGCGAAGCAGGCGCTGGCGGGCAAGAAGCCGATGATCTCGGCGCCGTATAAGGCGGCGACCGGCCGAATGATCGTCCTGGCCAGCTACCCGGTGTACGATGAGAACGGGGTTTACGCGGGCTTTATCGGAGGATCGATCTATCTGCAGGAGAAAAACGTGTTCCAGAACATTCTGGGCAAGCAGGAAGATAACAAGAACGGCTCCTACTACTACGTTGTGGACGCTTCCGGCAATCTGATCTACCATCCGGAAGCGGAGCGGATCGGGGAGAACGTCTCCGCGAACCCGGCCGTCCGGTCGATCATGAACGGCATCGGAGGCCAGATGGCCATCCGCAACACGGAGGGGATCCGCTTCCTGGCCGGTTTCTCGATCGTGCCCGCGGTAGGCTGGGGCATCGTCTCCCAGACGCCGGCGAGTAGCGTCGACTCGGACGTCGGTCAGACCGTTACGCGGATGGCGGCGGTCTCGGCTCCCCTCGCAGCCGTTCTGCTCCTGCTCGGCCTGCTTGTCTCCAGACGGCTGGCGGCGCCGATCAACCGGCTGGCGCAGCTGGCGTTCCGTTTGAACCGGGGAGAGGCGGCGGTCGACATGCCGGAAGCGCCGCGTTATTGGAATTATGAGGCGAACGAGCTTTACCAGGCGGTGTCCGGAGCGTTCCGGGCGCTGAACCAGAAGGCGGAGGATTTCTCGCGGGAAGCCCATACCGACCAACTGACCGGTCTGACCAACCGGCGGATGATGGATCTGATCGTCGGCCGCTGGATCGGCCAGCGGCTGCCGTTCGCCGTTATCATGCTGGACCTCGATCGCTTCAAGTCGGTTAACGATACGTACGGGCACCTGAAGGGCGACGAGGTGCTGCGGTTCCTGGCCCGGATCATGACGGAGGAGAAGCGGGACGAGGATTACTGCTGCCGCTACGGGGGCGAGGAGTTCGCCGTTTTGCTGCCCTATGCTTCGGCGGAGCAGGCGTTCGAGGTCGCCGAGAGGATCCGCGCGAGAACGGAAGGGGAGATCAGTCCGGTGGGCAAAGCGATGACGCTGTCGCTGGGCGTCTCCTCTTTCCCGGCTGGCGCGGAGGACGCGGAGTCGCTGTTCCGGCAGGCGGACGGCGCGCTCTATCAGGCGAAGCAGACCGGCCGGAACCGGACGGTGCTTTACCGGGAAGCGGCGGCGGGAAGCGAGAACGGCTTCGGCGATTAAGCGAGCAAGCGAAAAAGCAGTCGGCACGCCCGGAAAGGGAGGCCGGCTGCTTCTTTTTTTCTCGGTCGGCTTACACTTCTACCAGGGCGGAGCGGCGCAGTGCGGTTGCTTCGTCGATTTTCCGGAGGAACGCGGACGTTTTTTCCGTATATTCTTTGGGATGCATCCGGAAAATCATCTCGTGCAAAGCTCCGGGCACGATCCACAGTTGGGAATTCGGATTCCGCTGGGCGGCCGCCACGTTCTCCGAGATACTGGCGGGCGCCTTGTCGTCAGCCGTACCGTAGATGACGAGAACCGGATATTCGAACTCCGTGGACTGGGCGGTTCCGGCCGGAATTTGGTTCAGGCGAACGCCGCTGAACGCCGGGATAAAACGGTTCAGCAGCTCCACGCTGAGCGCTTTGGGCATGGAGACGTAACGGCGGACGTTGTCGTAGATCGTATCCGCGTCGGGAATGAACGTGCTGTCCAGAATCATGCCGTCGATCAGGTCGGTATCGAGCGCGGCCTGCAGCGCCGTTCCCGCGCCCATCGAGAAGCCCCAGACGACGATCTCGTCGCTGCCCTGCGCCCGCGCGAACTGAAGCGCTCCGATGAGCTGCCGGGACTCGTTCACGCCGCCCGTCGCCGGAAGCCGATGCTTCTCGTCGGCATAGCCGTAATCGAACATCAGCACGTTATAGCCGAGGCCGTGAAGCAGGCCGGCGACGTTGTACATCGACACCCAGGATTCTTCCCGGTTCGTCCCATAGCCGTGGCTCAGCACGACGGTTTTGGCGCTGGCGCCGGCGCTGGGAATCCACCATCCGCTGACGTCGGAACGATTGTCCGCATCGGGAAAAACAACGTCCGAATAGGCGAGATGGAGGGCTTTCATCGGGTTCGAAGCAAGCGGGGCGACGTTCGGGTGAGCGAACATCCAGGCCAGCGTCGCGTAGAAGGCGACGGACATGACCATAGCCGCGGCCAGAACGGAAGCTACCGCTATGGATAGGCGGCCGGTTCTGCGGCGGTAGAGTGGGAGGGGGAACGCGACGGTGCCGGGGGCGGCGGAGAACGTCACGGATTCCATCGGGGATCGGCTCAAGGTTGTCGCGCTCATCTGCGGTCGCCTCCGATGTTGAATGAATTTTCATAAAACTCTCATTATTCTCATCGTAGAATGGAAACTTGAAAGCGTCAACAAGCCTTGTCGAATTGTAAGATGCGCGTAATCGAACTGTAACGGGGGCCTTCCAGCATTTACGCGCGGAGCCGGTCGGGTTATACTAGGTGTACCAAGGTTTCGTGGAGTGAAACGATTGGAGGGAAGCAAATGGAAGACGAGAAGCCGACGATTCGGGCGGTGGAGCGGGCGCTTGACGTGCTGCTCTGTTTCACGGCGGGAACCGAATGGGGATTGACGGAGATCTCGCAGCGGGTCGGTCTGCATAAGAGCACCGTTTTCCGGCTGCTGGCGACTTTGGAGCATAGAGGGTTCGTCGTGCGGGACGAGGCGACGGAGAAGTACCGGCTCGGCTTGCGGATCCTGGAGCTGTCCGCCCATACGCGGGCGGACGATCCGGCGGTGCTGATGCTCGGCGAGATGGTGCGGCTGCGCGACCAATTGGGCGAGACGATCAGCCTGTACGTGCGCGACCGGAAGGACCGCGTGCGCATCCAGGCGGTGCAGAGCGAGCAGGCGGTCCGCCGGGTGGCGCCCATCGGCGCGCGGCTGCCGCTCTCCGTCGGCGCGTCCAGCAAGGTGCTGCTCGCCTTCGCCGAGCCCGACGTGCGCGACGCGCTGATCGCCGACTGGTCTTGGCCGAGCGAGCGGGACAAGGCCGCGTATCTCGGCCAGCTGGCGGAGATCGTGGCGCAGGGCTACGCGACCAGCTTCGAGGAGCGCGAGCCTGGCGCGGCGGCGGTGTCCGCGCCGATCTTCGACCGCTCCGGCAAGCTGCATGCGGCGCTGTCGGTGTCCGGGCCGTCGAACCGGCTGACGCCGGACGTCATGCAGGATCGAGCTCCCGCCATCATCGGCGCCGCGAAACGAATGGGTACGCTGCTTGGATAAACGACAAGACCGCCAGGGAAAATTCCGCTGGCGGTCTTGTCGTCTATAGGTTGGGCCGATAGTAGCCGAGATAGCCGAGAAAATCGGCTAACGGGGCTCCGGAGCGGGCGCGCAATGCCGAGATAGCCGAGAAAATCGGCTAACGGGGCTCCGGAGCGGGCGCGCAATGCCGAGATAGCCGAGAAAATCGGCTAACGGGGCTCCATAGCGGGCGCGCAATGCCGAGATAGCCGAGAAAATCGGCTAACGGGGCTCCATAGCGGGCGCGCAATGCCGAGATAGCCGAGAAAATCGGCTAAAGCCGCCCCTTAACCGTACGCCGCCAAGCTGTTCCCCACGCCTATCGTTACGCAGCCGCGCCTGGCTTCTCCTGCAGCGAGCGCAGGAAGTCGATGGCGTCCGTCAACGAGGACACTTTCACCAGCTTCGGCTTCAGCTTCAGCTTTTTCACCGTCGCTTCGGCGTCGTTCCAGTTGCTGTAGTTGCCGGATTTGACGTACGGAACGAGGAAGTAGTCGGCCTTCTCCCGATCCGCCGCCATCAGCTTGTACTGGATGCCCCCGATCTGTCCGACCGTTCCGTCCGCGGCGATCGTTCCGGTGCCCGCGACGCGGTAGCCGCGGGACAGGTCGTCGCCGGTCAGCTGCGCGACGATCTCCAGCGTCATCATCAGGCCGGCCGACGGACCGCCCGTATCGTTGAAATCGAACTTGATCGGATCGGGCGGGGTCACCTTCAGGACCGCCCCGCGATAGAAGCCGACCCCGGTCTGTCCCGTCGGGCTCATCTTCATGAGCGGCACCTTGGCCTCGAACGGCTTGCCGCCGCGCGTTCCCTTCAGCGTCACGGTGTCGCCCGGTTTTTTGGCTTGCACGATGCTGCTGAACTGCTCGGCCTTCTTGGCCGGCTGTCCGTCGATGGACGTGATGATATCCCCTTCTTGAAGACCGCGCTCCCGGGCTTGAGACCCTTCGACGAATGCCTGCACGATCACGCCTTCTTCTTCTACCGGCAAATCCCGCTTGAGCGCTCCGTATGCGGCCATCAGCGCGCCGTTCTCGGAGTCGTCCCTCATCCAGGCGAGCAGGTTGCGGTAGGCTTCCAGGTTGACCGTTCCGCCGGTCGCTTTGGCCTGGGTTTGAATATCCAGCCGCGGATTCAAATACGCATAGATCAGATCGAACGCGTTGGGCCGGGAACGGGTCGCTACGGTCGTGAACAGCAGCGCTCCCTTCTCGTCGAGAGCATGGCCCGTCTCGACCCGCGGATGCACGGGCTCCGCCGATCCCGGGCCGGAGATGACGTAAGGCCAGCTCCAAAAGTATGTAACGATCAGCAAGATCGCGACGAGGCCGCCCGCCATGGAAGTCCAATTGCGTCTCAACCAATGATTCGTCCGGGCCATCCGGGCTCACCTCCGAACCTCATTATAGCGCAACTGCTCGGCCGGTAACAAAAAGGTGCCGATGATCGGCTCGCGCCGTTCCGATCCGTTCTCTGGTCAGCTCCGGGCTTCATCGGCTACAATGACGGAGTGGGAGGTGCGACAATGGAACCGAATCTCCGCATGAGGGCGGACGGAACGTTCACCATCGTGCATTTTACCGACCTTCATTGGCAGAACGGAGAGAAGGGGGATCTGCGTACCCGACGGCTCATGGCCGACGTGCTCGAAGCGGAAAAACCGGACTTCGTCGCCCTGACGGGAGACTTGATCTTCGGAAGCCGCTGCCGCGATCCCGCCGAATCGCTCAGGCAGGCGATGGCGGCGGTCGAACAGGCCGGCGTTCCCTGGGCCGCCGTATTCGGGAACCACGACGACGAGGGCGCGCTCGGCCGGGCGGAGCTGATGGACGTCCTTCGGGAACGACCGCGCTGCCTGTCCTTGTCGGGTCCCTCGGACGTGGACGGGATCGGCAACTTCGCGCTGACGCTGACGAATTCCCGCGGCATGGCGAGCCACTCGCTCGTCTTCCTGGACAGCGGCGGCCGCTCCTCCGAAGATTCGCTGCCCGGTTATGACTGGATCCGTCCGAGCCAGATCGAGTGGTACCGGCGGATTTCGCGCGAGCGGGCCGATCGGAATCGGGGCGCGGCGCTGCCTTCTCTTCTCTTCTTTCATATTCCGTTTCCCGAATTCGAGCAGGTCTGGAAAACGCAAGCCTGCTACGGAACCCGCAACGAGAAGCCGGCATGTCCGCCCGTCAACTCGGGTCTATATGCGGCGCTCCTGGAGCGGGGCGGGACGCTGGGGGTCTTTTGCGGGCATGATCATACGAACGATTACTGGGGCGAGCTCGGCGGCATCCGGCTCTGCTACGGCCGGGCGACCGGTTTTCAAGGTTACGGGAAAATAGGGTTTCCGAGAGGGGCGAGAGTCATACGGCTGCAGGAAGGAAAAGCCGGCTTCGAAACATGGGTCCGTCTGGAAAACGGTTCGACGATCCGCAAGCCGAAGCTTCACCGCCCGCGCAGATGGCCCTGACGAAAAAAAGTCCCGCGGGAGACGTTCTCCCTGCGGGACTTTTGCAGATACGGGGAATCAGCCTTGCTGCGACAGCATTTGACGGAGCACCGTCTGCAGAATGCCGCTGTTGCGGTAGTAGTCGACGTCGACCATCGAGTCGAGGCGGACGATCGCCTGGAAGTCGAACGTCGTTCCGTCTTCGCGGGTAGCGGTGACGGTGACGCTCTGGCCCGGCTGCACGTCGTTGCCGAGACCGGCGATGTCGAACGTTTCGCGGCCGGTGATGCCGAGCGTCTTCCAGCTTTGGCCCGGATGGAACTGCAGCGGCAGAACGCCCATGCCGACCAGGTTGGAACGGTGAATCCGCTCGAAGCTCTCGGCGATGACCGCCTTTACGCCGAGCAGGAACGTGCCTTTGGCCGCCCAGTCGCGGGAAGAGCCGGTGCCGTATTCCTTGCCGGCGATGACGACCAGGTTCGTATGGCTGTCCTGATACTTCATCGACGCGTCGTAGATGGACATCACTTCGTCCGTCGGCAGGTACGTCGTCACGCCGCCTTCCGTGCCCGGAGCCACTTGGTTGCGGATCCGGATGTTCGCGAACGTGCCGCGCATCATGACCTCGTGGTTGCCGCGGCGGGAACCGTACGAGTTGAAGTCCTTGCGGTCGACGCCATGCTCGGTCAGGTACTTGCCCGCAGGGCTGTCGACCTTGATGTTGCCGGCCGGAGAGATATGGTCCGTCGTGACCGAATCGCCCATCAGCGCCAGTACGCGGGCGTGCTTGATGTCGGCGATGTCGCCCGGCTCGGAACCGAGGTTCTCGAAGAACGGCGGGTTGGCGATATACGTCGACTTCGAATCCCATTCGTACAGCTCGCCCTTCGGCACCGGAATCTGGTTCCACTGCTCGTTCTGCGTGAACACGTTCGCGTATTTGGCGCGGAACATGTCCGGAGTCAGCGATTGGCGCACAGCCGCTTGAATCTCGTCGTTCGTCGGCCAGATGTCCTTCAGGTATACCGGCTCGTTCTTGCTGTCGTAGCCGATCGGGTCGTTGGCCAGGTCGATGTTGACCGTTCCCGCCAGCGCATAGGCGACGACGAGCGGCGGCGATGCCAGGTAGTTGGCCTTGACTTGGGCATGCACGCGGCCTTCGAAGTTCCGGTTGCCGGACAGGACGGCGGCGACGGTCATGTCGTTCTCGGCGATCGCGTCGCTGACTTCTTCCGGCAGCGGGCCGGAGTTCCCGATACAGGTCGCGCAGCCGTAACCGGCGACATAGAAGCCGATTTTCTCCAGGTAAGGAAGCAGGCCGGCCTTGGTCAAGTAATCGGTGACGACGAGCGAACCCGGGGTCAGCGAGCTCTTCACGTAAGCCGGCTTGGTCAAGCCGCGCTCGACCGCCTTCTTCGCGACGAGCCCCGCGCCCAGCATAACGCTCGGGTTGGACGTGTTCGTACAGCTCGTGATCGCGGCGATGACGACGGCGCCCGTGGTCAGCTTGCTGACTTCGCCGTTCTTATGCTTGACTTCCGCACTTTGCGCGATCTTCTCGTCGGACAGGCCGTAGCCGCCCTTGTCGATCGGAGTGCGGATAATCTCGTTGAATTCCTTCTTCATCGAGCTCAGCTCGACGCGGTCCTGCGGACGCTTCGGACCGGCGAGGCTCGGCACGATCGTGGACAGGTCGAGCTCGAGCACGTCGGTGAACACCGGATCCGGCGTGTCGTCCGTGCGGAACATGCCTTGCGCTTTATAATAAGCTTCGACCAGCTCGATCTGCTTGTCGTCGCGGCCGGTGAGCCGCATGTAGTTCAGCGTCTCGTTGTCGACCGGGAAGAAGCCGATCGTCGCGCCGTATTCCGGCGCCATGTTGGCGACCGTCGCGCGGTCGGCCAGGCTGATGTTGGACAGGCCCGAACCGAAGAACTCGACGAACTTGCCGACGACGCCCTTCTTGCGCAGGATTTGCGTGACGGTCAGCGCCAGGTCGGTCGCGGTCGCGCCTTCGGCCAGACGGCCGGTCAGGCGGAAGCCGATGACTTCCGGCGTAACGAAGTACAGCGGTTGGCCCAGCATGCCGGCTTCGGCTTCGATGCCGCCGACGCCCCAGCCTACGACGCCGAGACCGTTGATCATCGTCGTATGGGAGTCCGTGCCGACGAGAGAGTCCGGATAGACTTCGGTGACGCCGTTCTTGTTCTTCGTCGCGGCCACGGAAGCCAGGTATTCCAGGTTGACCTGGTGAACGATACCGGTTGCCGGAGGCACGGCGCGGAAGTTATCGAACGCCGTTTGCGCCCAGCGCAGGAAGCGATAGCGCTCTTCGTTGCGCTCGAACTCGATGTCCATATTGTATTTCAGCGCGTCGGGGGTGCCGAACGCGTCGACCATGACGGAGTGGTCGATGACGAGATCGACCGGAACGAGCGGGTTGATCCGCTTCGGGTCGCCGCCCGCTTTCTTGACCGTCTCGCGCATGGCGGCCAGGTCGACGACGACGGGCACGCCCGTGAAGTCTTGAAGCACGATCCGTGCGGGAATGAACGGAATTTCCTTGTCTTCGCGGCCGTTCGCCCAGCCCGCCAGTTGCTTGACGTGCTCAAGCGTGATGGCGCGGCCGTCGAACTGGCGGATCGCCGCTTCGAGCAGCACTTTCATCGAGAACGGAAGCTTCGATACCGGACCGAGCCCCTGATCTTCGAGACCTTGCAGATTATAATACCGGTACGTCTGGCCGGCAGCCTGCAGGTCCCCCTGAACCTGATAAGGCAGGTTAGACAATTCCATCAACCTCCAAATAGAGTTTCGCACAATGAAACCCGATTTCAAAAAACAATCTTCTGCTTAAGTATACCGTTTGACGCGTTCTCCGTAAAGACCATTTCGCCTTTTCCAGGCTGCACAGATTTGTAGTTTGCCACAAGTTCTTCGGTCTTCATCCGTTCGGAAGCGTTGACGGCGGCGAGGCGACGATCGGGATAAAAACCGGCGAAAGAGAGGAACCAAGCTGCCCGCATGGCGGGGAAAAGGAGGCGAAGGGCATGAGATGCGAGGAGGCGGCATAGGATGGAACCGATACGATTCTGCTTCATACGGGAGGTATGTCCGATGCCGGGACAGGGAAGCGGTTGGCGGGAAGCGCTGGTCGAATACGTGAACGCAAGGAACGAGGAGGATCTGCTGGGACCTTCGGCCTCGTACCGCCGCGTGCCCGATCCCTTGCATCGGTCGCGGCTGCTGGGGCGGCAGGCGGGGCTGTCGCGGCGGGGAGGGGCGTCCCGCGTCAAGCCGGTCCGCAGCGAGATCCGGGCCCGGCTGCTGCACCGCAGCGAGAAGCCGTCGGAAGCGGTCTGCGACGTCAGGCTTCACCTCCTTCATTCCTACGGGGCATGGCAGGAAGAGCGGATGGAGACGGAGAGAATCGCGTTCGTGCGCGGCTCCCGAGGCTGGCGCATCGACCGGATCGAGCCGCTTCTGACGGAGAATCGGGCGGAAGCCTGGCAGCCGGAAGGGGACGCGGAGGAACTCGTCGGCTACGAGCACGCGGTCATTCCTTCCGTCCCCTATCTCAATCCGGCGGCGACCCAGTCGTTCAAATCCCGGGTTTACGCGGGGCCGGGAGCGGCGGCGGGGAGAGGGGACGGATGGTTCGATCCGTCGAAGCGGGCGGCCCGGTACCGCCGCGAGGAAGCGGCCGCTTACGCGGATCGGTGGTGGGATCGGCCGAATCCCGAATACGAGGAATTCGAAGTCAACTGCACGAATTTCGTCTCCCAGTGCATCTTTGCAGGGGGAGCGCCGATGAACTATACTGGGAGAAGGGAAGCGGGCTGGTGGTATCGGGGCCGCGACAAAGGCCGCGAGCTGTGGAGCTACAGCTGGGCGGTGGCGAACGGTCTGCAATCGTACTTTTCTCACTCTTATTCTCATTCCTACGGTTTGCGCGCGGAAGCGATGGAGTCGCCCAAAGATCTGATGCCGGGAGACGTCATCTGCTACGATTGGAGCGGAACCGGCCTGTACCAGCACAACACGGTCGTGACGGCGTTCACGCCGGACGGAATGCCGCTCGTCAACGCGAATACGGTTCCCAGCCGGCACCGTTATTGGGATTACCGCGATTCCTACGCCTGGACGGAACAGACCCGGTACCGGTTCTATCATATTGCCGACGAGTTCTAACGCCCGGCGGCACCGTTTGCCTTCATTCATTTGACTTCATCGTTGATCCGGAGGACATCCATGGGACAAAAAGTACGCGTCGGCCTCGTTTACGGCGGGCGCTCGGGAGAGCACGAAGTGTCGCTGCAGACGGCGCTTGCGGTGCTCAAATCGTTTGATTACGGCCAATACGAGATCGTTCCTTTTTATATTACGAAAACGGGGCAGTGGCGCTCCGGTCCTCTTCTGGAGGCGCCTCCGGCGGCGGTGGCGGAACTGCAATTCGGCGGTGCCGGAGCGGCGGACGCCCCGAGCAATGGGGGCGCTCTGCTGCCGGTACTGCAGGGAATGTCCGAACTCGCGGCGCCGGCCGAAGGAGGGGCGGCTGCGCCGGAAAGCCGGGCCGTCGACGTGATGTTTCCGCTGCTGCACGGCACGTTCGGAGAGGACGGCACGATCCAGGGGCTGTTCGAGATGGCCGGCCTGCCGTACGTCGGCGCGGGCGTGCTCTCTTCCGCCGTCGGCATGGACAAAGCGGCGATGAAGACGATGTTCGCCCAAGCGGGGCTGCCGCAGGTCGGCTATCGTCACTTCACGCGCTTCCAGTGGCGGCGCCGGAGGGACGCCGAGCTGGCGGGCATCGAAGAGGCGCTCGGCTATCCGTGCTTCGTCAAGCCGGCCAACCTCGGGTCGAGCGTCGGCGTCTCCAAGGCGCGCGACCGGCAGGAGCTGATCGACGCCGTGGACGAGGCGTTCCGCTACGACCGCAAGGTGATCGTCGAGGAGTTCGTCGACGCGCGCGAGATCGAAGTGAGCGTGCTCGGCAACGACGAGCCCCGCGCTTCCGTGCCGGGGGAGATCGTCAGCTCGAACGAATTTTACGATTACAAGGCAAAGTATGTCGACGGCAAGTCGGTCATGGTCATTCCGGCCGAGATTCCGCCGGAGACGGCCGACGAGGCGCGGGAGATGGCCGTTCGCGCGTTCCTCGCCATCGACGGGTCGGGCCTGTGCCGCGCCGACTTTTTCCTGCGCAGAAGCGACGGGAAGCTGTTCCTGAACGAAGTCAACACGATGCCGGGATTCACGCCGTTCAGCATGTATCCGCTGCTGTGGCAGGAATCCGGCGTGCCTTACCGGGAGCTGCTGGACACTCTGATTCGGCTGGGCATCGAACGATTCGAGGAGAAGCAGTCGATCGATTACGGCACCGGCGAGCCGTCCGCGGAATGAGCGGACCGCCGCTCGCCTTGGCGCGTTCGAAATTTTCGTCGGCGTCCGCACGGCCTTGGGGCCGGGCGCGGAAGCCGATTTCTTTTTGCGCGCGGGAGCAGGCTGCCTTATAATAGCAACAAATGCTTAGGCGGAGGTATGAGAATGGGATTTCAAACCGAGTTTAATTCGGTATGCAAATTCAAATCCGACCAGGAGCTTTACGAGCTGCTCGAATACGGACGCGGCAAAATGGTCAAGAAGCAGTTCCGGGTATTCCCGACGGGACAGAAGGTCATCGCCTACACCCCGAACAACGAGGCGGTCGCCATCGTCAAGATCCTCGCGTCCATCGCGGAGATCAACTTTCAGGGGGAAGAAGTCACGCAGGTCGAGATGGAGCTGGTGCGCCGGCTGACCGAGGAGGAAGCGCGCGTTCAAACGGCGTTGGCCCATGAGATGTTTTTCGGAGAGAATTCGGGCGGCTGACGGCCGGCTTTCCGACAAAAGGATGCGAACTTGATGGTGTTGGCTTGGGCTTGCATCGTATTGATCGGAGCCGTCTCGGCGGTATTCGGCAGCATCGTCGGGCTGGGCGGGGGCATCGTGATCGTGCCTTCGCTCGTGCTGCTCGGCCCGTCGCTGTTCGGGGAGACGATCTCCGCCCAGCATGCGGTCGGAACTTCGCTGGCCGTTCTGATCTTTACGGCGATGACGGCGACCTGGACCTACAAGAAGCAAGGCAAAGTCGACTTCCGCTCCGGATGGCTGATCTTCGCCGCCAGCGGACCGGGCGCCATGGCGGGCGCGCTGCTCACGAACAAGATTCCGCAGGGACCGTTTCAGCTGTCGTTCGGAATCTTCATGCTCGCGATGTTCGGGCTGATGGTCGTCCGCGAGAGGATGAAGCCGCTTCGGATTCAGTGGCGCATCCGGCGCTCGTTCACGGACGGCCAGGGCGTACGGTACGAGTACGGCTACAATCTGGCGTCCGCCCTGCTGATCGGAGCGGGGGTAGGTCTCTCCTCCGGCTTGTTCGGCATCGGCGGCGGCTCGCTGTTCGTTCCGCTGATGGTCATCTTGTTCCGCTTTCCTCCTCACGTGGCGACGGCGACATCGATGTTCGTCATCTTCCTGTCGTCGGTTCTGGGGAGCGGCGTGCATCTCTGGCACGGCAATATCGACGGGGCCTTGTTCCTCGCGCTCGCTCCCGGAGCGATCGTCGGCGGGCGGATCGGCGCGATCGTCGCCTCCAGGCTGACGGGGAAACAGCTGATGTGGCTGCTGCGGGCGACGCTGCTTCTGGTGGCGATCTACTTGATCGTGAAGGGCCTGAGCGAATGACGAAAAGTCGAGGAAATGGGACAAAGCCGGAACCGCGTCGTTTCCGGCGACGTATAATTGAGGAGAATGGCTTGGCCAACTTCAGACGAACGAGGCCTGAATATACAGGGAATCAGAGGGGATGTTCATGACGGACAACGAGGCGGTTATCGGCGGCAAAAGCTTCACGGCGGTTGCGGTGAACTGCGCCTCCAAGGCGGGGGAGTGGATCAAGAGCCGGATCGGCCAGGTGGCGGAGCCGGACTTGAAGATTTCTCTGCACGATCTGGTGACGGAAGTGGACAAGGGCTCCGAGCGGCTGATCCGCAATTTGATCGGGACCCATTTTCCGGAGCATTCGTTCTTGGGCGAAGAGGGAGTGGAGCCCGGTCCGGAGGCATCCGTGAAAGCGTTGCAAAAAGTAAGCGCGGAAGAGTATTTATGGATCGTGGACCCGATTGACGGGACGACGAATTACGTGCACGGCTTTCCGTTCTTTACCGTGTCGATCGCGCTGGCTCACCGAGGAAAAGTGATCGTGGGCGTCGTTTACGACCCTTCGCGGGACGAGTTGTTCGTTGCGGAGCGGGGCAAGGGGGCGTATGTGCACGGCCGGAGAATGAAAGTGTCGGCGGAGACAACGCTGGACCGGAGCCTGGTGGGGTCCGGTTTTCCGGCGGAGCATCAGGTGGCGCTCCCGCGCAACTTGAAGCAAATCCAGACGATGGCCCCGCAAGTGCGCAATATTCGCACCGCCGGCTCGGCCGCGCTTCAGATGGCTTATGTAGCGGCCGGACGGCTGAGCGGCTTCTGGGAGATCGGGCTCAACTCCTGGGATCTGGCGGCGGGGTCGCTGCTGGTGGAAGAAGCGGGCGGCACGGTCACGGACCAGTCGGGAGATCCGTATCATCTCGGCGTCCGCAACGTGGCCGCCAGCAACGGCCATATTCACGCCGATTTCCTGAAGGAGCTGGCCAAAGCTTAGCCGGCTCGGAATACATGATCGCGCAGCCCGATGCTCATCCTATCGGGCAAAGGAGGCGATGCGCATGGCGAACGGAGAGAAGCGTGACGACGGCGCGAATCGGATGCCGGAGGGCGAGAGGACGTCTGCGGACGAGGGGAGCTTTTCCGAAGCGGAAGCCGAGCTGGCCAAACGGCTGACCGAAGGGCCGATGGACGGCGAAGCGCCCGAGCAGGAAGCGGTGGCGCGGCTGTCGCCCCGCTGGGAAGTCCGCATCCAGTCGGAACGCGACCCGGTGGCGGAAGAGACGACGAAGTACCGCAAGCTCGCCAAGGAAGTCGACGATCGGTACGACGACCGGTAGAGACGGATGCTTGCATTAGATAAGGGCGGTGCGAGAACGAATTCTCGCACCGCCTTTGTTGTCGGGCCGAGTACCGAATGCCGCGCCACGCGCCATAGGTGAAAATCGCCGTTGGCATGCGCGTTCCGCGTCGTTTTCGATGGCCGGTTACTGTACAGGCTCACCGAAGACGCGTCGCGCTCGGAGGACTGCGCTTTCGGGCGCGGACGAGACGCTAACGAAACTGAGCGGCGCTATTCCGGCAAAACCAAAGGATGGGCGGGCGTAACGAAACGTATGAACCTTATGAGACGGATAGCTGTTGTTTTTCCGACCTAATGGGGCCAATAACGTCGCTCAGTTTCCTTAAAACGTAAACCTGCTTCTGCGGAGTCGAATAAGAACGTGAGGTTTCGTTAGCGGCGGAACAGAGCGATTGCAGGGCCCAGACAACCGAGCAATCAACCTGCGGCCGGCGCTAACGGTTGCAGGGCCCGGACAACCAAGCGAGCCTTTGCGGATATTCGTTTATCGGCTCAGCGGTTCGATGGCCGAACGGTCCCGCCGGCACTACTCGTAGCGACAAAAGAGACGGACGTTCCGCGGCCCGGCTCGCTTTTGATCTGCAGGCCTTGCCCGTACCGTCTTTTCAAGCGCAGATCCGTATTCGACAGTCCGATCCCCGACTTGCCTGCGGACTCGCCGGCGAGAACGCGCCGCAGCGTCTCCGCATCCATTCCGGCCCCGTCGTCCACAACGGCGATTTCCGCGTACGTTCCGAAGTCCGCAAGCTTGATCAGCAGGCGCCCTCCGCCGGCGCGTTTCATCACTCCGTGTCTCACGGCATTCTCCACCAACGGCTGGATCGTGAGCGGCGGAAGCGACAGCTGCGCGGTATCGTCGATGTCCCACGCGATCCGAAGCCGGTCGCCGAAGCGTTCCTTCTCGATGTGCAGATAAGAACGGACGATGCTTAGCTCCTCTTCGACCGGGATCAGTTCATCCATCCGGTGAAGCTTGAATTTGTTCCTCAGAAAATGACCGAACGCTTCGAGCAGGCTGCGCATCCGATCCGAATCGACCTCGCTCAGGGCGGCCACCGAATTGAGCGCGTTGAACAAGAAATGGGGCTGAATCTGGGCCTGAAGCCAAGCGGCCTCCATGCGAAGCCTCTCGCGCACGGATTGCTTTACATCGGTCAGCGATTTGACCCTCGACCGCAATTCCATCGCGTCCACCGGCTTCGTCACGTAATCGTTGGCGCCGGCCCGGAATCCGTTCTCGATGTCTTCGGGCTGGCTTCTCGCCGTAAGCAGCAGAACGGGAAGGTCCGTGACCGAATGCCGCCGCCGAATCGAGCGCGTCAACTCGTAGCCCGACATGCCGGGCATCATGACGTCCGCCACCACGAGATCCCATTCTCTCTCGTCCAACATCGCCAGCGCTTCCTTGCCGCTGGTCGCCGTTTTCGTCTCGTAGAGCCGCTCCGGCGAAAGAATCGACTCGACGACCTTCAGGTTGACCGGATCGTCGTCGACGACCAGAATTCGCGGAAGGTCGGGAGGGGCGCCCGGTTCCGCCGGGCCGTTCGAGCCGCCCGAAACTTCGGAAGCGGCCGCTGCCTCAGCCGCGGCGAGCGCCGGATCGGACGCCGATATTTCCGTTTCTTTCCGCGCGTCATCCGGGACGTCGGATAGCGGCAGCGTAAATACGAACTCGGTCCCTCGGCCGGGAACGGATTCGGCTCGAAGCGTTCCCCCATGCAGCTCCACCAGCTGTTTGCTGATGCTCAGGCCGAGACCGAAGCCTCCTTCGATCATCGTCCGGTCGGGATCGCCCTGCTCGTATGGCTCGAACATGCGGCGCATCGTCTCCTCGTCCATGCCGGCTCCGGTATCCGATACGGCGATATGCGCCTTGCCGTCCCGAACGTGCCCTTGAATCGTCACTTCCCCTTCGGCCGTAAATTTCACGGCGTTATGAAGCAGGTTGAACAGAATTTGAATGACGCGGTTCTCGTCCGCGAAGACGAGCGGGAACGAGTCCGGAATCCGATTCGTCAGCCGCACCGGCTTTCCTTCCGTCATCAAGCGGAACATATCCAGCACGCCGGCGGCGATCGACTGGAGGCGAAAGCTGCTTCGCTGCACCCGGGGCGCGCCTTCCCGCAGACTCATCACGTCGAGAAGGTCGTTCAGCATAAGCGACATGCGCCGCCCTACCGACAAGACCGTCTCCAAATCTTTGACGCTTTCCGGACGAAGCAGGCGCTGCTCTCTTTCCAATACGGCTTGCGACACGTTCAGGATGCCGTGCAGCGGATTTCGCAGCTCGTGCGACGTATTGGCCAGAAATTGATCCTTGAGCTTGTCGGCCCGCTGAAGCTTGTCCGCGAGCTTTACGGTTTCGGAATGCACTTGGAAATAACGCCGGATCCAGACGGACGCGAAGCATGCCATCGCAGCGATGAGATCGAACGGGTAATAGACCACCTTGATGCTGGTAACGAGATAGTATTCCAACCAGACCAGGTGGCTCGCAAATGCGAGAATGGCCAACAGCCAAGAGACGCTATCTTTAAGATTGCGGACCGAGGCGCGGAACAGGGCGACGACGGTCAACCCGACCGAAATGGCGAACGTCGCCACGAACAACGGTTGAAGCTGCATGATCGGGCGGGTATCCAGAAGCAAAGCGAGCGCTCCGGCAATCCCGCAAAGAACCGCGTGCCACGAAACGATTCTGCGCCAGGATGCCGGCAATTGGGAAGCCACGCATCGAAGCAGGGAGAAGGCGACGCCGGTCAAGGCGAAATAAACGAGCTTGAAGCTCCAGGCGTATCCGATGGGGAACCAGAAGGACAGCAGCTTCTCTTCGCTTCCGAGCAAATTGTTCGCCATCGCGAATACGGCCAACAGGGCGAAGTAGAGAAGACTGTTCTCCCGCCTTCCCGCCAGAAACAGAATGAGCGCGTAGACCGCCTGCATCAGGAAAACGACGGCGACCATTTCCTGCATGGACATGGACAGCCGGGATTCCCGGTCGACTGCGTTCTCGGTTCCGAATCGGACGGAACGGATCATGCCGCTGTCGCGAGGATCCTCATAGTTGGCGGCTTCGACCGCAATCTCGATCACGCCGTCGCGATCGGGGGTGAAGGAGGCGGAATAAGGGTTGTTCCCGGGCGAATAGTCTTTCTTGTCCGCCGCGGGTTGTCCGGATTGGCCCAGCAGCCGGCCGTTCACGTACAGCATCGAGGAGCTGCGGACGCTTGTCAGGCGAATGGCGTAGGTGTAATCCTTCCCGGGATCGACCCGAATGACGAGCTTATACGTACCGTACCCGTAAGGGCTGTCGGCTCCGGCCCGCAAAGAATCGTTCCAGCCGCCCGGAACCTGGACATAATCGGGCGCCGCCCGGCCCTGCGGTTCTTGCGAATCGGCCAGCAAGGAGCCGGGGTAGAACGCCCACTGTCCGTCCAGCGAGATCGTGCCCCCGTCCGCCGCGTTCCATTCCCGCAAATCCAGCTGCCCTTTTACGGCATGCCAAGTCTGCTCGTGATGAAACGCCGAGAGCCAAGCAAGACGAGAAACGGTCAGGACGACGACGAATAAGATCGGCCACACCGCCATATTCCATTTTCCGGATCCGATCGAACGTTTGAACAAAGGGATGATTCTCCTTAAAAAGAAAGAGGACCTCGGCTCCCAAGCGAAAGCGTTGAGAGGAGATCCGTTTAGGTAAAGTCTACCATAGGGGACGTCAAAAGAAAATGGAAAGCCCGGTTCCCGAGACTTGGCTCGCCTATCAGACGCCGAGCTTGGTCCGGATGAAGGAGATGAACTGAGATGCCTGGGGAACGAGCTCGTCCTCCTTGCGGTACGCCAGGCTGATGGTCCGAAGCCGGACCTTTCCCGGCAAATCCCTCATCGCAAGCGTGCCCTCCGCCGCTTCCTTCATGACGCTGCGCCAGGGAAGGATGCCGATGCCCATGCCGTGCTTGACCGACTCCTTGATCGTCTCGATGGCGCCGAGCTCCATTCGGACGTTCCAGCGCAAGCCGTTCTCCATCGCCCACTGCTCGGACAGCTCGCGGGAGGTGGACCCCGGCTCGTGCACGAGGAACGCTTCCCCGCTCAAATCGTCCAACTCGACGACGGCTTTGGAAGCCAGGGGGTGAAAAGGAGGCACGACCAGCTTCAGATCGTCGTCGGCCAGCTTCACGATGTGGAGGTCGGACTCGACCCGTTCCGGCAAGGAGACGACGGCGACGTCGATCTCGCATCCGCGCAGCAGGCCGAGCGCATCGCCCGCCTGCTTGACGGTGAGCAACGGAATAGTGCGGGGGAACCGCTGCTGGAATTCGGCGAGATAGGCGGGCAGGAAATAGGTGGCCGGCGTATAGCTGGCGCCGATCCGCAGCTTGCCCCTTCCCGATTCCTTGTAGTCTCGCATAAGCTGCTGCGCTTCCTCGAACAGCGAGGATATTTTGCGGGCGTAGGGTAGCAGTTCTTCTCCCGCATCGGTCAGCACGATCCGGCCGGACCTGCGGCGCAGCAGATCCACGCCGAGCGCCTCCTCCAGCTTCCTCAGATGGAAGCTGACCGTCGGCTGGCTGAGCCCGAGCGACTCGGCCGCGTCGGTCATCGTCCGGCAGGCCGCCGCCTGGCGGAAAACCCGCAGTTGCTGAACGTTCAACGTTGTTCCCCCTCCCGGATGCTTGTTCATTTTCAATATAGATAACATCTATGAAATGATCAATATACATAGACAATGTTTAACTTCCGTTTATCATTCCGCTGACGTTCCGCTGACAATCCCCCTTTAAAGTGAAGCTATACCAAATGATCGCTAGGGGGATATCACCGATGAATCCAATTCGCAACAACCGCGCGCTGACGGCGGCCACTCTGCTCGGATTGACGATGGTCGCAGCCGCATGCGGCAATTCGGACAACGGCAGCAACGGCGGCAACGCGGGCGCTTCGTCCGCTCCGGCATCCACGGAGGCCGCTTCCACGGCTCCCGCGTCCGAGTCGGCTTCCGCTTCTCCGTCGGCCTCAGACGCCGGCGCTTCTCCTTCCGCCGCCAACGGCAACGGCGAGACGCTGACCGTGTATCTGAACGATTTCGACGACATCGTCAAGCCGATGTTCGAGGAGCAGACCGGCTACAAGCTGAACATCGTCTCGGGCAACGGCGCCGAGATCATGTCCCGCATCGAAGCCGAGAAGGGCAACCCGCATTGGGACGTCGTCTGGATGGACTCGATGCCTTCGATCGAAGGGCTCGACGAGTCGGGCCAGCTGCTCGACGGATGGGCGCCGAAGGGAGCGGACAAGCTGACCGACTTCGCGAAGAAATTCGTGCCCGCCAGCCAAGGCTACTACCCGACCGGAACGCACGCCGCCGGCGTCATCGTGTACAACACGGGCAAGTTCGATGAAGCGAGCGCGCCGAAGACGTGGAAGGACCTGGCCGATCCGAAGTTCAAGAACATGGTCGGGATGGCGGATCCTGCCGTTGCGGCTCCCGCTTACCCGTTCGTCGCGTACTTCTTCCAATCGCTCGGCATGGATGCCGGCAAGGACTATTTCAGCAGCCTGATTAAGAACGGCGTTCACGTCTATCCGAAAAATCCGAACGTGACCGACGCGCTGAAGGGCGGAGAAATTCAAGTGGCCGCGCTGCAGGAGAGCAACGCGTATGCGTACAAGAACGGCGGCGCGCCGATCAATATCGTATGGCCGGAAGACGGATCGCCGGGCTCCGTGCGGGTGGCGGCCATTCAGAAGAACACGCAGCACGCGGACGCGGCCAAAGCGTTCGTCGAATTCCTCCTCGACCCGAAGACGCAGCAAGCTCTCATCGACAAGGGCGACGAAAGCTACTTCGAGCCGAGCATTCAAGGCGTAACGGCGAAGCCGGACCGCGACGCGAACGCCAAGCTGGTCGTCGCCGACGCCCCTTGGGCTTCCAAGAACGAAGCCGAGATCAAGATGTGGTTCGCCGACAACTCGGTGAAGTAAGCCGATGATATCGCGCCTCTTCGCTAACGGGAACAGGACGGGCTGGCTGGTGCTGGCCGTCCTTGTTCTTCTTATCCTGCTTCCGCTGGCGGCCGTCGTCATCCAGGTGCTGCTGCCCGGCGTTTTCTTCGGGGAATGGAAGCTGGGCGATCTGTCGCTCTTGCTCGATGTATTCAAACGCCCGCTTTGGTATCAGTCGCTCAAAAACACGCTGATTCTCGGCCTGGGAACGACGGTGCTCGGCACCGCGATCGGAGCCGCGCTGGCGACGATCCGGTCCAGATGGACGTTCCCGGGCGCACGGCTGCTCGACACGGCCGTCTGGCTGCTGCTCATTACGCCGTCCTTCATTCTGGCGCAGGGCTGGGTCATGTTCGCGGCCGCGAACGGGCTGGCGAACCAATGGTTCGGCTGGCATTGGGTACACGGCGCCGTGTTTACGCCCATGGGGCTTATCGTCGTCATGGCGCTCAGCAAATTTCCGTTCGCTTATCTGTCGGTGCATACGGCGCTGGAGTGGCGGGTGGACCGGCTCGGCGAAGCGGGCCGCCTGAACGGAGGGCGTCCGTGGACGGTCTGGCGGACGATCGAGGCTCCGCTGCTGCTGCCGGCCTACTGCTCCGGCGCGATGCTCGTCTTCATGGATACGGTCGGGGACTTCGGCCTCCCGGCTTCGATCGCGGCGGTGTTCCGTTTTCCGACGTTGCCGTATTCGATCTATTCGGCGCTGTACACGTCGCCGATCCGTTTCGACATGGCCGGCGTACTGAGCTTTTATCTCGTGCTGCTGATCGCGCTCGCCATGGGCTTGCAATTTTACGTAATGCGCAAGTCCCGATTCGATTTTTTGACGGCCCGCGCGACCCGTTCGTCTGCCCGTCTGCCCGCCCGCGGAAAATGGCTGCTGGCGGCCGGCAACGCGCTGCTGCTGCTATTGGCTGCGGGAATCCCGTTCGTCTCGAATGTGCTTACTTCGCTGACGCGTTCGAACGGTACGGAGGGCGTCTCGTTTACTTGGGAATTTTACGGCCAACTGTTCGACCCAGGCGGCCAGCTCGGCGGGGGACTGCTCCATTCGCTGGAGATCGCCGCCAGCGCCGCCTGCGTCGGGCTGATCGTCGGCTTTTTCGTCTCGTACGTACTGACGTACTCCGGGTTCGCGCTGCGCCAGACGGTCGATGTCATCTCTCTGATCTCGCTGGCGGTTCCGGGCGTCGTGCTCGGTATCGGCTATATCTTTATTTGGAACCAGGCCTGGCTGGAGAAGATCGGCCTGCTGCTGTACGGCAAGCCCGCCATTCTCGTGCTGGCCGGCGTGGCGGGGGCGATCCCCGTTATTACCCGCGTCGTGACCGGGGCGATGGCCAAGGTGCCGAAGGGGCTGCTGTCCGCCGCGCAAATGCAGGGCGCATCCTTCGGCCGGAGAATCCGGACGATTCTGCTGCCGCTGATGAGGGGCGCGCTCGTCTCGGCGGCGCTCGCGGCGTTCGGATCGAGCGTCTTCGATCTGGCGGTTACTTCGATCCTGTTCCCGCCGAACTTCATGACCCTTCCGGTCGTGATCAACAAGGCGTTCGAAGACTTGAAGCTCGGCTACGCGTCGGCCGCCACCTTGACCGGCGGCGGCATCGTCGTGGCGATCATCCTCGTGCTGGAACGGCTGCTCAAACCGAAGAAACAAGGAGTCTGAAGCCCATGGATCCGATTCTGGAAGTCGTGGATTTGCAAAAAAAATACGGCGGGCAGACGGCGCTGGCCGGCATCGGCTTCAGCGTGTCCCCGGGCGAAATCATCAGCGTGCTCGGCCCGTCCGGCTGCGGCAAGTCGACGCTGCTGCAGCTCATCGCGGGTCTGCAGCAGCCGGACGGCGGCGAGATCCGGCTGCGCGGCGAGACCGTGTCGTCGGGAAGCCGCTTCGTTCCGCCGGAGAAACGGCGTATCAATATGGTTTTCCAGGACTATGCGCTCTGGCCGCATATGACGGTGTACGACAACATTTCCTACGGCTTGAAAAGAAAAAAGAACTCGGCGGCGGACATCAAGGAAAAGGTAAGCGAGCTGCTGGCCATGCTGCACCTGGAGAGCTTCGCGCAGCGCTTGCCCGCGCAATTGTCCGGCGGACAGCAGCAGCGGGTGGCGATCGCCCGCGCGCTGGCGACGGAGCCGGACCTGCTGCTGCTCGACGAGCCGCTGTCCAACCTGGACATGCGGCTGCGCATCGAGATGCGGACGGAGATGTCCTACCTGTTCCGCAGACTGGGCACGACCGTGTTCCATGTGACCCACGATCCGGAGGAAGCGTTCGCGATGGCGGACCGGCTGGTCATGATGCGCAATGGGGCGATCGATCAGATCGACCGTCCGCACGCCTGCTACCGGCTCCCGGCGACGCCGTCGGCCGCTTCGCTGCTCGGAGCCGGCAACCGGCTCGAAGGCGAATCCATGTTCGAAGAAGGCGTGCCGGCGCTTCAGATCGGCTCCACGATCGTACGGGGAGCTTCTCCGGTCGTTTGGAACAATCGAATGAAGCAAGCCGAAGCGCTGTTCCGGCCGGATGCGGCGAGCTGGGAGACGGCGATCGGGGCGGAAGCCGACGAAGTGGCGGCCGCGGCGGAATCGTCCGCGAACTCGCCGTTCAACCGGATCGCCGCCCGGGTCGTGCACAGCTCGTTCGAAGGGAACCGCTGGCGAGTGCTCGCGGAGGGCGCGCCCGGACGCAGGCTTGCCCTGTTCCACCACGAACCGCTGGCGTCAGGGACGACGGGGCATCTCGTCGTTCCCGTCGCCGATACGTTCCTTTATCCGCTGCCGGGTTGAAGGGGGGAGATCATGTCTCGCATCTTAGCGATCTCGGACATTCACGGCCATGCGGAGGGAGCGCGCTCGCTCCTGAGCATGGCCGATTATATTCCGGGGACCGACCGATTGTATTTGCTCGGCGATTTTATCGACCGCGGCCGCGATACCTGGGACGCGCTTGGCGCGGTGCGGCAATGGACGGCGGAAGGGGCGAAGGCGCTGCTCGGCAACATGGAGCGGTGGCTGCTCGAGCTTTCCGCCGAAGGGAATGGGCTGCCGGAGGACTCGGCGGATTTGGTTTTCCTGAAGGAGACGCCGCTCTATTGGCGGGACGGAGGGGATTGGCTGTTCGTCCATGCCGGCATCCGGCCGGGCGTCCCCCTCGAGCAGCAGCGGGCGTCCGATCTGATCGGCATTCGCCAGGAATTTTGGGGGCAGGGAGCGGGACTGGGGCAAGATCAGGGGCAAGGACAGGGGCAAGGTCAGAGCCGGAGTCAGGCGGAAAGGCTTCCGTATACCGTCGTGTTCGGCCATACGCCGACCTTCAAGCTGGGAGCGCCGGCCGGCGAGCTCTGGTTCGGTCCGGACCGGATCGGCATCGACACCGGCGCCAAGCACGGCTGCCGCCTGACGCTGGTCGACCTGACCGGCGGCCTGTCCTATTCCTGCTCGACCGCCCAGCCGGGCGTCTACACCGACTACCGTATCGCATCGTTCTCGGGAGTCGGAATTTGAGCGGTCCCGGGAAAGGGGAATGGACTCATTGCCAGTTCGGGCCAAGCCGGCAGGCCGCAACAGGGCAGGCCGTAAGTTACGATAGGCCGTTATTCTCAAGGCCGCAATCCGGCAGAAGCGGCAGGCTGCCGCTCTGCCGGGCTGCGAGTCCTGTCGCTTTGACCCGCTGCTGGTTCGGTAGCGCTCCGGCAGCGATCACGCGCCCGACGACTAAGTGTCCAAAAGCAACTAATCAGCCCGCGCCTCCGCATTCTGTTCCGAGTTCGTGTCGAAAAGCAATAACCTCGCATGTTCCGTCGATTTTTCCGTTGATTAACTGCTTTGAATCGTCCTAGAAATCGGAATGGGAGAAGGCATTCATAGAGCAGAAGCTCGGATGGAACGTTCCGGAAGCGGCAGCGGTTACATGTTTGCGGTTTGCTTTATCTTACGTGTGGCGCGATTCGGCGAGCCAAGCTTCCGCTGTCATCAGGTCGCTGAAGAGGTCCCGCAGGCTTATGAAGAGGAACCGACGTTGCGGAAACGGCTCTTCCCGAGCCTCCGTCCAGCTACGATCCGCTTACAGCTGCCAACGATGAGCTGTAGCGTTACGGCTTCCCGGCGCGGCTTAAGGATCCGGAAGTATTGGAACAGTGGATGGCAGATGAGCCATTCAACAAAACGGGCACCGTTCAACATAGTGCCTCTCCAAACCCGATTCGGCGGTGAACATAGGAAATGGCGCCGGGAGCCCGGCGCCATGTGTCAAAGGTTCATCGCGCCGCGATGGCGCGGAAAGACGCTTCCGCCGCTTCCAGCGTGGCGTCGATGTCGGCGTCCGTGTGCTCGGTCGTCAGGAACCAGGCCTCGTACTTGGACGGTGCAAGGTAGATGCCGCGCTCCAGCATCTCGCGGAAGAATCGGGCGAACAGCTCTCCGTCCGTATCCTGGGCTTCGGCGTAGTCGGTAACCGGGTGATCGCAAAAATGGGTCGAGAGCGCGCCGGCGATCCGGTTGACGGTGAGCGAGATGCCGTTCCGGCCGGCCGCCGTCTGCAGGCCGGCCGCGAGCCGCGTCGTCAGCGCCTCCATGCGCGGGTAGACGCCGGGCTCGCGCAGCACGCCGAGGCAGGCCAGGCCCGCGGCGACGGAAGCGGGATTGCCCGCCATCGTGCCGGCCTGATAGGCGGGCCCCAGCGGCGCGACCTGCTCCATCACCTCGCGCCGTCCGCCGTAGGCGCCGATCGGCAGGCCGCCGCCGATGATCTTGCCGAGCGCGGTCAGGTCCGGTTCGATCGCCGCGAGATCCGGAAAAGCCGCCGAATACGTCTGCGTCGTGCCGTAATGGAAGCGGAACGCCGTGATCACTTCGTCGTAAATCACGAGCGCCCCCGCTTCGCGCGCCATGCGGCAGACGCCTTCGAGGAAGCCGGGCTTCGGCATGACCATCCCGAAGTTGCCGACGATCGGCTCGACCAGCACGGCGGCCGTCTCCGGCCCCCAGCGCTCGAGCGCCAGCTTGAGGCCGTTCAGATCGTTGAACGGCACCGTGATCACTTCGCCGGCGATGCTGCCGGGGATGCCGGCGCTGTCGGGGATGCCGAGCGTCGACGGGCCGGATCCGGCCGCGACGAGCACGAGGTCCGAGTGACCGTGGTAGCAGCCGGCGAACTTGATGATCTTCGTGCGGCCCGTCGCCGCCCGCGCGACGCGGATCGTCGTCATGACGGCCTCGGTGCCCGAGTTGACGAAACGCACCTTATCCAGCGACGGGACTGCTTCCTTCAGCTGCCGCGCCAGCTCGATCTCGTTCTCGGTCGGCGTGCCGTACAGCGTGCCGTTCTGCGCGGCTTCCACGATCGCTTCCGTCACGCGGGGGTGCGCATGGCCGGTAATGATCGGGCCGAACGCCGCGAGGTAGTCGAGGTAACGGTTGCCGTCAACATCCCAAAAGTAGGCGCCTTTCGCCCGCTTCATGAACACGGGAGCGCCTCCGCCCACCGCTTTGAACGACCGGGACGGGCTGTTCACCCCTCCGACGATGTGCCGCTGCGCTTCTTCGTACAATTTTGCCGATTCGGCTCGATTCATCCTCTTCACGCCCTCTTTTCGTAATATCGCTCGCTCAAAACCTGCAAAAATGCAGTTTTTTCCTCCGCCAGCCGTCCATCGAATAGCGAGAACTGCAAAAATGCAGTTTTTTGGCGGACTGCAGCCTCTTAACGCGGCATCCGGAATGAAATTCCTGCATTTTTGCAGGCATTATGGTGAAAATGGCCCGTGCCGGCTCGAAAGCCTGCACTTTTGCAGGTTTGCCCGTTCGGGGGGAACCGTCGGGGCAACCCGGCCCTGCGTTGCGAAGCGACGAAAGCCGCGCCGCCGTTCCGCCGGCCGAATCGCGGCAGCCTTGTCCGTTCCCGGCGCAGCCTGCCGTTTTCGGCGCAAGATTGCCCGTTCCAAACGGCGGCACTCCCGCTTCCGGCGACAACCCGCCCACTCCCGATGGGCAGCACTCCGCTCCCGGCGGCATCCCGCCCATAACCTGCGGCAGCCTGTCCGCCCTCGCGGCCTCCACAAAAGAAAGCCGCCCTCCCGGGAGAGTGCGGCTTTCGAATCTGACGCCCGCGGCGGCGGTTTACGGGGAGGCCGAAGCCGAGGCGGACGAAGACGCCGACGGAGAAGGCGTCGCTTCCGTCGTATCCGCGGCGAGCTGCTGCTGCACGAAGCCTTTCAGCGCGTCGAGGTCCTTCACGCCGAGAACCGCCGCGCCGCCTTCGCGCTCGTCGGAGATCAGATCCATCGGCGGAACCTGGGCGGAGCCGGCTTCATGCGACTTGTAGCCGAGGCTGGCCAGCTTGAGCATATCGTTCACGGACAGGTTCGTCTCGATATACGGATTGATCTTGTTCAGGATGTCCGGCAGCTTGAACAGGTTCCAGCCGCTCTTCAGCTTGTCGGCGATGGCGCCGAGGAAGGCGCGCTGCCGCTCCGTCCGCGTGAAGTCGCTCATCGCGTCGTGGCGGAAGCGCACGTACTGCAGCGCGTGCTCGCCGTCCAGGTGCTGCTGGCCTTTTTTCAGATCGATATCGTACTTGTGGTCGTCCGCCGCGTCCGTGTAGTGCATATCCTTCTCCACGTAGAAGTCGACGCCGCCGATCGCGTCCACCAGCTTGATGAACCCTTGAAAATCGACGTAAACATAATACTGAATGTCAAGACCGAGCAAGTTGCCGACCGTCTTCATCGCCAGGTTCGGGCCGCCGAGCGCAAGCGCCGCATTGATGCGCTCCTTGCCGTGGTCGGGAATGGAGACGTACGTGTCCCGGAGAATCGAGAAGAGATGCGCTTTCTTGGTGACCGGGTCGAACGAAGCGACCATCATCGAGTCCGAGCGGGGCACTTCGCCTTTGCGCAGTCCGCGAGCGTCGCCGCCCATCAGCAGAATGTTGACCCGCTCGGTACCGGTCCATTCCGGCGGCTTTTCCTCCGGCTTTTCCGTGAATTGTCCGAACAGGGATTGATCTTGCGGCTTTTGCATCTGATCGAGCTCGTGATAAGTGCCGTATATTTTCCAGCCGCCGACCGCGAGCGCGACGATCACCAAGGCGACGAAGGCCAGCAGCGTGCGTTTCCAGGCTTTTCTCATATGCGCGGAATCCCCTTGTCGCATTGCTCCCCCTTCTTGGCGGAAGCTTCGCGTATTATAATAACATATTGTAAAATTATAAAGTTAGGTCGCATATAGAATCAAGTAATGTCGAAAATTGGAGGGTGGAACGAACGGATGCTGGCCATCGACGTTCATCAGCTGCGCAAGCAGTTCAAGGTTCAGAAAAACCGCGAAGGCCTGAAGGGAGCGATGCTCGACCTGTTCAAGCGCGAGCATACCGAGGTGACCGCGGTCAAAGATATTAGTTTTCAGATTCCCCAAGGAGAGATTTGCGGATACATCGGCGAGAACGGCGCCGGCAAATCGACGACGATCAAGATGCTGACCGGCATTCTGGTGCCGACGTCCGGCAAGCTTCTGGTGAACGGATTCGTGCCCCATAAGGAAAGGGAGAAATTCGTGCACGGCATCGGCGTCGTGTTCGGCCAGCGGAGCCAGCTGTGGTGGGACATCGGCGTCATCGAGTCGTTCCGGCTGCTGCGCAAGGTGTACCGGGTCGACGAGGCCGACTTCCGGCGGCGATTGGACGAGCTGGTGGAGACGCTGCAGCTTCAGGAGCTGCTGAACCGTCCGGTCCGCAAGCTCAGCCTCGGCCAACGGATGCGTTGCGAACTGGTGGCCGCGCTGCTGCACCAGCCGTCCATTCTGTTCCTGGACGAGCCGACCATCGGCCTGGACATCGTCGTGAAGACCGAAATCCGCGAATTTCTCAAAAAAATCAACCGCGAGCACGGAACGACCATTTTGCTGACGACCCACGACCTGCAGGACATCGAAGCGCTATGTTCCCGCGTCATCATGCTCGACGACGGCCGGATCATCTACGACGGCGGCCTCGAGGAGCTCAAGGAGCGCTGGGGCAAAGGACGCGAGGTACAGTTCCAGTTCACGGATCCGATCAGCCTGGACGCGGTGTCCGCCTGGACGGCGGGAATGGACGTCCGCTGGACGAAGGAGAACGATCTGACGGCCAAAGTCTGGATTCCGCGCGAGATGAACGTGTCGGACGTACTGTCGCGGGTCGTCGGCTCGGCGGAGATCAGCGATATTAAAATTTTCGAGACGAACACCGACGAGATCGTTCGCGAGATATACAAGACGGGCAGCTCGGAGGCGAAGGAGGCCGTTCGTGCTTAGCGCTTATCTGGACTTCGTGCGCATCCGATTTCTCATGATGCTCGCTTATCGCGTCAATTATTACAGCGGCATTATTATTTATGCGATCAATATCGGAGCTTATTATTTCATGTGGAAAGCGATTTTCGGCGACGCCGAGACGTTGGGCGGGTTCACGGTCATGCAGATGACGACCTACATCGCGGTATCGTGGATGGCGCGCGCCTTCTACTTCAATAACCTCGACCGCGAAATCTCAAACGAGATCCGCGACGGCAGCGTGGCCGTACAGATGACGCGTCCGATCTCGTATCTGATGGTCAAGCTGATGCAAGGGTTCGGCGAGGGCGTGTTTAGGCTGCTGCTGTTCATGGTGCCGGGGATGATCATCGTCAAGCTGATTTTTCCGATCGAGCTGCCGGCCGATCCGATGCGGTGGATCGTGTTCTTCGTCATGCTCTGGTTCAGCTTCCTGATCAATACGCAGCTCAATATCATGACCGGATTGTTCGCTTTTTTCGTGGAGAACAATCAGGGACTGATGAATATGAAAAGAATCGCGATCGACCTGCTCTCCGGCGTCATTCTGCCGATGTCGTTCTTCCCGGGTTGGGCGCGGGCGGTGCTGAGCTGGCTGCCGTTTCAGGCGATCACGTACCTGCCGAGCTCGGTGTTCACCGGCCGGCTGAACGGCTCGGACGTCTGGAACGCCGTGCTCGTTCAGGCGATCTGGTTCGCGGTGCTGACCGTGCCGATCGCGTGGATGTGGCGGGCGGCGCGCACACGCCTGTTCGTGCAAGGAGGTTGACGGCGATGCGGCGAATGGCTCAATCGATGTCCTTGTTCCGGGAATACATCGGGAATTATATTAAGACCAAGCTGACTTACCGCGCCGACTTCTGGGTCGAGGTGATATCCGACCTGATGTTCTCGGCGATGAATCTCATCTTCATCTTCGTCGTGTTCCGGCAGACGCCTGCTCTGGGCGACTGGAGCGAGGCGGAGGTCGTGTTCGTGTACGGCTACTTTATGATTCCTTACGGCATTTTCAGCACGTTTTCGAACTTGTGGAACTTCAGCGACCGCTATATTACGAAGGGCGAGATGGACCGGATTCTGACCCGGCCCGCCGGCTCGCTCACCCAGGTCATGCTGGAAAACGTCGATCCGCCTTCGCTGATCGGCTCGCTGGTCGGCATCGGCATCATGATTGCCGCCTGGCTGCGGCTCGATCTGCCGTTCCACTGGTACGATCCGCTCGTGCTGATCGTGATGGCGCTCGGCTCCACGCTCGTCTACGTCGGCTTGTACACGGCGCTGGCGGCGATCTCGTTTTTCTCCGACGCGCCGACCGGTATCGTGCCTCTGATCTACAACATTCAGAACTACGGACGGTACCCGATCCAAATCTACAATCGGACGATCCGCTTCCTGCTGACGTGGCTGCTGCCATTCGCCTTCGTCGGCGTGTATCCGGCGTCGTTCTTCCTGGTGGGGCACGGCGGCCGGGCGATGGCCTGGCTGACGCCGGTCGTCGGCGCGATCGTGCTGGCGCTCGGCCTCTGGGTATGGCGCAGCGGCGTCAAGCGTTACCGCGGCGCGGGGTCTTGAGGGGGCGGGACCGCAAGCTTTTGCTAAATTCACCGAAGAACCGCTCATGTGAGTAATCAGGTTGCTCTCTTGCGCCGCATTCGCCGAAGAACCGCCAAAGTAAGTAATCTGGTTACTCTCTTGCGTCGAATTCTCCGAAGAACCGCCAAAGTAAGTAATCTGGTTACTCTCTTGCGCCGCATTCATCGAAAAGCTGCCAAAGTGAGTAATCAGGTTGCTCTCTTACGCCGCATTCGCCGAAGAACCGCTCATGTGAGTAATCAGGTTGCTCTCTTGCGCCGAATTCGCCGAAGAACCGCTCATGTGAGTAAACAGGTTGCTCTCTTGCGCCGAATTCGCCGAGGAACCGCCAAAGTGAGTAATCAGGTTGCTCTCTTGCGTCGGCAAGCTGGCCGGATTCTCGGCCATTTCGGGAACCATAGTCATACAATAACAAATAGGTGAATCCAAGGAGCGAGGAAAAATGTCACAACCGCAAATCGGACAACCCGCGCCGGATTTCGAACTGGAGTCGTCGGACGGGGGCCGCTTGAAGCTGAGCCAACTGCGAGGCCGCAAGGTGGTCTTGTTCTTTTATCCGCAAGACTTGACACCGACATGCACGCAGGAGGCTTGCGACTTCCGCGACGCGAACCCTGACCTGCTTAAGGCGGGAGCGGTCGTTCTCGGCATCAGCCCGGACCCGGTGAAGTCCCACGGGAAATTCATCGATAAGCACGGCCTGCCGTTCACGCTGCTGTCGGATCCGGACCATGCGGTAGCGGAGCAGTACGGTCTTTGGCAGGAAAAGAAGCTTTACGGAAGAACGTACATGGGCATCATCCGCACGACGTTTCTGATCGACGAGGAGGGCATTCTTCGGAAGGAATGGAAGGTCAACCGGGTGAAGGGACACGTGGAAGAGGTGCTGGCGAAAGTGAAAGGGTGAGAAACTTTCGGCGACGTGCTGGTGAAGCTCCTTAAGTTGAAGGAGTTTAAGCTGCGTCGCCGGTACGGGGTGAACCTGCTGGCGGCTCCGCGAATCTGCACCTGAAGTCAGCAGCCTGCCTTCCGCCTCTAGGCCTATTTCCCTAGGCTTCACCCTAGGCCAGCCGCACAAAGCTTCGTTCCTCGAGCCAACCGCCAGCCTTCAACCCCATACAAACTTCGGTGCCGCGCCTGATGCTTGCCAACCCGAACCCGTTGCCGTTCGTCGCATGCTTCTGTCGTTTATCCCAATCATCACTGCAGCTCTGAAGCAATGTCGACGTCCGAAGCAGCCTTCTGCCGACCAGCATGGAACCTAACAGCCCTGTCAATCCTTTTTGCGGGGAATTCGGCCGGCTTCGACTTCCCCATAAAGATCCGCATTCTTAATTCCATCGAATCCTCCCGTCACAATCGCAACCTCCGCCACAGCCTCCGCCGCAGCCTCTTGTCACAGCCGTAGCATCCTTCGCAGTCCCTGTCACAATTCCGCCCCCTGCAAATCAACAATCATCCTCCCGGCACCGCCTTAAAATCTTATAAAAAAAACTAAAGATCGAAGAAATGCGCCCTGACGGCCGCGTGCTAAGCTATAGAAAAATCAAGACAGGTGATGGCATGGACGCAAAGTCGGCGGCAGGCCGAACGGCCGGCGGCCTGAGCATCAGGCTTAGGACCGTTCTGAAGCATAAAACGATGTATTTGATGTTGCTGCCCGCAATGGTCTATTTCATCGTTTTCAAGTACATTCCGATGGGCGGAATTCTGATCGCGTTCAAAAATTACAACATGGTGCTCGGCTTGTGGGACAGCAAGTGGGTCGGGCTCACCAACTTCAAGGATTTCGTGAACGGGGTCTACTTCTGGGACATCATGGGCAACACGATCATTCTCTCGCTCTATAAGCTGGCGTTCGGATTCTCCGCTCCCGTCCTGCTGGCGCTGCTGCTCAACGAGGTACAGACTCAGTGGTTCAAGCGGGTCGTGCAGACGCTCACTTACTTGCCCCATTTCCTCTCCTGGGTCATCGTCTACGGCTTGATGGTCGCATTGCTCGCTCCGGGCGACGGCCTGATCAACATGCTGCTGAAGGAGAACGGCTTCGCGCCGATCTCGTTCCTGACGGAGTCGGCCTGGGCCCGGCCGATGGTCGTCCTGTCCGAGATTTGGAAGGACATCGGCTGGGGAGCGATCCTGTATCTGGCCGCGCTGGCGGGCATCGATCCGAGCCAATACGAGGCGGCCCGCATCGACGGCGCCTCCAAGCTGCGGCTGCTTTGGCACGTGACGTTGCCGGGTATCCGAAGCGTCGTGGTGCTGATGCTCGTTCTCAAATTAAGCCACATTCTGGACGCCGGATTCGATCAGATTTTCATGCTTGCGAACACCTTCAACCAGGACAAAATCGACATCATCGACACTTGGGTGTACCGCGAAGGCCTGCAGCGATTGAAGGTCGGCTTGGCGACGGCGGTCGGTCTGTTCAAGGCGGTGATCGGCTTCGGTCTGGTCATCGCGGCCAACAAAGTCGCCAAAAAATTCGACGGGCAAATCTGGTGAGGTGAAGACAACATGACAAACCTGACGTTTGGCGAAAAAGCGGGACAGGCCGTCGTCTATCTCGTGCTGACCCTGCTGGCGCTGCTGTGTCTGTTTCCTTTCGTGTATGTCATTGCCGTCTCCTTCACCCCGGCGACGGAGGTGATGAGGCGCGGCATCGTCATCATTCCCGAGAAGGTTACACTGGCGGCTTACAAGGAAGTGTTCTATCACCACGGCTTCGGGCAAGCGTATCAGATTACGCTGTTCCGCACGCTGGTCGGCACGGCGCTCAATATGCTGTTTACCGTCTTGGCCGCTTACCCGCTATCCAAGAAGTATCTGCCTGGCCGAGGCGTCTTCCTGCTGGCGATCGTATTCACGATGATGTTCAGCGGCGGGCTGATCCCGACTTATCTGCTCATTCGCTCGCTTCATCTGCTGGACACCGCTTGGGTGCTCGTCATTCCGACGCTCATCAGCGCGTTCAACGTCATTATCGTCAAAGGTTTCTTCGAGCAGCTGCCGGGCGAGATCGAGGAGTCGGCGCGGGTCGACGGCGCGAGCGAGCTGCAGGCGCTATGGAAGATCGTCCTGCCGCTGTCGATGCCCGTGCTGGCGACGATCTCCCTGTTCTACGCCGTCGGCCACTGGAACAGCTATTTCGACGCCATCGTGTACATCAACGACACGAAGCTGATGCCGCTTCAGGTCGTGCTGCGCAACATTCTGCTGAACCTGCAGGCGCAAAGCGCGGACCCGGCCGCGAACACGGAGTACGTCAGCACCGCCGCGCTGCAGATGGCGGCCGTCGTCGTGACGACGCTGCCGATCCTGGTCGCTTATCCGTTCTTGCAGAAGCACTTCACCAAAGGAGTGCTGATGGGCTCCATCAAAGGCTGACGTCGGAGGGCAACGCTTCCTCCGAGGTCGACCTTAAGAGAGACGCCGTCCACCGAGGTTTGACATGAAGAGGGGCGCCGCCTCCTTTGAGGATTGAGATCAAAGGGAGCAACAACTCCATCGAAGACGGATGCCAGGACGGGCGAACGCCGCACTGAAGATGAACGTAGAACGGGCGATCGCCGCACTGAAGACGGACGCCAAAAGGGTTGCACCGCCGGAATTTCGCTCGAGCCGAGTCTTGCTTGACAAACTTCTTGCGCGATTCCGGCGTGTTCATACATTATTAAGCTTAAGGGGAGAGGTTGGTATGAAACGCAGCAAGTCGATCTTATCCGTATTGGCCGCGGTTGTCGGCACCGGCATGGCGCTGTCCGGCTGCGGCGGGAACGGCAACGACAACGGCAACGGGCAGGCGGCGGCACCCGCGTCCTCCGCGGCCGCGTCGGGAAGTTCTCAAACCGCAGCGAGCGGCAAATTCGCAGACAAGCTCAAGATTACGATGTTCAATCAGGCGACGTTCAACGCGGCGGCTCCGGTTCCGCCGGCGGACAAGGACGTCCAGCACCAGATGATCGAGAAGGCGGTCAACGTCGATCTGCAGATGGTCTTGCCGCAGGCGGGAGAAGCGACGACCAAGCTGAACACGCTGATCGCCGGCGGCGACATTCCCGATCTGATCTTCCTGAAGAATCGGGCCGATCTGGCAAACTATTACGAGCAAGGCATTCTGGCCGATCTGACGCCGTACATGGACCAGTTCCCCAAGCTGAAAGAGCGCTTCGGACAGGATTCCTGGGACGCGTCGACCTATCAGGGCAAGATGATCGCCGTGCCGGGCTACGACAACGTCAACGGCGTCGCCCATGACATCCTTATCCGCAACGACTGGCTGCAGAAGCTCCATCTTCAGGTGCCGACCACGCCCGACGAGCTGTTCAACGTAATGAAAGCGTTCACCGAACAGGATCCGGACGGCAACGGCAAGAAAGACACTTACGGGTTCATCGGCGGCATGAACAAGGAAGGAACGCTGCAGACGTACGGCTTCGATACGCTCATGTGGATGTTCGGCGTCAATCCTCCCGCGGCGATCGACGTCAAGGACAACCAGGCGCAGTTCCTTTTCACCGATCCGAAAATGAAAGAAGCGCTGACCTATATCCACAATATGATGGAAGCGGGCGTCGTCGATCCCGACTGGGTCACCATGAATACGTACGATCAGCTCAACGAGAAGCTGTTCAAGGGCAAGGTCGGCGTCATGGTCAACGACATCCGCAGGTTGGAGGCGGACGGCACGCAGAAGATGCAGGAGGTCGGCGGAGAGGTGCCCGATTGGATCGTCATTCCTCCGATGAAAGGGCCTTACGGCGATCAGATTCTGGAGACGAAGACGTACCAGAGCAACACGTGGGCGATCTCGTCCAAAGCAAGCCCGGAGAAGATCACCCGCATTCTGGCGATGCTGGAATACTTGTTCACCGACGAGGAAGCTTACCCGTATTTCGCCTACGGCATCAAGGGCGTTCATTGGGACATGGTGGACGGCAAGCCGAAAAACTTGACCTCCGAATTGACGAAGGAAGTCAAGGACGAATACGCTTGGGTCGATCATTACAAATTCCCGCGCCGCGGCGACGACGCCGAATACTTCAGCTTCAAGAATCCGAAGGTCACCGAATATTTTGAGGAGAACCAGAAGTACGTGGCGCCCACGCTTCCCGGATCGGCTCTGACGCCCGATCCGAACGACGCGAAGGCCGCGGATCGGCAGAAGTACATCAACGAGATGCTAGTCAAATTCATGAGCGGCAAGGAACCGCTGGCGAACTGGGACAGCTTCCTGAATACGCTCGATACGAAGTTCGACTTGCAGAAGTACAAGGACAACGTAACCGAACAATTGAAGCAGCTCGGTTATATCAAGTAACGGAATCGAGAGGGGCGGCTAGGCGCGTCCCTCTCTTTCGCATGAGCGGGAGGACCCGATGAGGAGAAGAATCAGCCTGCCTCTGAAGCTGTTTGTCATCTGCTTTGCGTTCGTGCTCAGCTGCATCATTCTGATCAGTCAGCTGTCCTACCGGTACGTGCGCAGCGAGATGAGAACGAACGACGAATATTACATCAAGCAGATTATGGACAAGGTGGATCAATATTTGACGGTCAACTTCTCCTCCTTCCAGACGATTCTGTTCTCGCTCGAGACGTCCGTTCAGGCCAATCTCCAGAACCCGGAGGTGATCCGTAAGCAAGTCGGGAAGCTGTACGAGATGAACAGCAATTACGTCAGCAACATCTATCTGATCAAAAGCGATCTGTCGGTGATCGGCGGCAGCATGCCGACCCGGATTTTCGACGAACCGCTGCCCGAGCGCAAGCCGCTGTTCGAGGCGGCGACCCGCAACAAGCAGACGACATACGAGAGCGAGCCCTACTTGTCCCGGTATTCCGGCTGGACCCTTACGATGGTCCGGTATTTGCCGGGCTCCGACGAACCGATGGCGGTTGCCGTCGACTTGGATTTGAAGGCGATCGAGGCGACCTTGCTGCAGATTCATGAAGAAGAGCAGATGAATCTGGCTCTGCTCACCTCCTCGGGGCAGATTATCGCCGGCTTCTCCGACAGCAAAGTGCCACAGGAAATGCGGAACCACACGTTCTCCGTCGGCGGCATGTCCGGAACCGATCTGATTGCCGCCAACGGCTCTAACCTGACCGTCGAGACCCGGCAGGGCAAGCCCGTGTCGGTGCAGAAGCGGCCGACGGAGAAGTTCAATTGGTACATTGTCTCCGTCAATGACGAATCGCGGCTGAAGGCGGCATTGGACCGGTTGCGGCAGTACTATCTCGGTCTGCTGCTGGCGGGGCTCCTGCTCAGCTTTCTGATCGCTTATTTGATCGCCAAGTACATCCGGAAGCCTCTCTATTACCTGATGACAAAAATGAACCGGGTCGAGCAGGGAGAACTCGGCGTTGTCGTCTCCGTTCGGCGCAACGACGAGTTCGGCGACTTGTCGCGGGCGTTCGACCACATGCTGCAGCAGATCGTCGACTTGCTCAAACGGTCGGAGAAGCATAACGAGCTGCAGCGGAAGCTTGAGATTCAAGTGCTGCAATCGCAGATCAATCCGCATTTTCTGTACAACACGCTCGGCTCCATCAGCCACGTTGCCCGCCTGGGCCAACTGGACAAGATCGACACGGTCATCGGCTCGCTCATCTCGCTGCTGGAATACGGTATCTCCGACGCCTCCGAGCAAGTGGCGCTGCGGGACGAGTTGCGAAACGTGGCGGATTACGTCGCGATTCAGAATATCCGGTACAACCGGCATTTTCAGCTGGTGGAGCGGATCGAAGACGGGCTGCCGAACTATCCCGTATTCCGGATGCTGCTTCAGCCGCTGGTGGAGAACAGCCTTTTTCACGGCTACTGCGGGGGTCAAATCGAGGGACCGCTGGAGATTTCCGCCTTCCGGGAAGGCGGCTTCGTCGCGATCGAGGTCGCGGACCGCGGCGTCGGCATTCCCGAGGAGAAGCTGGCCCTGCTGTTGACGCCCGAGCCAAGGGACGGAGACGCGAGGCGGCGAAGAATCGGCCTGAACAATATTCATCAGCGCATCCGCACGTATTACGGCAAACCGCACGGGCTGCAGATCGTCAGCGTTCCCGGTCAAGGAACCCGGATCCGCGCTTTGTTCCCGGCCCATCCGACAAAGGAGCTGCAAACTGAATGAGAACCTACACCTGTCTGGTTGTGGACGACGAGGATTTGATCGTTCAGCGGCTGGAGCTGTTTTTCCAGGGACTGTCCGCAGGGGATCGGCGGTTCGAGCTGATCGGCAAAGCGTACAACGGGATCAAGGGGGCCGAACTGGCGTTGGAGCTGAAGCCGGACATCGTTCTGTCCGATATCGTCATGCCGCAGCTGGACGGGATTACGATGATCGAACAGTTGCGGCCGAAGCTGCCGAACGCGCAGTATATTTTGCTGACCGCCTACAGCACGTTCGAATACGCCCAGCGGGCCATTCGCAGCCATATTCTGGAGTATATCGTGAAGGTTCCTTTGAAGGAGGAGGAACTTACGCGGGCCTTGGAAAAGGCGGCGGAAACGCTGGAGGACATTCGGAAGCGGGAGGGCGAATTGCAGGCGCTTAATCTCTCGATTCAGGAGAATCGGTACCGGGTGCGCAAGCAATGGATCGGCGAGCTTGTGAGCGGAGAGCTTCCCGCCCGCCGGGCGACGGGGGAAGGGGGCGGGGCGGAATACGGCTTTTTCGAATCCGGCTATTGCTGCTTCATCGCGGAGATGAACCAGTACGAGAGCTTCCGGAATGCCTATTCGTCGGCGGACCAAAGCGTTCTCAAATTCGCCGTGACCAACGTGCTGGAGGAGACGTTGGCGGACTACGGGGGAGGCGCGGTATCCGAGCTGCGCGATCATCGGTTCGTCGGCTTTCTGGCGCTGGACGGCAACCGCAGCGAGATGGAGATCGAGCGGATCTGCCAGACGTTGGGAAGACAGATGGTCGACAATCTGGAGCGTTACCTGAACCAGGAGGTGTCCGTCGGCTTCGCGGGGCCGCGCAAGGGCTGGGACGCGATCAGGTCCGGCTATGCGGAAGCGGCGGGGCTGTGCGACGACTTTTTCTACCGGGAGGCGAAGTCGGTCGTGACGCCGGCGCATCGCCTTCGCTATCGAGGCGAGCTCGGTCCGGCTTTCCGGGAGAGGGTGGCCGGCGTGCTGGCGCAGCTGCACCGGGAGAGCGGCCGGGAAGAGCTGGCAGAGTGGATGGGAGCGCTGGAGCGGAGCGCCCGGGACGAACGGATTCCGAAGCCGGCGATGCTCGCCCTGCTTCGGGACTTCTGGCGGGATATCGCGGCGAAGCTGAAATCCTGGGGGATTCCAGAGCTGGATGCGGAAGCGGTCCCGGCTCCCTTCGCAGCCTTCCGGGAACAACTGAGGCTGATCGCCGACCTCGTCTTCGCCGCTTTGCAGGACGGTGCGCCGTCCCATCGCACGGAGATCACGAGGGCGATCCTGTATATCGAGCGGCATCTGCGGCAGCGGCTGACGCTGCAGGAGCTCGCCGAGCAGGTGAATCTGGCCCCCGCCTACTTCAGCAGCCTGTTCAAGAAAACGATGAAGGAAGGGGTCGTCAGCTACATCAACCGGCGCAAAATCGAGCTGTCGTTCGAGCTGCTGCAGCGGCGGGATTACTCGATCCTGGAGCTGTGCGAGGAGACGGGGATCGTGAACGAGGGGTACTTCTGCAAGCTGTTCAAGCAGTATGCCGGAATGACGCCCAAGAGGTACCGCAACCTGCATCAGGGGCTAAAGAATGTGTGAGTTTTTCGCAAAATCGTGTAAAAATCGGGTTTCGAAAGCGACTACCATGAATACCAAACGAAGATTCATGGAGGGTTCGCAATGGAGCTTGTCCAATCGGACGTCACCGTCGTCGGAGGAGGCATCGCGGGCGTATGCGCCGCCATCGCCGCGGCGAGAAACGGCTTGGCGGTCGCGCTGATCAACGATCGGCCCGTCCTCGGCGGAAACGCCAGCAGCGAGGTCCGCGTCCATATCAACGGATCGGCCTATCAAGGCAGAAGCCCGTCCTACTACGGGCGGGAGGGCGGTCTGGTCGAAGAGCTGAAGCAGAAGCTTTTTCGCCACAATCCGCTGTACAACCAGAAAATCATGTACTCGGTATCGGATACGGTGCTGCTCGACATGGTCTACGGCGAACCGAACATCGCGCTGTATCTGAACACGTGCGTCTACGAGACAGGGACGGAGGGCGGAAGAGTCGCGCGGGTGGACGCGCTGCAGCTCGCTTCCGAACGGAAATTCCGCTTCGTCAGTCCGTATTATATCGACAGTTCCGGCGACGGCGCGGTCGCGTATCAGGCGGGCGCGCAATTCAGGCGCGGGCGGGAAGCCAGGAGCGAATTCGGGGAAAGTCTGGCTCCGGAGGAAGCGGACGCTTACACGATGGGGGATACGATTCTGTTTCAAACCCGCGACGTCGGCCGCAAGGTGCCGTTCAAAAGGCCGGCGTTCGCATACGATGTCACGAAGCTGAGCTTCTTCGAGGATATTCGCAAAGGGCTGCGCCATCGCGTCATTCCTCGCAAGGTAAATGGGCTTGGCGGCTTGTGGTGGCTGGAATACGGCGGGCATATCGACACTGTCCGGGACAACGAGGAGATCGCGCTGGAGCTGCGCAAGCTGGTGTTCGGCATCTGGGATTACATCAAGAACAGCGGAGACTTCGACGGCGTGGACCCTCTCATCCTGGACCACGTGTCTCCGATTCCGGGCAAACGGGAGTCGCGGCGATTCGTGGGGGATTACATGCTGTCGCAGAACGATCTGACGGAAAGACCATACTTCGCGGATGCCGTGGCCGTCGGCGGCTGGGCGATGGACCTGCACGCCGCCAAAGGGGTTTACGACACGGGGCCGGCGACGGCATGGAACTTCGTTCCCGGCCTGTACAACATTCCGCTGCGGAGCCTATACTCCGCCAACGTTCCCAACCTGCTGCTGGCCGGCCGCAACGTCAGCGCCACCCACGTCGCCTTCGGGTCGACCCGCGTTATGGCGACGTGCGGCTGCATGGGCCAAGCGGTCGGTACGGCGGCGGCGCTCTGCGTGAAGTACGGGGCGGACCCGGCCGACATCGCGGCGGAACACATCGGCGAGCTGCAGCGGATGCTGATGCGGGACGGACAGACGATCGTCGGGCTTCGGGAGGAGCTGACGCCGTGCTTCGCCGAGGGCCTGACCGTTCGGGCGTCTTCGCGGCGGGCGTATGCCAATGAAGTCCCGGGCGAGGCAGTCTCTCTGGAACAGCCGCTGTGCCTGGCGCTGCCGATCGGCACGGAGCGTCTGGAGAGCGTGGCCGTCCGTATTCGGAACGCCGGGGACCGGGCGGAGACGCTTCGCCTGACGGTGCTGGGCGGCGACCGCAAGGAGAACTATGTGCCCGGCGGCGAGCTGAAAAGAGCCGGTATCGAGGTGGCGGCCGGCTTCGACGGCTGGATGACGCTGGACATCGGCTGCGGGAGGCCCGCGGGCGATAAGCTGTATCTGGTGTTCGAAGGGGCGGAGACGCTGGCGCTATCCTGCAACGGCGAGAAGCCGACCGGAGCGGTCAGCTTTCTGTACCGGCCGGAAGAGCCGGCTAAGCTAAGGAAGTGGGAGAAGAGCATCCTGTTCAAGAACCTTCTGCCCGCCCAGCATCTGTACGATCCCGCCAATATCGTCAATGGCTATTCGCGGCCGTACGGGCTGCCTAACGTATGGGCATCGGAGCGTTCCGGCGGCCGGGAATGGCTGGAGCTTGCATTCGCGACTCCCAAGGATGTGGAGGAGCTTCAGCTTGTCTTTAATCCTCGGCTCGATCTGGAGCATTTCGACGAGCCGCCGGAGACGCTGGTCAAGGACTACGACGCGATCGTGACGCTGGCGGACGGCAGCGAGCGGCGCTTTGAAGCCAGAGGCAACGATCTGACGTTGAACCGGTATCGCTTGAACGTACGGGGCGTCGTCCGCATCCGGTTCGAATTCGGCGGCACGCACGGTTCGCCGTACGTCGAAGTGTTCGCCGTCAAACTGTACGCCCCGGAGGTAAAGGAAAAGGAGAGCCCAGAATGCACCCCGAACCGTTGAACGCTTTTTTTCCGCGTGCCGGCTTGCCGAACGTATTCGCCAAACTGGCAGGAGGAGGCGATGCGACGATCGTCTACCTGGGCGGAAGCATCACCCGGGCGCCCGGCTATCGCGTCATGACGGCGGAATGGCTTCAGGAGCAGTATCCCCAAGCGAAGATTGAAGCGATCAATGCCGGGGTCAGCGGTACCGGCTCGGATCTGGGCGCCGCCCGGACGGCAAGGGATGTATTAAGGCACCGGCCCGACCTCGTCTTCGTCGAATTTGTCGTGAACGATCGGGGCGCTCCCGAGTCGAAGGCCTGGATCGAAGGCATCGTCCGGCAAGTCCGCAATGCCGACCCGATGACCGATCTACTGTTCGTTTATACGCTTGCGGAGCAGGACGTGGCCGGATTCCGGAAGGGGAGGTACCAGCCCGGCGCGCTGCTGCAGGACGAGGTGGCAGACGAGTACGGCATCCCGTCTATTCATTTGGGCGTGGAGCTCAGCCGGCTCGTCGCGGAAGGAACGGTTGTTTTTACGGTTTGGGAAGGGGAAAAGGCGCCGGCCGGCGCCGTCGTCTTTACGCGCGATTCCGTTCACCCGACCGTGCCGGACGGCCATCGCCTCTACGCCGACGAAATCGTTCGGCGCCTGAAAACGCTGCGCGGGCGGGCCGAAAGCGGCATGCCGTCGCCGCACCTTCTCCCGGCGGAGACTCTCGTGCCGGGGAATCCGTGGGAGTACGCCGCTATGAAGGCTCCGGCGGAGCTGGCAGCGTTCGCCGGCGAATGGACGTTCGAGACGCCGGAACGGCCAGGGCCTGCTCAAGAATTCTCCTGGCTGTTCCCGGGTCTATGGCGGTCCGGGAAGCCCGGCGACGCTTTTACGGTCGAGTTCGTCGGCACCCACATCGGCCTGTTCGACATCGGCGGCCCCTATTCCGGCAGGCTGAAAGTTTCGGTGGACGGTGGGGAGCCTATCGTTCTCGACCGCTTCACGCTCCACAATGACCACGACCGGAACGAATACGCGTTCCTTCCGGCTCTGCCCAACGGGCGGCATGTCGTCCGCTTCGAGATCGATGCCGCGCGTACGGACAAAGCGGCTGTGTTCGAGGCTGCCGGGAAGCATGAGAGTCTCGGGCATTTTCGACAGCATCCCGATCGATACGGGCAGACGCTCGTCCAGCTCGGCATGCTGCTTCTGGTGCAGCCGCCGCTGTAAGTTCACACCAGGCTGTGCCGGGCTGCGTCCCGTCGCAGCCTGGCTGCCGCGGAACGGGCGATAGAACGTAATAAGACTACTCACATGGGCGGAACGTTGGCGGAACGGACGAAAGAAGGGAGCTTGACTACCCGTATTGACGGAAAGTTATGTGAAGCTTTACGGTCGGCGTGCGGAGGCCATAACGTCATAGTGTACCGGCCACGGCGAACCGCAAGCGGTCGAGCACTACGGCCTGGAATGCCGGTATTCGGTTTCAGCGAGGAGGAACGCGTCCGTTTCGTCTGTTTTTCAGCAAGCATTGCAACTGCAGAAAATCGTATAAACATTTCTAAAAATCCAATAAATCTAAGCCGTAAACGCTGCACTATGATGGCAGAGGAGACGTTAGCCGCATCGAAGCTCAGGAGAGAGGAGAGAGGAAGGCGGAGGGAGAGGAGGAGTTTTCGGGAATTCGAAAGCTCTCACATGAACAGCTGGTTTGGAAGCAGAATCTTCAGAAACGGGGCGATGAGAATGAAGTTGGGAAGAGTCGGAACGGCTTTTTTGGTTTTGTTGATTTTGATAGCGCTTGCAACGATTGGCGCGCCGCTGCCGCAGCCGGGCAAGGCTTCGGCGGAGGAAGGGACGGCGCCTCCTTACCGAACGATCACCATCGACGACGGCAGCATCACCGTCGACGGCGTCGCGAAGAGCGATCCGACGAATGCGACGACGGGCTTTTCCGTGACCGGCATCTGGAACGTCTCCACGAATGTGAAAGGCTACGGCAACTCCAGTTCGCGTTGGACGGACACCGTGAACAATTCGGTGACCTGGAATCCGAATCTGAAGGCCGGCACGGCAACCATCTCGCTGTACAAGCTCGATTGGGAGGACAAGGCCGACGACGGCGTGAAGGTGGAGATCGTGCACAACGGCACGACGGACGTGCTGAACGTCGACCTGCGGCCGTCGTCCGGAGGAAGCGGCTGGGTCGAGCTCGGCGACTACTATTTTAACGGAACGGACAACGAATTCGTCAGGCTGACCCGCGTTCACTCCTCTACGGGGACGGTGCTGACGCGGGCCGACGCCGTCAAGTTCGAAGGAAATATCGAGCAGTACGATACGCCCTATAACTCGATTGTCATCGACGACGGCGACGAAGGCTATTCGGCCACGAGCGGCTGGCAGACGTCTACGGGCGTGAAGGGCTATAACAATTCCGGCACCCGCTACACCGACACGATCAACAACGCCATAACGTGGAATCCGCGGCTGGAAGCCGGCACGGCCAAGATCTCGCTGTATAAGCTGGATTGGGCGGACAAGGCGGACAGCAACGTGAAGGTGGAGGTCGTGCACAACGGGACGACAGACGTGCAATATATCGATCTGAGGCCGTCATCCGGCGGAACCGGCTGGGTCGATCTAGGCACTTACGAGTTCAGCGGAACCGGAGCGGAATTCGTCCGGGCAACCCGCGTTCAGCCGACGACATCGAACATTCAGACCCGGATCGACGCGGTCAAGTTCGAAGGCCGCATCTCGCAGAAGCCGCTGCCGCCGCCGGCGCTGCGCGACCGGACGCTGCCGAATCTGACTTATACGGAGGCGGGCAGCATCGAGAACGACGGCTATAAAACCGTTTTTTACGACGCGGCCTGGGACGGCGGCCATACCGTTGTTCGGGACGTGTATTACAAAGACGCCGACGCGGACGCCTGGGTGCCCGCCAATACGCCGCAGGAGCGGCTCGACGAGCAATGGGTGCTGCTGGACGGGGACGCGGGGCAGCGGACCAACTACTACGACACGATGAATAAAACGTGGATCACATTCGACAGCGTCCAAATTACGGACGGCAAGACCGCGGTTCTGAGCGACTCGTCTCATTCGGCCGATTACGATTTCGAGGCGACCTGGTCGCTCGCGAAGGACAGGCCGGAGGTGTCGTATTCGTTCACGCCCCGACGCGCCGGCCATTACGTGATCGGCTATCAGTCTTTCACGTCGGAGGCCGAGGCCGACGTCGACGAGGTGCTGAGCGGATACAAATCCCATGCGAAAATGATCGGTACGGCGGAATCGACGGGGCTGTGGCAATTGACCGCGCCGATGAGTCTGGTCGAGAAACGCGACGGCGACGGTAATCCGTTGACCTACGGCGTGTTCGTGTCTGCCGAAGAGCTGCCGCTCGACTTCGAGCCGCATGGGGGAGCCGATCGTCAGCCGCTCGGCATGAGTCTCGTCAACAACGACGGCGGCGTGCAGCCGATCGTGTACGCGCCGCAGCTCGGAGCCTATTCGTCTTTGGCCGCGGAGAGCACGTACCGGTTTACGATCGGACTGTACGCGCAGAGGAGCGACATCTACGACGCATACGAGAACATTGTTCGCAGCGAATACGGCTATACGGACTATCGGGAGAACGTCGCCGGCCAATCGCTGACCGACGCGATGTTCAACATGATCGATCTGATGAAAGTCGAGCCGCAGGGGGACGATTCCGTGAATTACGTGCCGTCTCCGAGCGGCTGGTGGGGCCGGGCGAAAGGCTTCATCGACATCGAGAACGAGGACGCGGTCCGCACCTCCTCCGACGGCGTTCTGATGAGCGCCTATTACTTGACCGGAGACGATGATCTGTACGATACGAGGGCGCTGCCTTCTCTGGAGTTCGGCGTATCGCGCAACGCCCAGGGCTGGTCGCCGACGAAGAAGCCGGTTTACGGCGTGCCAAGTAATTGGAAAATGACCTCGCTGCCGTTCGATGTGTCCTCGGTCGCGTCCTTGGCACAGTTAACGAACGGGAACGCGGCCATTCAAGAGATGGTAGAGGAAGAGTATCGCTTTCGGAACCCGGACCTGAAAGAAAGAGGCCCTGTCATCCAGCCGTTGATGATGTACCGAATGACCGGCAACGCGGTCTATTTGCAGCAGGCCGAGACGGCGGCGGACGCTTATATCGCGAGCCAGATCGACACCCCAGCCACCGGTAATGTGTCGGAAAATGAATTTATCGCCAATAACGGCAAGCTGTGGATCGAGTTGCTGGAGCTGTACGAGGAGACCGGGGACGCCGAATACCTGAACGCGGCCTACAAGGAAGCGAAGCGGTACGTCACGATGTTCGTGGCTCGTCCCGTCCCCGAAGGGACCTATACGATCCCGCAGCCGGACGCGCCGTATACGGAATCGTTCCACTGGCCGGCAAGCGCAAAGTACGATTACCCGCGGGACGACTTCCCGGAATACGAGACCGGCGGCGTCCAGACCGACGCTTGGAAGGTATCGCCGAACGGCCTGACCTTCGAAGCGGGCAGCACATCCGCTTACTACCGGATGAACGCGCAGGAGGCGCCCTTCCTGCTGCGGCTTGCGCAGGATACGGGCGATTCGCTGCTCGCGGACGTCGCCCACAACGCGGTGATCGGGAGGTATTCGAGCTATCCGGGCTATTACTACAAAGGCTTCTCGATCAGCCAGCTGGAGCCGGACTTCCCGTTAGAGGGCCCGAGCGAAGCGACGTCGATTTATTACCACCACGTTCCCGGCCAGCTCGGCCAGACGATGGATTATCTGATCAGCGAGCAGGCGCTGAGATCGAACGGAAGCATCTCGTTCCCGTCCGTGTTCGAGACCGATTTCCTGTGGTTCAAGTATCACCTGTACGGCAGCAAGCCGGGAACGTTCTACGGCCATACTGGCGTCTGGCTGTGGATGCCCAAGGGCATTATCTCGACCAGCAACCCGCAGCTCAACTGGATTACGGCCGAGAGCGGCGACCGGTTCTATATCTCGCTCAGCAACGAATCGGCGGACGCGCAGCAAGCGTCGATCGAGCTGAATTCGCAGATCGTCGGATTCGACCCGGTGCAGACGTACCCGGTGACGGTCATCCGGGGCAACGGCGAGCCCGAACAGGCGACGATGACGAACGGCGCGATCGATGTCTCCGTATCCGGCAAAGGAATTACGGCCGTTATCGTGGAAGGGCTCGACATCGAGGTGCCTTTTCACCGGCAGCAGCCGGAGACGACGTCGGAGGCAAGCTATTTCTTCGACACGCACAGCCCGATCGACGCCGTGAAAGGCATGCTGATCGTCAAGCCGGACAACACCGCCTACGACGCCTACATCGAGGCCAAGACCGAGAAAGCAGCGACGCTTTATTACTCGCTTGATGGCGGCGACACGTACACGGCAGTCCCCGATACGGTTTATCCTACGGAGTGGTCGATCCGGGTGAACGATCTGTCCGACACGTTCACCTATTACGTGGAGTCGGAAGGGAAAAAGACGAGAACGAGAAGCCTCTACCTGCCCGATCATACGGCCGTCCCGCCAGAGCAGCCGGCATGGCAGCCGGGAAGCTCGATCGTGACGGACAACACCGAAGCGGAGACGGACGGGATATGGATCCGCGACACGTCGGGCGACGGCTACTATTATGACGGCTACGTCTACGCGAAGTCCGCGACGGGCGCTGCGACGGCCGCGATCCGCTGGCGCCCGGATTTGCCCGAGAGCGTCGTCTACGACGTCTACGCCAAATTGCCAAAAATGACGATCGCGAACGAGAACTGGTCGACGGGCGCCGCGTTCGACGTCCATTATGACGGAGGTACGCAAACGGTGGCGGTCAACGAGCAAGCGTCGGACGGCGGATGGGCCTACCTGGGAGCCTTTCCTTTCGCGGAAGGAACCGGCGGATACGTCGAGCTGACGAATCAATCCGGCAATTCCCGGGTCATAGCCGACGCGGTTATGTGGGTGCCCGAAGACGCGCAGCCGCAATGGCAATCAGTCTCCATAAGCGCGGACAAGGATGCGCTGGAAATGACACGGAACGTTCAGCTTGCCGTGTCAGGCCAGCTGGATAACGGTCTTCCCGGAGATATGAGCCAGGCGGACGTGGCGTACCATCTGGATCGGCCCGATCTCGCGGCTGTCGACGCCGGCGGCGTTCTGCAGCTTCTTCAGTTGGACGGGACAACCGACCATATCGAGGTATGGGCCGATGTGACCGTGAACGGAACGACGCTGGAGACGCCCCGCCTGTCCATCCCGATCCGGGATCTGACCGTTACGGTCGACAGCGCGAACGCGGACGGGCTGTTCGTATCGGCCGGTTCTTGGACCCAGAGCAACCTGTCGGGTTACCAAACGGGCGTCAAATCGCGTTATACGACGACTCAAGGGTCTTCGGCGACTTGGACGGCCATGCTTCCGGAAGGGAACTATACCGTGTCCCTGTACAACATCGTTCACTCTCCCGGGCAGGACACAAACGTCAAGGTAGAGGTGAAGCATAAGACCGGAACGGAAATCCTGTACATTGATCAGTCCTCCGGTTCGTCGGAGTGGCTGAACCTTGGCGCCTACGATTTCGCGGGGGACGGGACCGAATACGTCCGTATGACGAGGGTCACTCCGACCACGGTCGAACCGCAGACGCCCGCCGCGGAACTAATCTACACAAGAGCGGATGCGGTCAAGTTCGAGCGGCATTCCGAAATCCCGGCCGCTGAGGAAGAGTAACGGCTAAGCATGACGAACGGAAGCAGTGATCTTGAGAGGGCACCGGATTCGGCGCCCTCTCTGTTTAGGCGCTCTCGCCGCTTCGCCCGCCGCTCGCTTGTCCTTGACGCTGTCGAAGCCGCAAGGCTATAATGACTTCAATTGATTTGAACCGCGGGAACGCTCCGCTTCCGCCGGCAATGCCGGAGAGCCGGGCGCGTTTTTTGCATTCAGGAGGCTTAGGTTCGACCGTGAATAATCCATCGCATGAAATGATCGTCGTGCTCGACTTCGGCGGCCAGTACAACCAGCTCATCGCGCGGCGCATCCGCGATCTCGGCGTGTACAGCGAGCTGCTGCCGCACAATACGCCGGCGGACAAGCTTCGCGCCCTGCGGCCCAAGGGCATCGTTTTCTCCGGCGGCCCGGCCAGCGTCTACGCCGATGGAGCGCCTTCGGTCGATCCGGGCGTGTACGACCTCGGCGTGCCGATTCTCGGCATCTGCTACGGGATGCAGCTGATCACCCACCAGCAGGGCGGCAAAGTCGAGCCGGCGCATAAGCGCGAATACGGCAAGTCCGACATCGACTTCGCGGATGGAGCCGAGTTGGTTCATGGTCTGGACCGGCGCCAGACGGTGTGGATGAGCCACGGCGACCACGTGACCGAGCTTCCGGCGGGCTTCAAGGTGGACGCCAGCACGGAGCATGCGCCGGTGGCCGCCATGAGCGACGCGTCCCGCCGCCTGTATGCGGTGCAGTTCCATCCGGAAGTGCGTCATTCGGTGCACGGCAACGAGATGATCCGCAACTTCCTGTACCGTGTTTGCGACTGCCGGGGCGATTGGAGCATGTCGTCGTTCATCGAAGACACCATCGCCGACATTCGCCGCGAAGTCGGCGATCAGAAGGTGCTGTGCGCGCTGTCCGGCGGGGTCGATTCCTCCGTCGTCGCGGCGCTTATCCATAAGGCGATCGGCGATCAGCTGACCTGCATGTTTATCGACCACGGTCTCCTGCGCAAAGGCGAAGCGGAGAGCGTCATGGACACGTTCGTCGGCAAGTTCGACATGAACGTTGTCAAGATCGACGCCAGCGAGCGGTTCCTGGGCAAGCTGCGCGGCGTGGAAGATCCGGAGCAGAAGCGTAAAATCATCGGCACCGAATTCATCCGCGTGTTCGAAGAGGAATCGGCGAAGTTCGACGATTTCGCTTTTCTGGCTCAAGGCACTCTCTACACCGACATCGTCGAGAGCGGCACGGCCACGGCGCAGACGATCAAGTCGCACCACAATGTCGGCGGGCTGCCGAAGGATATAAAGTTCAAGCTTGTGGAGCCGCTGAAGGCGCTGTTCAAGGACGAAGTCCGCAAGGTCGGCGAAGAGTGCGGCTTGCCGGAGGCGATCGTCTGGCGCCAGCCGTTCCCGGGACCGGGGCTCGCGATCCGCGTGCTCGGCGAAGTGACGGATGAGAAGCTGACGATCGTGCGGGAGTCCGACGCCATTCTGCGCGACGAGATCGCGAAGGCGGGGCTAGACCGCGAGATCTGGCAATACTTCACCGCGCTGCCGAACATGAAAAGCGTAGGCGTCATGGGTGACGGCCGCACGTATTCGTACACCGTCGGCATCCGCGCCGTAACGTCGATCGACGGCATGACGGCAGACTGGGCGCGCATCCCTTGGGACGTGCTCGAGAAAATCTCCGTCCGCATCGTCAACGAAGTGGACAACGTCAACCGGATCGTCTACGACATTACGTCGAAGCCGCCGGCGACGATCGAATGGGAATAAGCTTATCAGAAAACGAGAACCGTCAGACCGGCCGATTGCCCGCCCGTCTGGCGGTTTTGCCGATTAGGGGAGGATGGGGATGAAGGCGTTCCATTCCAATCGCGACGGCACCGGCGCGGATGATCGTCCGTCCGAACTGACGCTGAGCCATTGGGGAAAAGAAGACTGCGCCCCGCGCCACTCTTTCGGCCCCGGGGTCCGCGACGTTTACAAAGTCCACTTCGTTCATCGGGGACGAGGCAAGGTGCGGGTCGGAGGCCATGAATACGGGCTGGCGGCTGGCGATGCGTTTCTGATCTACCCGCAGGTCGTCATCCAATACGAGGCGGACGAGACGGATCCGTGGACGTACTCGTGGGTCGGCTTCCGCGGCGACCGGATGGCGGACTGGCTCGCACGGACCCGCCTCACGCCCGAGAATCCCGTCTTTGCGATGGACGTGTCGGTCATGCCGACTTTGTACGAGCGGCTGACCGAAGCGGACGCCCGGGAGGAAAGCCGCGACATGCGGATCGCCTCCCTGCTGTACCGGTTCATGGCCGCCCTGATCGAAGCGGCTCCGGCGAGCGCGCCGGGCACGCTCTCTCCGAGGAAGCATCCGGCTCATGTTCATCGCGCGATGGAGTTCGTTCACGCTCATTACGGCGAGCCGATCTCGGTGTCGGGAATCGCCTCCGAGCTGGGGCTGGACCGCAAGTATTTGTCCGCGATTTTCAAAGCGGCGACCGGATCGCCTCCCCAGCGTTATCTGCTGGAGTACCGCATCCGACAATCGTGCAAGCTGCTGAAGGAGAGCGGTCTGCAGGTCGGGGAAGTCGCCCGGTCGGTCGGGTATGAGGATGCGTTGCTTTTTTCCAAAATGTTCCGCAAAGTCACGGGAGTCTCTCCGACGGAATACCGGAGCGAAGAGCAGGAGAGATCTGACTTTATTCCATAAAAAGAAGTTGCTCTGACATCGACCTTCCGGCTTGTCTTCGTTAAGATGGACTTATCCATACGTGAGGAGATGATCCATGTGAGTTACACGGCAAGCGATTCCAGATACGACACGATGACATATAACCGCTCGGGCAAAAGCGGCTTGAAGCTGCCGGCGATATCGCTGGGCCTATGGCACAACTTCGGCGGTATCGACGTCTTCGAGAACGGCAGGGCGATGATCCGCCGGGCGTTCGATCTCGGCATTACGCACTTCGATCTGGCGAACAATTACGGTCCGCCTCCGGGTTCGGCAGAGCTTACTTTCGGCCGCATTTTGAAGCAGGACTTCTCTTCTTACCGCGACGAGATGATCATCTCCACCAAAGCCGGCTATTACATGTGGCCCGGCCCTTACGGAGAATGGGGCTCCAAGAAGTATCTCGTCTCCAGTCTCGATCAGAGCTTGAAGCGGATGGGGCTCGACTATGTGGACATTTTCTACCACCATCGTCCGGACCCGAACACGCCGCTGGAAGAGACGATGGCCGCGCTCGATCTGGTCGTCCGTCAAGGCAAAGCGCTCTATGTCGGCATTTCCAACTACAAGCCGGAAGAGGCGCAGCGGGCGTCCCGCATTCTGAAGGAGCTCGGTACGCCGTGCGTCATCCATCAGCCGAGCTATTCGATGATGAACCGTTGGGTGGAGGATGGCCTGCTGGACGTGCTGGACGAGGAAGGGATCGGCTCGATCGCGTTCTCGCCGCTCGCCGGGGGCGTACTGACCGACCGGTACCTGAACGGCATTTCGCCGGATTCCCGTGCGGCGGGTCCGAGCGTGTTCCTGAAGCCGGAAGATATCAACGACGCGAAAATCGCCAAGGTGCGCAAGTTGAACGACCTGGCCTCCGAACGCGGGCAGAAGCTGTCGCAGATGGCATTGGCCTGGGTGCTTCGCGGGGGCCGCGTAACGTCCGCCCTGATCGGCGCCAGCAAGGTGAGCCAGATCGAAGATGCGGCGGGAGCCGTGCGCAACCTCGCATTCTCGGACGAGGAGCTGGCTCGGATCGACGCGATCGTGGGATAAGCGCGGCGTTTTGGAGCGTTATAGGAGAGAGGGCGTCACCGCGGCGGCGGCGGCGCTCTTTTTTTCTCAATAGAGACTGTTCAGAAAAGTCGGAATCTGGCCTGCGAAGTCCAATAGTCGTTCATTTTGGAATTGTAAACGGTGCCAAAACGAACGAAATTTGCGGAGAAACGTAAAAAGTTCGTTTTACCCGTTGACGGAAAGGTGCTTTGTACCTAGAATGAGGAAGGACAACAACTGAATCGTATTTTCGTATAATCCCGGGAATCGGCCCGGGAGTCTCTACGGGGTCACCGCAAATGATCCGGCTACGGAAAGGCGAGAAGGAATACCGGGGAACGCAGAAGGGGCCGGTATGCTTTTTCGCCGTTGTGCGGAACCTAGAGGAGAATTCTTCTAGGTTTTTTGTATGTTCGATTTCGGTGTTCCATATCTTATCCGTTTCGGATCAAGGAGGGCTTGCTCAAGCGATGGACAAGTTTTTTAAGCTGAAGCAACTGGGAACGAATGTACGCACGGAGATCATGGCGGGGATCACGACGTTTATGACCATGGCGTACATCTTGGCGGTCAACCCGGCCGTGCTGGGAGGTTCGGGGCTCGACACCTACGGCATCTTTCTGGCGACGGCGCTGGCCGCGGGTATTTTCACGCTGGCGATGGGGCTGTTCGTCAATTTCCCCGTGGCGCTGGCACCCGGGATGGGGCTGAACGCCTATTTTGCGACGACGGTGCTCGCATCCAAGGCGACCGATCATCCGATTTCCCCTTCGATGGGTCTGGCAGCCGTATTTATCTCGGGGATTATTTTCGTCATTCTGACGGTTACAAAGGTCCGCCAATTGCTCGTGGTGGCGGTTCCCGACGGCTTGAAGCACGCCATTACGGTCGGGATCGGCTTGTTCATTACGATTATCGGGCTCAAAAACAGCGGCCTGCTGACGATTTCGCTCGACGCGTTCGGCCGCGATTTCGCCAAGGGCTCTTACACCGACCTGGGCGGCAGCGAGACGGTGCTGCATATGGGCGACCTGACCCAGCCGTCCGTCTGGCTGACGGTGGTCGGCCTGCTGCTGATCAGCGTGCTGATGGTGCTGCGGGTACGCGGCGCGATTCTGATCGGCATCCTGGTGACGACGCTGATCGGCGCCATTCCGGGAGTCGACGTCGTCGACTTCGGCTCGCTGAAAGGCCAAGACTGGGTCCCGGACTTCTCGAAGCTGAATTTCTGGGATTTCGATTTCAAAGATTTGCTGTCGACCGGCCTGTTGTCGGCCATCGCGACGTTCACGTTCGTCGAGCTGTTCGACACGTTCGGCACGCTGGTCGGTACCGCCAACCGCGCGGGACTGCTTCAGGATAAAGAGAAAGGCAACAAGCGGATCGGCAAAGCGATGCTCGTCGACTCGATCGCGGTCAGCGGCGGCGCCGTTCTCGGCACCAGCACGATCACGGCCTATGTCGAGAGCACGGCCGGCATCGCGGAAGGCGGACGCACGGGCTTGACGTCTTCGACGACCGGCGTACTGTTCCTGCTGTCGCTGTTCCTGGCGCCGATCGCGCTGCTCGTGCCGTCTCCGGCTACGAGCGCCGCTCTGATCATTGTCGGCGTGCTCATGATGCAATCGGTCAAGGAGATCGACTTCTCCGACCTGATCATCGGCATTCCCGCCTTCCTGACGATCGGGCTGATGCCGTTCACGTACAACATCGCCAACGGCGTCTCGTTCGGCATCGTCTCCTATGTCGTTCTCGCTACGGTCGGGAGAATGGCCGGCAATAAGAAATACAGCGTGCACTGGCTCATGTGGATCCTGTTCGTGCTCGTCATCGCGCGCTACATCTTCATCGGCTCGCAGGGCTGATATCGCTGACAGGTACTTTGTAAACCTGTATATTTCGTTTACCCAATCCCGTGTGGCTTCTCTTGAGAGAGGCTGTGCGGGATTTTTTACCTCCGGCCGGGGTGCGGGGGATAGCTGGATATGGGCGGGAATGAGGCTCGGCGGATGGAAGTAGTCGAAACTCAATTCGGGCGAGGCTGCGGCTCGATGGGTGGAACTAGCGTCGGAACGCAATAACTCGGGCNNGTCTCGGAACGCAATAACTCGCGGGGGAATGCGGCTTGGTGGGCGGAATTAGTCTCGGATCGCAATAACTCGTGCGAGAATGCGGTCAGACGAACCGAATTAGTCTCAAAACGCAATAACTCGTGGGAGAACGCGGCTTGGTGGGCGGAATTAGTCTCGGATCGCAATAACTCGGATGGATATGCGTCCAGGCGGGCGTTTGTATGCGGTGGTAAGATGGGCTGGGAAGTAACCGGTAGTTTAAAGAGCAAGGACCGCCAGGAAATGATCTGCGCCCCGTCAAGTAGACAGTACAAAAAATAAAAGTCGGTTAAGCGGCCTTCGTCCTGAATTCCATGGGACTGAGGCCGTTTAGCTTTTCCTGCAACCGCTCGTTATTGTAAAAGTGAATGTAGCCGTCAATGTCCCGTTTGAGTTCCTCAAACGTGCGGTAGGTATGCAAATAGTACTTCTCACACTTCAGCGTTCCCCAGAAGGATTCCATGGGACCATTATCGATACAGCGCCCCACGCGTGACATGCTTTGAGTCAGTTTGCTTTTGTCTAAGATCTTCTTAAAATGGCGAGACGTATATTGAAATCCCCGGTCGCTATGAAGCAAGGGCGAGCTGTCTGGCGCTGCCTTCAAGGCCAGCTTTAACGTCTGGAAGACGAGTGAATTGTTATTGGAGTGCCCGATGACGTAAGACACAATCGCGTTGTCGTGAAGATCCAATATGGCGCTAAGATAGGCCTTCTGACCATTTCCATATTTGAATTCCGTTACATCGGTGACCCACTTTTTATTGGGAGCTTCCGCTTGGAACTTGCGGTTTAACACGTTCTCGGCAACCTGCTGCGGCGCAGAGCGCTCATATTTCTTCCTCTTCTTGCGGATGACGGACTGGATGCCCTTGAGCTTCATGAGGCGCTGTATGCGCTTGTGATTAATGGGTTTCTCCGTCTGGCGCCGCATATGCAGCGTTAATCGGCGATACCCGTAGATGCCTTCTACCTTCTCGTACAATGAATACATGGTCTGCATCAGTTCTTTGTTTTCAAGTTCGCGCGGGCTGGGTACATGCTTTAGCCATTTGTAATAGCTCTGGCGTGGTATACCGGCAGTCTCGCACAACAGCAGCACGCTGAACGAACTTTCTTGCCGTACCGCTTGAATCGCAAGGTAGACGTTCTCCTGGCGATGTCCGCTTAGCGACGCCTCCTTTCGAGTTCCTGCAACTTTTTTAGAAAAGCATTCTCCGCCCGTAATCGCTCGTTTTCATATTCCAGCTTCTTCATCGCAAGTTTTTGACGTTCCGCCTCGGTGAGCTCCTCTGGCGCTTTCGTTCTTCCGCGACCGTCCTGAAGCGCATCCTGGCCGCCTTCTTCATACTTCTTGACCCATCCGTACACTTGCTGATAAGACACCTGGTACTGATTGGCCGCCTGCGTATAGTCACACTTGTGAGCCAGGCAATATAGAACGATGTCGATTCTCTCTTGCCAAGTCGTTGTCCGTCCCTTGGTCATAGCCGTAGATCCCCCTGTGTAAGCCTTGAGGCTGCTATGACCATTATACTTCTTTATCCAATTTGACAGTTGGGTTCGGCTCGCGATCTTGTACTTGTCGATAACCTCATATTGGGATAACCCGCCATCCAGATAGTCTTGGACGGCTTGTTGCTTCAGCTCCGCGGAATAACTCCGATTGTGAGAACGGATTTCTAAGCCCTCGTATCCATACACCTTGTAGCGGCGGCACCATTTTACTAACGTTGTCTTGTTAACGCCATACTTGTACGCTGCAGCTACAAAGCTAATTCCACCCAGCTCCAGCTCCTGAATAATGGATAATTTCTCAGATGCAGTAAAAGGTTCTCTTCGCATGAAAAAGCTCCCCATACAGCAGCAGGCTTTTATTATTTCACCTGTCTACTGTATGGGGAGCATATCAAAATCCTGACGGTCCTTGCTCTTTCCTCAAGCATCACCCGACGAAGCGGAACCAGCTCAGCCGCACGCCGGGGCTGAGGCGAAGGACGACGTCGCGTCGTCCTAAGAGCGGCGCGACGGCGCAGGTCAGCGTCCGCCACGTCTGAGCTCCGCCGGCAGGCACCGGGCAGACGCCGAGGACGTCGCCGTCCGGACCGTCCGCGCGCAGCTCGATCCAGCCGGCATCGGAGTTGGCCGGATCACTGGCACCGCCATCAGCCGCACCGCCATCGCGGCCCTTGACGCCAGTCGCGTCGCTGCCGTTCTCGCCCTCGCTGCCGTTCTCGCCCTCGCTGCCGTTCTCGCGGCCACCGCCGACGGCGGAAGCCCGCGCCTCAAAACTGATCTCGCCGCGCTGGCCGAAGTCCGCGTCGCGGTACAGCATCCACGTGCCTTCGCCGACGGCCCAGGCGCTGCTGCCGCCTTCCTTGCACTCGTCGAGGACGACGCCCTCGTAGTCGTCGTAGTTGACCGCCGCCGTAACCTGGCGCAGGTCGCGCGGCGGTACGGTCTCCCCCCGCACCGTCAGCTCGGCCGTCAGCGCCTTGTCATCCGATGAGCGGCCTGCCCACACGGCCCAAGCGCTCTCCTCGAGGCACCAGCGGTCCCGCGTGACGTCCCAGAACGACAGGTCCGCAGCCCGAAGCGGGAACCGCACGACGGCGGTCTCCCCGGCTTCCAGTCGAATCCGTCGGAAGCCGAGCAGCTGCCGGACCGGACGCTTCACCCGCGACACCCCGGCGCTGCCGTACAACTGCACGACCTCTTCGCCGGCCTTGCCGCTTGCGTTGCGAACCGTGACCCGAACTTCGAGCTCCTCGTTCGGCCCGATCGAAGACCGGCTGAACTCCATCGCCTCATAGGCGAATTCGGAATAAGTCAGCCCGTGCCCGAACGGGTAGAGGACGTCCCCTTGGAAATATTGATAGGTGCGCTCGCCCTTGATAATGTCGTAGTCCATGAAGTCCGGCAACTGTTCGGTCGAGCGGTACCAGGTCATGTTCACGCGTCCGGCCGGGGCGTAATCGCCGAACAATACGTCGGCAAGCGCCGTGCCCAATTCCGGACCGGCATGGGACGTGTACAGCAGCGCCGGTACGTGCTCGTCCGCCCAGTTGACCGCGAACGGATAGCTGCCGACGATCACGACGATCGTATTCGGATTGGCCGCGCGCACTTCTCGTATCAACCGCTCTTGCGACTCCGGAAGCGTCAGGTCCGGGCGGTCGATCGTCTCCTTGCCGTTCACGAGCGGGTGGTTGCCGACGAAGACGATCGCCGCATCCGCTCCGCGCGCCGCTTCCACCGCCTCGCGGACGCCGTCCGCGACCGTCAGCGAATCGAACGTGACGGCAGCCACTTTACGTGCCGCCTTTTCCCCCGCGGCGGCCCGCTCCTCCGGCGAGCCGAGGGAAGAGCGCTCCTCCGCGGTTTCGGAGTCGACGCTCAGCAGGCCGTTGTCGCCGATGCCGATCCGGGCGTTGTTCCACGCCGAGATATTCAACTTGCGATTGCCGATACAGCCCGCGCTTAAGCCGCTATCGCCGCAATTGCCGTCATCGCTGCTCCCGTTCTCGCCGGCATGGCCGTCGCTATCGCCGCCATCGCCGCCCGAACGATCGACAAGCAGCGCTTCTTTCGTGAACCAGCCGAAGACTTCGTCCGAATCGGCGGTGACATGGACGTCGTCCGCCGTCGTGACATACTTGCCGGTGCCTTCCGCCACGATCGTATGCGCGCGCCAGCCCCAGTCGGTCAGCTCGAACGTCTCCGCGCCATCCGGTCCGTCCGCCGCCGCGGCAAGCTTGCCGTCCGCAAGCGCAGTTACGAACTTGCCGCCGGACGCCAGCTTCAGCCTGTCGTTGCCGCTGGCGTAAACGACGTCTCCATGCCCTTTCATCCGATCGCGAATCGCCGCCAGCGGCGTGACCGCGTAAGGCAGCTTTCCGCTGTACCAGTCGCGGTACACGATGTCCGCCAGCGGCCCGACGACGGCGACTTTGCGAACGCGCGACGCGTCCAGCGGCAGCGCGGCGCCTTTATTTTTCAACAAAACGACGTTCTTGCGGGCCGCGTCGAGCGACACCTCGCGATGCTCCGGCGAGCAGATGACCGATTCGTCGATCGCGGCGTACGGATTGCGCTCGTCCGGATCGAATTCGCCGAGCCGGAAGCGCACGCGAAAGGCGTTGCGCAGCGCGATGTCGAGGTCGTTCTCGGTCAGCAGTTCGTCCGCCAGCGCGTCGCGGATCGCCTGCTTCGATACGGCATGATCGTCGGTGATGCTGTCGATGCCGCTCTTGATCGTCTGCGCGACGGCTTCTTTGTAGCTGTCATAGTAACGATGGTCGTTCACGGTTCCGAGCACGTCGCCCGCATCGCTGACGACGAATCCGTTCATGCCCCATTCGCGCTTGACGACGTCGTTCACGAGCGGCAGCAGGTTGGCGGGAACGCCGTTCACCGAGTTGTAGGCGGTCATCATCGACAATGCGCCGCCTTCCTTGAAAGGCAGCTCGAACGCCTTCAGGTAATACTCCCGCAAGTTGCGCGGATCGAGGCTGACCGAGCGTTCCCCGCGCCCGACCTCGTTGTTGTTGCCGATAAAATGCTTCAAGCTGGCAACCGCCCGAACGTAGAACGGATGGTCGCCTTGGATGCCTTTCGCCAGCGCGGCCGTCAGCTTGCCGGCCAGGTGGGGATCTTCGCCGTACGCTTCCTCGTTGCGGCCCCAGCGGGGATCGCGCTCCATGTCGACGGTCGGCGCCCACAGCGTCAAGCCGTTCAGGGCCGGATCGCGGCGGAAGAAGCCGCGCGCTTCCGTGCCGATCGCTTCGCCGACGCGGCGGAGGAGCTCCGTATCCCAGGTGCAGGCGAGGCCGACCGGCTGCGGAAAATAAGTCGCTTCTCCAAGCCAGGCGATCCCGTGCGCCGCTTCGGTTCCATGCTTGTACTTCGCCACGCCGAGCCGGGCGATCTCTTCCTGATATTGGCACATCAAATCGATTTTCTCATCGAGCGTAAACCGCGAGACGAGATCGTTCACCCGCGTCTCGAGCGGGAGATCGGGGTTCCGAAACGGATAAGAACCGTAAGCTTCGTTCAAGCGAAATATCTCCTTCCAAGGCCTGCACAGATTGCAAACGCATCCAAATGATACCCTATTGTACTACGAAAAACGTTTTCTCCATACCCCAACAATTGCACTTAAAATCCTGCATATTCTTGACAAGGGCTTGCAAGTTTCCCGCCGATTGGCCACAATAAGGCATGGCAAAAGAGAAAGAAGGCTGCCTTCCGAACGAGGAGGAGCGACGATGGGGGAATGCGTTTGCGGCGGCTGATCTTACGGTTCAACGACATGAAACTGCGCAATAAGATCGTCCTCGCCTACATCCTGTTCCTGATGCTTCCGATCGTCCTCGTCGGACTGGGCGTCGTTCGACAGTATCGGGAATCGGCGCTGGACAAGGCGATCGAGCAGACGGAGAACTCCGTCGCGAGGGTCGAATCCCGGACGGAAGAGACTTTGTCGGTCGCCAGCGATCTGTCGGCGCGGCTTAAGCTGAACAAGGACATGGAGAAAATCGCGACGACGCGGTTCGAATCGGTTAGCGATATTGTAGACGCTTACAGCGGTTTTGATATTTTTGAAACGTATCTTACGTTCAATCCGGAAATCTCGTGGATCAAGCTGTACGCGGCCAATCCGACGCTGATCGACAATTGGGAATTTATACCAACTTCCCCGGATGTTGAGAATTCCTTCTGGTACCAGGCGGCGCTGAAGCACCCCGGCCTGCTCGGGTGGTACGATTTTCCGGCCGAGTCCCGCAAAGCGAACAGCAATTTGAGCCTGGTCAGCAGCGTTTATTTTCAGGAGAGCCACAAGTTCGGGGTGCTGGCCCTCGACATCAATACGAACTACCTGAACACGATGCTCGAGCAGGAAGATTCGGAGACGGTGCTGCTCGACGGCAGGGGAGTCGTCGTCGCCTCGAACAGCCCGGACTTCGTGGGCAAGGAGCTGAGCAAGACCCGCCTGGGACCGACGCTTGCGGAGGACGGCCCGGGCACGTACGAGATGACGGTGGACGGCGTTCTGTCCAAGGTCGTCATCGACGAGTTCCTTCCGGAGAACAGCTTTACGAAGCTCAAGATCATCTCGATCTTCTCGGTCGGCAGCATCGTCAAGGAGGCGAACCGGATCAATACGGTCGGGATGGAAGTCATCGCGCTGTTCGCGGTGCTGTCCGTTCTGATCATCTATCTGATCTGTTCGCTGGTAACGAACCGGCTGCGGAGGTTCAGCCGTCAGATCAGCAAAGTGTCGATCGGCAACTTCGACGCGGAGCTCACGGTGGAGGGCAAGGACGAGATCGGGCAGATCTCCCGCCAATTCAACCAGATGGTCGCGAATATCAAAGACTTGATGGAAGAGCTGAAGGTCTCCCATAAGCACTCCAGCGAGCTGGAACGCAAGCAAAGCGAGATCAAGCTGAAGATGCTCGCGAACCAGATCAACCCGCATTTTCTATACAACGCGCTCGAGTCCATTCGCATGAAGGCGCATATCCGGGGCGAGAAGGACATCTCGCGGACGGTCAAGCTGCTGGGCAAGCTGCTTCGCAAAAATCTGGACTTGACCGGCGGGAAGATCAGCCTGGGCGAAGAGATCGACATGGTCGAATGCTACCTCGAGATCCAGAAGTTCCGGCATGAAGAGCGGCTTCGCTACAAGATCGAGATCGAGCCCGGAGCGGAGCAGGCCAGGCTGCTCCCGCTGCTGATCCAGCCGCTCGTGGAAAATTCCGTTATTCACGGGCTGGAGGCGAATATAGACGGCGGCGAGGTCAAGGTGGTCGCGGAGCTTAGGCGGGGCGGCCTGGAGGTGACCGTATCGGACGACGGCGTCGGTATTCCGGCCGGGAAGCTGAAGGCGATCCGCCGGTCGCTCATGGAACAGGAGTCGTCGCGGATCGGCCTGCATAACGTTCAGCAGCGGCTGCTGCTCACCTACGGTCCGAATTCGGGCCTTCGCATCGAGAGCGAACCACATTCTGGAACCCGGATTTCCTTCTGGATTCCGTTGGAGGAATGACAGATGTACAAGGTGCTGATTGTAGACGACGAGCCTCTGATCCGCGAAGGATTGCGAACGATCGTGGAATGGGAGGAGAACGGCTTTGCGGTCGTCGGGGTCGCCGCCGACGGGAGGGACGCGCTCGCGAAGGCGGCCGACCTGGAGCCGGATCTGATGGTTGTCGATATTCGCATGCCGGGTATGAGCGGTCTCGATCTCATGGGGGCGATTCGGGAAAAGTTCGCTTCGGCTCCGAGATTTCTCGTTCTGAGCGGCCATGCCGACTTCGAATACGCCCGCCAGGCGATGGCTATGCAGGCGGACGGCTATATCCTGAAGCCGGTGGAAGAGGACGAGCTGATCTCCGCCCTCGTTCGCATCAAGCGGACGCTGGACGAGCAAAGAGCGGGGGATGTCCGGCCGCCGGTCCACGATTGGGGGCGGGAGCGTACGGCGATCAGTCTGCTGACCGGCGAGGGAGATCGTCCGCCGAAGGAAGCGATGGAAGCGTTTCGGTTCGGCGAGCCGCCTTACGAAGCGGTGCTGATCCGGCTGCAGAGCCGGGGAGAGATCGACTCGGCGACCTATACGCTGATCCGCAACCGCTTGTCGGATTCCTTCGAGGCATCGGACAAGGGCATTGTTTTCTCCCTTGATCCGTATGTCGGCCTCGTCCTTGCGGGCGGCGACGCCGGGCTGGAGGCGGCTTATCGCGAGATCCGGCGGGCGTGCGCGGAGGCGGAGGTCGACTTTGCCGCGGTGGCCGGCGGCGCCGTGGCTCGTCCGGAGGAGCTGAACCGATCGTTCCGGTCGGCCCGGGATGCGATGAAGAACCGCTTCCTGATGGACGGGGATCGCCTTTACCGGGCCTCCGAAGCGGAGGCGTTGGCGCCCGGCGCCGGGCAAGCCGCCGCCCCGAGCTCCGACGACGCGGCTTCGGGCGAGAAGCTTCTGCTGGCGCTGGATATCGGCAGCGGGGAGGCGGCTGCCGCATGGGTCCGCGAGACCGGCGAAGCCATGCGGGCGTCGGGAAGGAGCGAGCAGGAGATCAAAGCCGGCTTCGCGCGGTCGTTCACCCAGGCGCTGGCCAAGCTGGAGCAGAGCCGTCCGGACGTTCGCGAGCGGAGCCGGGCGTTCGCCGCCGAAGTGCCGAAGCTGTATGAAGAGTATCGCTTCTCCGGGCTGCTCTCCCGGCTGACGCAGCTGGCGGGCGAGATGGCGGACGCCTTCCGCAGCTACGACGGCGACAAGCAGGTACGGAAGATGATCGAACTCATTCGCCGCAATTACGCGGAAAACCTCAAACTGGAGTCGCTGGCGGAACTTTTCGGCTATAACAGTTCATACCTGGGCAAGTTGTTTAAGAACACGACAGGCGAGCCTTTCAACACCTATTTGGACAAGGTTCGGATCGAGCGGGCCAAGGAACTGCTGGAGCAGGGAATGAAAGTGTACCAGGTCGCCGAGCGCGTCGGCTACTCGAACGTCGATTATTTCCACGTCAAATTCCGCAAGTACGTCGGGGACTCCCCCTCCTCTTATCGCAAAAAATAAGGGGAGTCCCTCCTCTTCCACCTCTAATTTTTGCATGGTTTTTACTTCAAAAAATCGCGTATTTTCCGTTCTTTCGGTAAGCTATGCTATTTGTATAGCGAAGGGGGAACGACATAATGGATTCGCAACCAGCCTTTCCGTCGACTGGCCGTGTAAGCGCAACCGGCGCTTCCGCAAGAAAGAAGAACCGATTCTGGTCCGACATCTTGCGACAAAAATATTTGTACTTAATGTCTTTGCCCTTTGTAATCTGGCTGTTTATTTTCAATTACGTGCCGATCTGGGGCTGGACGATGGCGTTCCAGAACTACAAGCCGGCCAAATCCTTCAGCGAGCAGAAATGGGTAGGGTTCGACCAGTTCAAGACGCTGTTCCACGATGATCAGTTCTATCGAGTGCTTCGCAACACGCTGGCGATGAGCGGCCTGTCGCTGGTCGCGGGGTTCATTTTCCCGATCCTGTTCGCGGTCCTGCTTAACGAAGTGAAGAGCATGCCGTTCAAGCGAATCACCCAGACGATCTCTTACCTGCCCCACTTCGTCTCTTGGGTCGTCGTTGCCGGCATCGTGACGAGCATGCTTTCCCTGGACGGAGTCGTCAACCACCTGCTCACATGGCTGCATATCTCCGACGAACCGATCCAGTTCATGGCCAAGCCGCACTGGTTCTGGGGAATCGTCACCGGCTCCGATATTTGGAAGGAGACCGGATGGAACGCGATCATCTATCTGGCGGCCATTACCGGCATCGACAAGGAGCTGTACGAAGCGGCCCGCGTCGACGGAGCCGGACGCTTCCGGCAGATCTGGAACATTACGCTTCCGGGCATTCGCTCCACGATCATGGTGCTGTTCATCATGTCCATCGGCCATCTGCTCAGCATCGGATACGAGAAGCAGATGCTGCTCGGGAACAACCTGGTGTCCGACTATTCGCAAGTGCTCGACCTGTACGCGCTCAATTACGGAATTAAGATCGCGCACTTCTCTTACGGTACCGCCATCAGCATGTTCAACTCGGTCGTCAGCGTCATTCTGTTGTTTGCCGCGAACGGCCTGTTCAAAAAATTCGCGAAAGAAAGCATCATGTAAGGGGGCGGGCCTGTGTCAACCAAAGCTTTCAACCTGACCCGAGGGGAAAGAACGTTCAACGTCATCAATTACGTCGTGCTTACGGTCATCGTCGCCGCCACGCTGTACCCGTTCTTGAACGTGCTGGCGATCTCCTTGAACGATTCCGCCGACACCGTGCGCGGGGGGATCTATCTGTGGCCGAGGCAGTTCACGCTGAAAAACTACGAAACGATCTTCGGCTATACGACGCTGGTACAAGGCTTCAAAATATCCGTTCTGCGGACGGTGATCGGCACGCTGCTCGGTTTGCTGAGCGCTTCGATGCTGGCCTACACGCTGAGCCGGCCCGATTTCAGAAGCCGCAAGTTCGTCTCTACGTTCCTTGCGCTCACGATGTACTTTTCCGGAGGAATGGTGCCGGTGTACATCCTGATGCGCGACCTTCACATGATCGGGACGTTCGGCATCTACGTGCTTCCGGGCATAGTCAGCGCCTTTAACGTGTTCGTCATTCGTTCTTTCATCGACGGCTTGCCGTACGCCCTTCAGGAATCGGCCAAGCTGGACGGAGCGAACGACTTTCAGATTTATTACAAGGTCATTCTTCCGCTCTGCAAGCCGGTGCTGGCGACGATCGCTCTCTTTCTGGCGGTCGGACAATGGAACTCCTGGTTCGATACGTATTTGTACAACGGCAACAAGCCGTCTCTCACCACGCTGCAGTACGAATTGATGAAAATTCTGGACAGCACGCAGCAAGGCAGCGCCATGAGCAACTCCAACGATCTGGCGAAGCTGATGCAGCAAGTGTCGCCGGAATCGATCAAGATGGCGATTACGATCGTCGTCACCGTGCCGATCCTCGTCGTCTATCCGTTCCTTCAACGGTATTTCGTCGGCGGCATGACGCTGGGCGCGGTAAAGGCATAACCGTTCTTCGCTTCCATATTTTATCGGTACATCCGGGCTTGAAGCCTGTGTACAATATAAGCTTGATACGATTAAGGGGGAAGTTCAATGAAGTGGAACAGCACGAAATCGCTCTCATCGCTCTCGTTGCTAACGCTTTCGGGCGCATTGCTGCTTAGCGGTTGCGGACAGAACAACAACGGCGATTCGGCAAGCAATTCCGGCAGCTCTGCGTCCGCCAGCCCGAGCGGCAGCGGCAGCGCCTCCGCATCGTCCGATGCCGGCGCGCAAATGGATACGACGCCGATCACGTTCTCCTTCTTCGGCGCGGACGCAAGCCCGAACTGGAATAACATGCAGGATGACGTCGGCAAGGCTATTACCGCGAAGACGGGCGTTACGATCAATGCCGAATACGACGTCGCCAGCGGCGGCGGCCAGAGCAAAATCGCCCTGATGGCCGCGAGCGGTCAATATCCGGACATCATCTTCGCCAAGGGCGAGCTGGGCAAGCTGGTCGACGCGGGCGCCATTATCGATTTGACCGACCTGATCGACAAATACGCTCCGCACATCAAGGCCATGATGAAGGATAACATGAATCGCCTGAAGTACAGCAACGACGATCAGTCGATTTACGCCATTCCGACGAACGGGGGCGTGAACAACCAATATTTCGACGCCACCGGCGGCTTTGAGGTTCAGCTCCGCGTGCTGAAGGAACTGGGTTACCCGCAGATCAAAACCGTTCAGGATTATGAAAACGTTCTGAAGGAGTACGTGGCGAAGCATCCGACGACGGACGGACAGCCGACGATTCCGCTGCTGCTGAACGGCGATGGTTGGAAGCGCATGATTACGATCACGAACCCGGGATTCATTGCAACGGGCGCGCCGGACGACGGCGAATATTATGTCGATCCGACGACGTACAAGGCTGAACTGCACTACAAGCGTCCGGAAGAAAAAGACTACTTCAAATGGCTGAACCATATGTACAACGAAGGCCTGCTCGACAAGGACACCTTCGTCGAGAAGGACGACCAGTATCAAGCGAAGATCGCGAGCGGCCGAGTATTGGGCCTGATCTCGCAGGAGTGGGAGTACGGCAATGCGGAGAACTCGCTGAAGTCCGCGGGCAAAAACGATGAAACGTACGGCCACTTCCCGGTAACGTTGAATGATCAGTACCAAGATCACGAGCTGCAATCCGTCGGCGTCGACTTCTCCGGCATCAGCATCACGACGGCGTGCAAGGATCCGGTTCGGGCGATCCAGTTCCTGGATTGGCTCGCTTCCGACGAAGGCCAAGTGCTCGTCAACTGGGGCGTGGAAGGCAAGCAATACAATATCGTGAACGGCCAGCGCGTCATCCCGGCCGATGTCCAGAATGCGAAAGTCAACGACAACTCCAACTTCGCCAAGACGACCGGCGTCGGCCTGTACACGACGTTCGCTCCGCATTACGGCGACGGCGTCAAGGATTCGACGGGCAACTACTACACGACGAACTTCCCGGATCAAATCGTTGCCAGCTATTCCGACGCCGAGAAGGAAGCGCTGAAGGGCTACAACGCGACGACCTGGAAGGACTTGTTCCCGAGCGAGAAAGATCTGCCGGTCAAAGAATGGGGAGCGCTGTATAACATGCAGGTGCCGACGGACGGCGACTACGCGGTCATCTACCAGAAGACGCAAGAAATCGTCGACAAGAGCATTCCGAAGGTCATTCTGGCGAAGCCGGAAGACTTCGACAAGACATACGACCAGTTCATCTCCGACCTGAACAAGGCGGGCGCGGAGAAGATGGAAGCTACGTATACGGACCTCGTCAAGAGCAGAGTCAAGCTGTTTACCGGCAAGGACGTTCAGTAACGGCATGTACGCAGAACCGCCCACGGGGAGACGGAAACGTCCCCATGGGCGGTTTTTATCTATCCTAAAAGAAAGTAGAACGAATAGGAATTTCTCCTCCTAAATATGCGAAAACTTCGGGAAGAAGAGGATGAACAGGAAAACCTCCCGTTATTTCATGCCAAACTCCCCAGAAGGAGCCGACGAGCCATGATTAGCGGGAGGTTTTCCCTTTGATTCTGTCCATTCATGATATTTGGAAAAAATAGCAGGAGATTTTCCCTTTATGATTTCTACGATACAGCCTTTATCAGAATTGCTCCTCGTACAAGGACGTCGTAAAGCGTTTTTCTTATGCGATGGGCCGGCTCCCAATCGAATGACTATATCATGCTAGTTTATGACTTGAAAATCAAGGTTTGGCGACGAGCGCTAAGCCTATAATCAGAAAGAAGGGAGGAATCCCGGACAGGGACTCCCGATTCTCGCATGGCTGATTATGTTAAGGGGGAAATTCAATGAAGTGGAACGGCACGAAATCGCTCTCATTGCTGACGCTTACGGGCGTATTGCTGCTTAGCGGTTGCGGACAGAACAACAACGACGATTCCGCGGGCAATTCCGGCGATGCCGCCGCGACCGGCAGCGCGTCTGCCAGCGGCAGCGCTGCCGCATCGTCCGATGCCGGCGCGCAAACGGATACGACGCCGATCGCGTTCTCTTTCTTCGGCGCGGACGCAAGCCCGAACTGGAACAACATGCAGGACGATGTGGGCAAGGCCATTACCGCGAAGACGGGCGTTACGATCAACGCCGAATTCGACGTTGCCAGCGGCGGAGGCCAGAGCAAAATCGCCCTGATGGCCGCCAGCGGGCAATATCCGGACATCATCTTCGCCAAGGGCGAGCTTGGCAAGCTGGTCGACGCCGGCGCCATTATCGACTTGACCGACTTGATCGATAAGTACGCCCCGCACATCAAGGCGATCATGAAGGGCAGCGAGAACCGCATGAAATACAGCAATGACGACCAGTCGATCTATGCGATTCCGACGAACGGGGGCGTGGGCAACCAATACTTCGACGCCACCGGCGGCTTCGAGGTTCAGCTTCGCGTGCTGAAGGAGCTCGGCTATCCGCAGATCAAGACGACGCAGGATTTTGAGAACGTGCTGAAGGAGTATGTGGCGAAGCATCCGACGACGGACGGACAGCCGACGATTCCGCTGCTGCTGAACGGCGACGGATGGAAGAGGATGATTACGATCACCGACCCGTCCGTCAATGCGACGGGGGCTCCCGGAGACGGCGAATACTACGTCGATCCGACGACGTACCAGGCCGAGCTGCACTACAAACGCCCGGAGGAGCGGGACTACTTCAAATGGCTGAACCATATGTACAACGAGGGCCTGCTCGACAAGGACACCTTCGTGGAGAAGGACGACCAGTATCAAGCGAAGATCGCGAGCGGCCGCGTACTGGGCCTGATCTCGCAGGAGTGGGAATACGGCAATGCGGAGAACTCGCTGAAGTCCGCGGGCAAAAACGATGAAACGTACGGCCACTTCCCGGTTACGGTGAACGATCAATACCAGGAGCACGAGCTGCAGCCCTTCGGCGTCGACTTCTACGGCATCAGCATCACGAAGGCTTGCAAGGATCCGGTTCGCGCCATTCAGTTCCTGGATTGGATCGCTTCCGACGAAGGCCAAGTGCTCGTCAACTGGGGCGTGGAAGGCAAGCAATACAATATCGAGAACGGCAAGCGCGTCATTCCGGACGATGTCCTGAATGCCAAGGTGAACGACAGCGCCAACTTCGCCAAGACGACCGGCATCGGCCTGTACACGGCGTTCGCTCCGCATTACGGCGACGGCGTCAAGGATTCGACGGGCAACTACTACACGACGAACTTCCCGGAACAGATCCAGGCGAGCTATTCCGACGCCGAGAAGGAAGCGCTGAAGGGCTACAACGTGACGACCTGGAAGGACCTGTGGCCGCAAGACCTTCCGGTCAAGGAATGGGGCGCGCTGTATAACATGCAGGTGCCGACGGACGGCGACTACGCGGTCATCTACCAGAAAACGCAGGACATCGTCGACAAGAGCATTCCGAAGGTGATCCTGGCGAAGCCGGAAGACTTCGACAAGACGTACGACCAGTTCATCTCCGACCTGAACAAGGCCGGCGCGGAGAAGATGGAAGCTACGTATACGGACCTCGTCAAGAACAGAGTCGAGCTGTTTACCGGCAAGGATATTAAGTAACGGCAAGCCTGCAGAACCGCCTATCGGAGGACGGAAACGTCTCCCCATGGGCGGTTTTTTATCGGGGGCTCCCCCAAAAGGATTCGGAATTCGCTACGGAGCTTAGCGTCACTTTTGGGGGTTCATACCGGGGGCTCCCCCAAAAGGATTCGGAATTTGCTACGGAGCATAGCGTCACTTTTGGGGTTCATATTGGGGGATTAGTGCCGCCTATAAGCCTTCGGGGACATCCCCAGAACCTTCGTGAACTGGCGGGTGAAATAATTGCTGTCGTTAAACCCGCACTCGTAGGAAATCTCCGTAATGGGAAGGCTGGTCGTCTTGAGCAGCATGCACGCACGTTCCAGGCGCAGCTTCAGAAGATACGAGAAGGGGGTCGTCTGGTAATAGGACTGGAAGATCCGGTTCAGATGCCTTACCGAAATGCCCGATTTGGATGCGATATCCTCAAGAGTAAGCGATTCCAAAAAGTGGGCTTCGATAAAGGAGATCGCATTTGCCAAGTGCATCAGATTGCTTTGAACGCCGGTCTCTTCCTTCTCGTATTGCCTGGACAAGAAAACGACGAGTTCCATAAACCGCGCCCGGAGCATCGTCTGGTAGCCCTGAAGCTTGCTCTCATACTCTTCCATCATGAAGGAGATCATGGACGAGACGTGTTCCAGGCTTGCAATCGACAGGTTCATCTTGCTCTCGTAATGCTGAATGTTCCGATAATACGGCTCCAACAGGAACAGAGCCTGAAATCCCTTGGACGCCCTCAAGTCGGACCCGGCCGCTTTCAGCATCTCGGGCCGAAACATGATGTTGCAAATTTTAAAGTCGTGGGGGTCCTTATACGCATGAGCGGTCACGCCGTCGATGACGAATACGTTCCCCTTTTTGATGAAGGATGCCTCCGAATTGACGATGTGCGTAGCGTTGCCGCTCAGCACGATGACGAGTTCGGAGAAATCCAAATGCCTGTGCAGGTCCATGTCTTCGTCATGTCCGCCATATTGAATGAAGAACGGGAATTGTTCGTCGGACGTAAACCAATTCAAGTGCACGGTAAGCATACGAACGCCCCCTTCCCAAGCTCGCGGCCGGATGACTATATCATGCTATTTCATGACTCGAAAATCAAGGTTTGACGAAGAACGCATCCCCTATAATACTAGCCGAGACTATAACAAATAGGAGAAGTGCATCCATGCCGTACACGAACCCGATCATTCCCGGCTTTCATCCCGACCCGAGCATCTGCCGAGTCGGGGAAGACTACTACCTGGTGACAAGCTCGTTCGAATATTTTCCGGGAGTGCCTATTTTTCATAGCAAGGACCTCGTGAATTGGCGTCAGATCGGACATTGTCTGAATACGGAGGAACAGCTGCCGCTGGCTCACGCGGGAAGCTCGGGAGGGATCTACGCCCCGACGATTCGCTATCACGACGGCTGGTTCTATATGGCGACCACGAACGTAAGCGGGGTCGGCAATTTCTATGTCCGGAGCAACCAGCCCGCCGGCCCCTGGTCCGATCCGATTCCCGTTGCGCAGCAAGGCATCGATCCGTCGCTTTTGTTCGACGAGGACGGCCGCGTATACTTTCAATCCACTTGTTCCGGCCATGAGGGCGAGGGGATTTATCAATGCGAGATCGATATTTCGACCGGAAGCCTGCTGACGGAGAGCCGTCTGATCTGGAGGGGAACGGGCGGAGCTTATCCGGAAGCGCCTCATCTCTACAAAATCAACGGACTTTATTATTTGATGATCGCCGAGGGCGGGACGGAATACGGCCATATGGTGACGATAGCAAGAAGCGGCGATCCCTATGGTCCATACGATCCATGCCCGCATAATCCGATTTTGTCTCACAGAAGCTTGAAAAGCAGCATCCACGCGACCGGGCATGCGGATCTCGTACAGGCGCACGACGGCAGTTGGTGGGCGGTTTTCCTGGGAATCCGGCCGGTCTCCTATCCGATGAAGCATCATCTGGGCAGGGAGACGTTCCTCGCGCCCGTCTCCTGGTCGGATGACGGGTGGCCGATGATCGGGCATGGCGGACGCGTCGAGTCCGTCATGGATTCTCCGCCGTTCGCCGAAGTCCGGTGGCCGCTGAAGGCCGATCGGGATGATTTTGACGATCCGACGCTGGGCCTCGATTGGACCTTCCTGCGGAATCCAGCTCCCGGAAGCTGGTCGCTGAGCGAACGTCCGGGGCATCTCGTGCTGCGCGGAACGAAAACCTCGCTCGACGACGCCGGAGCCCCGGCCTTTGTGGGCCGCCGTCTCGCTCACTTCTCGTGCAGCATGGCGGCCGCCCTCGATTTCGAACCGGCCGAGGAAGGAGAGGAAGCCGGGCTTACCGTGTTTATGAACGAAAGGCATCATTACGACCTGGCCGTAAGGTTCCGGGAAGGACGCAAAGCGATCGTCTTTCGGCGAACCGTCGGATCGCTCCGAACGGAGAGCGCGCAGGAATGCGCGCCGGGCCCGGTCGTCTTGCAAATAGAAGCTCGGCCGGACACGCTTGTTTTTACCGTTCGGCAGGATTCCGCCCCTGATCTGGAAGCGGGCTCGGGGGAAACGCATCTGCTCTCCACGGAGGTGGCGGGCGGATTTACGGGGGTATTCGCCGCGATGTATGCCGTCAGCGAGACGGGCGAGCGTACGCCGGCTTGCTTCGATTGGTTCGATTATGTGCCGAATCGCGCCTAAAAGCGGTGTGAGGTCGGCAGATACGGTCTCGTCGTCCGTTCGGACGGCGAGGCCGTTTTTTTGTCGCGGCCGGCGGCGTCCTTCAAGTCTGCATTGATCCGAAGGTTTATTGAATGCTAATATTTGAATTAGAATTTTTTGGGGATACCCGGCTACCAGCGTTTGCGTGCATGAGCGGCGGAGGGCTGACTGGACATGAATACTGCGTTCTTTAATTATCTGTTTTCCGCAAGAACGAGCATTCAGGCGAAAATATTCATTTCGTTCGGTACGGTTTTTTGCCTGTCGATTTTGCTGGTTTCGTTCAGCGCGTATTATAATTCCTCTTCGACGATCAAAAGAACGACGATCGACAATTTCACGGCAAGCATTCGGCATGCGGAGGAGAATTTGCGCATCATGCTGGATGACATCGACAATATGACGACCGTGATTACGACAAGCAAGGAGTACATCACCGATCCCCTTTTAAACGCCCATGATCAGGTCACTTACGAAGGGTTCATGGAAAGCAAGAAAGCCGAGGATTTCCTGTCTTCGCTCATGGCCTATAAATCTTACATTTCGCGAATCGCCGTGCTCGGTACGAACGGTAAGGTGTTCCGAACCGGCGGTTCGCTGCTTTCCCGCTCTGTCATACGGGAGCGCTGGGCGCAAGAGCTTCTCGCTTCTCCCCGCAAACAGATCCTGTACAACGCCACCGATGAGGGAACCGTTACCGTGGGGCGTCCGATTTACGTGGCCGGCGAACCTCTTGGCGTCGCTCTGATCGATTTTAATTCAGCCATCCTGAACAAGGTGTTCGATATTCAGCCGTCCACCGACATGCTGATCCTCGTCGTCGATCCGTCGGGCGAGCTTGTCTACCGTTCTTCCGAACAAGTCGTCGCGACCAATATTATCTTCACCCCTTATGCCGATGTGTACAAGAAGCTGCAGGCAGCCGGGTCCGACCATACGTACCGGGTCGGGAATCGAACGTATTTCGCCATGCACGTTACCTCTTCCTATACAGGCTGGACGACCATCGGGCTGATCCCCGAGAACGTGCTCATGCGAGAAGCGTACGTCATTCGCAATCAAATTTTCGGCATCGCATTCCTCGTGCTGGTTGCGGTTCTTGTCGTATCCATCATCGTATCGAATCAAATTACCAAGAATTTAAAGCGTCTTCATAAGTCCATGCGTCTCATTCGAGCCGGCCTCCTGACCGCCAAGCCGGAAGTGAATTCCAAGGATGAAGTGGGTCAGCTCAGCGAAGTGTTTACCTCGATGATGAGCGAAGTCCGAGGCTTGCTTGACGACATCAAGCGGAGGGAGAAGCAGAAGCGGGAAACGGAATTCAAGGCGCTTCAGTCGCAAATCAACCCGCATTTTCTATCCAATACCCTCAACACGATCTCGTATTTGGCTCGGCTGCAGCATGTCCCCAACATTGAAGAAGTGACCAATTCCTTGATCGATCTTCTGCGCATTGCCATTCGGAGAGAGGAGTACATTACGATTCGGGAAGAGCTGAATTATGCGAATCGATATTTGGACATCCAGAAGTATCGCTACCTGGAAAAGCTGCGCGTCGTTTACGACGTGGAGGACGGGAGCTACGATTGCTACACTCCCAAGCTCATTCTGCAGCCGATCGTAGAAAATGCGCTGGACCACGGGTTATCCGGCAAAAAAAGCGGCGGGCTGATCACGGTCCGCATCTATCGAATGGGAGAACACATGATCTTCGAAGTTACCGACAACGGTATGGGCATGAGTCCGGAGCAGGTCGAAGCCCTGCGGCAAAGGGCCCCGACAGGGAAAGAGGGGTCGACCGGGATCGGCTATCATAACGTAGACGAACGATTGAAGCTGAGATTCGGCGACTCTTACGGTTTATCCATTTATAGCCGATCCGGGCAATTTACCAAGGTTCTGATTACGATTCCGGTTTTGAGGGAGGCGACGGTTCGTGATATTGAGCGTCTTGATCGTGGATGACGACTTGCTCGCGCGCAATCATTTGCGCTCCTTGATCGATTGGGAACGGCACGGCTTCCGCATCTGCGCGGAAGCCGCGGACGGTGCGGCGGCTCAGGCGGCCATTCGCCAACATCGCCCGGACGTCGTGCTATTGGACGTTCAGATGCCGATGAGGAACGGCGTGGAGGTGGCGAAGTACGCGCGCGAGCATCACGAGGATATTCAAGTCGTCATGCTAAGCAGCTTCGATTCGTATGAATACGTCCGCGAAACGCTGATGAACGGCGCCGTGGATTATTTGCTGAAGCACCGGACGGACGCCGCCGCATTGCTGAACGTGCTGCGCACCATCAAGAACCGGGCCAAGAAGCAGCTCGAACGCAAGGAGAACGACGATCGGACGACGAGAATGTGGACCGCCGTCAGTCCGCTGGTCGCTCAGAGCTACATTCGCGAGACGGTTACGGGCGTCAGCCAATCGGGGCTTCAAGAGCTAAGCCCGCTAAACGAGTTGGAAAGATGGAACAACCTGAAGCTTGTCGTAGCGGAGATCCCCAATTTCGATTTTGTCACGAGCCGCTATACCGATATTCAAAAAAACAAGCTGCTGACGTCCATCTCCGATATCTGCCAACAATCCATCGAGGAATATGCGAAAGGATATGCGGCTTACATCGAGAAGGGACGATTCGTGCTGCTGGTTTCTTTCGAGAAGCACCGAAGCGAAAGCGCCATTTTCCAAGAACTGCAGAGCATGCAGCAGCGGATCGAACAATCGTTGCGGATGTATCTGGGCATTCACGCCGTATCCGCGAGCAGCTCGCTGCCTAACGGAATGAGCCGACTGGCTGACTGTTATCAAGCGATTTGCGGCCGACTCGAGCGGACGCATCGCCCCGGCGAAGCGGCGTCCGGGCTGAAGGCGGATCAGCCGATCGTGACCTTGACGATCCGTCAGGAGAAAGATTTGCTGTCGGCCATCGAGCTTGGCGACGGCGATCAAATAGACGGACAAATCGAGCGCATCTTTGAAGGGTTGAACGCGGCGGACAGCGGCACCGTTCAGTTCGTCATGAGCGAATTGCTCCATGTGGCCGAGAAATTAAGCGGTAAATCCGGACGGGATACGCAGTGGGTGACGGCGGAAATGAAAGAGATGCTGAGCAATTCCCGCTTGGAGCCTCGCGACTTCTGCGAATGGTTCCAATCGTTATTTCAAAGAATCGCCCGTCAAATCCACTCGGACGGTACCGCCAATTCCTATTCGCCGCATGTTCGGGAAGCGATCGGATATATTCATAAGCATTACCGTCAAGCGATTTCCTTGGAAGAAGCGGCAAGCCGCGCCGGTATAACGGCTTCTTATTTAAGCCGCTTGTTTAAAGAGGAGACCGGCATCGCTTTTACGGAATATTTGAACCGTCATCGGATCGAGATCGGCAAGCAGCTGCTGGCGGAAGGGCAGACCAAAGCGAAAACCATCTACGGGAAAATCGGCTTCAACAATTACAGCTATTTTATCAAGGTGTTTAAAGATATCGTCGGCATGCCTCCGCAGAAATATGCCCAAACGACTCGCAATCCGAAAGATCCGACTGCAAAAAAGTGATGTTTTCGTGCAAAAATTCGAAATCGGCTGCCTCCTCGGGATCGGTATACTTGGCTAAGGACGGATGAAAGCGATGGTCATCGGCAGGCAGCCCACAAACACGAGGAGGTCGAAAGATGAAAAGAAAGCGCAAGGGAACGGTCCTGCTGCTCGCAGGGGCTATGGCCGGAGTGCTGACGTTGTCGGCGTGCGCAAAAGAAAGCGCTGACACGAATGGAGGAGCCTCGGCGGAAGGGCAGAACGGCGGGGTCAATACGGCGGGGTTTCCCATCGTGAAAGACCAGGCGTCGTTCACGGTGTTCGGTTGTAAGGACCCGAACCAAGCCGCATGGAAGGACGTTCTGGTGTTTAAAGAGTACGAGAAAAAATCGAACGTCCATATGGATTTCCAGGAAACGCCGTCGCAAGGCTGCGCAGAAAAGAAAAACTTGCTGTTCGCCTCCAACGAGCTGCCCGACCTCTTCTTGCGGGCCCAGCTTACCAACGATGACCTCGCCAAATACGGCATGCAGGAGAAGCAGCTGATTCCGCTCGAAGGGCTGATCGACCAGTACGCGCCGAATCTCAAGAGTCTGTTCGAGCAGTATCCGGACGAGAAGAAAGCGATTACCGCGCCGGACGGGCACATCTATGCGCTCCCGCAGATGCGGGTGCTCGGCTCCGAGCGCTCGGAGAAAATTTGGATCAACAAGGATTGGCTGCAAAAGCTGAATCTGCAGGCCCCGACCAATGTGGAAGAGCTGAAGAAGGTTCTTGTCGCATTCCGGGATCAAGATCCGAACGGCAACGGGAAAAAGGACGAGATTCCGCTCGGTCTCCGGGATATGGGCATGGTATTCTCGGAGTTGACGGGCTCCTGGGGACTGGATCGGCAGCTCGGCTACAACATCAATATCGACAACGATAAGGTCCATATCTGGGTGGCGGACGATCGCTTCAAGGACATGCTGATGTTTCTGAACGAGATGTACAAAGAGAACCTTCTGTGGGCCGATTTCTACAAGGGAGACATTCCGAAGTGGCGCAGCAATTTGTCCCAGGCGAACTTCGGCATGTTCTTCATTCAAGCGTCCGATCCGTTTATCAATGTGGAAAACCAATTTACCGGCATGGCGCCGATTAAAGGTCCTTTTGGCGACCAGAAATTCGTGTCCGCCCAGCCGATCGCTTCCCCGACCGGCACGTTCGCCATTACGAAGGTGAACAAGAATCCGGAAGCGGCCATGCGCTGGGTCGATTATTTCTATGGCGATGAAGGCTCCTTGTTCTTCCGGTTCGGCGTAGAAGGTCAAACGTATGAGATGAAGGACGGCAAGCCGGTCATGAAGGATTCCGTCCTGAACGATTCGCGCGGCGTGATGGCGGCCATGGGGGACATCAACCTGGTGCCGGGCGGCGGGTTCCCTCATCTCGTCACCGAGAAGACCGGAGGCTTGACGAATAACGAGAAGGTCATGGAAGTTTACGGCTATGTCGAGAAATACATTCCTCAGACGATTTACGGCGCGCCGATCTTTGACAAAGCCGCTTCGGAGAAGATCCTCTCTCTCCGGGCGGACATCGACAAGTACGTGAACGAGTCCGTCGCCAAGTTTATTCTCGGCGAATTGAGCTTCGACCGCTGGGACGCTTACGTCAATACGCTGAAGAAGATGCAGCTCGACGAACTGGAGAAAGCGTACCAGCAAGCCTACGATACGATGAAACAATAGACGGGGATCGGAGGGATCCGGATGCAGGGCAAGCTTCTGAGGCGCATGTTGACCAGGTATGATTTATATTTGCTGCTGCTCGTCCCTATGGTTTGGTATATCGTGTTCAAATATTATCCGATGTACGGGCTGCAGATCGCCTTCAAGGATTTTTCCCCTTCCCAAGGGATATGGGACAGCAGCTGGGTGGGGCTTAAGCATTTCGACCGCTTCTTCTCCTCCTATTATTTCTGGCAGCTGCTGTGGAATACGGTTTCGCTCAGCCTCTACTCTTTGATTGTCGGATTTCCGATTCCGATCCTGCTGGCGCTGCTCATCCACGAAACGCCGAGCCGCAAGTTTAAGAAATGGCTGCAAAATGCCACGTATATGCCGCATTTCCTGTCCCTGATCGTCATCATCGGCATGCTGAACATTTTTCTGGACCCGATTACGGGGATGGTCAACCGGGTCCTTGCGGTTTTCGGAATGGATCCCGTCGATTTTATGCGCAAGGCGGAATGGTTCCAGACGATCTTCGTCGGGTCGGGGGTATGGCAGAACATGGGCTGGGGCTCGATTATTTATTTGGCCGCCTTGTCGTCCATCGATCCGACCTTATACGAAGCCGCCAAGATGGACGGCGCCTCGCGGATGCGGAGAATTTGGCACGTCTCCCTTCCGGGCATCCTGCCGACCATCATCATTCTGTTCATCCTGCAGATCGGCAGTTGGATGGATGTCGGCTTCGAGAAGGCGCTGCTCATGCAAAACCCGATCAACGCGGAGAGAAGCGACATCATCGCCACGTTCGTCTACAAGACCGGTATCCAGGAAGGACAGTACAGCTATACGGCCGCGGCCGGCTTGTTCAACTCGGTCGTCGACTTCATTTTGCTTCTGCTCGTGAACGGTTACGCGAGAAGGAAGACGGAATCCAGCTTGTGGTAGGAGGCGGCTTATGCCATCGAGAGCGGCGGATGAAAAGTGGTTCAATTTTCTCATATACGGTATCGCGACGATTACCCTTGTCATCGTCCTGTATCCTCTTGTTTTTGTCTTGAGCGCCTCCTTCAGCAATCCCGAGAAAGTCGCCGACGGAAGCATCTGGCTGCTGCCGCAGGGACTGACGCTTGAGCCGTATCGCAAGGTGTTCGAGAACGAGTCGATCTGGACCGGATATGCCAATACCTTGTTTTATGCAGGGGCGGGAACTCTGGTAAATATCGCGCTGACCGTCATGGCGGCGTATCCGTTGTCCCGCAAAGATTTGCCGGGCAGGCAGATCTTTATGTTCCTTATCACGTTCACGATGTTTTTCAGCGGAGGGCTGATTCCGACTTTTCTGCTTGTGAAAAGTCTCGGAATGATCAACACGGCATGGGCGATGATCGTTCCCGGAGCGATCGCGACTTACAATCTGATCGTCATGCGGACTTTTTTTCAAACCAGCATTCCGGTCGAATTGCAAGAATCGGCGTGGCTGGACGGCTGTTCGAATATCCGCCTTTTGATCCGTATCGTGCTGCCGCTGTCCAAGCCGATCCTTGCGGTCATGGTTTTGTTCTACGGGGTCGGCCATTGGAACGCTTGGTTTAACGCGCTGATTTATTTGAAGGATGAGCATCTGTATCCGCTCCAGTTGGTCCTGCGGGAAATTCTCATCCTGAATCAGTCGGACGATATCGGTGCCGGGATGAGCGAACGGGTGTTGATGTCGGAAAGCATCAAATATTCCGTTATAATAGTCTCGTCCGTTCCGGTGCTGCTGATTTATCCGTTCATTCAAAAGTACTTCGTTCAAGGCGTCATGATCGGTTCCATCAAAGGATAAAGGGGTGTGATACGGCGTGCAGCCGAATATTGTCCTCATTCAAACCGACCAGCAATCCGCCGAGACGCTCGCTTTGTACGGCAACCCGCTCGTGCGTACCCCTCATTTGGATCAGCTGGCGAAGCAAGGCGTGTTGTTCGAGAAAGCGTTCTGCAATTATCCGGCCTGTTCTCCGTCGCGATCGTCGATGATGACCGGAAGGTACGCCTCGACGATCCGCGTCCACGCGAATCATATGCTGATCGATCCGCGCGAGATCTCTTTGCCGCAGGTGCTGCGGGAAGGCGGGTACCAAACGGCGTTAATCGGCAAAAATCACGCTTTTCCGAAAGAGACGCTCCATCAAGTGTTCGATCACGCCGTTCAAGGCGAGCACGGTCACCTCGTGGACGGGCATCGGGACGATCCGGAGGCGAAGGCCGCCCACCAATGGGCGGTGGACCATTGCTGGCGCAGCCCGCTCGGCCATGGGACGAATCCGGCTCCTTATGAGAAATGCGGCACGTACTTGCTCGGACAATCGGCGGCGGATTACATGGAACAGGCAAGGCAGCCCGAGAAACCGTTTTTCATGTGGCTTTCCTTTCCGGACCCCCATACGCCCTATCAGACGCCGGAGCCTTACGCGAGCATGTACAGCCCCGAAGACGTTCCGATGCCGCCGTACGACGACTTGAAGACGAAGCCGGAACGGCAGCGGGTCATGCACGCGATGGATGCCATGGATCGGGCCGACGAGCAGACGATTCGCAGCGTCCGGGCGATCCACTACGGCATGATCTCCTTTATCGACGACGCCATCGGGCGCGTGATGGCCAAGCTGGAGGAACTCGGACTTTCCGACAATACCGTCATTCTCTTCACGTCCGACCATGGCGATTCGATGGGGGCGCACGGCTTGATCCAGAAGCATAATGCCTTTTACGACACGTTCACTCACGTGCCGCTGATCATGGCTTGGCCTGGCAAATCCTTGGCGGGGATTCGCAGCCCCCATCCGATCGAGCTCGTCGACATCATGCCGACGATACTGGACTTGGCCGAATGCCCCATTCCGTACGGCGTGCAGGGCAGAAGCTGCGCTTCTTATTTGCTGGGGCAATCTTACGAGCCGCGCGAGTTTGTCGTCATCGAGAGCGGAGAAGAAGGAGAACCGATCCGCATGGAGGAGATCGGGAAGCGGCCAAGCGATCCGTTCGACGAAAGCTGCTTCGTATGGTGCGCCTACCGCGATGCCTGGTACGGCAAAGGAAAAAGCATCCGCACCGCGGAATGGAAGCTGAATCTGTACACGAACGGCGATGGAGAACTGTATCGCCTTACCGAGGATCCGCACGAATTAACGAACGAGTACGGCAATCCGGAATGGGAGTCCGTCGTCATCGAGCTTGAGCGAAAGCTGTTGCGATGGTCCTTGGCGAACGAGGACCGGCTGCCGGTTAACGACACGGTGAAATTGAATTATCGGCAACAAGCGACGTGATGCGGATCTTCGGGGATAAAGAGAGCAGCTTGCCTGTGGCAGCTGTTCTTTTTTTTGGTAAAACCGAGCGAAACCGGAGGATCCGGGAGGATACGGGACGATCGGGCAGGATCCGGGGAGGATCCGGGGATGAGCTTTTCTGAGGTAACGATATCCAAGGAGATCCCTGCTCCTCCCCTATTACCGCCGTTGCCCCATGAATCGTCCGTTTGTTACGATATACATCATAGAATTTTATTTATCATAGAATTTTTCAACATTCTGTACAAACAGACGGTGATGCATCGTGACGGAATCGTTGGAGGGCACGGAGGATTTACTGATTTCGTTCGAACGTTTCTTGGCCCGGCAATGCAAGGAGGAGAGCACGATCCGGATGTATATCGCGGAGGTGCGCAAATTTCTCGGCTGGGTCCGGAGAAGCGGACGGACATTGCCGGAGATCCGGATGGATGACCTGCTATCTTTTCGGGGCGACCTGGAAAAAGCCGGCGTTCGCAGCGCGACGATCAACAAATCGCTGTCCGTGGTCAGCACGTTTTTTAAATGGGCTCACGCGCAAGGCCATGCTTCCGGAAATCCCGCGGAGCATGTGCGCATCATTGATACGCAGAAGGCCGCTCCGCCGCGTTGGCTGTCCGCCGAAGAAGAAGAGAAGCTGCTGAAGATCGCCGCCATGGAGCAGAACCCGTTCAAGCGGGCGAGGAATTTGGCGCTCCTTCACACGATGCTCTATGCGGGTCTGAGGGTGGAGGAGGTCTCCGACCTGCGGCTCGAGTCGCTGCGGGAGAACGAGCTGCTCGTTTTCCACGGGGAGGAGCCTGCGCGCGCCGTTCCGCTGTCGCCGGAGTCTTCGGCGCAGCTTCGGGAATGGGTGCGCCTGCGCGGCGAAGCGGGCAAGACGGAATACGTTCGAAGCCCGTACCTGTTCATCACCGAGCGGATGGGCGCGATGCAGCCGCGGGCCGTGCAGTTCGTCGTCGAGGGCTATAGCGAGAAACTCGGATTTCCGGTGCTGTGCCAGCATTTGCGGCACACCTATTGCCGGAGACTTGCCGAACAGGATATGCCGATCGAGCGAATCCAGCGGCTTGCCGGACAGAAGTCCCCGACGACAACGCGGCGGTATTTTCAAGGTTTGGATCATTTTTCATAAGGGGAGGGTTTGCCTTGATTGTGTTTACCGGGGTGAAAAAGCAGTACGACGATGGCTTTCAGGCAATCAAGAACATCGATCTCGAAATCAAGGAAGGCGAGATCACGGTGCTGATCGGTCCGAGCGGCTGCGGGAAAACGACGACGATGAAGCTCATCAACCGTCTGATCCAGCCGACCGGGGGCTCGATCCGCATTCAGGGCCGCGACATCGCGTCGCTCAATCCGGTGGAGCTGAGGCGGCAGATCGGTTACGTTATCCAGAACATCGGACTGTTCCCGCACATGACGATCGCGAAGAACGTCGGCGTCGTTCCCAGACTGCTCAAGTGGGATAAGGACAAGGTGGAGCGAAGGGTCGACGAACTGCTGGGCTTGGTCGGGCTGGACCCGGACACCTATCGCAACCGGTATCCATCGGAGCTGAGCGGCGGCCAGCAGCAGCGCATCGGCGTCATTCGCGCCTTGGCCGCCGACCCGGACGTCATCTTGATGGATGAGCCGTTCAGCGCGCTGGACCCGATCAGCCGCGAGCAGCTCCAGGATGAGCTGGTTCGTCTGCAGCAGGAGCTGCGCAAAACGATCGTGTTCGTCACCCACGACATGGACGAGGCGCTGAAGATCGCCGATACGATCGTGCTGATGAAGGATGGGGAAATCGTGCAGGCGGACCGGCCGGAACGAATTCTGCGTTATCCGGCGAACGACTTCGTCAAGAGCTTCATCGGCAAGAAACGGCTGCAGTCCGCCGGAACCGAGCTCGTCGCTCCCGAACTTGCTCCGAGCGTGGACGACGTGATGGTGGAGCAGCCGGCGACGGCGTTCCCGAGCCGCGGCTTGGCCGAGGCGGTCAAGCTGATGGAGAGACGGCGCGTCGACACCTTGCTGATCGTCGACAAGAACCGCAAGCTGCAGGGGACCGTCTCGATCTACAACGTGCTGGACCAGTACGCCGAAGAGAACAAGACGGTCGCCGACGTGATGAGGCCGGTCGAGCATACGGTTCCTTCCGGGACGTCGCTCGCCATCGCGCTTCAGCTCATGAGCGCCAAGCAGCTGTCCAATCTGGCGGTCGTCGGGGAAGACAACCGTTTCGTCGGCCTGATTACCCGGGGCAGCGTGGTCAGACATATGGCTGATCTGTATGCTTCCGGAAGCAACGGAGGCGATGCATATGCTTCTGTTATCGTCTGAATTTTTGAAAGATTTCGACGTCTTTATCCGAGAGCGCTACCCCGACCTGCTGCAAGCGACCGGCCAGCATCTGATCCTGTCGGGGGTAGCCCTCGCGCTGGGGGTGCTGGTGGCCGTGCCGGCCGGCATGCTGCTGGCGCACTATCCGGCCAAGTGGGCCCGGACGGGCGCGTTCGGCGTCGCCAACATTTTTCAGACGATTCCCAGCCTGGCGCTGCTCGCGCTGCTCATTCCGCTGTTCGGGATCGGCACGAAGCCGGCCATTCTCGCGCTGTTCCTGTATTCGCTGATGCCGATCCTGCGGAACACGTACACCGGCTTTCGGTCCGTCGATCCAGCCATTCTGGAATCCGCAAGGGGGATGGGATACGGTGCGGCGCAAAGGCTGATGCGGATTCAGTTCCCGCTCGCTTTTCCGTATATCATGTCCGGCATTCGGGTGACGACTGTCTATATCATCAGCTGGGCGACGCTCGCTACGCTGATCGGCGCAGGCGGACTGGGACAACTGATCGTGTCGGGAATCGGGGTCAATAAGGAAGAGTTGGTCGTTGCCGGCGCGGCCGCAGCCATCGTACTGGCATTGCTGGCCGACGGAGTGCTGGGCGGCATCGAAAGGCGGGTCGCCCGCAGAGCGCATCCGAAGGCCGCATCCAAATAAACAAACAGATTCACAGAGGAGGAGCTATGCAAAAAAAGAAACTGAAATTCGGGGTCGGATTGGTTGGACTTGTCGCTCTATTGCCGCTTGCGCTTACCGCTTGCGGAGGAAGCAAGGGAGATACGCTCACGATCGGGGCGCAGACCTACTCCGAGCCGAAGATTCTGGCGGAGATGTACAAGGCGCTCATCGAGGACAAAACCGACATGAAAGTGAAGATCAAACCCGATCTGGCGGCGAGCAAGGTCGTCATCGACGCCATGAAGAAGGGCGACATTCAGATGGCGACGCTGTATTCGGGCGAAATCTACAACGGATACTTCGATATTCCCGATACGAAGGACCGCGCGGAAGTGCTGAAGGTCGCGCAGGAGGGCTTCGATAAGAACTACGGCTTCAAATGGTACGACTCTTACGGCTTCGAGAATACGTACGCTTTTGCCGTCCGCAAGGACGTGGCCGACCAGTACCAGCTCAAGACCGTATCCGATCTGAAGGATCACGCCAAAGACTTGAAGCTGGGCGTGGACACGACGTGGCTCGAGCGCGATAACGACGGATATAAGGCGTTCCAGCAAGCGTACGGGATCTCGTTCGGCGAGACGTTCCCGATGGAGATCTCGCTCGTCTACAAAGCCGCCGGAGATAAGAAGGTCGATGCCGTGCTGGCTTATACGACCGACCCGGGCATCAAGCAGTACAATCTCGTTACGCTGGAAGACGACAAGCACTTCTTCCCGCCTTACGACGCATCGCCGGTCATCCGCAAGGATATGCTGGAGAAGCATCCCGAGCTGAACGATATCATCTCCGAATTGATCGGCAAGATCGACGCCAAGACGATGGGCGAACTGAACTACCAGGTCGACGTGGAGCAGCGCAGTCCGGATGAGGTGGCCGTCGAATATTTGAAGCAGAACGGCCTGCTCGACTAAACAGGGGAAGTGATAGCGATGAATGCGGATCAACCGTTGTTCGTTCGCGTGTATGAATATATGGCCGATCATTCCGACGAGTTGATCGGTCTGATCGGAGACCACCTGGCAATGGTATTCTGCGGCCTCGCCCTGGCGCTTGTCGTCGGCATTCCGCTTGGCATCCTCTGCCTTCGCAGCGAGAAGCTGGCCGCGGTCATTCTTGGGGCTGCCAACGTTATTCAAGTGCTCCCGAGCCTCGCCCTGCTGGCCTTGCTCATGCTCGCGCTCGGACTCGGCTTCAACACGATGGTCGTCGGACTGTTCCTGTACTCGCTTCTGCCGATTATCCGCAACACGTACGTCGGCCTGAAGCAGCTCGACCGCAACCTGGTCGAGGCCGGGCGGGGCGTCGGCATGAGCCCGATCCAACTGCTGGTGAAGGTGCAGCTCCCGCTGGCGCTGCCGTTCATCATGGCCGGCCTTCGGGTGGCCGCGGTCATCGCCATCGGCGTGGCGACGCTCGCTCCGCTGATCGGCGGAGAGGGGCTCGGCCGGGTGATCTATTCCGGTCTGAACATGCGCAACGACGTCAAAATTTACGCGGGCGCCATTCCCGCGGCGGTTCTGGCCATCCTGGCCGACGCGATTCTCGGGTGGCTGCAGGGCCGGTTCAAGAAAGGCAGCCACGCGGCGGAAGCTTGAGCGAAGCGTCGAGGGCAGCCTCTGCTGAAGCGCAAGCGGAGCGTGAAGAGGGCAGCCTCGGCGGAAGCGCAAACGGAGCGTGAAGAAACGGCCGCTGCCGCCAGCGACCCATACGGCCCCGCCGTCCTTTCGGACGGCGGGGCCGTTTTTGCTTTTGCTGTTACGATGCCTACGGACTCAGCTTCGGCCGCATTTTCGCCAATGAGGGTAATCAGACTGCCTACTTTTACGTCGAGTGACGAAATATCGCCAAAGAAGGTAATCAGACTGCCTACATTTGCGTCGGGTGACGCGTTCTCGCCGATGCAGGCAGTCAAATGGCCGTTTTCGTTTGCTTTTGACCTGTTACTCTGCCTGACGAAATTGCGACAGGACATACGCGGGGGACGTCAGCAGCGGTTTCGTAACCCGCTTGTCAACGGGCCTGCACCGGAATCGCTCTGTCCTGGCGCGGACTTCGCGGTTCGGACTTGCTCGACTGCGGGAACTGCAAGTCGTACAGATGCTTGTATTTGCCTTGCCGCTCCAGCAGCTCCTCATGCGTGCCGGATTCGACGATAACGCCCCGTTCGAGCACATGGATGACGTCCGCTCTGCGGATGGTGGACAGACGATGCGCGATGACGAGCGAGGTCCGGCCGGTCAGCAAGTCTTCGAGCGCCGCCTGGATCGCCCGCTCCGACTCGGTATCGAGCGCGGACGTTGCCTCGTCCAGAATGAGCAGCCCCGGATCCCGCAGGAGAGCCCGCGCGATCGACAGCCGCTGCTTCTGTCCGCCCGACAGCTTGACGCCGCGTTCCCCGATCTGCGAGTCGTAGCCTTGCGGAAGCGACACGATGAACTCGTGCGCATGGGCCGCCCGGGCGGCTTCGATCATCATCTCCTCCGTAGCTTCCGGCGCGCCGTAGACGATATTTTCGCGGACGGTGCCGTTGAGCAGCACGACGTCCTGGGAGACGAGCCCCATCCGGCTGCGCAGCGACTTCAAGTTAAGGTCCGGCAGCGGTACGCCGTCGATCTCGATCGTCCCCGACTGCGGGTCGTAGAAGCGGGAGATCAGGTGGGCGATCGTCGACTTGCCCGCGCCCGAAGAGCCGACGATCGCGGTGACGGTTCCGGGGCGAAGCTCCAGGTTGAAATTCCGAAGCACGGGCGAATTCGGCTGATAAGCGAAGCCGACGTCGCGGAACTCGACATGGCCGCGAAGCTCCGGAAGAACGACGGCGTCCTCCTTTTCGACGATTTGCGGTCGGGTGTCCAGCACCTCCACGATCCGGTCGTAAGCGGCGGCGGACTGCTGAACGGTGTTCAGCGTGCGGCTGATGCGGCGGATCGGGTTCTGAAGCAGCCGCAGGTACGCGAGAAAGGCGACGATCTTGCCTATCGTCAGCGCCCCGTCCATCGTGTGCAGCGCGCCGACGATCAGCACGGCGGCCGTTCCGGCGTACGTCAGCATGTCGATCGTCGGTTCATAGACGGCCCGCAGCTTCACGGCGGCCAGGTTCGCATCCCGATTGACGGCGCTGCGTTGCTCGAAGCGTTCCGACTCGTACTCCTCGGTGGCCGAGATTTTCATCAGCCGAATCGACGACAGCGTATCCTGCAGATGGTTCGATACTTCCGCGACCGATTCCTGGGTTCGGCGGAAGGCGGCGCGAATGCGCTTACTGAAAAAACGGGTGGCGGTTACCATCAGCGGAAACGTAGCCAGAACGATCAGCGTCAGCTCCCAGTCCTCCCACATCATATAGGCGACGACGGCGACGAACGTGAACAGGTCGGTCACCACCGTCATCATGCCAGAGGAGACGAGCTGCTGCAGCATCCCGACGTCGTTCGTTACCCGCGACATCAGGTCGCCCGTGCGGCTGCGGTCGTAGAAGCCGAGATCGAGCGATTGCAAATGCCGGTAAAGCCGGGTCCGCAGCTCGTGCACGGCCTGCTGGCCGACGGTAGCCAGCGCCATGCTGCTGGCGTAATTGAAGATGCCGAGCAGGACGGCGGTCAGCGCGAAGCAGACGGCAATCCATGCCAGGTCGCCGTATTGTTTGGCCGGAATCAGCTTGTCGATCGTATATTGGGAAAATTGCGGGACGACGAATTGCAGCAGCGACACGGCGACGATCGAGATCATCGCCACGATCATTCCTTTCCATTGGGAGCGCACCTGGAAAAAAATCATCCGATACATGCCCCAGACGGATCCCGGCTTCGGCTTCGCTCCTCCCCGGCCGAACCGGCGCACCATGCGTTCGTCCATCGGCTCAGGCGCCTCCTTCCTCGGGTACGCCCGCCAGGAAGGCCTCAAGCTCCGCGTCCACCTTCGCGATCAGCCGATCCAGCTCCTCGCGCCTGACGCCGTCCCCTTCTGCTGCTCTCTCCGCAGCGCTCAGCTTCCGCACGATCTCGTAGCTTCCATCGCCGATTCCCAGCTTTCTTTTGTACTTTTCCCGGCGCCATCTGGCGATCCGTTCTTCCTCTTCGTCGGTTCCGGCAGCTTCTCCGAACGGTCCGCGGCGCTCGTCTTCCGAACGTTCCCGCAGGAACCGAAGGCCTTCCTCGGTAATCCGGTACGCCTTCTTGCCCTCGCTCTCCGCCGGCTCGATCAGCGAGCGGTCCTCCAGCATTTGCAGCGTCGGATAAATCGAGCCGGCGCTCGGCATATACATGCCGCCCGATTGCTCCTCCAGCGCCTTCATCATCTGATAGCCGTGCATCGGCTCCTTGGCCAGCAGCTCCAGCAGGGCGTACTTAACGCCGCCCCGGCCGAAGTATCGCCGGTTCCCGCAGAACGGCGGTTCGTCTCTCCCGGCCCCGTTCCGCCTTTCGTCGCGGTCCTGCTTCATCTTGGATCACCCCAATACGATATATCGTATTTAGAAAATAAGCGATATATCGTATTAATGTCAATCGCGTTTTTGCGGAGTGGGGAGGGAGGGAAGTATAATAGGAAGAGAAGGATCGAAGCCGCTCTCTTTTTGTCGATTCGCGCCGTGAAGGACGGCGGAGCGAAGAGTCGCCTCAGCCTTCGCGAAGAGGAATGGAAATGTGGCCTAAATCCGAACGTTCACTTTTTCAAAACAAAAAAGCGTTCGCCTTTGGATTGACAATCATGTCAGGTTGGAGTAAACTTAGAACCGAAAAAAACGAAATCGCTCGTATATCATCGGGGATATGGCCCGGTCGTCTCTACCCGAGAACCTTAAATTTTCGGACTACGAGTTTTCGGATTTCGCAGGTGAACGCCGTCCGGACTCGACAAAGTTCGAGCTTTCGGCGTTTCGCCTTTGCGGCGTCCGGAAACTCGCGGTTTCGTTGGCGTTTGTCGGAAGATGCCGCTAAGGCGGGCGTCGGCCGAAGATCGCATACGCCGGACCCGCATTAAGGGTTAAGGAACGGCGCCGGCTTGGCGCGGGGAGAGAGAAGACGGGGCCCTTGGGGAATGCTGACAGTATCCCCAGCGGCCTTTTTGCGTTGTCCAGCAAATAATGCGATAACCGGGGGGCTCCCCCAAAAGTAATCGGAATTAACTTCAAAGCATCACGTCACTTTTGGGGGATTCATACCGGGGGCTCCCCCAAAAGTAATCGGAATTAACTTCAGAGCATCGCGTCACTTTTGGGGGATTCATACCGGGGGCTCCCGGGGATTTGTTCTTCGGGACCAATCGCGGAAAATGGGAAGGGTGGAAGCATGTCGGCATTGGTTGGCGTCATTATGGGGAGCACGTCGGATGCGGAAACGATGAAGAAAGCGTGCGAGATCCTGGACGAGCTGCAGATTCCATATGAATGGAAGGTCGTCTCGGCGCATCGGACGCCGGATTTGATGTTCGAATATGCGGAGAACGCGGCGTCTCGCGGGCTCAAGGTCATTATCGCGGGAGCGGGCGGAGCCGCTCATCTGCCGGGTATGGTCGCGGCCAAAACCGTGCTTCCCGTCATCGGCGTGCCCGTCAAGTCTCAAGCCTTGAACGGGCTCGATTCGTTATTGTCGATCGTCCAGATGCCGGGCGGCATTCCGGTCGCCACGGTGGCGATCGGAACGGCGGGCGCGACGAACGCGGGGCTGCTCGCGGCCCAGATCATCGGCGCGTTCGAGCCGGACGTTCAGGCTCGGCTGACGGCTCGTCGCGAGCGGATCACGGCGGACGTGCTGGCGCAAGGTGATCTGGCATGAGCGACGAGATCAAGCTGACGAGCCTGGACCTCGGCGATTCGCAAGGAGCGGTATGCGAAGGCGACAACTGCGCGGTTCCGGGTGCGGCTGACGGCAAGGATGGCGGGCTCGAGCCGCAAAGGCGAACGATTCTGCCGGGCGCGACAGTCGGCATTCTCGGCGGCGGCCAGCTTGGCCGGATGCTCGCTCACGCCGGGAGCCGGCTCGGCTACAAGTTCGTGACGCTCGACCCGACGCCGGACTCGCCGTGCGGCCAGACGGCGGCGCAGATCGTCGCCGGCTACGGGGACCGCGAAGCGGCGCGCGAGCTGGCGCGCCGCTCGGACGTCATCACGTACGAGTTCGAGAACGTCGACGCCGGCGTGGCGGCGATGCTTGAAGCGGAATCGTACGTGCCGCAAGGCAGCGCGCTGCTGCATACGACGCAGCATCGGCTGCGGGAGAAGCGCGCCATCGAAGCGGCGGGCGCGCGGGTCGCCCCGTACGCCCAGGTCGCCGGCCTGGGCGAGCTGAAGGAAGCGGCCGCGCGGCTCGGCCTGCCGGCCGTGCTGAAGACGGCCACCGGCGGCTACGACGGCAAAGGCCAGTGGGTGCTGCGCTCGGAGGCCGAGCTGGAGCCCGCCTGGGCGGAAGCCGAAGCGGCCGGCACGGAGCTCGTCCTGGAGAAGTTTATCTCCTTCGCCAAGGAAATATCCGTCATCGCGGCGCGGCGCCCGTCGGGCGAGATCCGCACGTTCCCGCCCGCCGAGAACGTCCACGTGGACAATATTTTGCACTTATCCATCGTCCCCGCCCGCATCGGCGAGCGCGTTCGCGAGGAAGCGGAGAAGCTCGCGGTGTCGATCGCCCGGACGCTCGGCGTCGTCGGGCTGATCGCCGTCGAGATGTTCGTCGGCGCGGACGGCGAGCTTTATGTGAACGAGCTTGCGCCGCGCCCGCACAACTCCGGGCACTATACAATAGAAGCAAGCCGCACGTCGCAGTTCGAGCAGCACATTCGCGCGATCTGCGATTTGCCGCTCGGCGACCCGTCGCTTCTGACGCCGGTCGTCATGGCGAACATTCTTGGCGAGCATGTTCCGCCGCTGCTGGAATGGATGGGGACGCGCGATTCCGAAGCCGAACGGCTTGGAGTGGAGCCGAAGGTGCATCTGTACGGCAAGACGGAAGCCAAACGCAAGCGAAAAATGGGCCACGTCAACGTGCTCGCGCCGAACGTCGACGCCGCGTTGGCGTGGATCGCCCAATCGAATATATGGAGGGTCTGACCTACTATGATTGAACGCTACAGCCGCCCGGAGATGCGGGCCATCTGGACGGAGGAGAACAAGTTCAAAGCTTGGCTTGAAGTCGAGCTTTGCGCTTGCGAGGCATGGGCCGAACTGGGCCATATTCCGAAGGAAGATACCGTGGAGCTTCGCAAAAACGCGAAGTTCGACATCAACCGCATTTACGAGATCGAAGAGGAGACCCGCCACGACGTCATCGCTTTCACCCGCGCCGTCTCCGAGAGCCTCGGGGCGGAGCGCAAGTGGGTTCACTACGGCATGACGTCCACCGACGTCGTCGACACGGCGCTCGGCTATCTGCTGAAGCAGGCGAACGAAATTCTGGAGCGCGACCTGGTTGCCTTCGTCGATATCCTTCGCGGACAAGCGATTCAATACAAGTCGACCCCGATGATGGGCCGCACCCATGGCGTTCACGCGGAACCGACGACGTTCGGCTTGAAGCTGGCGCTGTGGCACGAAGAGATGAAGCGGAACCTGGAGCGGTTCCGTCATGCGGCGGACAACGTCCAATTCGGCAAAATGTCCGGAGCCGTCGGCACGTACGCCAACCTCGACCCGTTCGTCGAGCAGTTCGTCTGCGACAAGCTGGGCATCAAGGCCGCGCCGATCTCGACGCAGACGCTGCAGCGCGACCGCCATGCGGAATACATGGCGACGCTGGCCTTGATCGCCACGTCGCTGGACAAGTTCGCGACCGAGATCCGCGCGCTGCAAAAAAGCGAATTCCGCGAGGTCGAGGAGCCGTTCGCGAAAGGGCAGAAGGGCTCGTCCGCGATGCCGCACAAGCGCAACCCTATCGGCTGCGAGAACATTAGCGGCCTCGCGCGCGTCATCCGCGGCCACATGGTGACCGCGTACGAGGACGTGCCGCTGTGGCACGAGCGCGATATCTCGCACTCTTCGGTCGAGCGGATCATTTTGCCGGACGCCACCATGCTGCTGAACTACATGCTCAACCGCTTCGGCAACATAGTCAAAAACTTGACGGTGTTTCCGGAGAACATGAAACGCAACATGCGCAGCACGTATAACGTTCCGTTCTCCGGCCGCGTGCTGACGAAGCTGATCGACAAGGGCTTCAGCCGCGAGCAGGCGTACGACACCGTGCAGCCCCGCGCGATGCAGGCATGGGAAGAGCAGCGCGACTTCCGCGACATCGTCTCGTCGACGCCGGAAATCACGAACGTCCTCAGCGCCGAGGAAATCGCCGACTGCTTCGACCCAAGCTGGCACCTGAAGCACGTCGACACCATTTTCAAGCGGCTGGGCCTGGAGTAAGCGCGGGCTTCCTAGCTCGGAACCGACGAAGTTATTGCTTTTGGACACTTCATTCGCCGGATGCAGCGTAGGAGTTATTGCGACCAATACCAATAAGGCCGCGCGAGGCACAGAAGAGGCGAAATTAGTCTGAAATCAGACTATCTAGATCGCACGAGGCACAGAAGAGGCAGAATTAGTCTGAAATCAGACTAAACCGGTCGCACGAGGCACAGAAGAGGCGAAATTAGTCTGAAATCAGACTAAACCGGTCGCACGAGGCATAAGAAGAGGCGAAATTAGTCTGAAATCAGACGAACTCGGCCGCACGAGGCACAGAGGATGCAGATTTAGTCTGAAATCAGACGAAATCGATCGCACGAGGCATAGAAGAAGCGGATATAACGCGGAGTTGGTCTGATATCAAACCAACTCCGCCGCATCCGGGCATCGAAACAAAAATCAACCGGGCTCCCCGGAGTCCTGATTGACATCCATTACGCTCCACAAGGAGGCTGTCATGTCGACAGAAGCGTTGTCCACCGCCGAAGGGCTCGTCCGCGCCCCGCTCATCCACAAAGGGAAGGTGCGGGAGCTGTACGATCTCGGAGAGCATCTCCTGATCGTCGTTACCGACCGCATTTCCGCGTTCGACTACGTGCTCGATCCGCCGGTTCCCGGCAAAGGCCAAGTGTTGAACGGCCTCAGCTCGTTCTGGTTCGGGTTGACCGGCGACCTGCTGCCGAACCACGTCGTCCATACCGACGTGAACCGGCTTGGCGAAGACGTCGTCGATCCCGCCGATCGCGCCAAGCTCGGAGGCCGCATCATGGTCGCCCGCAAGGCGAAGCGGATCGACATCGAGTGCGTCGTGCGCGGCTACATTACCGGCGGCGGCTGGCGGCAGTACCAGGCGACCGGCGAAGTGAACGGCATCAAGCTGCCGGAAGGGCTCCGCAAGAACTCCCAGCTGGAGCAGCCGATCTTCACCCCCGCCGGCAAAAACGACGTCGGCCACGACGAGGACATCCCGTTCGAGGAGATGGCCCGCCGCGTCGGCCAAGACCTCGCGGAGAAGCTGCGCGACCGCAGCCTGGACCTGTACGCGTTCGGCCGCGGCTACTGCGACGCCAACGGAATCATTCTTGCCGATTGCAAATTCGAATTCGGCCTTATCGATAACGACATCATTCTGATCGACGAGCTGTTCACGCCCGATTCCTCCCGTTTCTGGGCCAAGGAGAACTACAAGCTGGACGTCGAGATCGACAGCATGGACAAGGAGCCGGTCCGCGCTTACCTGGCGAATTCGGACTGGGACAAGAACAGCACGCCGCCCCGCCTGCCCGACGAAGTCGTCGAAGCGACGTCGGCCCGCTACTGGGACATCCATCGCCGTTTGACCGAATCCAAAGTCGGATTCAGCATCCTGAAGCCGATCGCGCCATAAGCCGCAAGCCATTTTCCCCAAATCAGGAGGAGACATTCACCCATGAAAGCAACGGTATACGTCACGATCAAAGAGAACGTGCTCGATCCGCAGGGCAACGCCGTTCAAGGCTCGCTGCACACGATGGGCTTCGAGGAAGTCGGCAAGGTCCGCATCGGAAAATACATGGAGCTTCAACTGGACACGAACGACCGGGCGAAGGCGGAGGAACGGGTCAAGGCGATGTGCGAGAAGCTGCTGGCCAACACCGTCATCGAAGACTATCGCTTCGAACTGGAGGGCTGAACCCCGATGAAATTCGCGGTACTCGTTTTTCCGGGCTCCAACTGCGACATCGACATGCTGAAGGCGGTCGAGGACGTCGTGCGGCAGCCCGTCGACTACGTGTGGCACACCGCCACCGATCTGTCCGACTATGACGCCATCCTCGTGCCGGGCGGCTTCTCCTACGGCGACTACCTGCGCTGCGGCGCGATCGCCCGCTTCGCTCCGGTCATGGCGGAAGTTCGCAAAGCCGCCGAAAAGGGTAAGTTTATCCTGGGCGTCTGCAACGGCTTCCAGATTCTGACCGAAGCAGGACTTTTGCCGGGTGCGCTTATCCGCAACAATTCCCTCAAATTCCGCTGCCACCCCGTCGACCTCCGCGTCGAGAACGCGGGAACGGCGTTCACGAACGATTACGAGAAGGGCGAAGTCGTCCGCATCCCGATCGCGCACGGCGAAGGCAACTTCTATTGCGACGACGAGACGCTGGCTCGCCTCAAAGCGAACAACCAGATCGTTTTCCGCTATGCAGGGGAAAATCCCAACGGCTCCGTCGACAACATCGCCGGCATCTGCAACGAAGCGGGCAACGTCGTCGGCATGATGCCGCATCCGGAGCGCGCGGTCAGCGACCTGCTCGGCTCGGCGGACGGCGCCCGGATGTTCAAGTCCGCGCTTCAAGCATTCGTATCTCAGGCCGCATCGGCCCGCTAAGGAGGGACATCGACCAATGGCGCAGCAAACCGCCGCGAAAGAGCCGACGATCGAGCAGATCGCCGAGCAGAAAATTTACAAGCAATTCGGCGTGTCCGACTCGGAATACGCGCTCATCTGCGAATTCCTCGGCCGGCAGCCTAACTATACGGAGATCGGCGTTTTTAGCGTCATGTGGTCCGAGCATTGCGCCTACAAGAACTCCAAGCCGCTGCTCCGCCGCTTCCCGACGACCGGCCCGCGCGTCCTGATGGGCCCCGGCGAAGGCGCCGGCATCGTCGACATTGGCGACAACCAGGCCGTCGTGTTCAAGATCGAGTCGCACAACCACCCGTCCGCCGTCGAGCCGTACCAAGGCGCGGCGACCGGTGTCGGCGGCATTATCCGCGACATTTTCTCGATGGGCTCGCGCCCGATCGCCTTGCTCAATTCCTTGCGGTTCGGCCGGTTGGAGAACGACCGCGTTCGCTACCTGTTCGAGCATGTCGTCAGCGGAATCGCCGGCTACGGCAACTGTATCGGCATCCCGACGGTCGCCGGCGAAGTCATGTTCGATGAGTCGTATGAGGGCAACCCGCTCGTCAACGCGATGTGCGTCGGCCTGATCGACCACGACCAAATCCAGCGCGGCGTCGCCAAAGGCGTCGGCAACCCGGTCTTCTACGTCGGCCCGGCCACCGGCCGCGACGGCATCCACGGCGCGACGTTCGCGTCGGAGGACCTGACCGCCGAGTCGGAAGCGAAGCGTTCCGCCGTGCAAGTCGGCGACCCGTTCATGGAGAAGCTCGTCATGGAAGCGACGCTCGAGCTGATCGCGTCCGGCATCGTGCTCGGCATCCAGGACATGGGCGCCGCGGGCCTCACCTGCTCGAGCTCGGAGATGGCGAGCAAGGCCGGCAACGGCATGGAGCTGTACCTCGACGAGGTGCCGCAGCGCGAGGAAGGCATGACCGCTTACGAAATGATGCTGTCCGAGTCGCAGGAGCGGATGCTTTTCGTCACCGAACCGAAGCACGAAGAGCAGGCGAGAGCGATTTTCGCGCGGTGGGGGCTGGATTGCCACAAAGTGGGCAAGGTAACCGACGACGGACGACTGCGGTTGTTTCACAAGGGCGAGGTGGTCGGCGATATGCCGGTCAAGGCGCTCGTCGACGACTGCCCGGTGTATGACAAGCCTTCCAAAGTACCGGATTACTATCTGAAGAACGGTTCGATCGACACGAACCGCTACGAGCAAGCGATCGACCTGAACGACGCGCTTCAAAAAGTGCTCGGCTCCCCCTCGCTCGCAAGCAAAGAGTGGGTGTACAGCCAGTACGACTACCAAGTGCGGACTTCGACGGCGGTCGTTCCGGGCTCGGACGCGGCGGTCGTTACGATCCGCGGCACGCGCAAGGCGCTGGCGATGACGACGGACTGCAACGGACGTTACGTCTACCTCGACCCGGAAGTCGGCGGACGCATCGCGGTCGCGGAAGCGGCGCGCAACATCGTCTGCTCCGGCGGCGAACCTCTCGCCATTACGGACAACCTGAACTTCGGCTCTCCGGAGAAGCCTGAAGTTTTCTGGCAGATGGAGAAGGCCGTCGACGGCATGGCCGAAGCCTGCCGCTTCCTGGAGACGCCGGTCATCGGCGGCAACGTCTCCCTGTATAACGAGAACGCCAAGGGCGCCATCTACCCGACGCCGGTCGTCGGCATGGTCGGCCTTGTGGAAGATATCGACCACATCACCACGCAGGACTTCAAAGCGGAAGGCGACGTCATCTTCCTGCTCGGCGAGACGAAAGCGGAGATCGGCGGCAGCGAGTTCCAATACGCCGTGCACGGCTTGACCGAAGGCCGTCCGCCGGAGCTGGACCTGGCCGTCGAGCAGCGCTTGCTCAAGTCGGTGCTGGGCGCGATCCGCAAAGGGCTCGTCGCTTCGGCGCACGATCTGTCCGAAGGCGGACTCGCCGCGGCGATCGCGGAATCCGGCTTCGGCCGCGGCCTTGGCGCCACCGTCGACTTCGCGACGAACCTGCGCCCCGACCTGGCGCTGTTCAGCGAATCGCAGTCGCGCATTCTGCTGTCGACGAAGCCGGAGAAGGCCGAAGCGCTGGCCGCGTTCCTGGCCGAGAGCGGCGTGCCCGTGCAGCGGCTGGGCACGGTAGGCGGAGAACAACTGACCATTTCCATTAACGGACATATCGCGATTCAGGCACCTTTGAACGAATTCCGTATGCCATGGAAGGAAGCGATCCCATGCCGGATGCAGTAAAATCCGGAGTTGACGCCGCCGAAGCCCGGTTCTGGACCGGGAACCATTATAACGAGGGCGGCTTTCAGGAAGAGATTTTCGACAAGGCGAAGGAAGAGTGCGGGGTGTTCGGCGTGTTCGGCCATCCCGACGCTGCCGGTCTGTCTTATTACGGCCTGCACGCGCTGCAGCACCGCGGCGAAGAGAGCTGCGGCATCTGCGCTTCCGAGGACGGAGAATTCCATTATCACCGCGGCATGGGGCTGGTCAAGGAAGTGTTCGACCGCGACCGTCTCGGCGCGCTGAAGGGAGACCGCGCGATCGGGCACGTCCGGTATTCGACGTCGGGCTCCAGCAAGCTCGGCAACGCTCAGCCGCTCGTGTTCAAATACCGTGACGGAGACCTGGCGGTTTGTACGAACGGCAACCTCGTCAACGAGCCGGTCATCCGGCGGGAGCTGGAGGAGCAGGGGTCGATTTTTCAGACGTCCAGCGACACCGAAGTCATCGCCCACCTGATCGCCCGCTCTCCGAAGGACCTGGTCGAGGCGGTCAAGGATGCGTTCGCCCGGCTGATCGGAGGCTACGCGTTCCTGATCATGACGAAGGACCGGCTGATCGCGGCCTGCGACCCGAACGGCTTCCGTCCGCTCGTCATGGGGCGGCTCGGCGAGGCGTACATTTTCGCGTCGGAGACGTGCGCCTTGGAGACGATCGGCGCCGAGTTCGTGCGCGACGTTCAGCCGGGCGAGCTGCTCGTGCTGGACAAGGACGGCCTGCGCGAGGAACGCTTCGCGAAGATGGAGCGCCGCGCGGTGTGCGCGATGGAGTACATCTACTTCGCCCGGCCGGACAGCGACATCTACTCGGTCAACCTGCATTCGGCTCGCAAACGGATGGGCCAGCAGCTCGCGCAGGAAGCTTTTGTCGACGCGGACATCGTAACCGGCGTGCCGGATTCGAGCATCTCGGCCGCGATCGGCTACGCCGAGCAGACGGGCATCCCGTACGAGCTCGGACTGATCAAGAACAAGTACACCGGCCGGACGTTCATCCAGCCTTCGCAGGAGCTGCGCGAGAAGGGCGTCAAAATGAAGCTGTCCGCCGTCCGCAAAGTCGTCGAAGGCAAGCGCGTCGTCATGATCGACGACTCGATCGTCCGGGGCACGACGTCGCTGCGCATCGTCAACATGCTGCGAGAAGCGGGCGCGACCGAGGTTCACGTTCGCATCTCGTCGCCGCCTTTTATGAACCCGTGCTACTACGGCATCGACACGCCGAACCCGGCGGATCTGATCGCGTCCACCAAGTCGGTGGAGGAGATCCGCAAGGCGATCAACGCCGATTCGCTCTACTTCCTGAGCAAGGAAGGGCTGATCGATGCGGTCGGCGGGCACGACGGCGAGAAGAATCGCGGCCTCTGCCTCAGCTGCTTCGACCACGATTACCCGACGAAGGTGGAGTTCGAGCTGGCGAAGGCGACTTCCTGCAGCTGCGATTGACTCGCGATCGTCGCACCATGCGGCTGACGCTCCGCGTTGGGCGTCGCTGGTGGGTGAGTTAGCCGAGAAAATCGGCTAACGCTCCACCTTGGCGCCAGAAGAGACGTCGTTCCGCTGGCGTTACGACGAAAAAGGAAAGTAATCATTCACCGAATTTCTAAGGAGTGAACGAAGTGTCCGAAGCGTACAAACAGGCCGGCGTGGACATCGCCGCGGGCAACGAAGCGGTCGAACGGATGAAGAAGCACGTTCGCAAGACGTTTCGTCCGGAAGTGCTGACGGGGCTCGGCGGGTTCGGCGGGCTGTTCGGGCTGAACAAGGACAAGTACGAAGAGCCGGTGCTCGTCTCGGGGACGGACGGCGTCGGCACGAAGCTGAAGCTGGCGTTCATGCTGGACAAGCACGACACGATCGGCATCGACGCGGTCGCCATGTGCGTGAACGACGTCGTGGTGACGGGAGCCGAGCCGCTGTTTTTCCTCGATTACCTGGCCTGCGGCAAGCTGGTTCCCGAGAAGATCGAAGCGATCGTCAAAGGCGTAGCCGACGGCTGCGAGCAGGCGGGCTGCGCGCTGATCGGCGGCGAGACGGCGGAGATGCCGGGCATGTACCAGGACGGCGAGTACGACATCGCCGGCTTCACCGTCGGCATCGTGGACAAGCCGAAAGCGATCGACGGCTCGACCATCGCTCCGGGAGACGCGGTCATCGGGCTCGGCTCCAGCGGCGTCCACTCCAACGGCTACTCGCTCGTTCGGCGCCTCCTCATCGAGACCAAAGGGTACTCCTTCGCCGACAAGCTGCCGGAGCTTGAAGGACGGACGCTCGGCGACGTGCTGATCGAGCCGACCCGCATCTACGTCAAGTCGGTGCTGAAGCTGATCGAGAGCGTGACGGTCAAAGGCATGGCGCACATTACCGGAGGCGGCTTCATCGAGAACATTCCGCGCGTGCTGCCGGATGGCGTGAACGTCGACATCGAGCTCGGCTCGTGGCCGATCCAGCCGATCTTCAAGCTGATGCAGCGGGACGGCGCGATCAGCGACCGAGACATGTTCACGACGTTCAACATGGGCGTCGGCATGGTGCTCGTCGTGCCCGCCGACCAGGCGCAGCAAGCCGTCGAGCTTGCCAAGCAATGCGGCGAACGAGCCTACGTCATCGGAAAAGTCACCGAAGGCCGCAAGATCGTTACGTTCGGAGGGGCGGAGCTGTAATGGCGTCGTCCCGGCTGAAAATCGCGGTATTCGCTTCAGGCGGCGGGAGCAATTTTCAAGCGCTGGCCGAAGCGGTTCGGGCGACGAATATCCCCGCCGAGCTCGCGCTGCTCGTCTGCGACAAGCCCGCCGCGCGGGTCGTTCAGCGGGCGGAGTCGCTCGGCGTGCCGACGTTTCTTTTCAAGCCCAAGGACTATCCGTCCCGCGAAGCCTATGAGCAAGAGATTGTCCGCCGCCTGAACGACGAAGGCATCGAGCTGATCGTGCTGGCCGGCTATATGCGGCTGATCACGGACGTGATCGTGAAGCCTTATTACGGAAGGATGATCAACATCCATCCGGCGCTTCTGCCCGCTTTTCCTGGCGTGGGAGCGGTGCGGCAGGCGCTCGAATACGGCGTCAAGCTGACGGGCGTGACGGTTCACTTCGTGGACGGCGGGATGGATACCGGACCGATCGTCGCTCAGCGTGCAGTCGAAGTGCGCGAAGGCGATACGGAAGAGACGCTGGCGGAGCGAATTCATGCGGCGGAGCATGAGCTGCTGCCGCTTGCAGTGAGATGGATCGCGGAAGGCCGCGTGACGCTGACGGATCGGAAAGTGAACGTTCGTCCCGGCGAATAGCGCCGGGCGACGACCGATACAGGGAAGGGACGAGGATAAACCGATGAGCGAAAAGAACGAAATCGCGCTGCGATACGGCATGAACCCGCACCAGAAGGAAGCGAAGCTATTTTCCGAGGACGGCAAGCCGCTGCCGCTGACCGTCGTGAACGGCGATCCCGGCTTCATCAATCTGCTGGACGCCCTGAACGCGTTCCAGCTCGTGCGCGAGCTGCGCCAGGCGACCGGCCTGCCGGCTGCGGCGTCCTTCAAGCACGTAAGCCCGGCCGGCGCGGCGGTATCCGTGCCGTTTACGCCGGAATTGGCGAAAGCTTATTTCGTCGACGGCATGGAGCTTTCGCCGCTGGCAACCGCCTATGCGCGGGCCCGCGGAGCCGACCGCATGTCCTCCTTCGGCGACGCCGCCGCGCTGAGTGACGTCGTGGACGCGTCGACCGCGCTGCTGCTCAAGCGCGAGGTGTCCGACCTCGTCGTCGCGCCGGGCTACACGCCGGAAGCGCTCGACATCCTGAAGCAGAAGAAGGGCGGCAAGTACCTCATTCTGCAGATCGATCCGGAGTACGTCCCGGACCCGATCGAGACCCGCACGCTGTTCGGCTTGAAGCTGCAGCAGGAGCGCAACAACGCGGTGCCTGACGCTTCGGTATTCGACAAGATCGTAACGGAGAACAAGGAGCTGCCGGACAGCGCGAAGCGCGACCTGCTCGTGGCGCTCATCACGCTCAAATACACGCAATCCAACTCCATCTGCTACGCGCTGGACGGCCAGACGATCGGCATCGGCGCGGGCCAGCAGTCCCGCATTCACTGCACGCGCCTCGCCGGCGACAAGGCGGACCGCTGGTATCTCCGCCAGCATCCGGCCGCGCTGAACATGAAGTTCCGCGAAGGGCTGGCGCGGGCCGAGCAGAACAACGCCATCGACCTGTGGCTTGAGGACGAGGTCACGCCGGTCGAGCAGGCGGCTTGGGAGAGCTGCTTCGAGGAAGTGCCCGCGCGGCTGACGCGCGAGGAGAAACGCGAATGGCTGCACGGCCTTGCCGGCGTCTCGTACGGCTCCGACGCTTTCCTGCCGTTCCGCGACAACCTCGATCGCGCAAGCCGCAGCGGCGTGAAGTATGTGATCCAAGCCGGCAGCTCGCTGCGGGACGAAGAAGTGGTGCAAGCTGCGAACGATTACGGCATGGTGATGGTGTACTCCGGCGTGCGCCTGTTCCATCACTGAGGAAGGGGCGACGAACATGGCTGCGAATTGGCAGGAGCTGGCGGATCGTACCGTACAGACCTTGAAGGAGAACGCGTACCCGGGCCGCGGAATCGTCATCGGGCTGACGCCGGACGCGACGCGATACTTACAAGTGTATTGGATCATGGGCAGAAGCGAGAACAGCCGCAACCGGATTTTCGTGCCTGAGGAGAACGGATTCCTCCGGACGGAGGCGCGCGATCCCGCAAAGCTGTCCGATCCTTCGCTCATCATTTACTATCCGCTGCGGCATGAAGGCGGCGCCCATATCGTGACGAACGGCGACCAGACCGACACGATTTGGGAGGCGCTGAAGCAAGGAAGCACGTTCGAGCAGGCGCTCGCGACCCGTACCTATGAGCCGGATCCGCCGAACTTCACGCCGCGCATCTCGGGGCTCGTCGACTTGAACGACCGGCAGAACGCCTACAAGCTGTCCATCCTCAAGTCGAACGAGAACGACGAGTCGCAGACGAAGCGGCAATTTTTCCACTATGAAAAAGCGATCGCAGGCTACGGCCACTTCATCTCGACGTACGTGGGAGACGGCAATCCGCTTCCTTCGTTCGCGGGCGAGCCGCAGCTGGCGCCGCTGTTCGACGACGAGCAAGAGACGGCGCGGTTCTACTGGGATCTGCTGAATGAGGACAACAAGATTTCCTTGCTCGTCAAGACGATCCGTATCGGGGACGGAACCGCGTCTCTGACGGTCATCAACAAGGAAGTTTAAAGGGGGAGCTGGCAACGTGCGCATACTTGTCATCGGACGCGGCGGCCGGGAGCACGCGATCGTCTGGGCGCTGAAGCGAAGCGAGAAGGTCAAGCAGGTGTACTGCGCGCCGGGCAATGCGGGCATCGCGCAGCTCGCGGAGCTGGTCGACCTGGACGAATTCAAGTTCGACGAGCTCGTTCAGTTCGCGCTCGACAACGCGATCGACCTGGTCGTCGTCGGCCCGGACGATCCGCTGGCGGCGGGAATCGTCGACGCGTTCGCGGCGAAGCGGGTGCCGGTGTACGGTCCCCGCAAGAACGCGGCGGAGATCGAGGGCAGCAAGATTTTCATGAAAAACCTGCTCAAAAAGTACGACATCCCGACCGCCAAATACGAGACGTTCACGGATTATGAGTCGGCGCTTGCGTATCTGAATTCGCAGCCGGTGCCGATCGTCGTCAAGGCGGACGGCCTGGCCGCGGGCAAGGGCGTCACGGTATGCTTCACGCGCGAGGAAGCGGAGAAGGCGCTCGCGGACACGATGGTGGGCAAGGCGTTCGGCGCGGCCGGAGAAAAGGTTGTCATCGAGGAGTTCCTCGAAGGACAGGAAATGTCGATTCTGGCGTTCGTCGACGGCGAGACGGTGCGTCCGATGCCGGCGGCGCAGGATCACAAGCCGATTTTCGACGGCGACAAAGGGCCGAATACCGGCGGCATGGGCACGTATTCGCCGCTGCCGCACATTCCCCAGTCGATCATCGACGACGCGATCGAGAACATCGTCAAGCCGACGGCCCGCGCGATGGTGGCCGAAGGCCGGCCGTTCCGCGGCGTTCTCTTCGCCGGACTCATGATTACCAAAGACGGACCGAAGACGATCGAATTCAACGCCCGTTTCGGAGACCCGGAGACTCAGGTCGTACTGCCGCGCTTGCAGACCGACCTCGTCGACATCTTCCTCGCGTCCCTCAACGGACGCTTGAACGAGATCGACATCTCTTGGAGCGACGAAGCGGCGGTATGCGTCATTCTGGCTTCGGAAGGCTATCCGGGCTCGTATCCGAAGGGGATTCCGATCGAAGGGCTGGAGGACGCGGGAGACGCGCTCGTTTTTCATGCCGGTACGGCGGAAAAAGACGGCCGGATCGTGACGAACGGCGGGCGGGTGCTCGGCGTCGTCGGGCTCGGCGCGGACATCGCGGCGGCGCGGGACAAGGCCTATGCCGCGGCCGACAAGATCCGCTTCCAGGGCAAGCAAAATCGCACGGACATCGCAGCGAAGGCGCTGGCGCCGCAGGCGCCGTGTCGCGGCTAAAGAGCAACGCAATGTAATGCAAAGCGTCGCAACGACAACGCAATGCAACTACAAGCAATGATACGCAATAAAACCGCCGCAAGGCTCCCCGGACGGAATGGGACGGGAGCTTTGCCGGCGGTTTTTTTGTCGGGCTTGGAAGTGCGGAAGCGAGCGTTCACGCTAACGAAACTCAGAGACGCTATACCGGCAAAATCAAGGTTGGGCCAAACGTAACGAAACGAGTAGACCTTATCTGGGCCGATGAGGGCTGGTTGCCGGAGAAAATGGGCGAATAAGCGTCCTCCGTTTCGTTAGAGCGCAAACCGGCTTTGTTTTCGCTGAATAAGATCGTGAGGTTTCGTTAGCGATGGGGACTCGAACGAGCCCGGATGCTGCTAGACTCGACGTGCCGGAAAACCCCGGGCCGCTGCTCGCCGTGCCGGAAACGGCACTCGATGCCGTAAAACCCGCGAACTGATCGAAGCCGATAGCGGCCTCGATGCCGCAAAACCCGCGAGCTGGAATCTCGCCGGAGCCGATAGCGGCACGCGTTGCCGTAAACTCGTGGGACGGAATCCCCTGGTACGGCTTCGGTTTCCGCGTTCGGAGCCGTCACTCTTTCCAGAACAGGTTCTGGCGGTTGGCGATCACGTAGCCGACAGCCAGCAGCGTCCCGATGATCAGTATCGTGGTCAACACGTGATGGGATAGCCAATGGACGAATGCAGCCAAGCGGGTTCACCTCCGGGCAGAATGATCGAACGGTCGAAACGCGTGCACGACGGCGGCCGAACCGAAGCGGACCGCGCGCTTGGCGTGGATGAATCGTTGCCGCTATGGGTAGGATACCCATGTTCTCGATATTCTATCGGCCATTCTCGGGAGAGGGGGGCGAAATCCGTTGACAGGGCGGCGCGCGGATGATAGGATTAATTCATATTAATTCAATCGGAATTAACGAAAATGGAGGGCCGGCCATGATCCATTCGCTTACGATTCGCCACGACAACCTGTCGCTTGCCGCGACGATTCACTACCCGGAGGGCACGGCGGCCCGGTGCGACCGCAAATGGCCGCTGGTCATCATCGCCCACGGCTTCGTCGGCAACCGCATCGGCGTCGACCGGCTGTTCGTGCTGGCGGCCCGGGAACTGGCCTCCAAAGGCCATCTCGTCATCCGCTTCGACTTCGCGGGCTGCGGGGACAGCGAAGGCGTCTACGGCGAGCACGGGCTCGACTCGATGATCGCGCAGACGCGCTCCGTCATCGACTACGGCTTGGCGCTGGATCTGGTCGACCCGCTGCGCGTGACGCTGCTCGGCCACAGCCTTGGCGGAGCGGTTGCCCTGCTGACCGCCGTCCGCGACCGCCGCGTCAAATCGCTCGCGCTTTGGTCGCCGGTCGCCTATCCTTTTAACGATATCGTCCGCATCGTCGGCCGGTCCGTTTACGATACGGCCGTCACCAAAGGGACCGCCGACTATCTGGGCTACTCGCTGACGCCCGACTTCTTCGACTCGCTACTCCGCCATCAGCCGTTCCAGGAAACGCAGAAGTTCTCGGGCGACGTGCTGCTCGTGCACGGAACGGGGGACGAGACGATTCCCGTCGACTACACGTTCCTGCTGGAGAAAACGTTCTGGATGCGCGGCGAAGGACGCTGCGACAAAGTCGTGCTGTTCCAGGCGGATCATACGTATTCGAGCGGCGAGCACAAGAAGGAGCTGCTACAGGCAACGGCCGACTGGCTGACGGGGTATGAGCAGCGCCAGCAGGAGTGGCATCACTGGAGCATCTGAACCGGGGAGTATCGGAGAATCAATCGTCGTTTTGCCGTCCGCTGCGGGCGGCTTTTTCGCGTCCGGGAACGCTCTGCCCGAGACAAGCGGTTCCCGGATATGTTTTAATAGGAGGAGCACATCCTAACAGGGAAAAAATGCCGACGGAGGATTTGGAGACCATGCCCACGATTCCGGCCCGCATGAGGCGAACCGCCGCCGCGCTCGCGCTGGCGTCCGCCCTGACGGCCTTGGCCGGCTGCGGCGGCAGCGGCGGGAACGAGCCGGCGACGGCCGACCCCGTGACGTCCGTGCCGAGCTTGCCCGCATCGCCTTCGGCCAGCGCGTCCGCGACGCCGACCGCATCCTTCCTTGCGCCGCTGACCGGCTTGCCGGTGGAGGAGAGCGTCACGCAGCGTCCGCTTGCCATTATGATCAACAACTTCAGCGAAGCCCGGCCCCAATCGGGCCTGACCCATGCCGACACCGTCTGGGAGGTGCTGGCCGAGGGCGGCATTACGCGATTGGTCGCGATTTTCCAGAGCCGGAACTTTGCCGATCCGGTCGGCCCGATCCGCAGCATCCGCCCCTATCTGATCGACATCGGGGAGACGTACGGCGGCATTCTGGTGCACGCGGGAGCGAGCAACGACGCGCTCGCGCTGCTGCAGCACTCGGGCAAGGCCGACATGGACGAGATCAACAACGCCGGCGCTTACTTCTACCGGGACAAATCCCGCAAAGCGCCGCACAATCTATACTCCACGCTGGACAAGCTCCGCGAAGGGGCGCAGAAGCGCAAGTTCGACGAGACGGCTCCCGAACCGTCGCTGTACTTCGATGCGCAGCCCCATCTGGATTCCGAGCCGGCGGCGACGAGCGTCGAAGCGAAGTTCGAGCTGTCCAGCTACAAAGTGTCGTATGCGTACGACGCTTCCAAGGGACTGTACTTGAGATCGGTCAACGGCGAGCCTCACATCGACAAGAACAACAACGAGCAGCTGACCGCCGCCAATCTCGTGTTCATCTCCGCGAAGCATAAAATCTACGACGACTACGGCCGTCTGGACATTGACCTGTACAGCGGCGGGGACGCGCTGCTGTTCCAGCAGGGCCATGTCATCGCCTGCACGTGGCAGCGCAAGAAGGGCGACATCGTTCGTCTGATGAAGGACGGCAAAGAACTGCCGTTCGTGCCGGGCGTGACGTATTACCACGTCATTCCGAGCTCGCACCCGCTCGCCGCGCAAGTCACTTACCAATAGCGTTTTTCTGGAACGCCCGCCGGCCTCAATCGGCGGGCGTTCGCGCGCCGAGAAGCAGAAGGTCGACGATCCGGCTCGCGAACGCGTCGTCCAGCTCGGCGTGGCGGTTCAGCAGCCGATACCAGATCGGGCCGTAACACAGATCGGCCAGCCACTCGAGATCGGCGTTCGTCGGAATTTCCCCTCGTTCGGCGCCGCGGCGCAGCAGGGAGGCGAGCGCCTCGCGGCGAACATAGATGAACTTCTGCCGGAAGGTATCCGCGAATTCCGCATCGAACTGGGTCTCCGCCATAAGCCGGGCCACGATCTCCCCGGTCGGGCCCGCCAGGATCCGGCAGGTTTCCGTAACGTACGAGATCAGATCGTTCCGCAGCGAGCCGGTGTCCGGAAGTCCGATGCCGTCGTCGGCCTTCCTCAGAAGCGCTTCGATAACGATGGACGGGGCGTTGGGCCACCACCGGTACAAAGTCGGCTTGCCGACGCCCGCCTCCTTGGCGATGGCTTCCATCGTCAGCCGGCGATAGCCTTGCGTCTCAAGCAGCGCGTCGACGGCCTTCATGACGGCTTCCCACGCTTCCTGACTGCGGGGCCGTCCGGGGCCGCCGGATGTGCCGGTGCTTTTTGCGACCATATGGAAAGTCTCCTTTTTTTAAAATTGATTATTTACATTACGTTACGTAAAGTATTATAATCGATTCAGGAAAAGAAATCCACCCTTGAGGAGGCGCATACTTATGTTCGAATCGATTCGCGGTCAACGCGTCATTATCGTGGGAGGCACGTCCGGCATGGGGCTGGCCGCCGCGCGCATGCTGCTCGAAGCCGGAGCGTCCGTCGTCGTCGCGGGGCGCGACGGGAAGAAGCTCGATGAAGCGCTCGCGACGCTCGGAGCCGGCGCCGAGGGAGAGACGCTGGACGCTTCGTCGCCGGAAGCGGTGCAAGCTTTCTTCGAGCGGCAGGGAAGCTTCGATCATTTGGTTCTGTCCCTCTCCGGAGCGAAGGGGGCGGGCGGCTTCCGCGACCTGCCCCTGGACGATCTGAGAGGCGGCTTCGAAGCGAAGTTCTGGCCGCAGCTTCTTTGCGCGCAAGCCAGCCTGAAGACGCTGAATCCGGCCGGCTCCCTCACGTTCATCACCGCGATCTCCGCCCGCCGGGCCGCTCCCGGTCTCTCCGGTCTCGCGGCCATCAACGCCGCGCTCGAAGCGATGGTGCCGAATCTGGCGCTGGAATTGGCTCCGCTCCGGGTCAATGCCGTCTCGCCGGGCATCGTTAACACCGCCTGGTGGAATTGGATGCCCGAAGAGCAGCGCGCGGCCGCTTTCCGGCAGTACGCCGGCCAAATCCCGGTCGGCCGGGTCGGCGAGCCGGAGGATCTGGCCCAGTCGATCTGCTATCTGATCGGCAATTCGTTCGTCACGGGGACGGTGCTGGAGGTCGACGGCGGCCAGCGCTTACGCTCCGAAGGATTGTAAGAAGGATCAAGTCCGGCCGAGCCCTTGCCGGTACTCCGTCGGCGTGCAGCCGACCCACTTCCTGAACGACTTGGAGAAGTAGAGCGGATCGGCATAGCCGACAGACAGCGCGACCTCCTCGATTCGCAGCGGCTCCAAGAGCAGCGTCTTGGCCCGCTCCATCCTCAGCTGCTGCAGATAGCGGATCGGCGACATCCCCATCTCGGCGTGAAAAAGCTTGGTCAGGTGCGTCCGGTGATACCCGAGCTCCCGCGCCATCCGCGCGATCGTGACGGGGCCGGCAGCCTGCGCCTGCAGCCAGCGGGCGGCGCGGTCGGCCTCGGCCGCCGCGACGCTCTTGGCCGTGGCGGCGGTGGGCGGCCCCGCGGGCCGGTTCGCCCCGGCCCAGGCCGAGAAGGCGAGCCGCAGCCAGCCTTCCGCTTCCCAGTCCGCGGTCCACTCTTTCTCGCGGAAGCAGCGCTCCACGGCGGTCATCGCCCGGAGCGCCGTTTCGTGTCCGCCCTTCACGATCGGCCGCTCCGCGTCGATTCCCGCCGCAGCGAGCCAGCGGTCCGCCTCCGCGCCGCGGAAGGCGATCCACCGGTATCGCCACGGATCCTTCCCGTCGGCCTGATACGTATAAAGCTCCCCAGGCAAGATGACGAAGCTGTCTCCCGGCCCCAGGTCGTAATGCCGCTCCCGGCAGCGGAACCAGCCCGTTCCCTCGATGACGGTATGGATCAGCACGTAATCCACCTTCTGCGGCCCCATGCGGTGCTCCGGCACGGTCTGCGACTGTCCGGCGAACAGGATGCTGAGCGCCGCGCCGGGACGGGGCGACGGATGGACCATCGTAACGGTGAACGATTCGCGCAAGGGGGTTCCTCCTCTCCAACTCTTCGCAGATATCCGCAGATGACTACAAAATTCCATATAACGAACAAATTCATCCATGTGTCCGCAAACGCTTTTATTCTATTATAGGACGCATAAAGTCTTTATTCTAGCGGATAATCAGGAGGATCTTGCGATGTCTAAAATTACGTTCCTTGGCGCGGGAAGCACCGTCTTCGCCAAAAATGTCCTGGGTGACGTCATGCTGACGCCGGCGCTTCAAGAGTTCGAGCTGGCGCTGTTCGATATCGACCCGGTACGGCTCAAAGATTCCGAGGACATGCTGAACAACCTGAAGCGGACCTCGGGCAGCACATGCCGCGTGGTGGCCTACACCGACCGCAAGGAGGCGCTGCGCGGCGCCAAGTACGTCGTGAACGCCATCCAGGTGGGCGGGTACGATCCCTGCACCATCACCGACTTCGAAGTGCCGAAGAAGTACGGCCTGCGCCAGACGATCGCGGATACGCTCGGGATCGGCGGCATTTTCCGCAACCTGCGCACGATTCCGGTCATGCTGGACTTCGCCCGCGACATCCGCGAGGTGTGTCCGGACGCGTGGTTCCTGAACTACACGAACCCGATGGCCGTGCTGACGAACGTCATGAACACCTACGGCGGCGTAAAAACGGTCGGCCTGTGCCACAGCGTCCAGGTGTGCGTGCACGACCTGTTCAAGGCGATCGACATGGACGAGACGGGCGTTCAGTCGAAGATCGCCGGCATCAACCACATGGCGTGGCTGCTCGAAGTGACGAAGGACGGCGTCGACCTGTATCCGGAGATCAAGCGGCGCGCGGCCGAGAAGCAGAAGGAGAAGCACCCGGACATGGTGCGCTTCGAGATGATGCTGCGGTTCGGCTATTATATCACCGAGTCTTCCGAGCACAACGCCGAGTACCATCCGTACTTCATCAAGAAGAACTATCCGGAGCTGATCGAGCGGTTCAACATTCCGCTGGACGAATATCCGCGCCGCTGCGTCAACCAGATCAACCGGTGGGCGGAGATGCGGGAGAGCATGGTGAACAACGTCAACCTGACGCACGAGCGGTCGCACGAGTACGCTTCGTATATTTTCGAAGCGATGGAGACGAACAAGCCGTTCAAGATCGGCGGCAACGTGATGAACACCGGAGGGCTGATCGCGAACCTGCCCCGCGAAGCGTGCGTCGAGGTTCCGTGTCTCGTCGACCGGTCCGGCGTGACGCCGACGTACGTCGGCAACCTGCCGCCGCAGCTCGCCGCGCTGAACCGCACGAACATCAATACGCAGCTGCTCACGATCGAAGCGGCGATGACCGGCAAGAAGGAGCACATCTACCATGCCGCGCTGCTCGACCCGCACACGGCCGCCGAGCTGTCGATCGACGACATCGTCTCGCTGTGCGACGATCTGATCGAGGCGCACGGAGACTGGCTGCCGGAGTTTAAATAAGATTGGCCCGACAAACCGAAAGGGGGCTGTCCGAAAAGGTCGTAAGCGACCTAGGGGCAGCTCCTTTTTTTGTCCCTCAACGATGCTGCCGGAATTCGCTTGGCGAGACGTGAAAGTGCTTTTTGAACACGCTGGAGAAATAGGTGGAATCGTCGAATCCGACGGTCTGGCAGATCTCCGAGATCTTCATGTCCGTATTGCGCAGCAGCACCTGCGCCTTCTGCAGCTTCAGCTTGGTAACGTAGCCGGTGAAGGTCTCGCCGGTCTCTTTCTTGAACAACGTACTCAAGTAGCTGGGGTTCAGATGGATATTTTCGGCGACTTGCTTGATGGACAATTCGCTGTCAAGGTAATGTTCTTCGATATAATCGATCGCTTGCTGAATGCTGTTCATATAAGGGGTGGCTCGCTGCTTCCACCGGTCCAGACGGGTCTCGAAATTCTGGCAGGCCGCTCTGAACCAATTCCTTAGCTCCGCGCTCCCCGGAAGTTGATCCACGATTGGCAGCAGCGACTCCGCCGGATTGCTCTGACGGGCGAATAACCCCAATACCTCCGAGATCTGATTCAACGCAAGGGCGTGGTTGATCACAAGCATTTTGCCGTCAGTCAATGGAAGAGAGGCAGCTTGTCCGCCAACCTTCTCGAAGTAGTCGCGCAAGGCTTGAAGATCGCCGGAGATAATGAGCGACATGACTTCGTTTTTTACCGCTTCAACCGCTTGGCGCTTATTTGTTCCGTCCTCGGCATGTGGCGTTTTTACCGTTCGCATTCGCTGCTCATTATAATCGTTATAGGCCGACACCAGCCGATCGATCTCCGTGCTTGGTCCAAGCAGTACGCTCTCGATGTCGATGCCTAAGTACTCGCGTACCGCAAGCTCCGCATGCTCTCTCCAGCAGGCTTCCCCAAGCGCGGAGGATACCGACAAGATGAACTGGTCTTCCTTCAGAATAAGCAGCTTGGCATCCGCATCCTCGCTTACCGCCAGCTCCTGAATCATGTTGTAGATTCCGTATTGCAGCACGTACAGGTCGTCCGCACCATAGTTCTTGCCCTCCGGAAAATAATCCGTCATCGTAACGAGCCATAGCCGGCTGCCTTCAAACAGGCGGAGAAAATGGGACTTCAGCTCCTGATTCATCTGATACTTGAGCAAGATCGAGCGGAGCAGATGCTCCCTGGCGGTCTGCCGCTCCTTGCGCTTCGTCCTCAGTCTCTTGAAGGCGCTGTCGAGTATGCTTGAAATATCCTCGTCCGAGCAAGGCTTTAATAAGAAATCCGTCGCTCCGTACCGAATAGCCGCCTGTGCGTATTGGAAGTCCTGAAAGCCGGTGATGATAACGAACAGCGTATCCAGACCATGCGCGTGTATGCGCTCCGCGAGCTCAATCCCGTTCATCGCCGGCATGTGAATATCCATCAGAATGAGGTCGGGCTTCAGCTCAAGAGTCCTCTGCCAGCCTTCTTCTCCGGTCTCGGCTTCTCCGATGACGGTCCAGTTTCTTGAGCTCTGATTGATGAAAACTTTCAGTCCCTCACGGAAATTCGGCTGGTCCTCTACCAATAATACGGTGCCCTTCATGCGGATTCTTCCTTTCGGATCGGTAGAATAAAGCTGACGGTTGTTCCGGCACCCGGTCTGCTTTCGAAATGCAAGCCATAGGGAGCTCCATGCACGAGTTGGATTCTTCTCTCCGCGCTGTGAATGCCCAGATGATTCCCCTGAATGTCGCGCTCGTTGGCCTCCAATTTGCGCAGCATATTCGGCTCGATTCCCTTGCCGTTATCCGTGACATCCACCCTCAGATGATCCTGCTCCCGAGAAACGCGAATCCGCAGCAGCTTCTTGTCCGCTTTTGTTTTATCGGCAAAGGCATGGACAAAAACATTCTCGACCGCCGGCTGCAGCAGCAGCCTTTGCATTTCCATGCACAGCAAATGCTCGTCCGTTTGCATATCCAACTCCAAGTCCGGATGGAACAGCTCCATCTGAATGTTAATGTAGCTTCGGAGCTGCTCGAGCTCCTCCCGCAGCGTACTCGGCTGCTCTATGGGTTTCAGGGAATACTGCAGGATTTTCGAGAGAGACCGGATGATGCCGGCCGTCTCCTTGGCATTCTGGAGATACAGCTTCCAATAGATTTCGTTCAATATATTGTACAGAAAGTGCGGATTCAACTGTGCCTGTATCGCCCTGAGCTCCGCTTCCTTCTCCCGCAGCTGCTTCAGCAGCACCTCGTCAATCAGCTTCTGAATATGATCGGCCATATCGTTAAACGACTCTCCGAGAAAAGCGAGTTCATCCTTGGAGCGCACTTCGACGCGGGCATGCATCTGACCCGAGCGAAGCCGCCGCATTCCGGACACCAGATTCCCCAGAGGACGAAGCAGCCTGGCGCTGATGATCGTCAGCAGGAGACTGGTCAGCAGAATACTGAACAGGCCGGATATCGCGATCGTTTTGAAAATATCGGCATTTCGTTTGTCGAGCGCATTCAGTCCTAAGCCGCTGACAAGCTTGAAGATGCCGGAATCGGAAATATTTTTGACGAACAGATAGTTGCCTTGATCGGGAACTTGAACGACGGACGACTGTTCTCCCGCGTCGTGCTGCAGCGGAATCGTCTCCGGCTTCGGTTCGGCGGCATCCTCTTGGCTTCGTTGGCTAAATAAGAGACGGTCCTTCCGGTCAAGCAAATAGACGATGCTGCCGTTCTGGCCGATATCGTCGATCACCTCGGAGAAAAAGCCTTCATCGAGCACCAGCACAAGCGTGCCGTACGTTTCCTGGAAGGTGCTCTTCATTTGACGGGCGGCGATGATCATATACCGGTAGCCGCTTGGATCGGCCGAGCTTGCTAGCTTTAAGCGGAACCAGGTCAACGCCCCGTTGGTCCCCTCAAGCTCTTGATTAATGATGCTGCGTGCAGACGGATCCAGCATGGAGATAGCCCCGAAATTCGCATTGTAATAGCTTTCGCCGCGCAGATTGTAGATGAACATCGCCCGGATATGCGGCGTATCCAGACTCGTTTGCGAGACCATGTCATACATAAGCTGCAGCTGCTCGACTTTATCTTCGGTTTTCAAGGAATTCGTTAAGATGGAAACGACGGTCGGGTGGAAAACGATGGACTGCGAGATTCGTTCCACCTCGCGAATATTCTGGTTGATCCGCTGAAGAGCCTGCTTGTTATTTTGCAGAAATTGGCTGCGGATTTCCTCTCGAAACAGCTTCTGATTGGACCGGTACACCATGATTCCGGTAATCGAGGAAGTGAGGATGACGACGAGCGACAGGCTGAGGATCAGCTTGACGGCAACGCTACGGGTATGAAACGGCATGTCAAAGTAAGCCTCCTTACAAGATCTAATTTAAGCTAAAATTCCCCCAATTAAATTTAAAGAAGTACCCTATGCAAACGGATACACTAGTTACAGATCAAAAGCAAACCGTAACTGGAAAAGGGGGAATAGCTTGAAATCAGCATCTAAGAAAGCTTTGTTCAAGAAAAATGTGCCTCTTCTGTTGATGTTTGCTCCGGTTCTTGCATATTACTTGATTTTTAGATACTTGCCAATAGGCGGGCTTGTCATCGCCTTTGAGAACTACAACTTCTTTGATGGCGTATTCCATAGCCCTTGGGTAGGTTTTAAAAACTTTGATATGCTGTTCAGCAATGACAAAACGATCCGAATCATCTGGAATACGCTGTGGCTCAGCGTGCTGAACCTGGCGGTCGGCTTCCCGATCCCCATCATTCTGGCCCTTATGATTAACAGCGTGAGAAAGCCGGGGTATAAAAGGTTTGTTCAGACGGTTGTGTATCTGCCGCATTTCTTCTCCTGGGTTATCGTGGGCGGCATGGTGGTGACCTTGTTCTCCATGGAATCCAGTTTCCTGAACCACTGGATCGAATCGAAGTACGGCGAGCCGTATCCATTCTTGTACAAAACCTTCTCCTGGGTAACGATCTTCGTAGGTTCCGGGGTTTGGAAGGAGATGGGCTTCGGCACCATTATTTATCTGGCCGCTCTAACGACGATTTCACCGGCCCTTTATGAAGCGGCTTCGATGGATGGGGCAAGCAAGCGGAAACAGACCTGGCATGTTACTTTGCCCGGGATTAGAGGCACGATCATCCTGGTGCTGATCCTCTCCATGGGACGAGTCTTAGAGGTTGGTTTCGATCAAATCTATAACCTTCGCAATGCCATGGTATCGAATATCTCGGAGGTCATCAGCACTTATATCTACACGTTAGGCATTCAGGGGGGGCAATTCAGCATCACGACCGCTCTGGGCCTGTTCGAATCGGTTGTCGCCTTTATCTTTATTCTGAGCGCGAATCGGATGGCCAAGAAGTTCGACAACAACTTGTTCTGAGGTGAAGCGACGGTGAGAGAATCCTCCGGGGATAGAATAACAAGAATTGGGATTTCGTTTCTCCTGCTGCTCATTTCCATCTCGTGTCTGGCGCCGGTAATCAACATTCTGTCGGTTTCCTTCAGCGGCAAGCAGGCCGTGGAGACGGGCAAAGTGCTGCTTTGGCCCGTCGATGCCACTCTGCAGAGCTACTCCGCCTTATTTGAAGGAACGCGGGTGCTCGCGTCGCTGTGGAACGGGGTTGTGATGACGGTTGGCGGAGTTATCATTTCGATGGTTTTTACCATTTGTGCGGCTTATCCGCTGTCAAAAGGTTATTTTTACGGCAGAAGAACTTTTACGCTGCTGCTGCTCTTCACGATGGTTTTTACGGGCGGCTTGATTCCGACTTATCTGGTTGTGAAGAGTCTGGGGCTGATCGACTCGTATTGGGCGATTTGGCTGCCGGGAGCGGTCAGCACGTATAATATGCTCATTATGCGTTCCTACTTTGAGAGCATGGAGCCGGAGATCGAAGAGGCGGCGCGGATCGACGGCTGCAAAGAATGGACCTTGCTGTTCCGGATCATTCTTCCTTTGTCCATGCCGGTTATGGCAACGTTAATCTTGTTCTATGGCGTAGGCTATTGGAACAGCTTCATGAATGTACTGATTTATATCAATTCGACTGAAAAATATACGATCACGGTATTGATTCAGCAAATGATCGCGAGCCAGTCTCTCTTGACCGAAGCGCTCGTCAACGATTCCCAGGCGATGCTGTTAGTGCCAGAGGGCATCCGATCGGCCGGTATTATCGTTCTGATCCTGCCGATGGTTCTGATCTACCCGTTCCTACAGAAATATTTCGTAAAAGGCGTCATGCTGGGGTCTGTGAAAGGGTAAGTTTACAATCGACGATGGAGGATTGCGTACATGAAGATGTCCAAGAGAAACGTCATGTTAGCCGGTGCGTCTGTAGCCTTGATCGGAATGCTGGCTGCCTGCAGCCATAGCGACCATGCGGAGAATAGCGGGCCGTCCGGCGACAGCGGAAGCGGCAAGAAACCGACGATCAGCGCAACGATCTACGACCGCGGATTAATTGCGGCATCCGAAGGGACGATGGAGAACAACCGCTGGACCAAATGGATTAACGAGAACGGTCCGACGAACGTGAAGTTTACGGCGGTTCCGCGTACAGAGTCGAAGCAAAAGCTGAATACGCTATTTGCCTCCGGCAGCGCGCCCGATCTGATCTTCGAGTTTGATCCGAACATCAAGAACCCTCTGTACGAGCAGAAACAGCTGATGCCTCTCGACGATATGATCAACCAGTACAGCACGACTTACAAGAAAGTGCTGGATGAAAATCCGATTCTGAAGCAGGTGGCTACCAAGTCGGACGGCAAGATGTACGAGTTCGGAAAAATAAATGAGGCGATTCCTCAGAACATTGCCGTCATCCGCCAGGATTGGCTGGATAAGTTGAAATTGACGGCTCCGAAGACAACCGAAGAGCTTTATCAGGTGGCGAAGGCATTCGCCGAGCAGGATCCGGATGGCAATGGGCAAAAGGATACATATGGCCTTAACGTAGGTCCGGGGCTGCTGGATATATTCGGCGGGGGTGGCTCCTATAACATCGAGAACGGCCAGTTGGTCCGGACATGGGACGGCTACAAGTTCTACATTGATTTTCTCAAACGTTTATACGATGAAGGCGTTATCGATAAGGATTATATTACAGACAACAACGGTGCCAAGGCTCGTCAAGATTTCCTCAACGGCAAGACGGGAATCTACTTTGTGCAGGCGAGCTCCTATAGTCTGTGGAACCGTCTGTGGGTCACGGATTACGCTACGCTGAAGACAAACGCGCCGGGAGCGGATCTCGAAATGATGCCCTATCCGAAATCCCCCAACGGTCAATTCATCAACTGGATCAACAATCCGGTTCAACTGACGGCGGTGGTGAACCGCAATGCCAAAGATCCGAAGGCGGTTATGGAATATATCGACTTCCTGTCTAAACCCGAAACCGGAAGAACGCTGACGAACGGTCTGGAAGGCGTGCATTGGCAAGAAGGACAGAGCGGGTGTCCGAATACGATCGATCAGGAGAAAAACAAAACGGAGCTTGGTTACGTGGGACAGGACTACGATATGATTTTCTCTGTCACCAGCGGCGGCAAATGCTCGTTCATTGCAAGCAGCTTTAATCCCGATAAGCCGGATGAGAAGCTCGCGAAGGACAAATTTAAAGAGAGCATGAATATCTTTTACAGCATGATCGATCAAGGAGCCAAGTGGCCCGGTCTGACGCACTCCGAGCACATGCCGACCGTTCCGCAAGACTTGCTGGTCGATTCCCAGAACGGATCCACCGAAATTGGCAATCTGGTTACGAAGGCGATTGTAGGCGGCGCAAGCTATACGCCGGATAAAGCCATAAGCGAAATCCAAGCCCTCTGGACCAAATACAACGGCGCGAAGATCGATGCGTTCTATCAGGAATGGTACACCGCGAACAAAGATACGGCGCTGATGCCGGAAGACATTTTCCAGATCGTGAAGGAGCAGAAGGCGACACAGGATGAGATCTTGAAATAGGAGCGGGAACAACCCCCGGGGAGCGTGAGCTCTCCGGGGGTTGTTTGTTTCGTTCGCGTTCGCCTATCGTTTACCGCCCCAATTCCCGAATCAAGCGCTTAAAGACTTCAAAAGCGGGCTTCGGCGTGTAGTCGTCCCGCAGAATGCCGTACTGATGGAAGAGATCCTGCTTGCCGCTATCCGCATCCCGAAGGCCGAACAGCTCGTAGTGGCTGATATGGAGCTCTTCTCGCAGACCGAATACGGCGCGGATCACCGCTTCCAGGACGCTCGCCTGCCGTTCGTACGATCTCTCCCATAGGGTAAAAGGGTTCTGTCCGGTAGGCCACCCGTTCTCCGTCACCCGGATCGGAACGGAAGCGGAAATTCCGGCCGCGGTTAGATGATCTTCCCTCAGCTGCCGAAGAGTCCTTTCCACGGCCGCGGGAATTTCGTTCAAGTCAAGCGGCTCCTCCTCGAATACGTCCACGTAGAAATTATGGCCGACGAAGTCGACCGAATCCGCGAACGTCTTGCCGCCTTCTTCGGCCAGGCCTTCCCAGAAGCCCGGAACCGACACGGGGCTTTCCGGCACGGAGCCGAATCCGATCGGAACCTGAAGTCCGAGGGAGGACATCTCTTGTTTGGCCGCGATCACCCCTGCGATCAGGGCTTGGCGCGCGTAAGGCTTTGCGCCTTCCATGAACGACAAGTTCGGCTCGTTCGTAATCTGCAGGGAGGATAGATGGGAACCGTACGTTCGGACGACTTGGCGAACGAACGCAAGCCAAGCCTCCATTCCAATATCCGCCTCTCCCATCTGGTGCCAGCCAATCGTCAGATCCCCGAGCAAACCGCCGTGAAGGAGCCGGTCGGCGAACTTGAACAAGCCGGGCTCCGAATCGGGCTTCGTAAACACCAGATAGTTCCGCGGAGATAACGCGCGCGAGTCGCCCCGGAGCTCCCGAAGAGCGTCCGCGATCTTGGCGTAGTCGTCTTCCGGACCGACGGCCAAGCCGGTCGGGGTGCCGGCCGGGCTCAGCGGGTAAATCCCGAATGTGAGAAGCGAAGAAGTCATCCGTGTCTCCTCCCGAATGCTTTTTTCTGCGAACGGCGCTGCATGAAGGAACGATAGATAGTAAGATAATAATGTTCATGATATCAAAATGATAAATATTTGTTTACTTTATGTCAAATAAATCGAATGAATAATAAAGGGATGTTGACTAATTTGAAAGATCAAACCCAGAAAATCGCCGAAAACTTTATTCGCTTCCTTCCGCTGGTCTATAACCGTATGGACAAGACGGCTCTGAAAAACAATCCGGAGGCCGGCCAGACGAGCCTGACTCATCTTCAGCAGCATATTCTGGAGGAACTGGCCCAGACGGAGGCGGGCATCTCCGTTACGCGTCTGGCGAACAGCATCCGGATCTCCAAGCAGCAGCTGACTCCCCTTATCATGAAGCTTGAGGAAGCTGGGTATGTAAGCAAAAATCCGGACCCGATCGACAGGCGGGCGGTATTGCTCTTGCTGACCGACAAGGGGAAAGACATCGTGACTCGGCATTGGGGAGAGTTCTACCGCGCGTTCACCGGCCGAATCGCCGCCCTTTCCGAAGAGGATCTGAACGATCTGGACTACGCGATCGATAAGATCGTCCGCATCTTCGAGCGGATGGAACGCGGGGACGGGGCTCGCCGATAACCGGCTCGAATCCGATCCCCGATTCTGACGGGACTTATATCCTCATCCGAAAAGGACAAGGATATTTACGTAGCCAGGCCGTCAAAAAGGCGGAGATTCTTGACTTCTGCCTTCGGCCCGTACTAATGTTAGTCTCGAGAGGTGGAGTAGATGAGCAAGAAACAAGATATAATGGCTGCCACGCTCGACTTGATTCATGAAGAGGGGCTCCAATCGGTTACCTTCTCCAAATTGTTTAAAAGGGCAAACGTAGGGTCCGGCACGATCTATAACTATTTTGCCAATAAAGAAGAACTGGTGAATGCCGTCTATAAAGAGGCGCGGCTGCACATGGGGGAATACCTGATGCAGGGTTACGATCCCGAAGCCAGCCTTTACGAGCGCTTCAAGTGCCTTCAGTTGAACAGGCTGAGGTTTGGGATTGATTTTCCCAAAGAGTTCCTGTTCATCGACAGCTTCTCCTATTCTCCGTATATTTCGCCCGAGCTGCGGAACATGGACGATCCCCGCCATTCCGTTGAAGTTGTTCTTTCCTTGATTGTCGAAGGGCAGAAGCACGGGGTCATTAAAGAGATGGATTCTCATTTCTGCCATCAGCTCATTCACGGCATTATTTCATCTGTTTTGAAAGGCTATTATGTAGAGAAGTATCCTTTAAATGAAATTCAGATTCAGCAGATGCTGGAGGCGTCCTGGAAAGCCATCCTCGTGTAAAGAACAATCCCTTTGGAAGTTCGCGGAAACGGCGACCCGTCAGAAGACACTTTGAAAAGTGGTTCTCTGGCGGGTCGATTTTATTTGAGAATTGGAATATTTATTCTAATCATCATGAATTGTTTATTCCTATCTGGAGTAAACGTTCTAACAAATCGGCGTGAATATGCGTTTAAATATAAAAAATGGTATAGTGAGTGATATGAATTTGGAATGTATATTCCGATTTTTCTTGACGAAGTGACGTAGAGGGTCTATACTGACATTGGAATGAATGTTCCAAACTTATTTTTGAGGAGGCGCATAGGAAGATGTCGAAGGTTTGGCTGATTACAGGAAGCTCCCGAGGTTTCGGCCGCAGTCTTGCGGAAGCGGTACTGGCGAGTGGCGATCAACTCGTCGCAACGGCTCGCAAAACCGAACAGATAGCCGATCTTGCGGATCGCTACGGGAGCCGGGTTCATATCGTACAGCTGGACGTCAATCGTTACGACCAGGCCGAAGCAGCCATCAAGGCCGCTTTCGATACGTTCGGACGATTGGATGTCCTTGTGAATAACGCAGGCTACGGCAACATCTCCTCCATTGAAGAGACGCCGATGGAAGACTTCCGCGCTCAATTGGAGACGAACCTCTGGGGCGTCATTAACGTAACGAAAGCCGCATTGCCGCTGCTCAGAGAACAGGGACACGGCCACATCCTGCAATTTTCTTCGATCGGCGGCCGAACCGGCGCACCGGGTCTTGGAGCGTATCAAACGGCGAAATGGGCGGTGGAGGGATTTTCCGAGGTGCTGTCCAAAGAAGTGGTCCCGCTGGGCTTGAAGGTTACATTGATCGAACCGGGCGGCTTCCGTACCGATTGGGCGGGCTCCTCCATGCAGCACATCGAGCCTCGCGACGAGTATAAAGAAACGGTCGGAAGTCTGTTAAAGTATGCGCGCGATACAACCGGCAAGGAGAACGGCGATCCGGATAAAGCGGCTCAAGCGATCCTGAAGATCGTGAATGAGGAAAACCCGCCGCTTCGCTTGCTGCTCGGAAGCGATGCCGTCGCGATCGCGAACGCGGTGGACACCGGCAAGTTGGCCGAGACGAAGCTTTGGGAGGCGCTGAGCGTCTCGACCGACTTTGAATCCAGAGAATTGGACTCGGCCGTATCGCGCATGTTCGATGAGATGGAGCATGCATGAAAGGATGACTCGCTGCCAAGGCTAAGCAAGCAGACGGAGTCCATTAAGGAGTTATTCAGATGACGGATATTTCCGCGAGCCATCGCGTTGTTACTCTGATCAATGTATTTACGGTCGCTCCCGAAAATCAGGAACGTCTGATCGAGTTGCTTACTCAAGCGACGGAAGTCTCTGTCCGATACGCTCCCGGATTCGTCTCGTGCAGTCTCCATCGAAGCATGGATGGGACCAAAGTGACCATGTATGCCCAATGGAGAAGCGCGGAAGATTACGAAGCGATGCGGAAGGACCCCAGGCCTCTTCCCTTTCTGCAGGAAGCCTTGACCATCGCCAAGTTCGAACCCGGCATGTACGAGGTCGTCCAAACCTTCGAACCGGCCGTTGAATAAAGGGATTGCCTTTATGTCATCCGCATCTTCTTCCGACCTTGCCACCTTCACCTTCACCGTCCTTCGCGAAGGCGATAAAGCCAGTCAGGACTCCCGGTCTTTGTTCCGGCTGGACGTTTTACGTTCGTACATGCTATTCTTTTGGGTGAGATGACAAATTCGGTCCTGAAGCGCAGGCCGCTCGACTCCGGTACGATCCGGACGGGCGGCTTTTTTGCTTGGACGGAGGAGGCGCGATCTGCAGATGAACGATCGGACAAGAACGCTCAAGCGGTCAAGCGGCGACAAAGAAACGACCTACCCGGACCCATCGGCAAAGTCCAAGCCGGACGCGGCTTTCGAACTGGCTTATTCGCAGATGATGGAGAACGCGCTGGCGATGAGCCGAGGCGAACGGAAGCGCAGATTATTAGAGAAGCACGGCCATGCGGAGAAAATGCTGGCGGCCCGCGTGCTGTGGCCGGCTCTCGGCAGTTTGGAGGGGCTGCATCCCGAATTCGAGATCCAGGATTTGCGTTCGGGCAACCGTTCGCCGATTACGTTTATCAGCCTTCGCATCGGCTTGGGGTGGTGATCGAAGCGGACGGCTTCGGTCCCCACTGGCGCGATATCAGCCGCTGGCAGTTCGACGGCGACCTGGAGCGGCAGAATTTGCTGCTGATCGCCGGCTGGAAGATGCTCCGCTTCTCCTATGACGGGATTATGGAGAAGCCGCTGCGCTGCCAACAAACTTTGCTTTTGTCTTTGGCCAAGTGGGGACAGCTGGCGGTCGAAGCCGGAAGAAAGACTCCGCTCAACGTGTATGAACGGGCGATCCTTCACTTCGCCTTGTCGTTTGAGGGGGAGAAGATGACTCCTTCCGAAGTTGCAAGAGAATTGGGGATCAGCAGTCCAACGGCCATCACTTACATGCAGGCATTAGCCGAAAAGGTACTTGCTTCCCGATCCTTCACCAACTGGCAGAAGAATGGGATATGTCCTGGCTTTTCCCCGCACAAGGGGATGAGTGAAGAAAGTAACCAGATTACTCACAATGGCGGGGAAACGTCGAGATGGGCGAAAGAGAGTAACCAGATTACTCACATTGGCGGGGAAACGTCGAGATGGGCAGAAGAGAGCAAGCAGATTACTCACATTGGCGGGGAAACGTCGAGATGGGCGAAAGAGAGTAACCAGATTACTCACATTGGCGATGAAACGTCGGGATACGCGAAAGAGAGTAACCGGATTACTCACATTGGCGATGAAACGTCGGTAGCAGCGAAAAGTGGCCTGGGAGTAGCACTCCCAGGCCCCACATAATCAGCACCATCCAATCTTACCCCTTCAAACCCGTCGTGCTGATTCCTTCCACAATGTACTTCTGGAACAGGAAGAAGACGAGGAACACCGGGATGAGCGACAGCGTCGACATCGCGAACAGGCCGCCCCAGTTGTTGACGGCGTCGGCGTCGAGGAACAGCTTCAGCGCGAGCGACACCGGGTACAGCTTGGGGTTGTTCAAGTACAGCAGCGGGTTGATGAAGTCGTCCCAGTTCCAATAGAAGGCGAAGATCGTCGAGGTGACGAGCGCCGGCGTAATGAGCGGGAGGACGACCCGAAAAAAGATGCCGTACTTGCTGCATCCGTCGATCTTGGCGGCCTCGTCCAGCTCGCTCGGAATCGTGCGGATGAACTGCATGATCAGGAAGATGAAGAACGGCGTTCCGAGAAACTGCGGCACGATGAGCGGCTTGAAGGAAGCGAGCCAGCCGAGCTTCGAGAACAGAATGTACTGCGGGATCATCGTGACGTCGCGCGGCAGCATCATCGTCATCATCATGGCGCCGAACCAGATCGATTTGCCGAAGTAGGATACGCGGGCGAAGCCGTAAGCGACGAGAGCGGAGCTGGCGACCGCGCCGAAGGTGGAGATGACGACGAGAAAGAGCGAATTTTTGTAGAACGTCGAGAACGTGTTGCCGCCGAAGCCTTTCCAGCCGGTGGAGTAGTTGGACCAGGCGAATTTGCTCGGGATAAGGCTGTAAGCCGTCGTAAAAATTTCCCCGTTCGGCTTCAGCGAGCTCATCGCCATCCAGAGGATCGGGTAGATCATGACCAGCGCGAGCAATCCGACGATCAGGTGGTAGAGCAGCGTTCTCATTTTCCGGTTCGCATAGGTCATGTCAGCCTTCCCCCTTCGATTCGTAATGGACCCAATAGCGCGACGATTGGAAAATGACCAGCGTCAGCAGGCCGATGACCGCGAGCATCACCCAAGCCATGGCGGAGGCGAAGCCCATGCTGGAGAACTCGAATGCTTTGCGGTACAGGTACAGCGAGTAAAGCAGCATCTCGTCCACGGGGCGGCCGTCGCCTTGGGAGAGAATGTAGGCCGGCGTGAACGTCATGAACGCCGAGATCGTCTGCATGATCAGGTTGAACAGGATGATCGGGCTGAGCAGCGGCAGCGTAATGCGGAAAAAACGGTGGAACCCGTTCGCCCCGTCGACGCTGGCGGCTTCGTAGTAGGAGGGGGGGATGTTTTTGAGCCCGGCCAGGAAGATCAGCATCGACGAACCGAACTGCCAGACCGACAGGGCGATCAGCGTCCAGATGGCGGTCCCCGGCGAGCCGACATAGTTCTTGTCGGCGTGAACCCCGAACAGGCCGAGCACGGAGTTGACCAGGCCGTCGCTGCCGAATACTTGCGACCACATGATCGACACGGCGACGCTGCCGCCGATGAGCGAGGGCAAGTAGTAGGCGGACCGGTACAAGCCGACGCCCGACACCGCCCGGTTCAGAATGCTGGCGACCAGCAGCGCGAAGGCGAGGCGCAGCGGCACGCTGGCGATGACGTAGACGAAAGTGACCGAAACGGATTTGGCGAATTTATCGTCGTCCATGAACATCTCGCGGTAGTTGTCGAACCCGATCCAGTTCGGCGCTCCGAGCATCGTGTAGTCGGTGAACGAATAGTACAGGGAGCTGGCGATCGGGTACAGGATAAAGATCAGAAAGCCCACTATGAACGGGGCAGAGAACACATAGCCGACCAGGTGATCGTTCTCTCTCAGTCTTCTCATCAGACGACGTCTCCTTTCGCGGTTGCAGGGCCGGCGCCGCCGAATCGCAGCGCTTTCTCGCTATATCTTGATTATGCCGGACGTCCGTTGCCGCCAGAAGGCAAAAAACCGAGGTGTTTGTTTAATAAGCCGACATGCTGGAGGCGTTGGCGCGGATTTTTAATTAAGGTGGCGGGAATCAAGCGTGAACTCGTGTGGAACTGCCATTCGAACAGGAAATGCTCCCTTTATCGCGAACGGAATGACCAACCTAGACCCGTGAACCGGAAAATCTCCGCTTATTTCGATCAGATCGCGCCAATTGCCGTGCATGATCGATAATAGGGGGAGGTTTCCCCTTCCAATCGCAGAAATCGGGTCCAAAGGCCGGATTGTATGGAGATTTTCCGGTTCGCGACCGTTCGCTCGGAAGTTTTCGGCCCAGCTAGCCGATGAACGACTGTACTCGCGGGTTCAATTTGACACCGGCAGTCAATTACGAGCTTGGCGCGGAAATTCTCCGACCGTTTAAAAGCCGGAACGGATGGAAGAAGTTAAGCGACCGTTGAACCGGTTATGGAATGAACAGCAACGCCAACGTCCTAACCGGTCCCCCGACCGCCCTCTCTAGCAGCAAGCCCGCCCCCGCGGACGAATGCGGGGACGGGCTGCGGAAGGATAGAAGGTTATTTTTTGTTCTTCGCCAAGATTTGTTCGGCTTCCTTGCGGAACTTGGCGGCCGCTTCTTCGACGGTGTTCTTCTTGTAAAGAATCGATTCCGCGTACGATTTGAGCAGCGCGTCGACCTCGGTGGCTCCGACCGGGTTCGGCGGGTCCATCTCGCTCGAGTTTTCCGCGGCCCAGGCGACGTAATCGAACACTTTCGCCTGCTCCGGAGACAGGTCCGGCTTGAGCGCTTCCTGGACTTTGGTGGAGACCGGAACGCCGCGCTCGCCCATGATGATCTTGTTGGCGTCGATATCGTTGACCCAGAAGTCGATGAACTTGGCCGCTTCCTCCTTGACCTTGGAGCCGGAAGCGATGGAGAAGTACATGGACGGCTTCAGGAACAGCGCCTTGTTGTCGTTCCAGCCCGGAATCGGCAGGATGTCGAGCGGCCGCTTGACGGCGTCCGAGAGCAGGATGTACTGGTTGGACCAGCCGTTCGAGGAGAACGAATGCCCGGGCACCATCTCGTCCTCTTCCGGCGTCCCTTTCTTCTGCGCTTCCTTGTCGAGCGAGAGCAGGTAGCCTTTGTCGTACCAATCTTTATACATATTGAAATAATCGATGAAGTACTTGTCGTCGGAGTACCCGAGTCCGGTGCCGTCCGCCGCGTACATATGCTGCCCCTGGCCTCTCAGGTAGAAGGGGAAGAAGACGTCGAAGCGGAAGCCGCCGACGATCTTGCCCTTGTCGTGAAGCTTGGCGGCGATATCGGTGTACGTCTGCCAGGTCCAGTTGTTGTCCGGCACGTCGATGCCGTTGTCCTTCAGCATCTGCAGATCGACGACGGACGCCAGCGCGTTCGAGCCGAGGTTGAAGGCGTAAAGCTTGTCGCTCACTTTGCCGCCCGACAGGGTGCTGTCGCTGATGGAGCTCGTATCGATCGTGCCGTTGTCGATGTACGGCTGCAGATCGTCCAACTGCCCTTTGCCGGCGTATTGGTTCAGATACGAGATGTCCATCTGGATGACGTCCGGAAGCTGATTGGCGGCCGCTTGCGGGGCCAGCTTCTTCCAGTAGTCGTCGAACGCCGCGTATTCGGCTTCGATCTTGACGTTCGGGTGCTTCTGTTCGTACAGGTCGATGACTTTGAGCGTGTAGTCGTGGCGAGATTGGCCGCCCCACCAGGCGACGCGCAGCGTAACCGGAGCGTCGCTGCTGCCGGAAGAAGCCGAGGCCGACGACGCGGGAGCGCTGGAGCCGCCAGATGCCGACGGGCTAGCCGCGTTGCCGCCGTTATTGCCGTTGTTGCCCGAGCTTCCGCATGCGGATAAGCCGAGAGCCAGAGACAGGGTGAGCAGCGCGATCGCATTTTGCTTGATCTTCATCTTTTTCCTCCCCATGATCTGTCCATTAGATGGGATAGTGCTTACATTTCCTATTATCCGGCTCTCGGGAGGAAAGGTTAATTCAAAAAACCGGTCTAATTGTTCAAAAACCAGAGGAGTCCGGGTTCCGCATATATTCGGACGGCGTGCAGCCCATGATTTTTTTGAACACTTGGCTGAAGTACTGCGGATTGTCCCCGAAGCCGAACTGTTCGGCCAGCTCGAAGATCTTGACGTCCGGCTGCCGCGCGATCAGGCGGGTGGCGGCCTGGATCCGGGCTTTCATGACGTAGTTGGAAAATTTCTCGCCGGTCTCCTTCCGGAACAGCTTGCCGAGATAGTCGGCGTTCATGTACAGCATCTCCGAAGCGACGGACTGCAGCGTCAGCTCCGAATCGCCGAGATGGCTGCCCACGATCTCGAGCATTTTGCCGACGATGGCGGTATGCTTGACCGAGTTCCGCTCGTAGTAGCCGTCGGCGATCTTCCGGACGGTTTCGCCCAGGAAAGCGTGCGCCGCCTGCAGCGACGGAAGCTCCGCGATCGCGGGAATCCGCTTGTAGTCTTCGTTCATCCTCTCCGGCTCCTCCAGGCGAATGAGCGAGACGAAAAGCTGAACGACGTACGTTTTCGCTTGTTCGATCGAGATGGAGGCCTGCCGGAGTCCGTCGATGAAGCGGGCGAGCGCTTGCTCCGCTTGTTCCCGGTGGCCGGACCGGACCGGACCGATCAGGCTCTCCTCGTCGTAAATAAACGCTTCCGCTCCGCCGGCCGCCGCTTCTTCGGTGTCCTTGAGCGTAATGAGTCCGCCTTCGTTCAGGTAGAAGCGGTAATTCAGACATTGCAGCGTCTGGCGGTACAAGGCGCGGACGTCCGTCATGCCGCCCGCTTCGCTGAGGGCGATCGTGGCGTTCAGCTTGTAATAATCGCGGAACGTGCAGCGGATGTCGCGGATTCGAAGGTGCAAGTCCGGCAGGTCGCCCGGATCGGGGACGATGATCAGGACGTGGCCGCCGACCGTCGTGCCGAGCAGCGCTTGCGGCAGCAGATCTTCGGCGATGTTCTTGATCGCGAACAGATGCTCGAACTCGACGCCGTCCCCTTCGATCCGGAACAGAACGAGGCGCACCGGCAGGTCCAGCTCGAAGCGGAACAGGTCGCGGTAATAGTCCCACTCGCGGCTGCCGTACGTTTTGTTGGTGACGAACTCCTTCAGCACCTGCTCCTTCACGTGGGGCATGACCTTCTCGAGACCTAGCCGCATCTGGCGGACGAACCGTTCCTTGCGTTCCTCGAGGTCCAGCTCCTGCACGATCTCTCTCAGCGAATCGGCGATCTTCCCTTCGTTGGTCGGCTTGAGCAAGTAATGCTTGACGCCGTACTGCATGGCGCGGCTGGCGTATTCGAACTCTCCGAAGCCGGAGAGGATGACGAAGCGGATGTCCGGATGGGAGCGGAACGTCTTCTCGACGAGCTCGAGTCCGTCCATGCCGGGCATCTTGATGTCGCTGACGACGATGTCGGGCGGGTCCGCGGCGATGAAATCGTAAGCTTCGAGACCGTTGTGGGCGGTGCGGACGAGCTCGGTTCCGAGCGACGGCCAGTCGACCATCCGCGAGATGCCGTCCAGAATGATTCGTTCGTCGTCAACAAGCAGCACTTTGTACATGCGCGTTGTCCTCCGTTTCTCTCGGCAGCGCGAGCGCGATCCGGGCGCCGCCTTCCGGTTGATTGTCCAGCCGAATGCCGTACTTGTCGCCGAACGCCAGCTTGATCCGCTCGTCGATGTTGAGCAGGCCGATGCCCTTGCCCTTCGCCGTCAGTTCGCCGCTGCGCAGCCGATTCAGCGTGTCCGCGGCGATGCCCGGTCCGCTGTCCTCGACGGCAATGAGCAGCTCGTCGTCCGTCTCCCACGACCGGATCGCGATCCGGCAAGGGCCGACGGACGGTTCGAGCGCGTAATGGATCGCGTTCTCCAGCAGCGGCTGCAGCGCCAGCTTCGGAAGCTTCCGGGCCAGGTGATCCTGCGGGATGGAGAGATGGAAGTCGAGCCGCTCCTCGAACCGGTACTTCTGAATCGTGACGTAGCTGCGGACGATCTCGACCTCGTCGGCCAGCGTCAGCATCGGTTCCTTCAGGCTGATCGAGCTGCGCAGCAGGAAGCCGAGCGATTCGACCATGCTGGAGATCTGCTCCTGCCGGTTCACCTTGGCCAGCCAGTTGATCGATTCCAGCGTGTTGTACAGGAAGTGGGGATTGATCTGGGCCTGCAGGGCCTTGAATTCCGTCTCTTTGATCAGCAGCCGGCTCTCGTAATTCTCCGTGATCAGCGCCTGGATCCGTTCGATCATGAGACGGAACGTCCGCCGCAGCAGGCCGATCTCGTCCATCGCCACCGGCGAGTCTCCGGCGGGCAGCAGATTCGCTTCCGCGAAGTTTCCTCTCTCGGCGAGCTTCATCCGGCTCATCAGATCCTCGATCGGCCGGGTCAGGCTGCGGGAGAAGCGGATTCCCCAGAAGATGACGAAGGCGAACAGCGCGATGAACACGCCGACGACCAGCTCTTTGAGGAACACGACCTTTTTGAAAATGTCGTTGAACGGCGTGATGTTGAGATACGTCCATCCGGTGTTCGCGGACAGGATGCGGGAGATGAAGTACGTTTTGTCGTCGTACGTTTCCGTGAAGTAGCTTTTGGCTGCGACGCTCGAACCGGCGAGGGCGGCCGGATTGATCTCGGGCTGAAGCGGGTAGAGGACGTTCCCGCCGGACAGGATGATCAGATCCCCGCTTGGATTAACGTATTTCTGGATGATGCTCTCCAGATCGATGCGGACGACGAGCGTTCCGATGTTCTCCAAATCGATGTTCTGCTTGCTGAACGAGCGGATCTCGCGCACGAGCGTCAGCGCCGGGTCGTCTTCGCTCGGGAGAATCCAGCGGGAATCGCCCTTCGCCTCCAATGCCAGCTCCCGGATTCGAGCGGCTCTCGCGGCGGACGTCGGGAACACGTTGCCGACTTCGTTCTTGACGCCGAGGGCGTCGAACACCTGCACGGAGAGAACGGCCGTCTCGGATCCGGCGTACGTGATCAGATGGTCGACGAAATCTTTTCGCAGCAAGTACCGGTCGTACTCCGAGTCGCTGCTCATGATCGACTGCAGCCCCTTCTGGACCTGGGTATCGGCAATGATGCTGTAGGACACTTGCTGAATCCGCTTCAGCTCGGTCTCGATGGCGGACGAGCTCAGGTTGAGCACCTGGGCCGACTTGGCGTACAGCTGCTGATCGTACGTGGCGAACGCATACTGCTGAACGAGCAGCGAGAAGGCGAACGTCACGAGGATGATGAGGGCGATCAGAATCGACAGCTTGTGGCGGATCTTCAGGTGGCGGTAAGACTCGAGCCATCTGCGCATGACGACTCCCCCTCCGGTTGGATTTCTCAAAATTATGTCACCAGGCTGGAAGCGCTGTCAATCGGAAGGTTTCGGAATTCGTTCGCGGCGGAGCCCGGTTCGCGCTCTCCGGCAGGTTTAAACGAATGGGGGGACGTCCAAGCTGAGAAGAGCGCCAAAAGCATGCAAAGCGGGGGATATCATCGATGAACAGCACCACGGGAGGGCCATCATCTTCCGATTCGCTAAGCCGCAGCCTGAAGATCAACCTGGACCGGATACTGCAAGGCACCGGCAACAGCTTCGACATCAAAAACCGCTCCTTTCATAAAAGAGGCGCGAACGGTCGCAAATACGCGGGCGCGGTTCTGCACGCCGACGGTTTGGCCGACGCTCGGCCGCTGCTGCAGGCGATCATGGGCTGTCAGCCGGGCGACGAGGGGGACAATATCCGCGGCGAAGACGACTTCATGACTTATTTGAGAGAGAGCGTGCTGAGCGACGGCAGCATCGAGGAGCTGACTTCGTTCAAACGAATGTTCGCGCTGCTGTTCTCCGGGTACAGCATCGTGCTGCTGGACGGAGTCGAGAAGGCACTGGGCGTGGATACGATCCGGCTGAATGCCCGGCCGGTCGAGGAGCCCAACGTTCAATCCGTCGTGCGCGGTCCGCGGGAAGGCTTCACCGAAGTGCTGACCTGGAACACGTCGATGCTGCGCCGCAAAATCAAAAATCCGAACCTGTGGATCGAATCGCGAGTGCTCGGCGTTCAGACCGGAACGATGATCGCGATCGCGTACGTGAAAGGCATCGTGTCCGAAGATGTGCTCAAGGAAGTATATGCCCGGCTGGATAAGATCGATATCGACGGCATTTTCGAGAGCAACTATATCGAGGAGTACATTCAGGACAAGCAATTTACGACGTTCCCGACCGTGTTCAACACCGAGCGGCCGGACGTCGTGGCGGCCCAGCTTCTGGAGGGAAGGGTCGCCATTCTGGTGGACGGAACTCCGTTCGCGCTGGTCGTTCCGGCGTTGTTCACGCAATTTTTCCAATCGCCGGAAGACTACTATCAACGGTCCGATTTCGGCACCTTGATTCGAATGCTGCGGTTTCTGGCTTTTTTTCTGGCGATCCTCACCCCTTCCCTTTATATCGCCGTTACCACCTTTCAGCACGAGCTGCTTCCGACCACTCTGCTGTTCAACCTGGCCAGCCAGCGGGAAGGCGTTCCGTTCCCGGCGTTTCTGGAAGCTTTGATCATGGAAGTGACGTTCGAGATTCTTAGGGAAGCGAGCGTGCGGATGCCGAAGACGATCGGGCAGTCGATCTCCATCGTCGGGACTCTCGTCATCGGGCAAGCGGCGGTCGAAGCCGGTCTTGTGACGGCAGGCATGGTGATCGTCGTATCGATCACCGCCATCTCCAACTTCGTAATGCCGGCATTCAATATGGGCATCTCCGCGCGGATTCAACGGTTTAGCCTGATGGCGCTGGGGGCGTCTTTCGGCCTATACGGCGTGTTCCTCGGCATCATCCTGCTGGTCGTCCGGCTGTGCAGCCTGAAGTCGTTCGGCGTTCCTTACCTGTCCCCATTCGCGCCTACCCGTTACGGAGACCAGAAGGATTCGCTGTTCCGCTTCCCGTTTCCGTGGATGAGCCGGCGTCCGCTCAGCATTCCGACCCCCAACCGGATTCGCCAGCGGCGGATTCGCTGAAGCGGAGGCGGTCTGATGCTTCGAAGCTGGGCGTTCGTCTTGCTGGCGGTGCTGCTTATGCTGCCGCTGGAGGGGTGCTGGAGCCGGAAAGAGCTGAACGAGCTGGGGATCGTCGTCGGATTGGGCATCGACAAGGATAAGGACGGTTACGAAGTCACCGTGCAGATCGTCAACCCCGGGCAGGTGTCCACCCGCAACGGAATCAGACCGGAGGCGACTCCCGTCTCCTCTTTCTCGGAGACAGGCGAGACCGTGCCCGAAGCCATTCGGAGGATGACCACCTTGGTCTCGAAGAAGCTGTATTTCTCTCACTTGAGAATCGTCATCTTCGGGGAGGCTCTGGCGCGGGAAGGCATCGCGAAGCCGCTCGACTACATCTCCCGCGACCGTCAGATGCGCAACGATTTCTACTTGGTGGTCGCCAAAGGGAGCAAAGCGTCCGACATCCTGAAGATATCCAGTCCGATCGACCCGATCCCGGCCAACAATCTGAACGTTAAGCTGGCCAATTCGGACAAGCTGTGGGCGGCTACGGGCCAGATTACGCTGGACCGGCTGATGATGGATCTGCAGTCCCCGGGCAAAGACCCGACCTTGACCGGCATTCTCATCGCCGGCAATAAGCGGGGCGGCGAGACTCCGAGCCAAAGGATCGAGCCGAGGGCCGCTCTCAAATATTCCGGAATGGCGGTATTCCGTCAAGACCGCATGGTCGGATGGCTGGACGAGAACGGCACCAAATCGCTCAATTATTTGCAAGGCAGGGTCCATCAGACGTTGGCGACGGCCAAGTGTCCGCAGGGAGGCACTCTCTCCGCGAACATCATGAACGTGAAGACGCGAATCCGAGTCGGAAAATCCGGCGACGAGCCCGTCATCAACGCTCATCTGCGCATCGAGGTCGACTTGGCCGACGCGGAGTGCAAAATCGACTTGAGCAAAAACGAATCTTTGACCTGGATTCGCAAGCAATTGGAGAAAAAGACGCTCAGCGTGCTGGAGGAGGGCCTCGAGCAAGCTCAGCACCAATTCCATGCCGACATCTACGGCTTCGGCCGATACGTTCATCGCCAGCAGGTGGGAATCTGGCGCAAGGTCGACGACTGGGACGAACAGTTCAGCCGGATGAAGGTACGAATTTACCCGGATATCCATTTTCGGCGGATCGGGACGATCCAGCAGCCGATCGAGCAAGTCCGAAGGGAGTGAAGACGAATGTGGGGTGTCGTCGGTGTCGCCATGGTTGCAGCCGTGATCGTTTGGTTCGAGGTTCCGCGTCAGTGGAAGCAGCGGAGCTGGCGCGACCTGTCCGTGTTCGGCGTCATTCTCGTCTGCGCGTCGGTGCTGCTCTCCTTGGAGTCGTACCAAGTCAAGCTGCCCAATCCGTTGGCGGGAATCGAATGGGTTCTGCGGTCGATCGGCCGGATGTTCTAGAGGAGGCGGAGATCAAGTTGAACAATTCCGACGACAAGAAACCGCTCGTCAGCATTCGAGCTTTCACGATTCTGACCATGTTCTATACCGTCGGCACTTCCATTCTGATTACCCCGGGAGGCCTCAACCTTCATGCCAAACAGGACGCCTGGATTGCCTGTCTGTTCGGAATCGCGCTCGATCTGGCGCTGGTCTGGGTCTTCTCCGTCTTGGGTGAACGCTATCCCGATCTGACGATTATTCAATACAGCCGGGTCCTGCTGGGGAGGTGGCTCGGCGGGGCCGCGGGGCTGTTGTTCTCCGCTTTCTGCTACTTGCTGGCCGCGCTGCTCGTCGCCGACCTGGGCTACTTTCTGACCACTCAAGTCATGAGCGATACGCCGATAGAGGCGCTGGCGGTCATCTTCATCGCGGCGGTGGCCTACACCGCGAGACAGGGGATGCGCGTCTATTCGCTGACGGCGGAAATGCTGTTTCCCTGGGTGACGCTGCTTCTGGTCATCCTGCTTTTTCCGGTGTTCAACAAGTTCGACGTACAGACGCTGCGGCCGGTATTCGAATTCGGCTACATTCCGGTCGCCAAGGGCGGCGCGTCCTTCTCCATGCTGCAGGAGGTGGCGGTTTTGCTCGTTCTTTATCCGTTCGTCTCGAAGGGGAAAGGCCGGCGAAACGGCTATCTGGCGGGTACCGCCATCGGGGGGGCGGTGCTGTTCAGCGTGACGGCCGGATCGGAATTCGTGCTCGGGGTGGAGCTGACCGCGAACCACGTGTACCCCTCTTACGCCTTGGCCAAAAACATTCGGATGGGACATATGATCGAACGGGTCGAGGGACTGCTCATGTTCATTTGGGTCTGCTCCGTCTTCATCAAAACGGTCGTTACGTTCCACGCATCCGTCATCGGCCTTAACCAGACACTGGGGATACGAGACTCCAAGCTGCTGATCTGGCCGCTGGCAATCGGGCTTTTTCCGGTGGCGATGGCGAGCTACACCAACATCGTATTCGCCGTGAATTTCGTCGACAAATATTGGGCCGCTTACGCCTTCCCTTTTATCGTCCTGTTCCCGCTGCTGCTGCTCTGCCTTTCGTTTATTCGGCATGGGCGAAGAAGCGTCGGGTATGATCGTCCGCCCGGAAGACCATCTTAACAAAAAGTCCAAGTTTTCCGTTCAAATCCACCATACCATGCCTGTCCCTGCTGTGATAAGATATGGAGTGGGTTTATCCATATGTGGAAAGAAGGTTAATCCGTGTTTCGCAAAAAGGATATTTTCTTCAAAACGCTGGAGGAGATGGCGGACCTGATCGTGGAAGCCGCCGAACGCTTCGCCTCCGCCATGAACGGCGAATTGAAAAATGTCGGCGATTTTGCCGTCGAAATGAAGGAATTCGAGCATAAAGGCGACCAGTTGGCTCACGTGATCTTCACCGAGCTGAACAAGACCTTCATTACCCCGATCGAACGGGAGGACATTCTCGAGCTGACGAGCCTGCTCGACGACGTGCTGGACGGAATCGAAGCGAACGCTTCGCGGTTCGATATGTACCAGGTTACGCAACCCGACGCCTACATACGCAAGTTCGGCGACGTGCTGCGCCGCTCCGCGCTGGAGATCAAATCGGCGATCTATTTGCTGACCCAGAAAAAGCTGCTCGCGATCCAGACCCACTGCGTGCAGCTCAATGAGCTGGAGAACGAAGGCGACGATCTGATGCGCCAAGGGATCAAGCATCTGTTCCAGGACGTCAAGGATCCGATCGAGCTGATCAAGCTGAAGGATCTATACGAGCGGCTGGAGCAGACGACGGACTCCTGCGAGGACGTCGCCAATATTTTGCAATCCATCATCATGCGCAATTCTTGACGCGCGGACAGGACTGAGAGTAAACGACGATGGATCATATGACTTGGATTGTGGCCATTATTGTGGTTCTGGCACTTGGCTTCGATTTTATCAACGGGTTTCACGATACGGCGAACGCGATCGCGACGACGGTATCGACGCGGGCGCTCTCTCCCAGAGTCGCCATCCTTCTGGCCTCGTGCATGAACCTGGTCGGAGCGCTGATGTACACGGGCGTCGCCAAGACGATCGGCGGCCAGATCACCGACCCTTTTAAGCTCGAACACGGCCTGACGGTCGTGTCGGCGACGCTGGTCGCTTCGATCCTTTGGAACCTGGTCACTTGGTGGCAAGGCATTCCGTCTTCCTCGTCCCACGCGCTCATCGGCGCGCTGGCCGGCGCCGCGATCGCTTCCGAAGGCTGGGACGGCATCAACTACAGCGGGTTCACGACGATCGTGGCGGGGCTCGTGCTGTCTCCGCTCATCGCCTTCGTGGTCGGCTACATCATTATGTCGATCTTAAAGTTCCTGTTCGCGAACGCCAGCCCCCGGTACGTCAACAGGGGGTTCCGTACCGGACAGATTTTTACGGCCGCGCTGCAATCGTTCTCCCACGGAACGAACGACGCCCAGAAGGCGATGGGGATCATCACGCTCGCCCTGGTCACCGCCGGCTTCCAGTCGCATCTCGACGTTCCGCTGTGGGTCAAGCTGTCGGCGGCCGTCTCCATGGCGCTCGGAACGTCGATCGGCGGCTGGAAGATCATCAAGACGATGGGCACGAAGATTTTCAAGATCGAGCCGATCAACGGCTTCGCCGCCGATTTGGGATCGGCTTCGGTCATTTTCACCGCCACGCTGACGCATCTTCCGGTGAGCACGACGCATGCGATCACGTCGTCCATCCTCGGCGTCGGGGCGGCGAAGCGGTTCTCCAGCGTCCGCTGGAACACGGCGGGACGAATTGTCGTCGCCTGGGTCGTCACCATTCCGGTGGCGGGAGTGATGTCCGCGCTTATTTATTGGCTTTTTAGTTTATTTCAATAGAGAAGGCGCCGATATTCGGCACCCTCTTCGGGGATTATCGGTAAAATATAGGGAGCACGTCGAGACTTGGCCCGCAATCGCTTAGGATCGGAATGGGGAGGGACAGTCATGCAGGCATCGGCACAGCAAGCCAAACCGTGCGCAGCGTTGCTCGAGCAATTTCGAAGGAATCGTCCGGGCCGCATCGGCGAGCGAATCTCGTTTGCCGGGGTCGGCGGCCGCGACGTCTACAATATTACGGCTCCTTTCAAGGACGACGGGGAGTGGGTGATCGCAGGACGGGTCGAAGACCGGACGAGCGAACGGTCGGAGACGATGTTCTTCGTCGAACGCAGAGGCGAATGGGTGCCCCGGAACGGCGCTCCCGTATTCGCGCTGCAGGACCCGTTCTTCTGCTTCATCCATGGCGAGCTGGTGTTCGGCGGCGTCGAAGTGTACTTCGACGGGAGCGATCCCCACTATGTCACGTCTTGGCGTACGGTGTTCTACCGCGGAAGCAGCATTCGCCGATTGGAACCGTTCGCGAAGGGACCGCTGACGATGAAGGACATTCGCCTGGTGGAGCTGCGCGGCGGCCGCATCGGCGTCTTCACCCGCCCGATGCCGGTCGAGGACGCTCGGGCGATGATCGGCTATGCCGAGATCGGCAGTCTGGATGAGCTGACCGAGGAGATCATGCGCGACGCGAGGCTGCTGCATCATCAATTCACCAAAGTGGAATGGGGCGGGTGCAACGAAGCCCACCTCTTAAGCAACGGTGTCGTCGGCGTTCTCGGGCATGTCGCCTGCATGGACGACGGCAACATCCGCCATTATTATCCCATGGCATTCGCATTGGACCCGGTAAGCGGCGAGCACACCCCGCTGAAGATCATCGCTTCGCGAGACATGTTCCCGGACGGGCCGACCAAACGCCCGGACCTCGCGGACGTCCTGTTCAGCGGCGGCCTCCACCGCAACGGCGACGGCACGGCGACGCTCTACACCGGCGTCAGCGACGCGGAAGCTCACCGGATCGTGATCGACGATCCGTTCGTTGAATACGAGGCGTAACTTCTATTTAGAAAGCCCGCATGGCAGGATTTCCTCCTGCCTTACGGGCTTTTTTGGAATTTTCCCGGGACGGAGCGGGATGCGGCCTTGAACGAGGTGCTTGTGGCGTCACGGGAATGGGCCGATGACCGGTCGATCGCATAGTTGCGATCGCATGGCCGCGGCGACGGCCTAACGAATCGTAGCGCTCTTATTCGCCTTCGTAGAGGCCCATTTGGATTCTAACGAAACGGAAAAGCCTTATTTGCCTCGGAGAGCGGGAAGCAAGGCGCATTTTCGCCAAATAGCGTTTATACGATTCGTTAGAACGGGCCAACCCTCGATTTTGCCGGAATAGCGTCGTGTGGTTTCGTTAGCGACCGTCGCCCGCACATGCTTGTGTTCACACCGATCCTGGTGCCAGGACCCCCCGATGCCCCCAGGGCACACGGTGCCGCTAATTCCGCCGGCGCCCGCCTGCCCGCGGGACATAGCCGCCCGCGGTGCCGCCATCGCCCCGCCATCGCCCTCCGCCATCGCCGCCGCCTCACACCCAACCTTTCTCCATGGCCTTCAGGATCAAGGCCGCGAAC
>NZ_JACJVO010000001.1:67405-294842 GCF_014212055.1 Cohnella zeiphila | reverse complement strand
CAGGGGTTTCTCGACATTCTGGGGCCGCCCGGCCGGGCGGCCTCTTCGGCATGCGTTCAGGGCGCGGAGAGCAGTTCCGAGACCCCTACGAAGCGAACTTCTCCTTCCCACTTCGGAATGACCGACCGCAGCGTTCCCGAAGTGACCAGACCGGACGGGCCGACGTGTCCGATGGCGACGCAGCTGTCCTTCTTGGCGAGTTCTTCTTTCAGCAAGCGAAGCTGCTTCGATACATGATGCATCGTATAGACATCGTCCAGGAACAAGTCGTTCTGCAGCAGCGAAACGCCGACCTCCTTCGCCACCTTCGGGACGACCGTCTTGTAAGAGGTTCGGCTGTCGAGGAAAAACAAGCCTTTCTCCTTGCAAACCTGAAGCACGATCCGCATGACACGTTCGTCCGCCGTCGCTTTGGAGCCCATGTGGTTGTTCATGCCGACCGCATACGGCACGTCGGCGATGGCAGCTTCGACCCGGCGGCGGATCTCGTCGTCGGGGAGCGACGTCAGGATTGCCTTCGGCCCGAGCCAACTGGCCTTTCCGCGAACCGGCTCCATCGGAAGATGGACGATCACGTCGTGCCCTTTGGCATGAGCGGCTTCGGCATCCTGATGCGTCGTCGGGAGGAAGGGCATGATGGCCGTCGTCAGCCGCACGGGCAGCCCGAGCATCTGGTCCGTCCCCTTCATTCCGTTGCCGAAATCGTCGATGACGATCGCGACGCGCTTGATCGCCGCAACTCCGGCGTCTTTCTGCTCGGCGGGAACGGATGCGTACGCATTGCCCGTCCCGGTCAAAGCGAACGCTCCAACTCCCGCCAGCAGAACGATTCTCCCCCAGCCTCTGGATGAGATCCGGAGAAATCTCATTCGTTTTTCCTCCTTTAATTGCCGAATCCGTAATCCCTTTTAGTCTGGCTGGGCCTCAGGAGCTTTATTCCAACATGTTCGATGTTCGGAAGCCGGAACTGAAGTGCTTATGGGAGCTTTTCGGAAAATCGCTATCGCTTTTCGCGAGTATAGGCATTTGAACAGTCGCGGCAGGCCAATGCCCCGTATACTGTACAACATCCCAGGAAAGGAGTTTGATTGGAATGTCCGACCCGTCTTGCCCGAGCTGTCCGACACAGACCGTTTACGATCCGCCCCAGGCTGTATATGAGGATTACTACCATCCGCAAGTCGTCAACGTCGTTCATCAGGTGGAGGTGATTCGCCGCCATCATTGCGTGCCGGTGCCGAATCACGTGTATACCTGCACGACCAAAGACGTTTTCTGCGGCACCGGGATGGCGGATGCCCGCGGCTTCCGCGGCGGATCCAGGTCGAGAGGCAGACGCTGAGGATATCCCCCAAAAGTGACGGGAGCTGGCGTAGCCTATTCCGAGTACTTTTGGGGGAGGCCCCGTGATATAGCCGAGGCGTCGGAAAGCCCCGAGGCGCCTTTCCGAAAAGAAGCCGATCCTGCGCCCTTCGATAAAGGCGCCGAATCGGCTTCTTGAGAGCAAGGTCCGTTTTTTAGTTCGTATGCGATTGCGGCTGAGCGAATTGCCGCCGCAGCGACGAGCGGGAATGAACGAGACGCATCGGCGTCAGCTTGCCGCCGTTGCCAGCCACTCGGCGGCCTCCCTCGGGATGAAGGAACCTAAGCAGCACTCGCAGATAGAAGGCGCACATCCGTTCCTCCATCCGCGAAGGCAATCTCTGCAGCTCGAAGCCCAGTCCGTGGAGCAGCCCTCGATGCAGCAGCGTAATGCCGGTCAACCCCCGGACACGGACAAGCTCCGGGTGCGACTCGAGCGCAGCCTGAATGCACCGCATGTCGTCCCGGGCTTGCCGCGCCGTCAGAAGCGCCGCCCGGCTCGGGGACATTTCCCGCGTCAGCTCCAGCACCTTGGCGTTATCCAGATGAAGCTCCCCGATTAGCTCGCCCCTCTCGATGCGCGTGCCGTCCCGGCAAACGATCGGCTTCCCGCGATGCCGTTTGACGAGCAGCTTGCAGATGCCGAACGAATACGTTCCCTCGCTGCCCCACTCCATGCCGATGCCGACAACCTTTTCCCAGGCCATCCAGACGGTCTGCCTCGCCCGGGCTCCCGCGGCATGCGCGATTCCCGCGCTCGGCGTCCTCCATTCGGCGTTCAGCGCCACGGTCCCTTCTGTCTTCCCCATTAAGAATCCCCGCTTTCGTCTCGTTTTCTCCTTAACTCCATTCTAGGAAAAAACGAGAGACGCGCCGATTGGCCCGCGTCGCGTTCGCGGGAGTGCGGAAGTCGGGTTTCGACCTGGACTTCGGGAGGGGATGACGGGAGAAGAAGGCGTTGAGATTCCGGTCAGCTCTTGTTCCGCTTCGCCCCGGGCGGATTGATCACCTTATTGTGCAATTGCGCCGCCGCGGATGCCACCAGAAATGCGTTCGCGAACGACAGCACGTACAGCCGCCAGTCGGCGGAGTCGGCCCCCTTGGCGATCTGGGCGAGCAGCAGAATGAGGAACGACACCCCGACCGCGTAAACGTCCGTCGGCAGCCAGGAAGCGATCCGGTCCACCAAGCCTTTCGTATATTGCACGACGAAAAAGGTTAGCAGCGACGCTCCGCCGATCGCCGACAGCGACTCCCACGTAAATAATTGTCCTTCCATCGTTCGCTTCCTTTCCGTCCGACATCCTCTCTTGTATTCATACGATGTCGGTGCGGAAAAGATGAACGGTTGTCCGTCGGACGGCGTTACCGGTTTTGAACGTTTTCGACGCCTGCGTCTAGAAAGCTCCGAAGACGCATCAGGACGGCCGAACATGCTTACGTCCCTGTAAGTCGATTTTATCGACTTATTCTCCTTCCGGACGTCCCATCGGTCCCTGTAAGTCGATTTTATCGACTTATTCCTCATCCGGACGTCGCATCGGTCCCTGTAAGTCGATTTTATCGACTTATTCCTCGTCCGGACGTCGCATCGGTCCCTGTAAGTCGATTTTATCGACTTATTCCTCGTCCGGACATCCCATCGGTCCCTATAAGTCGATTTTATCGACTTATTCCTCGTCCGGACGTCGCATCGGTCCCTGTAAGTCGATTTTATCGACTTATTCCTCGTCCGGACGTCCCATCGGTCCCTGTAAGTCGATCTTATCGACTTATCGCTCGTCCGGACGTCCCATAAGTTCCTGTAAGTCGATTTTATCGACTTATCGCTCGTCCGGACGTCGCATCGGTCCCTGTAAGTCGATTTTATCGACTTATTCCTCGTCCGGACGTCCCATCGGTCCCTGTAAGTCGATTTTATCGACAAGAGGACCGATCAAATCTCCGCAAGCCCGATCCGTCCGTCTCGCTCCTCGATCTCCATAAACAGCGGCCGTTCTTCGGGCGTCCGGTTCGGCGCATGGATCGTGAGCAGGAGCCGGCCGTCGAACGCGCGGAACACCATGCCGTGCCCGCCGTCGTTCCGATAGAGCGCCTCCGGCTGATGAATCCAGGGGCCGAGCACATCTCCCGACTCCGACCGGGCGACGCCGAGCGCGTACGTGTTGTCGATGAAGCTGGCCCACAGCATATAGAGCGATCCGGAAGGTCCGCGAAACAGGAACGGTCCGTCCGTCACGTAATTGACCGTATCCGGATATCGCGGAGACACGAACGGCGTCGTCCACGGCGCCTCGGACGCCCGGAACAGCGTGACCAGCTCGCCCTCCGCTTCCTTCAGATCGGCGCTTAGCCGAACGGCGCACACTTCGCCGTCGCCGATCTGCTGCCATTCGTGGCAGAACACCATCCACGGCCGACCCGATTCGTCCGTATATAAGCTTCCGTCCAGCGAAGTCCAGCTTTCCGGCGTCACGGGCGCGGGGCTATGCGGCGCGAACGGGCCGAGCGGGCCGTCGGCGGCGAGCACGGCCGTGCCCAGCCGGCCGTTGTCCTTGCGGCGGAACGTCGCGAACATATAGTAACGGCCGCCGACGGCGTACACTTCCGGCGCCCAGAAATTCGTATCGGAGTAGAAGCCGGCCGGCGGACGGAATACCGGGAACGGGCCTTCCCAGTCGTCCAAATTGTCGCCCGCATAGGCGTCGAAGCCGGTTCCCGGTCCCCAGATGTTCGCGTCGGTGCTGCCGAACAGATAATACTTGCCCGCGGCCGGGTCGGGCAGGACGAACGGATCCCGTATTTGAATGTCTTTGTTTTTCACCGCAATTATCGCTCCTTACTCGTAGGTCGGATAGATCAAGCCGATATCCCGCTCGCTCTCGAATTTCCCGTCCGAGAATCTGAGCAGCTGGTTTCCTTTTACCGCGAACGGAAACTCGCGGCCTTCCCATCGCAGCGTTCCTTCGACCGTACGGACGCTCATGCCGATCACGCCGATCGGCTGCCCGAATCGTCCCGCGATTACCCGAACGCCGGACGGAAACGCCAGATGAGGCATGCCGTCGCGGTAAAGCTCGGATCCGCCGCGCAAGTTGAGCAGCTCATACCGGACGCCGTCCACCGTCCGGGCGTACGCGGTCTCGCCGGCCGCTTCCTCGCCATGATCCATCGCGTAAGGCGTCAAGCCGGTGAACCACAGCTCGCCGTCCGGCCGCGGCAGAATGCCGCTCAGCCGCTCCACGTAATCGAGCAGGCACAGAATGGAAGGCGAATACGCCTCGGTGAAGCCTTCCTCGCCGGTCCATGGGCTGACCGCTTGCGCGAAGCGGGTCGCCTTGGCGAACGACGACAAGATCGGTTGCATCGCCCAAGTCAGCTCGACGTGCCGGTGGTGATGCTCGAACGCGTGAGGCGCGCGGATCAGGCTCAGGAAGTTGGACGGACCGGCCCAGCTGTTGTAGCTGGAGAACGGATCGAAGCGCGGGTCGTCCATCGCCATGGAGGTAAACGGATATTTGGCGAAAAATTTTCTCGTATTCAGCAGATAGCGGCGCAGCGACTCGTCGAAAAATTCCCGGTCGCCGACCTCGCAGGCCATGACGCGGAGCAGCACGTCCGACTGGATTTTCACGAGCCGGTCGTGCCGGTCGCGATCGTAGAAGAAGTGATCCGCCTCGTCGAAGCAGAAGCGGAACAGCGCGTTCAGGCTTTCCGCCGCCTTCTCGCGCCATTCTTCGCCCGATTCGCCCAGCTCTTCGGCCATCCGTGCCAGGTAAAGGCGCTGGCAGTAGACGTTGGCGGTCAAGTCCGGCGCCAGGAACGGCAAAATCGGCGAGTTCGGATCGCACCGCTTCGAGTCGCCTTCGTGCGGCGTATCCGGCACGTGCCAGAATCGAGGCGACAGATCGTGGCCGGTATCGAACGTGCTGAACGCTTCGACGCAGCCGGTTTCTCTCGTATTGCGGTGTTCGGCAAGCCAGCGATCGTATCGCGCCATCGCCCCGTACATTTCCGCAAGGAAGACCCGGTCCCGGCCGTGCAGCGAGTAATGGTTCCAGACGCTGCGGGCAAGCGGGCTGACCAGCTGGATCTGACGGTAGGCCGGGCCGTTCTCCGTCACTTTATAAGGAAGCATTCCGTCTTCGCGCTGATGGCGCGCGAAGGTCAGGTACGTCGCTTCCGACACGCCGGGAAGAAAGCGCGAGAGCAGCTCCGCGTTGATCGTTCCCGTACTCTCCAGCCAGCAGCCGAGATAGATGCCGCCTTCGTGGAGAATCGGCTTGTCGCCGCCGGTCGGAACGATGCAGTCCAGAAGTCTTCGCAGCGCGCGGTAGTAGACTTGTTCCAGCTTTCCTTCGGACGCCGCGAAGCGGACGCCCGTCCGCTCCCACTGCTCCGCGATCGGGCGATCGGAGCTCTTGCCGAGTTCCCCCAGCCGGTCGATCAACTTGATCTGCCTTAGCTTGTTCAACAATGGATGCTCGTTCAACGGATCGTTCCCCGCTTTCCCCGCGCAAATCCCCCGAGGGGGCCGGAGGCCGCAGCGGCCGATCCGGTTCTCTCGGGGGACGATTCACGCGCTCTTTATTGGTTGCTCTGGAAAATCTTCACCGTACCGGAATAGAAATCGGAGACGGCCTTTTCCACGTCCTCTTTGCCGAACCCGATCTTCTGCACCGTATCGTCCGACAGCTTGATGAACTCCGAGTTGCCCGGAGGGTTGTAGCTGATTGCGAACGGTTCCTTCTTGTTCGCCTCGGAGACGCGGCTCGTGAAGTCGTAGACGATCTTGTCGGCGTCGGTCGCAGCGGCTTCCAGCGTCTGGCGGCTCGTCGCCGTCACCGGAACGCCGCGATTATTGCCGAGAATCTTCGCGGCATCCGGATCGTTGATCCAGAAGTTCATGAACGTCGCGACCGCTTCCGGATTTTTCGTTTTTGCGTAACCCGACATGCCCTGGCTCGATTCGAACACGACGCCGGTGCCTTTCGGTCCGCGCGGCACTTGAACCATCGTCAGTTCGTCCTTCGTCAAGCCTTGGAAAGTAGCCAGCATGTTCGACGGGATCAGCGTCATCGCCACTTTGCCCGTCAGGATGAGCGACTTGCCGGAATCGGTCGGCGGGTTGGATACCTGCTGCTCGATCGGGACGACGCCGCCATCCTTCGACGCCTTATCCCAGAACTGGAACCACGGCAGAATGTCCGCTTCCTCGAACCCGAGCTTGTTGTTCGCCATATCGTACAATTGCTTGCCGTTCTGCTTCAGGTAGATGTCTTCGCCGTCGGTCGTAAAGTTGTACGTGCCATAATAGCCCTTGCCCAGCTTGTCGGAAATTTCCTTGCTGATTTTGGCGTAGTCGTCCCACGTCCATCCGTCCTGCGGAACCGGGATGCCGGCCTTTTCGAACATCGTCTTGTTGATGACGATGCCGCGGGCGTTGGCGCCGGCCGAGATATGAACGAGCTTGCCGTCCAGCGTCCCGTATTGGACCATCGTCGTGTCCATGTCGTCCAGGTTCAACTGTTTGCCGACATAGGGGTCCAGGTCGAGCAGCACGCCTTTGCTGGCGTAATCGGTTACGTTGCCGCCGAGGAAGAAGATGTCCGGCGCCGTGCCGGAAGCAAGCTGGGTGTTCAGTTTATCGAAATAGCCGTCGTTCGGGCCAAATTCTCCGGTTACCTTGATGTTCGGATTTTTCTGCTCGAACAGCTCGATCGCCTTGTTCGTCAAGTCGGCGCGCGTCTGGTCGCCCCACCACATCATCCGCAGTTCGACCTGCTTCTGGTCGCCGCCGGCGCTCGAAGAGCTGGCGCTCGGCGAGCTTCCGGACGCGCCTCCTGCATTCGATGCATTGCCGCCGGAGCTGCCGCACGCCGCCAGCGCGACCGTCATCCCGGCCAGCGCGACGCTCATCCATCTTTTCTTCATGTCGATCTTCTCCCCTTGTCATATAAAGTTCAAGCGTTTACAACGCTCATGCTACTTGGAATCGGGCCTGGCTTGAATGTTATTCCTTCGGCTGTTCGCTATCAATTTTTTCGGGTGGTTACTTCAGGCCGGTTGTAGCGATGCCGTCGAGGAAGTAACGCTGGAACGCCAGGAAGATGATCGTAATCGGCAGCAGAGACAGCACCGAGATCGCGAGCAGCGCGCCCCAGTCGGACGAGCCGGACGGGTCGAACAGCGCGCGGATGCCGAGCTGGACCGTGAACAGCTTAAGATCGCTTAAGTAGATCATCTGGCTGAAGAAGTCGTCCCACGTCCAGATGAACGTGAAGATCGCCGTCGTGATCAGCGCCGGTACGAGCAGCGGCAGGATGATGCGGAAGTACAGCGTCCGCTGGTTGCAGCCGTCGATCGTCGCGCTCTCGTCCAGCTCCCGCGGGATGCCGCGAATGAACTGAACCATCAGCAGCACGAAGAACGAGTCGTGAGCCAGCCACTTCGGAACGATGAGCGGGTAGAACGTATTGATCCAGTGCAGCTCGCTGAAAATGATGTATTGCGGCACGAGCGTGACGTGGTACGGAAGCATGATGGTCACGAGCATGAGCGAGAACCATACCTTCTTGAAGCGGAACTCCAGCCGCGCGAAGGCGTAGGCGGCCAGCGAACACGTGACGATGTTGCCGAGCACGGCGAGCGCCGAGACGAGCGCGGAATTGCCGAAGAACCGGGCGAACGTGACGCCCTGAAATCCTTTCCAGCCGTTTCGGTAGTTATCGAACGTGAACGTATGCGGCCACAAGCCCGTCTCCGTGAAGATGTCCTGATTCGGCTTGAACGAGCTGGCGAGCAGCCACAGCACCGGATACAGCATCGCCAGTCCGATCAGGATGATCAAAATATGCTTGATCGCGGCGGAATAGTTCCTTCTCATGGTAAGCATGCCCGTTTACCTCCCTTCCTTGCCGTCGCCGTAGAAAACCCAGTACCTCGAGGTGGCGAAGACGATTCCGGTCAGGACGGCGATAATGATCAGCATGATCCAGGCCAGCGCGGACGCGTAACCCATGTCGAAGTAGGCGAAGCCCTTGAGATACAAATAAAGCGTATAGAACATCGATGCGTCCAGCGGGCCGCCGCGGCCGTCGCCAAGGACGTAAGCGGGCGTGAACGCCTGGAACGAGTTGATGATCGTCATGATCAGGTTGAAGAAAAGCACCGGCGTCAGCATCGGCAGCGTGATGCGGAAGAACTGACGGATTTTCCCGGCCCCGTCGACCTGGGACGCTTCGTACAAGTCGGCCGGAATCTGCTTGAGGCCGGCCAGGAAGATGACCATCGACGAGCCGAACTGCCAGACGGACAAAGCGACAATGGGATAAAGCAGATAGTCGGGGTGAGCGATCCAGGACGGTCCGGCAATGCCGAACCAGCCGAGGAACTTGTTGACGATGCCCTCGCTGTCGAAGATCTGCCGCCAGACGATCGAGATGGCGACGCTTCCGCCGAGCAGGGACGGAACGTAGTAAACGGTCCGGTAGAGGCCGAGTCCGCGGATGCCTTTGTTGAGCGCCATCGCGACGAGCAGGGCGAAGATAAGTCGCAGCGGAACGGACAGGAGGACATACTTGAACGTCAGGACAAGCGAATGGGTGAACGTCGAGTCGTCCGAAAAAATGGTCTTGTAATTGTCGAAGCCGATCCAATGCGGCGAAGACAATAGATTGTACTTCGTCAGCGATAGATACAGCGAACCGAGCATCGGCCCGAGCGTCAGGCAAAAGAAGCCGATCAGCCACGGAAGCAAAAACGCGTATGCCGTGCGGTTGTGCGTTTGCAGCAGCGACCTGCGTGAAGTTCGCATCGCGGGTCCTCCTTCTGATGATATACATCCATCATAAGCAGGCCGCGGGATCGGCTGAATTCTATTTCTTCGGCACTTCGCTATCAATTTTTTCAGAATGCCCGGAACGCCAGCCCGTCGGCGTCTGCCCCGAGAACCGCCGAAAGGCCGCGGCGAAGTGCTGCGTCGAGCTGTAGCCGAGCCGATAGGCGATGTCGGTAATCGGCAGGTTCGATTGCTGGAGCAGCTTCGACGCTTCGGATATTTTGACGTGCTCGAAATATTTTTTGGGCGTAAGGCCGGTATAGCTTTTGAAAATACGGTGGTAATAAGACGGGCTGACGTTCGCTCGGGCGGCCAGTTCCGGAAGGCTCGGATTCCATTCCGGCCGCTCCGTTCCCTCCTTCAGAACGTCGTCGATGCCGATCTTCAGATCGGGAGGCACCGCGTCCGTATCGGCGGTTCCGGCGGCGCAAAGCTGCAGCAGAAAATCGACGAGGCACAGCCGAATTTCGATGTCGGCGAAGCGTCCGCCGGTCTGCAGGGCGGAACGAATGCGCCGAAGACAGCGCAGCGGTTCGGCTCCGGGACGCGTGACCCGGGGCAGACCGTCCAGCGCTTCCTGCAGCCGGCGCAGTTCCTCGCCTCCCAATCCGAGACAGCGGCTCTCTTCGGCCCCCGCTTCCGGGAATCGAACGATCAGCCACCAGAACCGGCAAGGCTCGATCACGTCGTAGCTGCCGCGGTGCGCCTCGCCGGGCTTGGAGTGGAACGCTTCGCCGGTTCGCGTCTCATACGCGTGCCCCCTTACCTCCCAGCTCGCCTTCCCGCTCTCGATATAGACGAACTCATAAGCGTGATCGTGCCGGTGGACCGGCAGCGGAATCGCTTTGCGCGTATCGTCGAAGCCGAACATTTCCAGTTCCGGAATTCCCCACTCGTCGCCGCTCGTCGTCAATCGCTTGATATGTACATTTTTATCGCTCATGTACAAAATCTTACTCTCCACGGTTATGAACGTCAACGGTACGCTTTCTCCCTTATGATGCAGTCATACCGCCAAGCGGCGGGGGAACGCCAAAATCTTCGGTAAGGGGAATCGGACCATGAAGGAAAACATTGTCATCACGCAAGCGGATAAAGAACAGTTCGACCGGGACGGCTACTGGATCAGCCCGAAGCTGCTGAGCGACGAACAGATCGCGGCGCTTCGCGAGGCGCATGAGCGGATCTGGTCGCGCGATTTCGACGGCGACGGCTATCCGATGTACGACGTGCCCCAGTACGATTCGGTCAAGCTTCGCAAGCTGGACAACGGGTGGTGGATCAACGACCGCGTCCGCGAGACGGTGACCGACCCGCTGCTCGGCCGTCTTGCCGCCGACCTGCTCGGCGTGGACAGCATCCGGCTGTGGCACGACCAGGTCATTTACAAGCCTGGCTTGAACGGGGCAAGCTCCAACGCCGGCAACGTCGGCTGGCATCAGGATTACGGCTATTGGCAGTCCAGCGACACGACGAACATGGTCACCGCCTGGATCGCGCTGCAGGATACCGATCTGAGCAATGGCGGCATGATGACGATCCTGGGCTCGCACAAGTGGGGGCTGATCAAGGACAGCGACGCGTTCTTCGATCAGGACATGGACGCCCTGCGCCGGAAGTTCGGAGGAGAACGGGAGTGGGTCGAGGAGCCGTGCATTCTGAAAGCCGGCCAGGCGAGCTTCCACCATGCGCTGACGTTCCACGGTAGCGGCGCGAACCTGACCTCCGCCCCGCGTCTGTCCGTCGTCGCGCATCTGATGCCGGGAAATACGCGTTACAAAGCGCATACGCAAAGGCACGACAACGTCAAATATTTGGGCCCCCGCCCCAAGGACGGCCAGCCGTTCGATAACGAATACTTCCCGCTGCTCTTCGACCGAAACGCCGAACGTTCTTAGGCTTTGCCTTTTCCCGGCGCCTGCTGGCGGTAATCGGACGGGGACATGCCGTACATCCGCTTGAACTTGCTGCTGAAGTAGCTGGCGCTGCCGAAGCCGGTGAGCTCCGAGATGTCCCACAGTCCGAGCTGCGTCGTCTCGAGCAGCCGGACGGCCTGCGCCATTCGGACTTCGGTCAGGTATTGGATAAACGTCTTGCCGACCTTGTTCTTGAACAGCTCCGAGAAGTACGACGCGTTGTAATTGAACCGTTCGGCGATCTGGGTCAAGTTCAGGTCCGACATGTAGTTGTCCTGGATGTACTGCCGGGCGTTCTCGATCAGAGACAAGTCGCCCCCGTCCGCCTCGGCCTGGCGCCGCCGGCCGATCTTGCGGGCGATGCCGCCGAGGAACGCCCCGGCCTTATCCACGTTATCCAGGGCCAGCGCCATCTCGGGCCTCAGCCACAGCTGCTCGGACGAGTCCAGCCGCAGGCGCAGCTCGTTCGCCGCCGCTTCCAGCAGCAGGTACACCTGGAAGATCACTTTGACGAAGCGGGCGGGCGAGACGGCGAGCGCCTCCTGGAGCAAATGCCGGACGGTTCGATCGAACGCGTCCTGCTCCCCTTTGGCCAGATGCCGCGAGGCGACGGACATCTCCTCGTCGGTCGGCTCCAGGGCGTTCTCCGCCCGCCGGTCGTCGCCTGCGAGCTCGCTCTCGGACAAGTTCCACGCAAGCAGCGACGAGAGATAGCCTTCCTTCCACTGCCGGAAGCCGGACACGCTGCGGCTGAGGCCCGCCGTCGGCTCGAAGCCGAGCGCCGCGCGCGACTGTTCCCTTAAGTCCTCCGCGAACCGGTTCAGCCACTCTTCGTCTTCCCAGGTGACGAAGTGCATCAGGCCCGGATAGTTCGGATCGCGGAACGCCTCGCACGCAGGGGCGGCCGCCGCCGCGCGCTGGCGGCAGATCCGCTCGAACGGCAGGCGAAACAGCTCCGGCGCTCCCGCTGTCGCGCTTTCGGAGTCCGCACCCGCGGCCCGCACGTCCCGCTCGCGGAAACCGGCCGTCAGAAATCGTACGTCCCGTTCCGCCCAGTCCTCCAAGCCGAACCTTCCGGCTCCGTCCAGTACGGTCTGCTCCCGGTCCAAATCTCCTTTGACGAGCCGAAGGATAAAGTGCTCTTTCATCTCTTTGTAATATTGGGTCAGCTCCCAGCGGGTCTTCGCTTCCTGCTCCCGCTTCTTCCGCTCCGCGTCCATCGCGGCCGTCAGCTTGGCCAGCACGCCGTTCAGCTCGTCGCGGGCGACGGGCTTGAGCAAGTAGTCGCTCGCCTGGTTGCGCAGCGCCGCGCGAGCGTACTGGAAGTCCTCGTAGCCGGTAATGACGACGACGCGGACGTCGGGGTAGCGTTCGCGGCACGTCTCCAGAAACGAGACGCCGTCCATCACCGGCATATTCATGTCCGTCACGACGATATCGATCAGCTCTTCCTCCAGCTTCTCCAGCGCTTCGATGCCGTTCGACGCTTCTCCGGCCCAGTCCAGGCCGAGCCGCTCGGCATCGATCTTCAGCCGAAGCCCCTCGCGAATCTCCGGTTCGTCATCCACGATCAATAAGCGGTACATTTTTGGGCACCTCCTGTGCGGGAAGGATCAGCTCGATGCGGAGGCCCTCTCCGGATGCGGAGTCCATGCGGACTTCGAACAGCGAGCCGTAATACAGGCGGCAGCGGGCGAGCACGTTGCCGAGGCCGATCTGCCGGTCCCCGGCGGACAGAACCTGATGGGGCCGGGATTCGGCGGCTCGCGCGAGCAGCTGCTGCTTAAGCTCTTCGGACATGCCGGGACCGTTGTCGGCGACGCTCAGATGGACGCGCGCCCCCATGCGCCGGATCCGGACGTCCACGCGGGCGTTGGACTGCTGCCGGAACGCATACTTGACGGCGTTCTCGATGAGCGGCTGCAGGATGAACTTGACCACAATGAGCCGCTCCAGATCCCCTTCTTCCTCGATCGTCAGCCGCAGCCGGTCCCGGAACCGGATCTGCAGGATCGAAGCATACTCCCGCACGTAGCCGAGTTCCTTCTTCAAAGGGATCAGATCGTCGTCGGCCCTTAAGGAGAAGCGCAGCATCTTCCCTAGCGATTCGATAACCTCCACCGAATCGTCGGTTCTCTTCTGCATGGATAAGCTGCTCAGCAGCTCCAGCGTATTGAACAGGAAATGCGGATTGATCTGCATGAGCAGCGCCTTGTATTCCGCCTGCTGCCGAAGCAGCTTCAGCTCGAATTCGTTGCGGATATGGTGCCGGAGCTGGCCGACCATATGGCGGAACGTCGCGGTCGCGAAGCCGACCTCGTTGCGTACGCTCCGCTGCGAAGGCAGCCGGTTCTCGGCGCTGTCGAAGTCCCCCCGCTGGACTTGGCGCATCGCCAGTACAAGCCGGGAGAGCGGCTTCGTAACGCCGTGGGAAAGCCATAGCGAGATCACGAGCGACAGAAGAAGCAGCAGCGCGGCGATCCAGAAAATGCTGCTGCGCAGCTTGAACATCTGAGCGTACAAATCTTGCTCGGACACGAAGCCGACGAGCATCCAATCGGTCAACGCCAGCTTTTTGTACACCATGATCTGCCGCTGTCCGCGCTCGTTCTTGAAGTAGACGACGCCTTGCTTGCTTGAGCCGTCCCGGGCGGATTTGAGCTCGCTCCGAACCGCTTTCCCGGCGTCGTAAGCCGCTTGCGCCAGCATCTGGTTGCCGTCTTGATCGAGAAGGTAGATCGTCCCCTTCTCCCCGAGGTGGATGCGGGTCAGCGGCTCCAGAAAATATTCCGCCCGAACGTTGACCTTCAGTACGATCCGGGCCGCGGACGGTTCGAAAGCGCCGATCGGCATCAGCATGCTGACGACCGGATTGGGGTTGTTGTTGATCCGCATCTCCACTTCGTCGGTGTGGGCGGGAAGCCAGCGAACGCTTTTCTGCGTAAAATTCTGATACCATTCTTGGCGTAGGAACGAGTCGTCTTGCACGACCTGATTGTTCAGGCTGACCCACAGACCCTCCCGGCGGTAGACGGCCACGGAGGACAAGCTGGTGTAGCTGCTGGTCGCTTGCGACAGAAACTTGCTGAGCTTGATATGGGCCAGCATCTTCTCTCCGTCCGGCAGGGCGGGATCGGACACGGCGTCGTCCCATTCGCTCGTCGTCGAGCTGTTGAAGATAAGGGAAGAGAGGTCATAGATTTGCGTCCGGACCATATCGACGTAGGAGCCGTACTCGTCCATTTTCTCCAGGGCGGACGACTCGATATAAGAGCGGATGATGGAGCGGGATTCGTTGAAAATCAGAAACGACAGCGCGCCGAACGACAGCACGAACAGCAGGACGAAAACGGCGATCAAACGGCTTCTTAGCGAATAAAACATGCCTTTCTCCTCCTGGCTTGCCGGCCTTGAGCGACGGCTTTAAGCGGCTTCTCCTCGCTCCTTCATTATATAAGCGGAGCCCGAATTGTCCAATTTCGGCGGGCCGAGCCCCGTATATCCGAGTATAGCTGGTAACCGTTCCGTCATTTGATGAACTTCGCTTCCGTACTTCCCCGGCGCGAAGCCGGTCTTCTATAATGAAGAAGCGAATCTGCGAAAAAAAGAAACGTTCAGGAGGAATGCGCGATGGCAAAAGTCGTGGTTACGGGAGGAAGCGGCAAGCTGGGCAGGTGGGTTGTCCGGCACTTGGCCGAACAAGGATACGACGTGGTGAACGCGGATGCGGTGCGGCCGCAAGAGCCGCTCTGTCCGACGCTTCTGGTCGATCTGACCCGTCTGGGAGAAGTATACGGAACATTGGCCGGCGCGGATGCGGTCGTTCATCTCGCCGCGATTCCGGCTGCGCATATTCGGACGAACGAAGTGACTTTCGAGAATAACGTGGTCTCCACCTACAACGTCCTGGAGGCGGCCGCGGGGCTCGGCATCCGGAAAGCGGTCATCGCCTCCAGCGAATCGTCGTACGGCATCGTGTTCGCGGTCAACCGGTTCGGTCCGACTTACGTGCCGGTCGACGAGGACCATCCGCAGCTGCCCCAGGACAGCTACGGGCTGTCCAAGGTCGTAAACGAGCAAACGGCCGACATGTTCCACCGCCGCACCGGCATGCAAGTCGTCTCGCTGCGGATCGGCAACGTGATCGCGCCGGAAGATTACGAGCGATTCCCGTCGTTCCTTCACGATCCCGCCCAGCGCGACCGGATTTTATGGAGCTATGTCGACACCCGCGACATCGCCGAGGCTTGCCGGCTGGCGATCGAAGCCGACGGGCTCGGCTCGGTCGCCGTCAACCTGGCGGCGGACGACACGAGCAGCGCGATTCCGAGCCGGGAGCTGCTGGCCGCGCGCTTCCCCGAGGTGCGCGAATTTCGCCGGCCGCTGAACGGGCATGAGACGCTGCTGAGCAATGAGCGGGCCAAGCGGCTGCTCGGCTGGCAGCCGAAGCACCAGTGGCGGGATTACGTGCGCGAATAGGGCCGTGGAACGGGAAAGGTTGCTTGCACTAGCTCAAAGAGATTGGAAGCCGGCGGCCCGGAACGCTTGATCCAGATCCGCGATCAGGTCCTGCGGCTCCTCCAGCCCGACGTGCAGCCGGACGACCGGCACGGAGCGGCGTGCCTTGCCGAAGGAAGCCGTCTGCAAGGAGACGAGGCTTTCGTAGCCTCCCCAGCTGAAGCCGATCCGAAAAAAACGCAGGGCGTCGACGAATCGGACGAACCGCTCGCGATCGTCTCCCGCCTCGAACGAGAGCAGGCTGCCGAAGCCGGACATCTGGCTTCGGGCCAGATCGTGCTGGGGATGGGAAGGCAGGCCGGGATAGCGGACGCACGTCACGAACGGCAGCTCCTCCAAATGGGAGGCGATCGCCAAGGCGCTCGCTTCGTGCCGCTCCATGCGCAGCGGCAGCGTCCGCAACCCCCGGGCGATCGATGCCGCCGCATGAGGCTGCATGACGGCGCCGAGCAGCTTCAACTCGCTGCGGTCGATCTTGCGGATTGCGGCCTCGCGGCCGATGACGACGCCGCCCATCGAATCGCTATGGCCGCCCGCATATTTCGTCAGCGAATGCACGACGAGGTCGATGCCGAACGCCAGCGGGTTCTGGTAGCAAGGGCTCGCCCAGGTGTTGTCGACGATCGTGCGAATGCCGCGTTCCCGCGCCCATTCGACGCACGCGCGCAAGTCCTGAAGCTCGAACAGAAGGCTCGTCGGGCTCTCCAAATAGAGCAGCTTCGTCTCCGGGTGTGCTGCCTCGGCGATGGCGCCAAGGTCGGTGCCGTCCGCGAAGTCGGCCGTGATCCCGAATCGCCGCGCATACGAGCCGATGAGCTCCCTTGCCGGCCCGTAGGCCTGATCGACGCAGACGATATGGTCGCCGGCATGCACGGAGGAGAGCACGGCGGCCGAGATCGCGCCCATACCGGTCGCGAAGCAGCGGGCTCTCTCCCCTCCCTCCATGGCGGCCAGCCGCGTCTCCAGCTCCCGCACGGTCGGATTGTTCCCGCGCGAATAGATGAAGCTGTCCGGGTCCGCATCGGCCCGTTCCATCTCCGCCACGCTGGCGAACGTGAACAGCGAGCTGTCGTACAGCGGCGGATGGACGGCTCCGTGATGCCTGGGGTCGTGGCCGTCGTGAGCGACGAGCGAATGGAAGCGGGGCGGCGCGCTCATCGCGCCTCCACGAACGAAGCCAGCGTCTGGTACGTGTCCGTTCGCGCGGAACGCTCGGCCTTCAGGCACATCAGAGCGCTCGCGATTCCCATGGACAACGGCGTATGCGAACGCTCCTCGCCCGCCATGACGCGGACGAAGTTTTGCGCCAGCGCCGAATCGCCTCCGAAGTGCGGCAGCTTCGCCGCCTCCAGCTTGTATGTCTCGACTCGAGGCGCGCCGTGCAGATGAACGGTCACTTCGTCGCGGTACCAATCGAACTCGAGCGTGCCTTCGTAGCCGATCAGCCTCGCTCCTCTTCTGCCCGCGGATTTTCGCGAGTAGAAGTTCTGCGAATAGACGGCGTGCATTCCGGTCTCGTAGCGGATCAGAACGCTCGCCGAGTCGTGGTTGCCGGTGTCGACGGCGAACGCGCACAGTTCTCCGGTCACTTCCTCCTGCTTGATGCGCTCCAGCACGTACGGGCTCTCCGGGCACTCGTAATATTCGTTGCAATCCCGACAGCGCAGGCCGGCCGGCTTGCTGCCTTTGAATACCCGCTTCGACTCCATGGCCGACACCGCCACGGGGCGAAGTCCGATCAGGTAGTTCAGGCAATCGAGATCGTGTGTCGCCTTTTGCAGGAAGAGGCCGCCCGTCTGCTCCTCGTCGCGATACCAATTGTGGTAGTAGACGCCTCCGTACGGCACGTTATTGACGGCCTGAACGTGCTCGATCGGCCCCAGACGTCCGGAGTCGACGATCTCCTTCGCCAGCTTCGCGATTGGCGTGTTGCGCAGCGGAAAGGAGACGACGACCTCGGAAGACGATTCCGACGCGGCCTTCTCCAGCCGCAGAAGGTCTGCCTCCGTCGTGCCGACCGGCTTCTCCAGAAACAGCGGGAGGTTCCGCCGCATGACCTTGAGCGCCAGGGGGGTATGCAGCGTGCAGCGCGTGCCGATCATGACGCCGTCCAGCCTTTCACGATCCAGCATCTCGTCCGCCTCGGGGTAAAAGCGAACGCCGCGGATCCCCTTGGCTTCGAGCAGCTGCCGGGCTTTCTCCATATCCGGGTCGGCCACCGCCGCCAGTTCCACCCCGCGCTCAAGCTCCAGCAACCGGTCCAGAAAATAGTCCATGCGCACGCCGTAGCCGATAATTCCGATCTTCATCGCAATCCTTCTTTCCCTTCATGATGCCTGCCATATTCGACTCGGCTCATTGACATATAAGCCCTCTCACGTCTTCGTGAATGGTATAAGTGCCGAAAAGCAACAACTCGCCCCGAACCTCAGCCACACTGAGGCCATGCCGCCTGCCGTTTTTCCGCTTACCCTAGCTCCGCAAAATCCTGCAGCGTAACAATAGGCGTCTTCGCGCCATGCAGCTCGAACAGCACCAGCTCGTTCTCCCCGGCGCGCAGCAGCGGACCGGGCACGTACAATGTTCTCTGCGGCCCCTTCTCCCAATAGCGGCCGAGGTTGAACCCGTTGACGTACGCGACGCCCTTCGTCCAGCCCTCAAGCTTCAGGAACGTGTCCGCCGCTTCTTCTACGTGAAACGTCCCGCGATAGAAGGCCGGCCCGACCGCCGCAGCTTCCGAGGAGTCCGACTCAGCCTCTGGCTCCGCAGCCTTCTCCTCCGAAATGCGGACGTCCCTTGCCGCTTCGCCTCGTTCCGACTCCGCCACAGCCGCAAAGTCCGTCTCGTCCGGCCGCAGCCGTTCAAAGCGCAGGCCCGACAGATCGTCCATCGGCAGACTGCGGATCGTCCAGTCGAACAGGAAGTGATGGTACAGCCGCTTGCCCGCCTTGACGCCCTCGGTAATCCCTTTGACATCGCGCATCCGCGAGCCGTAGTTGATCCGGCCCATATTCTCGACCAGGATGCCGAGCTTCGCGCCCCCGGCAGGCACGTCGACCGTCACCGAATCGGCGCCCCAGCGCTCGAGGACACCCTGATAGACGCCGTCCAAGTAGATGAGCGCCCGATCGCGCACCTCCTGCAGGATAATCTCGCACTCCGGCCGCGGCCCGGACAGGAACGTCTCGTACCAAATGAACCCGTAATCCTGACCTAACCGCTCCATCGTCTCCGGATAGACGCTGCTCACCGGTTCGCCCAGACGGTCGAACGAGTCGAACAGCCGCGCCCGCTCCGTCAGCCGCACTTCGCCGTACGCCAGCTTCCGAGCCGGCGGCGGCAGCGGTTCGTCCGGCAGTTCGGCGTAGCGGCCGATTACCTCTCGGATCGCCAAATATTTGTCCGTGATGTCGCCCGATTCGGACAGCAGCGCGTTGTAGTCGTAGCTCGTCACGGTCGGCTCGTAAAACTCGATATGGTTGGCCCCGTTGAAAAAGCCGAAGTTCGTGCCGCCGTGGAACATATAGAAATTGACGGAAGCGCCCATCCCGAGAATTCGGTCCAGCACGTCCACGACGTCTTCGTGGCCGCGAACGTGGTGCTCGTCGCCCCAATGGTCGAACCATCCGTTCCAATACTCCATGCAGACGAGCGGCTTGCCTTGCTGATACTCGCCGAGTCGCTCGAACGCCCGCTCCGGATTGGAGCCGAAATTCAGCGTAATGAGCGTATCTTCGAGCGTTCCGCCCTGAAGCATATAGTCCTCGGTCCCGTCGGAGGTAAACAGCGGAACGTCCATGCCGCCGCTGATCAGCTTATTTTTCAGAAAAGTCAAATAATTTTTGTCATTGCCGTAGCTGCCGTATTCGTTCTCGATCTGCAGCGCGACGATCGGTCCGCCCGAAGTGGCGAGCAGCGGCTTCAAGCGCGGCAGCAGCTCGTCGTAATAAGCCGCGACCTTCTCCAAATACGGGGGATAGCTGCAGCGCAGCCTCATGCCGGGATCGGCCAGCAGCCAGGACGGCAGGCCGCCGAACTCCCACTCGGCGCAGATATACGGGCTCGGCCGCAAAACGACGCTAAGCCCGAGCCGCCCCGCCAGCCGCACGAACCGCTCGACGTCCGCCGTTCCGTCGAACCGGAAGCGTCCCTCCTTCGGCTCGTGAACGTTCCAAGCCACGTATGTCTCCACGGTGTTGAAGCCGCAAGCCTTCAGCTTGCGCAGCCTATCCTCCCAATAATCCGGGACGATCCGGAAGTAGTGCATCGCCCCTCCGATCATCCGCCAAAGCGCGCCATCCCTATAAAAACGGCCGTCTCTCATCGTCAGCAATCCCATGCCGCGTCCTCACTCCTCGCCGCCGCCGGACGCGCCCGCCCGGTATTCCAGCGGAGTCACGCCGACTGTCCGTTTGAACAGCTTCTGAAAATAGATTTTGTCCCCGTAGCCGACGACGTGGGCGATCTCGTACACCTTGAGGCCCGGATGATCGATCAGGAATTGCTTCGCCTTGTCGATGCGCATCCGGTTCAGGCAGTCGGTGATCGTCTCCCCGGTCTCGCGGCTGAACAGCTTGCTGATATAGCTCGCGTTGAAGCCGACCTTGTCGGCGATATACTTCAGGTCGATCTCTCGGTTGTACTCCTGAGCCAGCAGCCTGCGGATGCGCTCGACCGTGCCGTTCTCGCCTTGTGACGAAGCAGCCGGCGCTGGCGCCATCTCCGCTCCCGCGCCGGCTTCCGCTCCCGCCGTTCCTTCCGTCCCGCCGCCCGAGAGCTCTCGCTTCTTCTCCGCGAACCGGTCCAGCAGCTTGAACACCTCGACCTTGTCCATCGGCTTGAGCAGGTAGTCGGTCGCCCCCGCCCGCATCGATCGGCGGGCGTATTCAAAATCGTTATAGCCGCTCAGCATGACGATGTTCAGGTGCGGCAGCTTGCTCTTGGCCTGCTCGATAAAGCGCAGCCCGTCCATCATCGGCATCTCGATATCTGTAATGACGACGTCCAGATCGTCCGGCTCCATCGCCGACAGCTGGAGCATCGCTTCCAGCCCGTTCGCATGCTGTCCGGCGATCGTCAGACCGCCCGGATATTTGGACAAGATCTTCGCGATGCCGAGCCGGATATGTTCCTCGTCGTCGACGATCATCACCTTCAGCATATCGCAACCTCCTCTCCCTCGTAAGGAAGCTTGAGCGGCAGCCGAACCGTTATCGTCGTTCCTTCCCCTTCCCGGCTCTCGACCGCGAGGCCGTAGGTTTCGCCGTATTGCAGCTTAATCCGCTCGTGCACGTTGCGCAGCCCGATGCCCCGGCCGGGAGCCGCATGCCCCCGGATGCCTCCGAGATGCTCGCGAAGCTTCTTGAGCGCGGCTTCGTCCATGCCGCAACCGTCATCCGCGACGGCGAAGACGAGCTCTTCCCCTTCTTCGCGGGCGGCGACGCGGATCATTCCGCCGGTAAGCCGGTCTTTGAAAGCATGGTACAAGGCGTTCTCGACGATCGGCTGGAGCATCAGCTTCACGCATTCCGCCTCCAGGCAGCGCTGCGGAACGTCCGTAACGAACGCATACCGGTTCGAGAAGCGCTGGTTTTGCAGCATCATATAATGGCTCAAATGCTCCAGTTCTCTGGCGACCGTCGTCCGCTGTTCCTCATGGTTGACCCCGTAGCGGAGAAGCTTGCCGAGCGTAAAAGTCATGTCCGCCACTTCCTCGTCGTCGTTCAGCTCCGCCCGCATCCGGATCATCTCCAGCGTATTGTAGATGAAATGCGGATTGATCTGGCTCTGCAGCGCGGCGAACTCCGCTTCCTTTTTCCTCGTCTGCGTCCGCTTCACTTCCTCGAGCAAGTCGCGGATCCGGTTCACCATGAGGTTGAAGTGCCTTCCGAGCATCCCGACCTCGTCCCGGTACTTCTGGTTGAAGCTGACGTCCAGCCGCCCGGCCTGCACCTCCTGCATGAGCGCTTTGATCCGGCTGAGCGGACGGGTGAGCGCGTAGGAGATGGCGATCGCGATGAGCAGCGCCGCCGTGACGAAGATGACCGTCGTGATCAGCGTCGCGTTGCGGGTGACTGTAGCCTGACGGGTGACGTCCGCCATCGGAATGTAGACGAACATCTTCCAGTTCGTCAGCGCGGACTTCGCGTACGTGCAAATATAATCCTTGCCGTTCAGGGAGATCGGGAACGAGCCCTCGCTTCCCGTCGCCTTGCGGACCGACTCGCTGCCGGACAGATCCTGCGTGATCTGCTCGCGGTCGCTGTCGAACACCACCTTGTTGTCGTCGTCGACAAGCACCGTTTCGCCCTTGGTTACCTGGTCGAAGTCCTGAATTTGCCGGTTGATGGCGGTAATGTTCGTATCGAACACGATGAAGCCGATCGGGCTCATATCCTTGGTCTGCTTCAGCTCTCGGATGACCGAGAAAGCATAATACGAATTGTTGTCCGTCGATACCTCCTGCGTGCTGACGAGCGCCGGTCTCCCGTCCGCCTGCGCGGCGATCCGCCCCCATTCGGCTTTCGCCTTGTCGAGGTTGGCCCGCTCGCCTCCGGTTTTGACGTTGAAGTAAACGTTGCCGAAGTTGTCGAAGACATACACCGAGACGGTGTCCGGCTTGATCTTGTTAAGATTGCGGATGTAGAGGTCGATGAAATTGACCTTTTCGAGCGATTGGTCCGCATTGGATAAGTAATCAAGAAAGTCATCGTTGTACAGCGGCATCGCCGACATGTTGTACAGATCGGTTACGTAATCGTCAATCTTCAGCAGCATCTTCGACGTGATCTCGGTCGAATAAGCGGTTGTATTCGCTTTAATGGAATGCGTGTAAGACAGGGACGAAGCGTAGCTGATGACGACTAGCGGAAGGCAGACAAGCGCCAGGAACACGATCAGCAGCTTCACCTGCATGCTGCGGTTGGCAAAGGCTGTAACCAGCCATTCCGCCGCCCGCCAGACAAAGTAGCGACCTCTTCCCTTCCGCATGTCCCGTTCCCCCCGGATGTTCGCCTGTTAGAAGTACAGTCATTTTACTGCACCGTTGACGATTCCGGCAAACACATACCGTTGGAAAAACAAATACAGCACGACGATCGGCACCATGATCATCAGAATGGCCGCGCTCATCAGCTCCCACTCGGTGCTGCGCTCCGAAGAAAAGTTCATCAGGCTGGTCGAGACGACCGCCAGCTTCTGCGCCGGCATGTACAAATACGGAATGAACATGTCGTTGTAAATGTCGATCGTCTTGATGATGACGATCGTCGCCGTCGCCGGCGCCAGCAGCGGGAAAATGATCGTCCGGTAGATCCGCAGCAGGGACGCCCCTTCCATCATCGCCGCTTCGTCCAGCTCCTTCGGGATGTTGCGCAGGAATTGCAAATAAATAAACAGCTGAAGCACGCTGGTGCCTAGATGCAGCACGATCGCCGCCCATCTCGTGTTGTACAGATGGAGCCCGTGAATAACCGTGAAGGTCGCCACCTGCGTCGTGATCGTCGGTACGAACGAAACGGCGATATAGGCGCCCATGACGAGCTTTTTGAGCATGAAGTCGAACCGTCCCAGCACGTAGGCGACCATCGTTCCGAGCGCGACGTTGCCGATGACCGCGCACACGATGATGATCAGCGTGTTGAAGTAAGCGCGGTCCAGATGCGCGCGATGCAGCACGGTCGAGAAATTCTCGAAGTTCAGAAAGCTGTGCGGCAGCTTGAACACGCTCGTCTGCGAAAATTCCGTCTTGCTCTTGAACGCGTTCAGCACCAGAATATACGGCGGGAAAACGACGATCGCAACGGCTATCCACGCGACGGCGTGCTTGAGCAGGCCGATCGGCCCGTAGCCCCGGCTCATTCTCCCCACCTCCGGGTCACGAATCGCTGAATGCCCAGCACGACGATAACGGCGGCGATCAACGTGATGCTCATCGCCGAAGCCATGCCGAAGTTATTGAACTTGAACGCGGTGCTCATCGTCATGGTCAGGAACGTCTCGCTCGCGCCCAGCGGACCGCCGTCGGTCAACAGGAACGGCAGATCGAAGATTTCCAGCGTGCCGATGATCGTCAGGAACAGGTTGAGCTCGATCACCTTCGTGATGTTCGGCAGAATGACATGCAGGATCGCCTGCGCGCGGGACGCGCCGTCGATCCGGGCCGCCTCGACGATCTCGGACGGAACCGATTGCAGCGCGGCCAAATAAATGACCATGTTAAGCCCCATGAACTTCCACAGCGTGATGAAGCCCAGGACGTGATTGACGAATTTGGGGGACCCGAACCAGCTGATCGCCCAGGAGTCCAGTCCGACGCCATGCAGCAGCGTGTTGAGCGAGCCGTATTCCGAGTTGAATACGTAATTGAACATATAAGCGACGGCGACGCCGTTCATGATGTAGGGCATAAACAGAACGACCCGGTACGCGTTGCGCCCCTTCATTCGGGAATTGAGCAGCAGGGCGAAGAGTAAGCCGAGCGCGTTCTGGAAAAGTCCCCAGCCGAGATAGACGAAGTTGTGCGAGAAGGCCGCCCAGATTTCGCGGTTATGGAACACTTCCTTATAGTTCGCGAGACCCGCCCACGTCTTCTCCGGACTGAAGCCGTCCCAGGTCATGAAGCTTAAGTAGATGAGATAAAAGGCCGGATATAACGAAAACATCGCCAGCAAGGCTAGCGGAACGAGCAGGAACAAAACGATCAGCAGATTCTTCTGCTGTCTGTACGATAAGTTGCCGGGCACTGGCTGTCTCCCCTCTCTTGCCGCGACGGAGGCCCGGCAGGCAAGACGGACGATCCGAGGGACCGGTCATCCGTCTTGCCCGAGTTTTTCGCCTGGGCCAACCTTTTCCGACGTGCTGCGTTACTTGCCTTTGGCAACGGATGCCTTGGCCGCCGCCCACTTCTTGTTGTAGCTGTCGAACACGTCCTGCATTTTGCCGACCGTCACTTCCTGCACGAACTTGAACGGATCGAACTGCATCTTGTTCTCGACGGCGGTTACGTCCTCGCTGACGGCTTGCGCCTCCATCATTTGCGGGTTGTAGCTCATGAAGTCGGTAATTTGCGTCAGGCTCTGCTTCTGATCCTTAAGCGGAGAGATGATCATGTGATCGGCGTAGTCGCCGGATTCCTCGATCATAAACTTGACGAACGCCTTGGCGAGCTCCTTGTTTTTGCTGTTCGCGCTGACGGCGTAAGCCCAGTCGTTGCGCATCATGCCTTTGTAAGTGCCGCTGTTGTCGTAGGGCAGCGGTACGAAGCCGATGTCGTCCAGCGACAGGCCGTTGCTCACGAGGTTCGAAATCGCCCAGTTGCCGATGTACATCATGGCCGCCTTGCCGGAAGCCAGATCCTTCTGCGTCTGATCCCAAGTCGCGGAATAGACGTCCTTCTCCAGATCGCCCTTGTCGAAAAGCTGCTTCAGAATGCCGAGCCCTTGCCCGTAAGCGCCGTCCACCGTGAACGGGGTGTCCGTCTTGATCTTGTCGTTGCGCAGGCCCGTGTTGCCGTAGATAAATTCGGCCGGGTCGGTCCAATATTGCATCGTCCACGCGTCCTTGAACGCGGTTGCCATCGGCACGATGCCCGCGGCCTTCAGCTTATCGGCATCCGCGAACAGTTCGTCCAGCGTTTTCGGCGGCGCGGCGATGCCGGCCTTCTCGAACGCTTTCTTGTTGTACAGCAGGCCGTTGATCGCCACCTGCTGCGTGATGCCGTATACTTTGCCTTGATAGGCATTGAAATCTTTGAAGTAAATATCGTCGTCCAGGCCGAGGTCGTCGAGCGGCTCGTAAAATTTCGGCAAATCCGCTTTCGTCGTCTCGACGAGCGACAGAACGTCCGGCAGCTCGTCCGCCGCCATCCGTACGCGAATCGTCTGCTCGTAGTCTTTCAGCCCTTCGATTTTCACTTCGGTACCCGGATATTTCGCCTCGAAGGCGTCGACGTACTTTTTCAGATCGGTATCGACCAGCTCGGTCCGGTGCGTCGCCCAGGTGATCGTACCCTTCAGCTGCGATCCGCCGTCCGCACCGGACGCCGACGGGCTGGCGCCGGCCGAACTGCCGGCGCTGGCGCTCGGCTGCGCAGAATCGGACGCGGACGCCGAAGCGTCCGAATTGTTCTCCGAGCTGCCGCAGGCGGCCAGCAATCCCGCTCCCAAAGTCATGGTCAGACCTAGCGTTATGGTCTTTTTCATTCTTATGATCCTCCCCAATGAAGTTCATCGTTTGCCTGATCTAATATTATGTAATCTTTGATAACATATAAATGGCCGCATTTTGTTTTTGTTGGCTATATTTTGTCTGTTCGCGGCAAAATATTTTCCTGCTTCGCTTTTGACTTCGCTTTCATCATTTTGGAGTCGTTTGCAAGAGAGGTCTTTCAAAATTAAAGAGTTATATTATATAACATTCATATAACTCATATATCCCATCGTCCTTTCGAACGGCCGTAACAAAAAGACAACATCCACCGGTCGGTGGATGTTGCCGCATCGCCTCGTGACTATGACAGCCGATTCGAACGATTCCCGGAATCAATGATGAGCCAATTCGCTAAGCGAAGCGGCCAAGCCGGTGACCTTCTCGATTCCGGAGGCCATCTGCTCGGCTCCGTTCGCTTGCTCCTCGGAAATATGGCCCAGGCTCTCGGCTTGGGTGAGCAGCACGCTCATATATTTCTTGACTTCCGCCACTTGCTCCTTGATCTCGGCGACGGAAGCTTTGGATTCCTCGGCCAGCTTGCGGATTTCCGTCGCCACGATGGAGAAGCCCCTGCCGTGCTCGCCGGCGTGCGCCGCCTCGATGGAGGCGTTCAGCCCCAGCAGTTGGGACTGCGAGGAGACGTTCGAGATGACGGAAGAGATCCTCTCGATCAGGTTCATCTGCGCGGCCAGCTTCTCCGTCAGATCCGTCAACGCTCGGTTGGCCTCCAGCAAGCTGCCCGCATGGCCTGCGAATTCCTCGGAGGAAGCGTACAGCTCCTCGGAGACGGCCGTCAACTCTTCCGACATGGAAGCCAGCCTCAGCCGGTTGGTGGAGATTCCCCAGGAGATGACGCCGACCGGGTCTCCGTTCTCGCCCTGCACGGGAATGCAGACCGCCATATACCCCAGCTTAGCATAGACGGAGCTGCCGGCGTCGACCGTCCGGACAATCGTCTCGTTCCGCGTCAGCGTCGTGTGGGTTACCGAGCCGGGCGTCAGCTTGTCGCCCACGCGCATATTCAAGCCGAGCGCGTCGTGAACGTACAGGAACTGTTCCGTGTCCGCGATCACCAGCGTGCATGGCTCGTAATACTCGATCATTTGGCGGAAAAATTCCGCCGTCTCCAGCAGGCTCTCCAACTTCATGAAAGACACTCCCCCAATGGTTACATACCTGAAACCTATGAAGATTGTACTAAAAACAAGAGATAAATGTAAATTCATGGACCAAAATAACCCCAAGCGGGGCTTAGCTTCGAGGCTTTCTTAGGTACTTTGCGGGGCCATGGAAGAAATACACGAATGCGCTGGCCATATCCGTATCGGGCAGCGGGCTGAACGCGTAACGAATGCCCAGAGGCCATGTTAGCCGATTTTTTCGGCTATCGGCATCCGTTCAGCCCGCCATGGGACTGCAACAGCCTCTTGGGAAGCTTTTATACTTTCTTTAATGTTAAAAAAGCGTCCCGCACATCGCGCGGAACGCCTTCGTTCACGTGCACCGGCCGGGCCGTCCGGCTTAGACGACTTGACTTCGGAATTTACAAATCGTCATCGTCCAGCAATTGCTGCAGCCTGGAGACGTTTTCCTTCCAGAATCGCTCGTAAAAAGACAACCAGTCCTGAATTTCCCGAAGCGGCTCGGCGTTCAGCCGGAAGCGCGTCTCCCGCCCGACCTTCCGGTCGATCACGAGATCGGCTTCCTTCAGGATGGTCAAATGCTTGGATACGGCCGTTCGGCCCATCGGGAACCGAATCGTCAGCTTATGCAGCGGAGTCTCGCCCGAGACCGCCAACAGACGAATCAGCTCGCGTCGAGTCGGGTCGGCAACGGCTTCATAAACGTCCCGAACGGGAGCTTGCGCGCTCATCCCGGCATCCCCCTCTTTCCTCGACCCTATCTGCTATTCCATGTTTGAAACAACAATAAGACTCCTTTAAGTGTCTTGTCAAGCGTCAATTGCTTTTCTCTCCCGTCAGACAGGCCGGATCGGCCAGATCAGAACTTCCATCCGCTCGGTGTACGTCATCCAAGACGGGGCTCCCGGCAAGCGGATTCCGCCGCAGGCGGCCATCGTGTTCCGCTCGATCTCCGCCTCCGGACGCCGCAGCGCCCACGGTCCGTGATGGATGTCCGCGGCAAGAGGTTTTCCTTTCCTGCTTGCGGTGTACATCCGGTATCTCTCCGTCAGCCAGTGCAGATCGGTTCCCGGCTCCGCCAAGAATGCGGCATCCTCGCCGATCCTGCAAGTCCCCGCGAATTCGGCGGACGGTTGCCTCCGGTCCGTTCTCTCGCAGCGGTAGCGAATCCGGCCATGTTCCTCCGATATGGACATGCGTGCCTTCAGATAAGGCAGATGCAACCGTCTGGCGACTTCCACCGCCAAGCGGTTCGTAGCATCCAGGCTGAGGAAGCAGACGCCGGGTACGCCCTTGTAAGTGACGTAAGTCCGCACGTTCAGTTCGAGGAAGCGACCGGCGTACGGAATCGGAGGCAGCCCCCGCAGCCCCATGCCGGTCACCCGGAAAGGCAGAACGGAGAGCCAGGGCCGGCCTTCCAGCCGGTCCAGCTGCAGAGGCGCCGGAACGAACGGGGCGATGTCGGCTTCGCGGACCGGCCAGTGAAGGAACAGCACGTTCTCCCACGCTTGCCGGGCTATCCAACAGCCTTCCGGATACGGAATCGGCCGATGTTCTCTACTGGCAGCAATCTCTTGGACGTTCACGCGGTACCCCCTCCCATCGCTTTTTGCCACATATGATGCCTGTCGGCTTGACTATACGGTTATCGTTCCCATATACGGAGAAAAGCGGGGCAAGCTTCCGGCTCGCCCCGCCTGTAAATTTGTCCGTCAGCGCGTTACTTGCACGACGAGCGTATCGCTCTTCGTCACGCCCGCATCATTGATCCATTCGCATTCGTACGTGTACGTTCCGGGCTGCTTCCCCCGCACGTCCGCCGACGCCGTCTGCGCGCCGGGCGTGCGGGCCTCCAGCGGCTGTTCGGAGATCAGTTCGCCATTCTCGTAAAGCTTGAAGAACGTGGCGTTCGTTCCCCACCACAGATTGGCCGTGATGCGGTAATCGCCGTTCCCGTCCCAGTTGTCGTCGGACAGAACCGGCTTGCCCGGATTCGCGTCCGTGACCTTCACGGCGATCGGATCGCAGGACGTCGCGCCTCCGCTGTTGGCGATTTCGCACGTATACGTATACGTTCCGTTCGGTTTGCCCGAGATGGCCGTCGAGGCGGTCTGGGCGTTCGGCGAATTCTCGTTCAACGTCTGCGTATCGATAAGAACGCCGTTCTCATACAGCTTGTACGTAGAGCCGTTGGTTCCCCACCACAGGTTCATGGTGACCGTATAGCTGCCGTCCTGAAGCCCGGTGTCATAGCCGTTGTCGCTCGACAGCACCGGCTTGGCCGGCGGCTCGCAAGTTTCGCAGCCGGAAGCGGCGGTCTCCACCGTCAAGCTCAGCCCGCTCGGACTCCATTGCCCCGCCGCGTTCGCCGCCTCGACCTTGAACGTGTACTCGGTCCCGGGCGCCAATCCGGTTACGAGGTAGCCGTTCTCGCTGCCGCTCACCGTGGCGACGACCGAATCGCCGTTCCGGATGCGATAGGCGGCGACGTCCCCGCCGTTCGCCGCGGCCGGCCAGCTCAGCTGCACCTCGTTCGGCTTCACGTCGCTTGCCGCGAGCTCGCTTCCTTCCGCCCAGGAAGGAACGGGCAGGTCGACCGCGCCGACCGTAATTCCCGTCTGGCCCGCGTCGTACAGGACGAAGCTGCCTTCTCCCGTAATCGCGTATTCGTGATCCAGATAGTCGACCACATCCTGCCCGTCAACCCGCATCAGCACCCTGACGCCAACCGGCGTGTCCACCGCTCCGAACTCGATGTCGTACGATCGGCCGCTTTCGAGATACGTGTTCGGAATCATGCTGATCGTCTCGTTATGGGCGCCGAACCGGTGCAGCTCGATCGCCGTGCCGCTGACGACGATCAGATACGAGGTGCCCGACCAGGCGACGGCGTCCGGCGCTGAGGCCCGGATGCCGAACCCTTGCCAGCCGGTCTGCAGGTTCAACGTCGCATTGAACTTGAGCAGCTGGTAGTTGTGCACGGGATCTTTAGTGCCGGCGACGATCGCATTGCCCGACGCGGAATGGAACGTCATCTCCCTGCCGTCGTCGGACAGAGACAGCGCCGTTCGATCGGGGGTCACCCACTTCGCCGTATCGCCGATCAAGCCGCCAAGCGTCAGAATCTGCACGTTCCGTTTGGCTCCGAACGCCGCGACGGCCTGTTCGAGAGCTGCCGTCTCCGCGTCAATCGCGCTCTGCGTCGCGTCGGGATTGTTCGTCAAATCCGTCGCCTCTCCGATTGCCTGCTGCAATTCCACTTTGGAACCGCTCGCGTATTGTCCCGGCGCGGCGCCTTCCTCCGAGGAATCGTATACGTTCTGAGCCTTCTGGATCGCTTTCTCGAGATTGGCCGTGTCGACGGTTTCCTTCTCGCTGGTCGCGAACGAGAAAACGCCGTCCCGATCCCACTTCGAGCCCCGGTAGGTCGCGGACCCCGATCGGGCCTCGACTTTCCAGTAATACGTCTTGCCGCCGTATTCAAGCTCCGGTACGGCCAGCTTCGTAGCCATGACCGTCTTGTCGATCACGACGTTCTGCAGCTCCGGATCGGTCGCGACGATGACCCGGTATTCGTCCGCTCCGTCCGCGCGGCCCCAGATCAGCTTGCCGGTATTGACCTGAACGTCCGACGCCCCGTTCCGCGGATAGAACAATCGGAAATCGTTCACCGGCTTGAACTCCTGCCGGAAGGAATCCGGCCGGATGCCCATGGCCGACGTCTGCAGGCCGTGCAAGCCGTCCAGATCGCTCAGATCGGAGAACGCCGGCGCCTGCTGTTCGACCGTATTCTTTTCGACCGTTCCGTATTGTACGATCTTGTCGTGGATCGCCGGAGCCGGACTGCCGTAAATATAGTTGTCCGTCACGACGTTGTATTTCGGATACGTCGGATTGTCGTCCAGGATCCCGGCCAGCAGCGGATACTTCTCCGCCCAGATGCCCGTGTTGTAAGGCACCTGCATCAGCCTTTGATACGGGAGCAGCGTGGACAGATCGGCGTTGTCGTCCGAATAATCGTTGCCGAGTATGGACTGCTTGCTGTTGAGAATGACGTTGTTCTTAACCTTGTTGTCGCGCCCGCCGTTGACCAGGATCGGCTTCGACACGTTGTAGAACAGATTGCCGAGCACGTTCTGCCCGGACGTGTAGCCGTCCAGATAAACCGAATACGTATCGTCCGTTCCCGGTCCGGCGATATCGTGGAACACGTTGTTGCGAATCGTATCGTTGTAATACGACCAGGAACCGTACGTGTAGAAAGCGCCGGCGTCCCCGGTCTCCTTCAGGACGTTGTAAACTTCGTTGTTCTCGAATACGTGCTCGTTTCCTTCATAACCGATCGCTTGGTGCGGGATGTCGTGAAAAAGGTTGTTGCTCACGACGTTCCCGACCCCGGTCACTTTCACGGGCTGGATGTTGGTGCGAATCAGCTCGCTCGTCCGGTAAAGGTTGCTGTTCTTCACGTAGTCGTTGCCGTACGTGAGCGTCTGCATGTCTCCGCCGTCCAGTTGGACGCCGCCCTTGCCGATGTCGTGAATGTCCGAGCTCAGCACGCCGCTGTCGGCGGCGCCGCTGACGACGACGCCCTGCTGGCCGAGATTGCGCAGCGTCGAACCCGCGATCCTCACGTGATCCGTATGATTCATCAGGATGCCGGTACCGCGGCTCTCCTCCAAGGTCAACCGCTCGAAGGAGACATTGCTCGTATTGTTGAGCGAGAGGAGCGGCGCGGTCGTCAGCGACAGGCGCATTCCGGCTCCGTCGAGTCCGTACGGCGGATCGTAATACAAAATGCCCGTCGCGCGATCGAGGTACCATTCTCCCGTCTCGTCAAGCTCTTCAAGCAGGTTGAAGGCGTAGAACCGCTTGCCGCTCGATACGCCATAGCTCGGATTGTTGACCGTGACTGTCCTATTGTCCGTATCGCGGGACAGCAGCTGGAGGCTGTCGTCGTACCAGTCCCACGTCCAGAAGCCCTGGAACCAGACATCGGTCGCTTGGCTCCAGCGCTGCAGCCGGTCGTCCGGGAATTGGAACGTCGTGGTCTTGTCGTCCTTGCTCACGATCGCCCCGGTGAGCGCGAAGTCGCCTTCGTTCGGCCAGCGGGCCAGCGTCTGGCGTTCCCCGTCCACGAACAGCTCGGGCGGCGAGTACGTGCCCGACGTAAAAGGATTCGTGGGCGTAATCTGGCCGTAATCCGTTATGCCAAGCTGCTTCAGATCGATCTGGACCACCTGATCGCGAGCCTGCTCCGGAATTCGGCCCAGGATGGCGGGGTCGGTAACCGGCTGCGGCTCGGCCCCCGCCAGATCGGCGGAACCCGTCAGGTGCGCCTGTTCGCTCGGGTATGACGTATAGACGATGGGAGAGGAGGACGTTCCGGAATCCCTGGCGTCGAACGATACCGAAGTCGTCCGGCGGTAATCCCCGCCGCGCAGAAATACCGTCATGCCATCGACGGGCAGCCCCTTGTCGGCTTTCATATCGCGAATCTTGTCCCTGGCCTGTTCGATCGAATGAAACGGCGAAGCGAACGTTCCGTTCCCGCTGCCGCCGCCCTCGGGCGACACGAACAATCCGAACAGGGCGGACAGGCGCGCGAGCAGCGCCGCGTCCGCGGTTGCGTCGAAGATCGGCGCGTCGCTGACGGACACGAGGCCGCTGCCGTCGTCGAACACGGTTTTGCCCATGGCCTGCAGATCCGCCGCGGAGATCATTCCGGACGCGCCGGCTTGTCCGGTGGCATAGGCCTTCGGCAAGGATATCTCTCCGCCGACGCTCGCGGGAATGTCCTGCGCATCCTCAAGCACGGTCCGCTCCCCGTCGAGGTAGACGATCGGGCTTCCTACCGAGAAGACCGCCGCGTTCCCGATTTTGGCTTTCACGTCCGCTAGATCGTCGATCGGCACTTCGCCGCCGGCCGTATACGGCTTGAGCGTAACGTTGTCGATATCGTATTCGCCGGGGTAGCCGGCTTTCGAGCCGATCCAGAAATCCAGCTTCTCCAGCTTGTCGGCCGCCGCGCTCTTGAAGCTCAAGCCGGTTTTTCCGAATACGGATCCGTCCGTGTTGTCGGTGATCAGAAGATCGAACGTCTTGGCGTCGTAATCCAGCACGTATTGAATCGTGTAGTCATGGCCTTCCTGAGTTCGGAACGGAGCGGTCTGGTCGCCCGAGCCGGAGCTTACGGTAATCGTGTCCTCCGCCATGAGCACTTGCGACGCCGATACGAAGTTCGAGGAGTCGCTGAACAGCGCGGGCATACAGATGCTGTAACGGGAATTTTTGACGACGTCGAGGTCGTATTGGAACAGCACTTTGCCGGCCAACGCCTCGGAATTGACCATTCTGCTGATCGTCACCTGCTTGCCGGTTCCCGCGTTCGCGACATGGAGCTTTCCGTCCGTCACGGTTGCCGTCGTCTCCGGTTCCCCGGCCGGCGGCTTCACGACCCAGCCTTGGGGAAGCTGCCCGTCGTCGAACGTATCGTGGATCGGAGTCAGCGATGACGGTGGCTCCTCGGCGCTTGCGCGCGTCCCGCCCGCGACGACGATTCCCGCCGACGCTCCCAACAGCAATGCGCATAGCGCCGACTTTGCAAGCGTATTCATGAATGAGAACAACATGAGTAAACCTCCCTTTCGTTCGATTCGGTTCCGTTCGTCCTTCCCGATCAATCAGCGAATGAATCGGAAGCTTTCTTGCCCGGTGCGTTCCACCCCCTTTCATGCAAAAGTATCGCACCCGCCGTTGGATGGTCCCACTGCTGAAATGGGAAAATTCTGAAAAAACGATCTGCTCATTTCTCGTTTTTCTTTCCAATTCGAAGAAAAAGCTAGAAAAAGCGGAAGCTTCCCCTAAATAAAAAAGCAATTCCCGATCGATCGGGAATTGCTTTTTCACTCATCCTCCACGCTTCAGCCATTACGGCTCCAAGCTTCCACATTCAGTTCGTTGTTCATGGCCGCGGCGGCAAGAGCGCCCATCGAGGCGGCGGCGACGACTTGATGCATCCGCGACGCCGCATCCCCGGCGCTGTATACGCCCGGTACATTCGTTTTTCCCAACATATCGGCTTCAACCGAACCGAGCTCCGTCAATTTGCATCCCAGAGCCCGGGGCAGCTCGGAACCGATCGCCAATTCCGGTTTAAAAAAGATCCCCGAGCACGAAACGGCCGTCCCGTCTTCGAGAACGACTTGCCGCACGATCCCTTCGTTCGAGACGATGGAACGGATCGGCGCGTCGTACAAGGGAACCCGGTGCCGCCGAAGCTCCTCGCGCTGCTCTTCCGTCAGCTCATCGGGGCCGTTCGTACAGATCGTGAAGCGATCCGTCCATCCCGATATCAACGCCGCGAAGTGCATGACTTCCGCTCCTCTGTTGATCACGGCAAGGGGCTGATCCCGCAGCTCCCAGCCGTCGCAATACGGGCAGACGAACGCGCTCTTCCCGTAAACTTCCGTCAGCCCGGGAATGTTCAGAGGCTGATCTTTCATTCCTACGGCGAACAGCAGCTTGCGGCTTGCGAAGCTTTGTCCTGTCGCGGTCGTGATTTGGAAATGTCCGTCCGCGCCTGCGACCGATACCGCCGTATCCGCTACGAAGGAGACGGAAGGATAGGCAGCGATCTGTTCCTTCGCCACCCGCCGAAATTCGCTCGGGCTGATTCCGTCCCGGGTAAGAAAGCCGTGCGACTCTCGGGTCACCGCGTTTCGCGGCCGTCCTTCGTCGATGACTGCAACGTTTTTTCTGGCCCTTCCCAGCACCAGGGCGGCGTTCAAGCCCGCCGGCCCGCCTCCGACAATCGCCACATCGAGCAGTTGTTCCTGCATCCTCGCACCTCCGGAATTTTTCATTATTTCTATTAAAGATCCTCGATATCTATAATAGACGATTATTTTCCCGTTGGCAAGACGCGGCCCTCATCTGCGGGGTACTTTCATACCCCGCATCCGCTACTTCCTGAAGCGTGTCAGTTTATCAGGGTTCCGTACAATATAGATATTTTGGATGAAATGATCCTGGACATGAAGCATTCCCACGGTAAGAATACCTTCGCCGGAACGGAGAATCATGCCATACTGGCCGTTCAGCCGCGCCATCTCCACGACCACTTCTCCCTCGATCGTAGCCGCTTTGCGAATCGGACCGAGAAGAAACCGCGCGACGAGGTCCTTCGTTTGAATCGGTTTGACGGCAGCCTGGACTTTGCCCCCTCCATCGGAGACCAGAACGACGTCCTGATCAAGCATGGACAGGATTCGATCCATATCGCCTTGCTTCAGCGCGGCCAAAAAATCTTGAACCCACTCCCGGCCCGCTCCTTCCCGAACAAGGGGCGCCTCCTGGTCGAGTCCCATTTTTGCGCTCGCGCGACTGAACAGCTTCCGGCAGCCGGCTTCGCTTTTATCCGTGAGCCGGGCAATCTCCCCGTAATCGAAGCCGAGGGCCTCGCGCAGAACGAATACGATCCGTTCCGCCAGCGACAAGCGTTCCAGCAGCACGAGCATGGCATACGACAAGAGATCGTCGCGAACGACCTCATCCATCGAATCCTCGTCCGAAGCGAGGTACGGCTCCGGCAGCCACTCTCCGAAGTATTCCTCCCGTTTCTTGCGGGCCGCTTTGTTTAAATCCCGGCAGCGATTCGTGACCATTTTGCATAGATAGGCTTTGGGATTCGCCAAACGCTCCGGCGGTACGTCATAGATTTTCAGAAAAACGTCTTGAACGGCGTCCTCCGCATCGGTAACCGATCCGGTCAATTGGTAAGCAAGCTTGAATAACAGCCCTTTATACTGCTTGTATAGCTCCCGTGCACGCAGTTCTTCCATTCTTAATACCCGTCCTTGCTCTCTGTTGGTTTGGCAATGCCCGCTATTGTCCCTAATCATAAAACGACGCAAGCATCCGATTTGTGACGCGGGTATACGAACGATCTTCGTTTATGCTTATTTCCCTTTGACCATAATAGCCAAATGAGCGGAATCCTGTCTTCGGAGTGATGGTTCGTGAGTTTCATAAGCGGCAATCTGGAAGAAAATGAGGCCTATCTCAAAGAACAATTCGATCCATGTTCCGACATCGTGATGCGTACTTATATTCTAAATGACGGAAGCAAGCTTTTGCTCCTTTATATCGATGGAATGATTCGATTGCAAAGCATCGAGGACAACGTGCTGAGGCCCCTCATCAACAATGGATTGCCGCAAGGCATCGACCGGATCCGGTCGCTTGCCGAGATGCTCGGCCGCGAGTGGCTGCCGTTGACGAATGTAAAAACGGAGCAAACCCTGGAAGGATTGATTCAGCATATCCTGAAAGGCAGCTTGGCTCTTCTGGTCGACGGGATGGCCTCCTCTCTTATCGCACAGGTCCAAGACTTCGAGACGAGAAGCGTTCAGGAGCCGAAGAAGGAGTCGACCTTGCGCGGCTCCAAGGAAGGCTTCGTCGAGAATATTCGCACCAACACCTCGATGATCAGACGAAGAATCGTTCACCCCGATCTGAAGATGGAATCCTTCACGATCGGCAGGTATACGCAGACCGAGGTCGTTCTTGCTTACATACGAGGGCTTGCAAGCGAGAAAGTGCTGGCGGAAGTGCGGGAGAAGCTCGGCCGGATCGAAGCGGACGGCATCATCGACTCCTCCTATATCGAAGAATGGATCGAGAACAGCTCGTTCTCCATTTTTCCGCAGATCCAGAACACCGAGCGTCCGGATATCGCAGCCGTTTCGTTATTGGAGGGAAAGGTCGTTCTGATCACCAACGGAACCCCGTTTGCCCTCATTCTTCCCGTTACGTTCTGGTCGGGTCTTCAATCGGCGGACGACTACTTCGAGCGGTTCGTCTTCATTATTCTGACCCGGTTGATTCGCTATACCCTGACCTTTGTTTCGCTTGCGCTGCCCGCCATCTATGTGGCGCTTTCCACCTTTCATCCGGATATGATCCCGAGCAGCCTCATGATCAACATTGCGACGGCGAGAGAAAGCTCGCCTTTCCCGACCGTCATCGAATTATTTCTCATGATGTTCATTTTTGACGGACTGCAAGAAGCGGGAGTCCATCTTCCCAATCAATTGGGCCCTGTCGTCAGCATCATCGGCGCGCTCGTGATCGGGCAAGCCGCCGTCGAGGCAGGATTGATCTCCACCCCGATCATCATCGTCATTTCGTTGACCGGCGTGGCGGCGTATACGATCCCAAGATACAGCTCCACGCTCCCCTTTCGGTTGATCCGGTACCTTCTGCTGATCGTCAGCGGCCTGCTCGGCTTCGTCGGTTTTACGTTCGGCATCATTTTCCTGCTGATCCATCTGGTGATGCTGGAGTCCTTCGGAACGCCGTACTTGAGCCCGGTGGCCCCGTTCGACGGCAAACGGATTAAGGATGTCGTCATTCGCTATCCCTTCTGGGCCAAAAAAGGCAAGAGCAAGGGAGGCGGAAAGCGATGATTCGCCTTCTATTCAGAAGGAGCGTCCCCCTCGTCCTCAGTCTGGTCTTGTCCAGCTGCACGGATATCGTGGAGCCGAATCAGCTGGCGTTCGTTCTGGGGACGTCCATAGATCCTGCGGAAGGCGGACAGATCGAGGTCGGCCATCAGATCGTCATCCCCACTCAGAAGAGCGGTCCGTTCGACGGACTGTCCGAGAGTTCGGAAGGCTTCGTGGTCCTGTCGGCCACCGGAAGAGATGTCTTCGAAGCCAGCGAGAAGGTTCAGAAGAAGTTATCCCGCAAATTAATGACCAGCCACCGGATCCTGATCGCCATAAGCGAAGATTTCATCAACAAGAACGACGTAAGCGCGCTGTTCGACAAGTTGAACCGGGACCCCGCGAACAATGAGCGGGACGTAACCGTCATGATTAAAGGCAGCGCCAAACAATTTCTCACGCTGGGACACCCCATGGAGCATCTATCCAGCATCGCGGCGGATAAGGAAATGCAAGTCAACGGATTAAAAAGCTTCTCCACCCGGCAATTCATTATCGACAGCGTCTCCGAAGGAACCCGGCCGCTGTTGCCGACTCTTCAAATCCAAAACGCCAAACTGAGCTCGAAGATAACGACTCCGATTGCCCAGTGGTCCGGTTATGCCTTCTTGAACAAACGGCTTAAAGTCAAAGGGGCGCTGAACGAAACCGAAGGCTCCGGAGTCCTATGGATGTCGGGAAAAATGATGTCCCAAGGACTCACCGTCCCTTGGAAAGACGGCAAAGGAGCCTTGTCCTTCCGATTGACCCATCTTCGGCGGCAAATTCGATCCGGCGGCAATCCCGAACATGTCGTTTTGACCGTCAAGGCGCAAGCTTATCTCCTGGAAAACACGACCTCGCTCGATATGTCCGAAGTAAACAACAAGAGGATGGCAGAGCGGTATGTAAACGATCAGCTTCAGAAAGATTTGCAGGCGGCGATGGATAAAGTCCGGAACTGGGGAACGGATGCATTCGGCATCGGAGAGCATCTTCATCGCAAGCATCCGTACTGGTGGAAGAAGCAAAGGGACGACTGGGATGATAAGTTCAAGAGCTTGAATGTTACCGTCAAGGCGGATATCAAGTTAAGATCTAGCGGAACAAGCGGCGCACAATTAAAACCTTAAAGAAAGAAGTGGCATCGACCCGTGAAAATAAGCGCATACCAAATGTTCTGGCTGGTCAGCATCTCTTCTCTGGTCGAGCTGTCCTACTTGCCGACCCATTTGGCGGCAGCGCAATCGCGCCAGGACTGCTGGATTTCGATTCTCCTTGGCGGAGGATTCATGCTGGCTGTCACCTGGATCATGCTAAAGGTATGCATGCAAAACAAGGATAAAACGTTGGTGGGATTCATAAAGGATCTTCTGGGTACCGTGATCGGCAAAATCGTCGTTGTCGTTTACTTTCTGCTCTGGTTCATGCACATGAGCATCATCCTCAAAGGATTGGTTGAATTCCAGAACCTGGTCATGCTCCATCAAACGCCTATGATCGTCATTCTGTTAGGCGTCATGTTTCTGGTAACCTACGCCGTGCTCAAAGGCGGAATTACGGCCGTAAGCCGCTGCGCGGAGATTATCGGCCCCATCTTTCTCTTCATGTTGTTTATCCAGCTGATCCTGAATCCTCAAGATATGGATATCAAAAGAATACTCCCCATTTATGCCGACACCGGGTGGTTAAGTATTGTAAAAGGCGCCTTTCACTCCTACAACTACATGATCGATCCTTCGATCATCCTGATGCTGTTCTTTTTCGCCGAAAACAAGCGGAACGCCTCGCGTACGATTCTGTGGGGGACGACGATTGCCCTGCTTTGGGGCGTACTCAGCACCCTCGTGCTTTTATTCGTAACCGGACCCAATCTCGCCATGCAGTTGGTTTTTCCGATCTATTCTCTCACCAAATTCGTATCCATTCTCAATTTTATTCAGAATATCGACGCTTTCTTTATTCCTCTTTGGCTGCTTGGCGCGTTTATTAAACTTTCGGTCTGCTTGTTCATTCTAAGCTACGGATTATCCGAATGGACCGGAATCAAAAATTGGAAGCTCGTCGCTTTTCTCACGACGCTGATCTGGCTGGGTTATGCGGTTTATTGCATTTCCGACAGTCGTACTTCCGATATGCCGAACAACTTGTTTCTGGTCAGCCTTTTTTATCCTTTCCTCTACCTCGCGGTACCGTTGATCTTATGGATTGCGGGCAGCATCCGCCAACGGCTCAAAACGCCGATCGCCGATTAAGCCGGATCGGCATGTCACGGGAAAGACCCCCGTCTCGTTATATGGATGAGGCCCAAAATTCAAAGAAAAGTGAGGTAATCACAATGTCGCAACGTATCCATTATATGCAGCAGTCTCCTGAACTCTTCAAAAAGATGATGGAATTCAGCAATGCCGAGAAGGGAAGCTCCGTCGAGCAAAAAACTCTCGATCTGGTTCATATCCGCGCTTCGCAAATCAACGGATGCGGCTTCTGTCTTGACATGCATGTCAAGGAAGCCAAAATCCACGGAGAGAGCGAGCTTCGCCTTTACCATCTTCCGATCTGGAGGGAGTCCACGCTTTTTCTTCCGCGCGAACGGGCTGCGCTGGCATGGACGGAGATTCTGACCAAGCTGCCCGAGCACGGCGTGCCGGACGATATTTATAATCGAGCGCGCGAGCAGTTCTCGGAGAAAGAAATTTCGGACTTGACCTTCTCGATCATGTCGATCAACGCCTGGAACCGGATCAATATCGCCTTCAAGACGGTGCCCGGTTCGGCCGATGCGGCCTTCGGTTTGACGAAAGCCGGACTGAGCTAAAGGAATTGAAGAGCAAGGAATCGGAAGATGACTTGAAAAGCCGGGCAATCTGATCACCTCAGACTGTCCGGCTTTTTTTGTTACCAGCCCTGCGGATGTTGCTCGCCGTATCCGGAGGCCATTCAATAGGTGCAAAGGAGGCACAGTTGCCGGCTTCAAAGCGTCCTTTGTTGTAAGCCTTAAATTTAATACTATTCGTTTAATAAATGTTTAACAAAATTTAAAGATCTCGATGTTACAGTAAATTTCGACATTATCATAAGATTTATCAAAAGGAGAGAATTCATAATATGAAAAAACACCTGTTCCTATTGACGACCGCTCTGGCAGCTTTGATGGTCGTACTGAGTGCTTGCGGCAATAGCACGAGCACAAGCGGACAAGCATCGCCGGCATCTTCCGCAGAAGCGTCTACCGCATCCGCATCGGTACCCGAGGTCGCCTCCCCAAGCCCGACATCAACTGCCGGTCAGGCCGTGGAGATCAAGTTGATGGCCAAGGACTTTGAATACGACCAGAAAGAAATCCACGTCAAAAAAGGCGATAAAGTCAACATCACATTGCAAAGCGATGACGGCGGCCATGGCTTTACGATCCCGGATTACAACGTAACCATTAACGGAAACGGCAGTGCGGAGTTTACAGCGGACAAAGCCGGCTCTTTCGAATACCATTGTTCCGTGCCTTGCGGATCTGGCCATACCCAAATGAAGGGTACACTGATTGTCGAATAATTGCTGAATCATAAGGTTGAGTCCAACGTTCAAGAAGCAAACCGCATCCCGGTTTGCTTCTTGTATTTATGTTTTCACTCATGCGAAATTAGCTTGATGAATATGTACATTAATTGTGATTTTGACCATCGGCAATTGTTAGCGGAGCGCAGTCAAAAAGAAATGAATTTGAAAGTTCAGACGAACTAAATTAATGAACTAGATGGTAATGACGACCTTGCCGTGCACGTGCCGGCCTGCTTGAAGCTCGACCGCCGCGCGGATCTGCTCCATCGGGAAAGTCGCTGCGATGGGCACTTGGAGCTGGCCCGTCGCGACCAGGCGTGCAATCTCTTCAATGGCGCAAGGGGCGGCGTTGGCACCGTTTGCCGGCGTGATCCCCTCCACCAGCGCAGCGATGGTGGTGATGCGCTTGTCGGGAACACCAAGGTCTCGAGCAGCCTGCACCGTGTCTGTCCCGTATAGATCGATCGCCGCAGTGACGCCTGCGGGAGCCAGAGCGCGGATCCGGTCGACCATGCCGTCGCCATAGGTGACCGGTTCGGCCCCGAGGGCACGCAGGGCGGCGGCCGAGGTCGCCGATCCTGTTCCGATCACTCGCGCGCCCGCGAGTCGAGCGAGTTGGACGGCGAACACGCCGACCCCGCCTCCGGCGCCGCCGATGAGCACCGTGTCGTCCGGGCCCGGATTGACCACGGCGAGGGCGGCGGAGGCCGTGCAGCCCGCGATCGTAAGAGCGGCCGCTGTGCGGTCGTCGACGCCGTCGGGAGTGCGGTGAACGTCGCCGCCCGCCGCGATGGTCCCTGCCACATCTACGATTACGTAGGTAGCAACCGCGCGGGAGAGGGCACCGCCGAACACGCGGTCGCCCGCCGCGAACTCGGTCACGCCCTCACCTGCTTGGTCCACGATCCCGGCATAGTCGGTTCCGAACCCGGACGGCAAGCTTAAGCCGAATCGAGCGGCGGTGTCTGCGTCGGAGGTCATGAACCAGTCCATCGGGTTCAGCCCGGCCGCGGTGACGCGCACGCGAATCTGTCCCGAGCCGGCCTGCGGCACGGGCACCTCGCGGACGTTGAGGACCTCAGGCCCGCCGAATGACTCGAGCCGGACCGCTCTGCTTGCCCCTGTCACAAAATTACTCATAGAATATCCTCCTTTAAACCTCAAATTCAATGATACAAGTTACTTATTTCATGTATTGTAACTTGTGAATAAATATTATCACTTTATGCTGATAAGTTACAAGATTTATCATTTGTAACTTTTCACTAAAAAAAAGCATTGCTGAGAAAAAATCCAAGTCCCTTCTCACCAATAAGGTGTTGACATAAAGACGAAGGCTAACCGCCATCCCTGCTCGATTCAATTAGGATTTTTAAGTCCTCTTATCAGAAGATTTATAACAGACCTTATGTTCTGTTTTCGATTCGGATCTTCAAAGGAGTTCGGGTTGATAAAAACACCGGTTGAAAGATATACGGATCTTGCCGCTTGATGAGGAGATTCCGTAAAAAATATGCCTTCCGAAATTCCTTGAACGATAATCTTCTCGATACGGTTAATACCTTCTTCTATGCTTTTTTTTATTACTTCCACCGAGCTGTGTGCCAGTTTCATGTAATTCGCAAACATCTCCGGGTCATGAATAGCACTGCGGCGTTTAGATTCCGCAAATTCATCGAGTAAATGAAAAAGCTTAATATCAGCCGGATTATCTTCTTTTAAAATATCTTCTAGAGCGGCATTCATTTTTGTAAGCCAGCGTTCTGTAACAGCATTCCAAAGGGCTGTTTTCCCGTTAAAATATCTATAAATGGCAGCGTGGCTAACTTTTAATGATTTGGCCACGTCTGTGATATTCGCTTTGTCTGGTCCGAAACGGCGAATGACTTCTTCTGTTGTATTGAGTATTATTTCTTTATCTAGCGGGATCTTATTCAAATTCATCACCACTTTCCGGTTTGACTTCCGAATTATATCAAGTCGTTTATGCTCATCTGGATTACAGTTCCACAATTTCGTCGGCACATGTCATGAGCGGCACTTTGCAAATTCCAATGATGCAAAAAGCTCCTGAACCGTCACAAGGACAAGTTCAAGAGCCAGTTCATTCATAGATGGTGCGGTCGAGAGGACTCGAACCTCCACGGGGGGTTAGCCCACTGGAACCTGAATCCAGCGCGTCTGCCAATTCCGCCACGACCGCAAATGGTTTGCAACGCCATTCATTTCGGCGTCAGCGAAATATAATTTACCATGCGGGCGACCAACATGTCAAGCATTTAATTTGAAGAAATACGATTCTCTTCGGCGAGCCGCAGGGAAATGATCGGATCGAACCCATCGAAGAACCAGCTTGTGCAGCAGTTCACTCGTTTAGGTCCGTTGCCGCTGCGAACAATAACGTCGGGCCCTCAAAGGCCACAACATTAACGGGAGGAATCGTCTTGAAGCTCGGTACGCTGTCGCTCGCTTGCGTTTTAGGGATGTCTACCCTCATGTTTGCCGGCTGCACCACTCACAACAACGGTGTAACCACCAAGAACGTCCATCCCGCCAGAGTGATCGACGGCCACACGACGTACCGGTCCAACGCTTTGGATCGCAACGGCCTCGGCATCCTGAATGCGCCGGGCTACCGTCATCCGGGCTATTTCGGAACGGACGGATATCGTACGAACAATTATGACGGGTATCGTACGAACAATTACTACGGGAACGGAATTACCCGCTATTCCGGACCGACCACGACGCCCGGCTACGGCATGACGGGCTACGGTACGACAGGGACGACCGGCACAACCGGAACCGGCATGTATTCCAATACGACCGGGATGACGGGAACAAGCGGGTACAGTACCTACGGTACGACTCCTTCCCGGACGGGCGTTCCATTCGGCACGACCGGAACGACCGGCTTCGGCTCTTCCGCATCGAGCTATAACGGCACCGTGGGAACGAGCAGCTTGAGCAACACCCATATTCACGGTCTCAGCGTCACGAATAACCACGTTCTGCAGCTGGGCAACCTAACGATCGTCGGCTCCAAACACGGCACTCATGCGACTTCCTATAGCACGGGCTTCCATGGAATGAGCGGAACGACGACGACCGGTATGGGAACGACAACGGGCACCGCGACAGCAGGACGCAGCGGCACGACCTCCCGCGTGCTGACCGTGACCGATACCCGTGCGGTCGAAGCGATCGACCGCGTCAACCGGATGCTGTCCACCCCGTCCAAGATTCGCGCCGAGTCGAACACGCTGGCGAAAGATCTGAGCTACATTCTGAAGAAAGCTTCCGAAACTTCGCCTTCGGGTACGACCGCCGCGACGCATACCGGCACCAGCCACAGGTAACGCCAAAGGGACTGCGCCTACGAGAGGGCAGTCCCTTTCCCATGTTCACGGGACGCTATCCAAATCCGGCGTAATCTTACCCGAAGCGTGCCTGATCGATTATACTGGGGACACATGACCGGAGAGGGGAAAGGACACTTGGACGCATCGCCTTTTTTGCACGGTTCCGGAACCTTCGTGAACGAGATGATGTTCCCCGACGTCAAAACGACGCTGAACCTATTCGGCATTCACCGCCGCAAGGTGGCCGGGGATTGGTCGTATCCGCCGCACGAGCATCCGCAATACGAGATCAATTACTTACTGGAAGGTCATCAAACGATGAGAGTCAACGGCATGGAATACGACCAGCGCGCCGGCGACCTGCTGCTGCTCCGGCCGGGGGACGTGCATTCCAGCCGCAGCGGGGACGGCCAGCCGTTCGAATATTTCTGCATCCATTTCGACCTGGACGACCGGCTGTTCCTGTCGCTGCTCGGCCGGATGGAGCAGACGCTCTTCCCCGCCGCCAGCCCGATCGCCCGGAAGATCCGGCCGGCGCTCGGCAAGATGATGGAGCCCGATTCCGCGGCCAACGCCCGGTCCGTCGCCGGCCGGATGCGGTTGCAGTCGACCGTGTTCGAGCTGTTGGCCCAGCTATGGGACGCCGTCTCCGCCGAGACGCTCCAACTCTCGCCGCAATCGTACGGCAAGGTAGAACTGGCGCATGAGATCGCAGGACGCTTGCAGGGCCTGGCCAATCAGACGTTCCGCAAGGGCAAGAGCGGCGAAGAGCCTTACGGCATCCGCGAGATCGCCGCCGCGCTCGGCATTAGCGTCTCCTACTGCAACCGGATTTTTCGGGAAGTGTACGGGCAGTCCCCGCGGGCCTACTGGTCCGAGCTTATGCTTCACGAAGCGTGCCATCTGCTGTCCGACCCGCGTTATACGGTTCAAACGATCTCGGCCATTCTCGGCTATCGGGACATTGCCCACTTCAGCCGTCAATTCAAACGTTGGACCGGAGCGGCCCCTTCCGACTACCGCAAGCAGCATTCGCGGCTGGAATAAGCCGCCTTTTCACTTCCATACTACCATACAAGTGTGGTAGTATGGAGGAAAGGAGGCTGCACCCATGACGTTTAACGTTCGCCCGCATCGACAGCCGTCCGGCGGTTCCGCCCGCGATCTGGTCTATGCGAGGCTGCGGGAGCAAATCCTGAGCCTGGAGCTGCCCCCGGGCGCCGCCCTGTCCGAGCAGGAGTCCGCTCTCGCCTTCCAAGTAAGCCGTACGCCGGTGCGCGAGAGCTTTCTTCGGCTGGCTCAGGAAGGTCTCGTGCAGGTTCTGCCCCAGCGAGGCACGTTCGTCTCCCTGATCGACGCGGAGCTTGTCGAGGAAGCCCGCTTCATGCGGGAACAGCTCGAGGCTGCGGTCGTCAGACTCGCCTGCGAGAAGTTCCCTCCGGAAGCGTTGAAAGCGCTTGACGACAACCTTCTGGAGCAGAAAACCAGCATGAAGCGCGAAGACGAGCGGGAGCTGTTCGGGCTGGACGAGGCGTTCCATCGCGTTTTGTTCGAAGGCTGCGGCAAGCGGAACACGTGGCAGGTCATCCAGCAGATGAACGCTCATCTGAATCGGAGCCGCCTGCTGCGCCTCGTCACCGCCCACGAGTGGGACCACCTGTACGAGCAGCACGAACGGATGGCGCGGGCCATCCGGGAGCGTGACGCCGACGAGGCGGAGCGGACGATGCGCGAGCATCTGCGGCGCGGCATCTCCGACATGGAGCAGTTGAGGCAGAGCTATCCTCAATATTTCAAACAGGGAGAGTGAGTTCGGCGGCATGAAAATGGGCTTTCGTTGGTTCGGCGAAGGGAACGACACGGTTACCCTGCGTCAAATTCGGCAAATTCCGGGCGTCACCGATATCGTCTGGTCGCTTCACGACGTTCCGGCCGGCGAGGAATGGCCGATGGAGAAGATCGAGGCCGTCCGCGACCAAGCGGCCGCGGCGGGCCTGAACATCGACGTGGTCGAGAGCGTCAACGTCCACGAGGACATCAAGCTGGGCCTGCCGACGCGGGACCGCTACATCGAGAACTACAAGCGAACGATCGAGAAGCTGGCCAAGGTCGGCGTCAAAGTGATCTGCTACAACTTCATGCCCGTGTTCGACTGGCTGCGGACGGATCTGTTCAAGGCGGCGGACGACGGCTCCACGGCGCTTTTTTACGAGAAAAGCAAAATCGCCGATATCGACCCGTTCGAGCTGGTGCGCAGGATCAACGAGAACTCCGCGCTCACGATGCCGGGCTGGGAACCGGAGCGGCTCGCCCATCTGAAGGCTTTGTTCGAGGCCTACCGGGGCGTTACGGAAGATCGCCTGTGGGAACACCTCGGTTACTTCCTGAACGAGATCATCCCGGTTGCCGCAAGGTGCGGCATCAAGATGGCGATTCACCCGGACGACCCGCCGTGGCCCGTGTTCGGCCTGCCGCGCATCATCACGGGCCAAGCGAATCTCCGCCGGTTCCTGAAGCTGCACGACAGCCCGTACAACGGCATTACGCTGTGCAGCGGCTCCTTCGGAGCCAATCCGGATAACGATATTATCGCCATGATCCATGAGTTCAAGGACCGCATTCCGTTCGCGCACATTCGCAACGTCAAGGTGTTCCCGAACGGCGACTTCATCGAGACGTCGCACCGGACCGAAGACGGAACCGTCGATATCGCCGGCATCGTGCGCGCTTACCATGAGATCGGGTTCGACGGCTACGCCCGTCCCGATCACGGACGGCACATCTGGGACGAGCGCTGCCGCCCGGGCTACGGCCTGTACGACCGCGCGCTCGGCATCATGTACTTATGGGGACTGTGGGACGCCTGCCGGCTCGCTGCGGGCGAGGACATTCGCGGAAAGAAGGTGGGCTCGTGAGCAGCATCGAAGGAAACGGCTTGCCCCTTCATCCTTCCCTACGGGGCAAAACGGCCGTCATCACCGGCGGCTCCGGCGTATTGTGCCGCGTGATGGCGCGGGAGCTCGGACGGCAAGGCGTCAATGTCGCCATCTTGAACCGGACGGTGGAGAAAGGCGCCCTTGTCGCCGAAGAGATCGTCGCTGCCGGAGGCACGGCGACGGCCGTCGCATGCGACGCGACCAACGAAGACAGCGTCCGGGAGGCCGCTCGCGTCGTCCTTGAAACCCTCGGACCGTGCGATATTTTGCTGAACGGCGCCGGCGGCAATCATCCGAGCGCGAATACGACCAACGAGATTTTTCAGCCGGAGGATCTGGACAAGGAAGGCGTAACCACTTTCTTCAACCTGGCCGTCCAAGGCTTCCGGAACGTGCTCGATCTGAACCTGGTCGGCACGCTCATTCCGACGCAAGCGTTCGCCCGCCACATGCTCGGCCGCGGCGGCGTCATTCTGAACGTCTCTTCGATGAGCGCCCCTTCGCCGATGACGAAGGTGCCCGCCTACAGCGCGGCCAAGGCGGCGATCAATAACTGGACGCAATGGCTGGCCGTTCATCTCGCCGAGTCGAATATCCGCGTCAATGCGATCGCGCCCGGCTTTTTCCTGACGGAACAGAACCGTGCGCTGCTGAAGAACGAGGATGGCAGCCTGACCGAGCGGTCGAACAAGATCATCACCCACACGCCGATGCGGCGGTTCGGGGTGCCGGAGGATCTGCTCGGAACGCTGCTGTGGCTCGTCGACGACCGGACGTCGGGATTCGTAACCGGCACGGTCGTTCCCGTCGACGGCGGGTTCATGGCTTATTCGGGCGTTTGAGCCAACATATGTACCGTTCGCAAGCGGTACTAAAAAAACTGCAACAGCATAATTAACGTACATGGCTCATGTCCATGGTTTTGCCAATGCCCAATAACGGCACAGTGTGCCGCTAAGCCATTTGGGTGGGGCTCGCATGTCCCACAAGCTTTGTTTGTTAATTGTGCTATCGTAGAGAAAAAGGATCGGCAAGCCCCATTCGGGGCGCTCGCCGATCCTTTTTGCGTTCCCGCGGTAACCTCCGCAGCGCAGGTTTACAAATTCAACGTCCGCATCGACACCTCGTTGTAACGCTCGCCGGAGGCTGCGCCTTTGGGCGCCGCTTCGTCGATGCGCGCCAAATCCTCCGGCGTCAGCTCGACCCCCAGAGCGCCGACGTTTTCTTCCAGATAGACCTGGCGCTTCGTTCCCGGGATCGGCGCGATGTCGTCTCCTTGCGCAAGCAGCCAGGCCAGGGCGAGCTGCGACGGCCGGCACCCCTTCTCGGCCGCGATCTCGGAGACACGCTCCACAAGGTCCAGATTCCTCTGGAAGTTATCGCCCTGGAACCGCGGAGAGTGGCGGCGATAATCGTCCTCGGCCAGGTCCTCGAACTTGCGGATCTGCCCGGTCAAGAACCCTCTGCCCAGCGGGCTATACGGCACGAATCCGATGCCCAGCTCGCGGCAGAGCGGCAGAATCTCGTCCTCCACGTCGCGGCTCCACAGCGAATATTCCGTCTGAAGCGCGGAGATCGGATGCACGGCGGCCGCGCGGCGAATCGTAGCCGGTCCGGCCTCCGACAGCCCGAGGTAGCGGACTTTGCCTTCGCGCACGAGATCGGCCATGGCGCCGACCGTCTCTTCGATCGGCGTGTTCGGATCGACCCGGTGCTGGTAATACAGGTCGATATATTCGACGCCAAGGCGGCGCAGGCTGGCCTCGCATGCCGATCGAACGTATTCGGGCCGGCCGTTGATTCCGAGCATCGCGCCGTCCGCGGCGCGCACGTTGCCGAACTTGGTCGCCAGCACGACCCGGTCGCGCCTTCCCTTCAACGCTTTGCCGACCAGTTCCTCATTCCGGCCGACGCCGTACATATCCGCCGTGTCCAGGAACGTCACGCCAAGTTCCAGCGCACGGTCGATCGTGCGCAGCGATTCGTCTTCGTCCCGGCCGCTGTAGAAGTCGGACATGCCCATGCACCCGAGCCCAAGCGCCGATACTTCCAACCCGCTCTTGCCTAAGCTTCTTTTTTGCATCCTTGCATCCATCCCTTCAATGGTCTCGCCCGTTCGAGCATGGTTTTATTATGGAGGATTTCGACGCGAAGCCGGTAGTCGAATGATCTCAAGTTTTTGCCTAATCCTCCAACCCCGGTTTTCTTCGCCGCCGGTTCATCGTGTATAATGGCGTTACAAGAAAAGAGCCGACAAGGGGGCAGCTGATCTTGGCCGTACAATTGAACAGAAGAAATACCGATGAGCGACTGACCGAATTCGCCGATCTGATCGAGCATCTCACGGGACGGGACGGGTCGCACGAGACGGCCATCCCCTCGCTGCGTCTCATCCGCAGCACGAGTCCGACGCTGCCGGTGTTCACCGTCTATGAACCATCCCTCTGCATCGCGGCCCGGGGAACGAAAGTCGTGACGCTTGCCGGCGAGACCTATAGATACGGGGCCGGCGACTGCTTCGTCGTGTCCGTGGACCTGCCGGTTACCTCGCAGCTGATCGATGCGTCGCCCGAGGCTCCTTATCTGTGCTTCAGGCTCGACTTCGATCTCGGCTTGGCGCTGGATGTGATGAAGACGACGGAGCGAAGCGTCGGGGACAACGGCTCGCCCGAAGCCGGAAACGGAAATCTATCGGGGCGCGGCTTGTTCGTCGGAAAGCTGGAGCCCGATCTGCTGGATGCCGTAACGCGTCTGGTGCGATTATTGGAGAAGCCGCAAGATATTCCGTACCTGGCGCCGCTCATCGTTCGCGAAATTTTCTATCGGATTCTGAGCGGCAGCGAAGGCGAAGCGTTCCGGAGGCTCGCGATGACAGGCAGCGGCTCGAACCGGATTGCCGATGTGATCGCTCGGATCAAACGGGATTTCGCCCAAACGCTGCCGATCGAGGAATTGGCGAGAATCGCGCACATGGGTCCCTCTTCGCTGCACCGCCATTTCAAGGAAGTGACGGCCATGAGCCCGCTGCAGTACCAGAAACGGCTGCGCCTTCAGGAAGCCCGGCGCCTGCTGCTGACCGAAGAGGTCGATGCCGCCGATGCCGCGTTCCGGGTCGGCTACGAGAGCCCGTCCCAATTCAGCCGCGAATACGCGAGAATGTTCGGCCTTCCGCCGATCGCGGATATCCGGCGTCTGCGGACTTCTCCCGATCAGGAGATCGGTTAGCTCATTCGGTTTCGGAGCTCTAAACGGGAAAAAGGCCCGCTTCCGCGAGCCTTCCCCGTATTCTACAAACCGGCGGCGGCGAACACCTTGTCGAAGCAGTGCCCGGAATGCCGGGCCAGCTCTTCGGGCGTTCCCCTCGGCGGCTCTTGGGAGAGAATTTCCTGGCATACCGGACCGTCGTAGCCGATGGTCCGCAGCGCTTTGAGGAATCCCGCCAGATCGATCACGCCCTCGCCGGGATACAGCCGCCCGTTGTCCAGCGCCTCCTCGACCGGCACGTCCGGCGCGTCGTTCAGATGGACATGAACGATCTGCTCCGGCCGCAACGCCTCGATGTCCGATACGTTCAGCCCGTTCGTGTACCAGTGGTAAGAATCGAGGAGCAGGCCGACATTGCTTTCGCCGATGGCGCCGATCCAGTCCAGCGTCTCCTCCATCGTCCAGATGAACGGGTTCGCCCATCGCGTGCGAAGATGGTGCGGGCCGACGAATTCCAGCCCCAGCCGGATTCCGTATGCGCCCAGCACCTGCGCGCAGGTGCGGAGCCGCCGGGTCGCCAGCGCCATGAAATGCGCGGCCGGAAGGTCCGTCGACGGCAGGATATACGTACAGCAGCGGGTGCATCCCAGCGCGCGGGCCGCGGCCGCATGCTCCGCCAGCGTCTTCATGCCTTCCAGAAATGCTTCCTCCGTCGTCCGCCACTCCACCGGCAGCCCGACCGAACCGATCTCCACGCCATGGGAAGCGAGCAGCTCCCGGGCTTGCTCCGCGCCGAAGCGCGCCGCCAGACCGCGGGCATCGATATCCACCGTTTCAAACCCGTTCCGGCCCGCCAGCTCGATCAGCTGAATCTCATCCTTCAGCGGTCCGAGTCCGGCACCGCTTAACCCTCTGCGCACGATCTCCATCTCCTTCGAATTCTAAATTTATCTTGCGAATCGACTTCCTTTTTCCTATTCCAGATCCTCGTCCCGCATTCCTCCCCCCAACCTTCGCGAAAAATAAAAAAGCCGGCCGGCGAACCGCCGGTTCAACCCGCCGTTCGCGCGGCCTGCGCTGCATCCGCCCCCTGCCCGGAGGATCTTGCAAGAACATGCCGCCGGTGCTATTCGTTGACGAAGCGGCTGCCGGCGATGTTTTTCCCCCGGGCCAGCCATACTTTAAAGCCCGGATTCTTGTCCTCGTAAACCTTCGCCTCCGTCGAGAAGTATCTCATCGTGTAACCGCATCGGCGGAACTCGCTCGTGTTGGCTCGGGCGCCGTGAATGATGCGCGAGTCGTGCAGCGAGCATTCGCCCGGCTCCAGCTCGAAGTAGACGGCGTTGGATTCGTCTACGTTCTTGATCTGGGACGAGAACGTGTTCTTCTTGCCGTCGACCGCTTCGTACTCCGAGAATCCGTTGCTGTGCGTTCCCGGAATGACGCGCATGCAGCCGTTCTCCTTCGAGCTGCGGTCGATCGCAAGCCAAACGGTGACAATCTTGTCGAACGAGCTGAGACGTCCTTTCCAATATGCCGAATCTTCATGCCACGGCGTGGCCCGGCCGACCAGCGGGTCCTTGCAGATGAAGTGACTGGACCACAAGCCGATATTCGGGCCGATGATCGGCTCGACCAGGTCGAGCACTTCGTCCGAAAGCAGGAATTCGAGCAGGCGCTCGTCGCGAAAATGCGGCGTATCCAGCTCGTCCGACAGCTTGCTGCCCTTCTCGGCCAACTGCTCCTCGAAGATGTTCGTGAGAGTACGCATTTTTTCGGTGCCGAAGAGCGGTTTCTTGTGCAGCAGATAGCCATTCTCCCAATAGCTCTTCACTTCTTCCGGCGTCAATAAGGCGTTGGACATGTTGAACCCCATCCTCTCCGTCGTTTGGTTCCTCCCTCATTGTAAGCTCGCTCTGTCCGGCAAATCTCCGCTTTCGCTCGGAAACATTACGCTTATCTTCAGGTTTGCAAGAATATCGCTTACAATACGAGTAGGAATCGAAGAATCTGGCCATGGGGAGGGCGGATCGATGCAGGTCATGAAAGGATACCCGGACCGGCTGACGATCGAGGATTTTTTGGCGGAGACGCCGTTTTGCTTTTTCTCGCAACGGCTGGACGAGTTGTGTCCGCTGCATTGGCACGAATTTTACGAGCTGACGTACATCCTGTCGGGCAACGGCGTAAACACGGTGAACGGGACCGATCTGCCGATTGGCCCCGGCACGTTGTTCCTGCTGACCCCGGCGGACTTCCACGAGATTCGGCCTCTGGAGAACGAGGAACTGCGCATCTACAACTTCATTTTCAAAGAGACGCTGATCGACCCGGAGCTCCGCGAGCGGCTGTTCCGCGGCGACAAGCGCATCGCCTGCTGCGACGATGCTGCGCAAACGCGGAGAGCCGCCGATTTCTTCCGCCTGATGGAAGAGGAATGCGCTGCAGCCGGGCGGTTCGGAGCAATCCGTATCGTTCGCAACTTGCTGGACAGCTTGCTCGTCCTGCTGTGCCGGGGCGAACAAGAGGAGCGGCCCGCCCAAACGGCCCGCTCCCCTTATCATCCCGGCGTGCAGAGGGCGCTGCTGCACATCCAGCACCACTTCCGCGAGCCGCTCACGCTGGAGGACGTCGCCCGGGAATCCCGGTTGTCCGCCAACTACTTCAGCGAATGCTTCCGGCAGCAGACCGGCATCCCGTTCCAGCGGTATGTCATGGATCTGCGCCTGGAATTCGCCCGTTCGCTGCTCAAGGCGTCCCCGCTGCCCGTCACGGAAGTATGCTACGTCTCAGGCTTCAACACGCTGACGCACTTCGAGAAAATTTACAAGCGCAAGTTCGGCCAGTCTCCGCGGGTTAGCCGCGCGGCCTCGCCCGCCGGCGGCACGCGGGATTCCGGCTAAGGAGGATGACTGCGCTATCGCTCTCCGGTACCGGCTTCCAGCTTCCGGAACAGGTCCTTGAAGATCGCGTCCCGGTTGACGGCCTTCACGCAGCGGATGAAGTGGCGGCTCGCATCAAGGCTCCACGTCACCTGATCGGTCAGCACCGGGCTGTGCACAAGATCGGACGGCACGGCTTCCGGCTGGACCAGGTAGGCGATGGCGGACAAGTCCCAGATCACGCGGGAATAGCCGTAATGGTCGTTGCAGCAGTCTTCGAACCGCTGCGCCAGGAACGAGCCGATCTCTCCCTTGCCCTGAACGTAATGACGAATTTCCGGGAGCGTCGTGATGAGGTGGGACGCGACGCCCATGCACGGAATCAGCACCAGCGGCACGCCGCTGTCCAGCACGACTCTGGCCGCGTGCACGTCCTGCGCCAGGTTGAACTCCCTCGTGTCCCGCCAGGACAGCGCATGGCCGCCCAGCCAGACGACGACGATCCGGCTGGCGATCGACGGCTGGAGCAGCAGGGCGGACGCTACGTTCGTGATCGCTCCGATCGCCGCGACATAAAGCGGGTCGGCGGCGTCGGAAGCGAGCGCCCGGCGGACCAGATCCCGCGCGGCCGGGCTGTCGACCGGCACGTCCGCTCCCGGCAGATAGGACTCGGAGCCCCGGAAGACGAAATCCTCATCTTCGGAGCGTCCCAGCTTCCCTACGATTCTCTTGATTTCCGCATAGCTTTTCTCCATTCCGTCCTTCGGGCCGTCGGACAGCTCATTGTGGAACGGCGCGGCATAGACGGCTTCCAGACGGATCCGCTCCGGCGACAGCATCGCGTACGCGAGCGCGAACTGGTCGTCGATCTCGTTGAAGGTGTCGGTGTCGAGCACGGCCCGGATCCGGCCGGTCGGCGGCGCCAGCCTCTCCAGGCGCAGAGATTCGGTAACGGCGGCATTATCGTTCACGGCAAAAACACTCCCATCTTCCATTGATAGGCATCGGCTTCAAGCCTATCTTACCTTATCGACGGGATTGCCGGAAGATTTACTTGAGCTGATACTCCGGCTGGTACGCTTTGTAGATCGGATTCTCCCCGCAAACCATCAAGCCCTGGCCCCAGTTCACGTGGACGTTCTCGGTCGGCAGGTCCATCGGGTCCCGGTATTGGAACAGGACGTTGCGCCGGTTGCGCTGGCTGCGGTTGACGTCCGAGCCGTGGATCGTCAGGTAGTTGAAAAACAGAACGTCGCCGGCTTTGGCCGGGCAAGGCGTCGCCGCGGACAGCGGGTATTCGCGATGATCGAGGTAGTAGCGGCCGACGTGCGGAAGCAGGCCCTGCTTGTGGGAGCCCGGAATGACGCACAGACAGCCGTTCTCCATGTCCGAATCGTCGAGATGGACGCTGCCGGCGAGCATCGTATGGCTGGCATGCGGGAAGTACGGCGTATCCTGGTGCAGCGGAAACGCGGCGCCCTTCTCCGGCGGCTTCACCAGCATCTTGCTGTGATGAAGCTGGACGTTGGGGCCGATCAGTTCCTTGAGGACGGCGGCCATGTTCGGATGGATCGCGGCACGCGTGAACGACGCGTCGTGATAATGCACGTCGTGGAAACCTTTGAGCACAAGCTTCTTCAGTTCTTCGGGAGGCAGATAGTCGCCCTGCCACGTCGCGTTGCCGTCAAACTTCGACTTGGCGGCGCGTTCGATGATTCCGTCGATGGCGCGGCGCATCTCTTCGACCTCTTCGGCAGAGAACACGCCACGGACGAGCAAGTACCCGTTCTCCTTGTAAAATTCAACGTCCTCTGCTTTAATCATCTTATTCATGCATAATCCCTCCTGGGCGCCGAAAGCGCTTTTTGATAGGTCCAGTATAGGACGGATCATGCCGCATGTATTTGCATAAGAGCGACCTCGATTTGTACAATCGCGCCAAGGGGGCGGAGCCGTTGCTTTCTCAGGAGAACTTTCTCTATGTTATGGGCGTGCTCAACGAGAGCGTCAGAACGTGCGAGTGTTCCGGCGTCGAATATCAGATCTTCAACTGGGGAGTGGAATGGTGCCATTTCGACAATCCGGTTCACCGGCATTCGTTCTATGAGATCTGTTATGTGCTGGAGGGAAAGGGAGAGTATGAAGACGAGGAAGTGATCTTTCCGCTGGAAAACGGAACTCTCTTCGCTTCGCTGCCCGGCCATTGGCACCAAATCCGCAGCGGGACGGGGCTGAAGCTGTTTTTCGTGGCGTTCGAGGTCGTGGGAGGCGCGTCTTCGGATGCGGCGACCCGGTCGGAGGCGGCACGGCGGTACGAATCCGAGCTGGACGATTATTCTTCCCCGATCGCTCAAGAACCGGAGGGCGTAACGGCGCTGCTGTGGCGGGCGCTGTACCATCACATTCTGCAGTTGGAGGCAGGCGCGGATGCTCGGACAAGCGCCTTGTGCGGAATGCTGCTGCGCTCCTTCCCGGCCACGTTCGGAGCGCAAGAAGAATCGGCTGCGGTTCGAGCCAAATCGCTCTCCCGCAGCCGTTCCCATCTCGCTCAGCTCGCGAAGCGGTTCATTCGCGACAACTTGTCGCGGCCGCTTCGCTTGGAAGACGTATCAGCCTACCTGAACATTTCCGGCCGCCACCTGACCCGCATCTTCAAGGAGGAGGCCGGCCTGTCGTTCGGGGATTACGTGACCCGGGAACGGATGCTGGCGGCCGAGAGCCTGCTGAAGACGACGGTTCACAGCGTGAAGGAGATCGCGGACCTGACCGGGTACCAATCCGTCCACTACTTCACCCGCGTCTTCTCCGAGCGGTACGGGACGCCGCCCGCCGAATACCGCCGGACGCACTTCCAGGAACGCGCGGACTGACTTCGACGTTGCCTGCCTCTCGCCGCCCCCGCCACTCGGCAGGGAGTCAGCCGAAGCGCTGCCTTCGTCCTCGCCAGCCTAACGGGAACCTGCACAAGCGGAGGGCCGCCCCTCTTACGGCTTTTCCATCTGAACGACGACCATCTGATGGCACTCGAACTCCGGCACGACGAAGCGCACGCCGTCTTCTCCAACCTGTGTGAACTGCAGCTTCGTCCCCTGCGGCGCCAAATACACGTCGCTTGCCGATCCCGGCAGGCGCAGCGTCACTTCGACATTGCGCAGCGGCACCAGATCCTCGATCACTTCCACCCCGTCTCCGCGCTTGACCGGCGAAGCGTACAGCAGGTGAGCGACGTACCGGTTCCGACCGGCCTGCCGCTGAACCGTCGCGACGCCTTGCGCCGGCAAGTTCGTCCGGAGCGTGCGGGAAGCGCCGAGCAGCCGGTCCAATGCGTACAGCACGGTCTCTTTGAGCGGCAGGCTGCCCTTCGTCGCATAGTCCTCGAATACGTTCCAGGCGATGTAGATTCCGCTCGCGCTCTCGACCATACCCGGCCCGCCGGTTTGGCGCGAGCTTGGCGTATGCTGATGGGAACAGAACGTGAAGACGTCGCGGTTGAAGTAGGGATCTTCCCTCAGGCCGAGCTCCGTGCCGCCGTCCAGCTCGATCCGCTGGCCTTGGCCGTAGAAGACGAAGGCTGCGTTCTTCAGGCTCGGCAGCTCGAACCCGGGCCGAAAATAGTCGGGCCGGTACGGATTGTCCCCGATCCGCTTGACGCCGAGGTCGATGCCGAAGCGTTCGCCGGAGACGTCCAGGCCGGAGCGGCCGGTCGCGAGCACTTTGCCGCCTTGCTCCAGATAAGGCCGCAGCTTCGCTTCCAGCTCGGGAACGAGCAACGCCTGATCTGGCAGCACGACGACTTTGTACCGTTCGAAGTCGGCCTCCAGATCGATTACGTCGAACAGGATTTTCCCCTCCAGCAGCATGCGCGCCGCGCCGGCGTCGATCCGTCCCCCGGCCCCGGCAGGCAGCGCTTCCGGCAGCAGCGGCTCAAGCGCTTCCAGCGTCAGCAGGGCGACGTCCGCCACATTTTCCGTATCGGCGCACCAAGCTTCCTTCGTCTCGACCTCCCGATAGGCCGCTCCGATCAGCTCGTACGTCGCCTCGTCCATCAGGCCGTCCGGGTGCAGCTGGTCGCCGACCGAGATGCGGGCGCCGTTCGCCAGGCTGAGCGCCGCCTCGTACCGCAGCGCGTTCGGATGCTTGTAGCCGCCGAATTCGCCCCAGGTCGTATGGAACTTGCCCGTCATGCCCAGGAAGTTCATGCCCAGCGTCTGCGCGTACCGCGCCGACAGCGGGAAGTGATCGTAGCCCCAGCCCCCCGTCGGCAGCGATTCCAGCTCCAGATGGGTGTTCATGCGGGCGAGGTCTCTTCTTCCCCTGCGGATATGCCCGCTGTTGTGGAAAATGCCGAGGCCCGGCTTGATTCCGTGAATCCGCTCGCGCACCTTCTCCGTGTATCTCGCGAACGTTCGCTCCCCCAGCGCCAGGACGGCTTTCTCGTCCCGGGGGTCTTGTCCCGCCGCCCGCAAATCGCGAACGCAGTATTGACAGTAGCATTTCCGGACGCCGACGATGTCCAGGAAGATGCCGTCCGCGTCGTACCGGCGAACGACCTCTTCGATCTGGTCGAGCAGAAGGTCCAGGTACGGCGTGTTGAAGCAGAACTCGTGATAGCCCGGCTCCAGGAAGCCTCTCGCCCACCCCGTCCGGTCCTCCTTGTCCCGGACGAGCCAATCCGGATGCTGCCGCGCCAGCTTCTCGTCCAGGCCCGCCGACAGGTAGACGGGCGTTTTGACGCCGATCTCGTGCGCCGCTTCGATCATCCGGCCCAGCAGATCGAAGCCGAGTCCCGGGTGGATCTCGTTCGCCTCCGACGGATGATAGGCCCAGCCATGGTGGCATTTGGAGAAGATCGTGATCGAGTCCACGCGCCCCTTTTGCAGCATGGATTGGAACTGCTCCTTGGAGAAGCGGCTGCCGATCGCATCGATCGCTTCCGACGTGTGAAAATCGAGATGAACTTGTCTAAACCGCAATGGAATCCGCCCTTTCGCGCTTGTTCTCCTCTTAACAATAGTCCTCTGAACGGCATGGCGGATAGTGAGAAAAACGACTTGCGATCGCACAAAATCGACTTTATAATGGGGGTGATTCTCACGACGGACGGGCCCGACCTGCCCTGGGAGGGAGCGCTTCCATGGATTGCATCCGACTGCCTTTTCCGCCCTTGCCTCAATTCATCACCATCGGTTACGGCGTCTGGGAGCCCGGCATGCGCCATTTCAAGCGCGTCTTCGACGTCTACGACCTGCTGTTCGTGACCAAGGGCACCCTTTACATGCGCGAGGAACGGACGGATTACGCCATCGGTCCGGGCGAGATGCTCTTGCTCGAGCCCGGCAAGACGCACGTCGGCCATCGCCCGTGCGAGGAAGATACCGGCATCTACTGGATGCACTTCTACCATCCCCGCGAGACGTCCCGTCTCCCCCTTCGCCAGATCGCGTGGGACCAGGTCGTCCAGATCGGAACGGACAAAGACCATGCCCCGCTGGAGCATGGTCTTTACCTTCCCAAGTTCTCGTCATACGACGGCAAGCGGCTGCTTCCCTTGATGGACGACATGCTGCGCATCCAGAACTCGCTCGTTCTGGGGAACGCGCTGGCCCTGCACGCCCGGATGACCGATCTGTTCGCCGCGATGCAGGAAGGGCTGCAGCTGAGCTCCGACGCGTCGCCGTCGCTGGCGCTGAGCCGGAAGATCGAAGCGTACTTGCGCGAGCGCGCCCATGCTCCGTTGAAGACCCTTCGATTGGAAGAAGACTTCCATTTCAATCCGGAATATTTGTCCCGCTGCCTGAAGAAGCACACGGGCATGACGACGACGCAGTACATCCACTATCTGAAAATGGAGGAGGCCAAACGGCTGCTGGCGTCGACCGATCTTTCCATTCCGCGCGTCGGCGAGACGGTCGGCATTCCGGACGACAACTACTTCATCCGGCTGTTCCGGGAGAAGACCGGCCTGACGCCGGGGGAATTCCGCAAGCACCGGCGCGGCCGGATCTAATCGTACGTTTGAGAGGACGGAACGCCGCGGTACGTCTCGCTTCCGTCGCGGACGATCCGGCAGAAGCCGGGCTCCATGTGCACATCGTAGCGATGGCCGCGGTAGGCGTACCCGATCACCGAGACGTTCCCTTCCTCCGGAGGCTGCGGATGGATCAGCAGCCTTCCGTCCAGCTGCGGCCGAATGCCGGCCATGCCGAAGACGACCGCCTGGGCTCCGGCCAGGCCGGAAATGTTGTTGGCGCGCTTGTGAGCCGGCGCCATCGGACGATCGCTGTAGTGCTCCTGCGGCACATAGGGCAGGCGCTCGCCGATCCAGAGATGGCGCTTCAGCACATCCCAAGCCAGCTCCGGCCGGCCGATCTCCCACAGCGTCTGCGCCAGAATCGGCCCTTCGCCGCCGAAGCTGCCGCCGCCCGACCAGTCGGGATCGTTCACCTCGTAATGAAGCTCGTCCTCCGCGGAGATGCTCGATACGCCGCAATCTCCGAGGAACGCCCCGTCCCGCAGATGAGACAGCAGCGCATTCTCCATCTCCTGCGTGCAGGCTCCCATCCGCAGCGCATCGTACGCTTGGATCGAATAGATGAGTTCCCGGTGGCCGTCCGGATACAGGCTGCGGAACCATCCCGCTTCCGGATCCCACAGCTCCTCCCGGATCGCCCGGCGAATGCGGGCCGCCTTGTCCCGCAGTTCCGAAGCTTCGGCCAGGTCCAGATGATCCGCCAGCTCCGCCAGCCGATCGTAGCACCAGGCTCGCTCCGCGTTCGGGCTGGCGACGACGTGCTCGTAGCCGCTGCCGCGCATCTCGAGCAAGTGATGATGCTCGCCGTAATCCAGCAGCTCGCCCCGGTGGGTCAGACGCTTCTCGTCGACCTCCAGCACCCGCTTCAGATGCGGATACAGCTCCGGGACCACGCCGTGCTGGCAGAAGAGCGACCAGGCGAAGTGGACGAACGCCCACAGGCTGTAAGAATAAGCGAACGGCTCGTCGCCCGTGCCGTCGGGAGCAAAGCTGATATGACGATCGATCCCGCCCTCTTCCATGAACCGCAAATAGTTCCGCGACCGCTCGTCGCCCAGCAGCATCGTCAGCGCCTGGCCGACATAGCCCGCCGCGTCCCACGGATAATTGTTGATGCCTCCGCCGTCCATGCCGGATATGACCGGGAACGGTCGAATTTTGAACGCCGGATGGTCCCATAGGCAGACGAGTCCGCTGATCAGCGAGCGGCGATAATACGCCTCCAGGCCGGGAATGTCGCTCTCAAGCTGCGGCAGTGCGGCCTCGGCGCGGTTCAGGACGTCCCGCCAGCGCTCCTCCGTCTCCTCCGCCCAATTCGCCAGGCTCGCAGGCGACGCGCATTCGCTGCCGGCGTCGGTCAGCGTGACGGCCAGGCGGAAGACGCTCTCCTCTCCGGGCGCCATATCGGCAATCAGCCGTTCGTGATGCAGCGTCACCCGCACTTCTTCGTTTTCCCGAACGGCTTCGGCACCGACTCCGACCCGTTCGAGCGCCGTTCCTCCCTGAGGAGGACTGAATTTCCATTCTCCGAGCGGCACCTTGCGCACGCGCCCCGGTTCCAGGCTCGGGAACATCTCCAACGTAACGTTCCGGCCGCTCCGGTTCGTTACCTTCACCGCGAGCGCGAAGCCCGCCCGTCCCGTCAGCGGCACCAGCTCGCTGACGACCCGGAAGGAATACAGTTTGCCTTCCTTCAACCAATGATACGTTCCGCGGCGAACGATCCGGTCCGGGCGCCAGACGGCCCCTGCGAATAATAGACCGCAGTCCCGCTTGCCCAGATTGCCGGTATCTTCGATCGGAACGCCGTCCGCGGCGAAATCCAACCGAAGCTGCAGCTCGCCGGCGGCATAAGGAGGAGAGAAGCATCCCTTCACCCCCGAAACCGTGCCGTGCAGGGGCGCCGTCACGCTGTACAGGCTCGTAACCCCGATATGGTTGGCCGGAGCCGTGCTTCGGCGCAGATCGAGCGCATATAGATCCAACGGGTCGCTCATGTTGCGATTGTTCCTCCTTCTGTCGGCCGGGACGGCCTAGCCTTTGACCGCGCCGACGGTCAGGCCTCTGACGAAATATTTCTGCAAGAACGGATAGACGAACACGATCGGTCCGATGCCGACGATCGCCATCGCCATCCGCACCGTCTCTACCGGAATCGCCGCCGACGCGCTGCCCGCGACGTTCGCATCGACCATGCCGGAATTCAAATACTGAATGTTGTAGATCGTCTTGTACATCAAGTACTGCAGGCTGACCAGCTTGTTGTCGCTGATGAATACCGAGCTGGTAAACCAATCGTTCCAGTAAGCCAACGTCTGAAACAAGCCGATCGTCGCCATGACCGGCAGCGACAGCGGCATGACGATTCGCGCGAAAATCTTGAATTCGCCCGCGCCGTCGATCTTCGCCGATTCGATCAGCGACACCGGGATCGTGTTGGTGAAAAACGTGCGCATGATGATGACGTTGAACGGCGCGACCAGGTGCGGAATGATGAGCGCCCAAAGCGTATTGTTGAGACCCGCGTCGTTATAAATGAGATACCACGGCACGAGTCCCCCGCTGAACAGCATCGTGAAAAATACCCCGAACGCCAGCACGTTCCGGTAAGGCATATCCCGGCGGGACAACGGAAAAGCGAGCAGCGACGTCAGCAGCAGGCTGCCGACCGTGCCGATCAGGGTGACGGCGATCGAAACGCCGTAGCTGCGGTAAATTTGCGCCGCATCCTCGAACAAATACCGGTAAGCGAACAGAGAGAATTGCTTCGGAATGATCTGGTATCCGTAGGTCACGATCGACTGTTCGTCCGTAAACGACACCGCGATGACCAGCAGCACCGGATAAATGCACGCCAAGCTAAGCAGGGCGAACAAGGCGACAAGCAGCGCATTCGCCGTACGGGACAAGCCGTTGCTCGTCACGGAAGGATTTGCCTTCCGTTTGCGAGCCTTGCCGGCAGCCGACGTATGTGATTCGATGTGTGCGTTCATATCGGTCCCCCCTTAGAACAGCGCGTTTTCCGGGCTCGTTCTGCGCACGATGAAATTGGTCAACAGCACCAGCACGAACCCGACAACCGACTGATAGAAGGAAGCGGCGGCCGACATGCCGACGTTGCCGCTGATCAGCAGCGACCGGTATACGAACGTATCGATGACGCTGGTCGTCGGGGTCAGCACGCCTGTATTGAGCGGCACCTGATAGAATAAGCCGAAATCCGCGTTGAAGATGCGGCCGATCTGCAGGATGACGAGCACGATGATGACCGGTACGATCAACGGGATTGTAATTTTCCAGATTTGCTTCCATTTGGAGGCTCCGTCGATGACGGCCGCTTCGTAATATTCCTGATCGATTCCGACGATGGCGGCCAAGTAGACGACCATGCCGTAGCCGACGTTCTTCCATAGGTTGACGAGCGGCAGAATGACGGTCCAGTAGCCCGGTTTGGTGTACCACGAGACCGCCGGAAGGCCGAGAGGCTCCAGGATCGACTTGTTGATGAAGCCGTAGCCGCCCAGAAACGCGTAAGCGAGATAGCTGACGGCGACGAAAGACAGAAAGTAAGGGAACAGCAGGCTGCTCTGAAAAACCTTCGCCAGCTTCCGGCTTCGCAGCTCGTTCAAGGCGATGGCCAGAAGAATGGCGCATACCGTGTTAAGCACGATAAACAGCGGGTTGTACAGCACCGTATTGCGGGTGGCCACCCAAGCGTCTTCCGTCTGGAACAAAAATTTGAAATTGTCGATTCCTTCCCAGGGACTTCCCAGAATGCCGCCGATGTAATTGTAATTTTTGAAGGCGACGACGAGGCCGAACATCGGAATATAGTTGTTGAAGATCAGCACCGCAGCCGGAACGACCAGCATCAGGAACAGGGCGCGATACTTTACGATGTTGAAGAGAAAACCCGCTTGACGGCTCACGCTCCCCACTCCTTTCACCATCCGTCGAGAGGCCGGCGGTCACCCGGACGGCCGGCCTCTCTCGATTCGTTTATTTCTTGGCGGCCAGGAAAGCGTCGATCTGCTTCTGCTTCTCGGCGATGACCTTGTCGAGGCCAGCTTTCTTCATCTTGTCGATAAAGACGGGCAAATCCTTGGCGGGATCCATGACGCCGGTGCTCAATCCGTCGATGTACGAATTGTAGATGTTGGTAATCGCCGCCTCCTCGTTCTTGACCGGTTCGGCGTTATAGCTGAAGCCGACGATCGGCGACGGCTTCGCCGAAGCGTTGAACGCCTTGTATTCGTCCCACTTCTTCGGATCCTCGTTATCCCACAGATAGTCGAGGAACTGATTGCCGAACATGTAGTTGTTGCCCGGCGCATACCCGCTTTGGCCGGCTTGAACGCCGTCCGGCAGCTTGATCACGTTGTCGCTTGTCTTGACGTAATGCTTGCCTTCCACGCCGTAGACGAGCGTGTTCAGCAGCTGGGCGTCCGTGTGCAGCAGGTTGATCAGCATCATGGCGCGTTCCGGATTTTTGGACGTGCGGGAGATGGCCGTCATCGCGCCGTTGAGGTCGCCGCTCGTCGTGTAGGGCTGCGTCAGCACGACCTGCACCATCGGATGTCCCCACTGCTGGCTGAGCACCGCGTCTTTGCCCGGCGTCAGCTGCTGCCATTGGGCGAAGATCGTGCCGGCCTTGTTGTTCGGGCCCGCGTCCTTTTGCGTGGCGGGATCGTTCTGGAAATATCCTTTCTCGTTCCAGCTCTTCATCAGCTGCAGCATTTGCTGCATTTCCGGCGTTTCCCACTGGTCGACGACCGTCGTGCTGCCGTCCTGCTTGATCGCGCCGGGTACCGCTCCGATCTGTTCGAACGGAATGAGCGAGATGTTGTTCTTGCCGCCCCAGAACGGAACGACGTTCGGCTCTTTCTCTTTGATCGTCTGCAGCATCGGCTCCAGATCCGCGTACGACTTGATCGTGCTGATATCGAAGTTGTACTTATCGACGAGGTCCTTGTTCAGCACGATGCCGAATTCGCTGGCCATCTCTTTCTCGACCGGAACCGCGTAGTTCTTGCCGTCGATCGCCGTTCCCGTCAGCAGCTCCGGGTTCATCTGCTCTTTGGTCTCCGGAGCGTATTGATCGATCAGGGACGTCACGTCGAGGAACGCGCCCTTGGCCACGTTGCCGCTGAAGTTGTCCCAGCCGGCCGTGAAGAGAAGATCGAACGGCTCGCCGGAAGAGACCATCAGGTTGATCTTTTGGCTCCAGTTGCCCCAATCGACCGCGTTAATCTTGACCGTGGCGTTGATCTTGTCCTTCAGTTCCTTGTTCATCTCTTCCTCGACCGCCGCCACATCCTTCTGTTCGGTGCCGGGATAGTAGATGCTCAGCTCGACCGGATCCAGCTTCTGCTCCGATGCCGATGCGCTAGCCGACTGCGTCGGTGACGACGACGCCGACGACGATGAAGACGGAGACGCCGACGGGGAATTCGACCCGCTTGCCCCATTGTTGTTCGAGTCTCCGCATCCCGCCAGCGCGATCGACGAGAGGAAAGTGACGGAGAGAAGCGTAGCCGAGATTTTGGATTTGCGCTGCATGGTAACCCTCCTTTGTGTGGATAAAGCGATATTGCGATTGCGACAAATCCCATTGTAGACGCTTTCTCGGGCTTGCTGAATCCAATTATCTATAGCGGCCTTCAAAATTCTATCGAAAATGTCTTCTCGGCGTAGAAGCCGAGCCTCCTTTTTTGCATGCGCTTACATCCAAATGAAAACTTTGTCTACGGCAGCACTCCATTTTCCACCGAGTCGGCCTGCGACAAATTTTTGGCGGCCAGCGGCAGTAGCGGATCGAAGTCGGGAAAGACGTAATCGTTCATGTTGATCAGCTTCTGGTAGATCGCGTTTTCGATGGAACGGTTGTACTGCTCGGTCAGCTCTTTCAATGCCTCTTCGGGCGATCGCAGCCCCTGCAGAATATCCCGGTACGCCTTCATGCGCACGGAATCCCCCACGTTGCCCTGGATGAATTGGGTCGGCTCGTATTTCAGAATGAACTTCGGCTCTTTGGGGTAGATCGACTCCTCCGACGCAGGAAGAAACTCTCGCATGCTCGGCAGCGAGGGCCGATACCGGCTGTCTTCCGTCACCTCCGGACGGGCCGGAATGAGCTCGCCTTTCTCATACAGCTCACCCAGATAGTCGTCGGACAACAGATACTGCCAAAGGTCTATCGCCTCCTCCTTGTGAGCCGTGTAGGCGTTGACGGCGAAAGGCGGCTCGGGCTCGATCATGAGCGCCCCCTTCCCCTTGCTCGCGGCATCGAAGCTTGGAGGCATCGCGGCCCCCCATTCGAACGAAGCCGGCAGCATCCGCTCCAGCGCGGCGAAGTCGCGGCTCGACACGATCATCATGCCGACGTTCCCCTGGGCGAATTGCGTCAGCGCCGTATCGAACTTCAGCGAGATCTCGCCGGGGAACAGCCCTCCCTCCCGCTTCATGTCAAGCATCGCTTGGAACCATGGCAAGTACGCGGAGAAATCGTATTTTCCCAGCGTATAATCGTAATCGTAGACGCCGCCGTACGTTCCCGCCATCTCGAGCGGCAGACGGAAGCCGGCCTCGTCGTCGTTCGCCGGCAGCGCGAAGCCGTATCGGTTGTAGCCGGTCCCCGCCTCCGAGATGCGGTCGGCGCAGCTCTTCAGCTCCTCCAGCGTAGCGGGCGGACGGTCCGGATCGCAGCCGGCGCTCGCCAGCAGCTTCTTGTTGTAGATCAGCCGCACGGTCATCATGGCGGACGGGATCGCATAATAGTGGTCGTTCTTCTTCGTATAATCAGCCGCCCATGCGGGGAATTCGCCGCGAACGTCATCCGGCGCCGCTTCCGAAAGGTCGAGCAGCCAGTTCTTGTAGATATAGCTCGTCAGCCAGCCGGTTCCGATCTCGAACACGTCCGGACCTTCACCGGACGTCATGAGCATGTTGAGCGATTCGTCGTAACGGTCGCTTGGCAGGGCAAGCGTCTCCACTTGAACTCCGGGGTGCGACGCGTTGAACTTGGCGATCAGGTCCTCGACGTCCTTCGTCCGGGCGGAGTCCTGAAAGGCGAGGGTAATCTCGTCCGCCTGGCCGCCGCCCGGCATCGAAGAGGCGGCCTCCGAACCGGCCTGGCCGCTGCAGCCTGCCGCAACGAGCAGCGCCCCTCCGGCCAGCAGAAGCTTCGCTGCGTCTCCAATAACGCTTTTCATCATTTTCGAATCCCCTTATAATGGTGTGGAACCGCTGTCAACATCTACATCAAGGAAAGGGGCAGCCCACGTATGCTCGCGCTTCGGAAAGCCGCCGGCCTGATCACGCTGAACCGGATCAGTCTGAAGTATCGGCTGCTGCTCTATTTCCTGCTTCTCGTTATCCTGCCGACATCGATCATCTCCGTGACGATCTACAACGAGTCGTATCGCACGATTACGGACAACATCGACGCTTCGGTTCAAAAGAACCTCAATATGACGGAAACGGTGCTGCTCAAAAAGTTCGAAGAGATGGACGGCGTGGCGAACTCCATCTATCTCAATCCGGACATGATCGATCTTCTGTCCGCCGATCGCCCGACCGACCAGGTCGGCTTCGTCAACGAGCTGGCGAATCTGAACAAAATCCTCGACGGCTACGATCAGCCCGACGGACCGGGCGCCCAGTTCATTCCGAAGCTCTACATGCTGGACCGGCCCGAATACGTGCAATACAACTTCTCCCGCAGCGTGTCGACGATCGGCGAGATCGAGACGGAATCATGGTACACCGCCCTTCCGCCGAAAGCCCGCTATACCATCGTCGGCCTGCAGGCTCAGACGTCGGCGACCGGCACGACCTATACGATCAAGCTCGCCAAGCGGCTGTTCGGCCTGAAGAACGTGGCGATCCCGTACGTCGGCCTGCTGACGATCGACGCCGATATCGACGACTTCAACGGCATGCTCTTCCAGCTCAAGCCTTCCGCGAACAGCTCCATCTTCATCGTCGACAGCAAGGCGAACGTCATCGTCAGTCCCGATCTTTCGCTTCTGGGCCAAAGCGTAGCCGGCGATTCTTATGTCGGGAAGCTGATGGGGCTGGCGGAATCGGCCGGTTCGTTCGAAGAGAAGATCGGGGGACGAGCCGAGCTTGTCTCCTTCCGCCGTCTCGAATCTCCCGACTGGACCATCGTCTCCGTCTCTCCGCTCAGCGACCTGGACGGCAAGCTCGTCTCCTTCCGGAGAGCCATGTATGTCGTGCTTGCCCTGTGCATGGCGCTTGCGTTCGGCATCGCCCTTCTGCTCTCGAACAACATCTCGAATCCGATCCGCAAATTCATCAAGACGATGTCCTACGCGCGGGAAGGCAACTTCGACATCCGCATCCAATATAAGCGCAAGGACGAATTCACGTACCTGTTCAGCCAATACAACCAAATGATAAAGCAGATCAAGGAGCTGATCAACAAGCTGTACGTCAGCGAAGTGAAGAAAAAAGAAGCGGAGCTCAAAGCGCTGCAATCGCAGATCAACCCGCATTTCCTGTACAATACGCTCGATTCGATCAATTGGATCGCGCTGCGCCACGACGTGCCCGACATCAGCCATATGGTGACGAGCCTGTCGGACTTTTTCCGGTACAGCCTCAGCAAGGGACGGCGCGTGATCCCGATCGAGGACGAGCTGCGCCAAGTCGAAAGCTATTTGTCGATCCAGAAGTTCCGCTTCAAGAACCGGCTGGACTACTCGCTTCGCGTCGGCCCGGACGTGCCGGGTCATTATACGGTCAAGCTGGTCCTGCAGCCGCTCGTGGAGAATGCCATCCTTCACGGCATCGAGAAGCGGCACGGCAGCGGCCGCATCGACATCGCGGCCCGCCGGATCGCGGACCGGATCGAGATCGAGATCGCCGACGACGGCGTCGGAGCCGATGCGGAGGCGCTGAACGCCATGCTGGAAGGCGGCAGCGGCGAAGGCGGTTCGTTCGGAATGTTGAATGTCGATCAGAGATTGAAGATGACGTTCGGAGACCGGGCCGGCATCCGCTATCGCAGCCGGGAAGGCCCCGGCATCGTCGTGACCGTCACCCTACCGGCCGTGACAACATGGGAGGAGAACGAGGAAGATGCTGAAGATGATCATCGCCGATGACGAATACAATGTGCGGGAAGGGCTTAAGGAAGTCGTCCGCTGGGAGGAGCTCGGCGTCGAGGTGATCGCGGACGCCGCCGACGGCCTGGAGACGGTCGAGCTGTGCCGGGCGCTGAAGCCCGACATCCTGCTGACCGATATCCGCATGCCGATGATGGACGGCCTGGAAGCCGCGCTGAAGCTAAAGGAGAACGGCGATCCCGTTCGGGTCATCATCATTAGCGGGGCGGAAGATTTCGGCTACGCCAAGACGGCGCTCAGCCTGAACGCGGACGGTTATATTCTGAAGCCGATCAAGCTCGACGAGCTGCGGCAGACCGTACGCAAGGTCGTCGACGCGATCTCCGCGGAGCGCAGCCGCGAAGCGCAAGCCGAGCGCTTGGAGCGGCAGGTGCGGGAGAACATGCCGGTGCTGCGCGAGAAGTTTCTGGCCGAATGGACAATGGGCATGTACGGCAATGAAAAGGAGGTGGAGGACAAGCTGCGGTTTTTCGGGCTGCCGTTCCCGGTGGAAGGTCCATGGACGGTCGCGGTGGTGCAGATCGACGATTACGAGCAAGCGGTCGGCCGTTACAGCGAAGCGCGCAAGCAGCTGCTCGGATTTTCCGTCCACAATGTGCTGGACGAGATCGCCGCCCGCGGAGGAAGCGGCACCTCGTTCCCCATGTACGAGAACGAGCACGTCGTGTTGTTTCGCCCGCCGGCGCCAGGTGCGCTCGATACGGCGGCCGTCTGCCGGGAGATGACGGACAGCCTCCGCACCTACCTGAAGCTGTCCGCCTCCTGCGGCATCGGCCGGCCGGCTCGCAGCGCGGTCGATCTGTACGGATCCTATCGGGAGGCGCTGGCGGCGATCCGACATACTTTTTATACGGGCAAAAATTCGGTGCTGTTCATCGGCGACTTCGAGGCGGACCGCCGGGAGCTTGAATTTCCGCAGCTGTTCGACGCCGAGAACGAACTGATCCGCCTGATGAAGCTCGGGGACGCGGAGGAAGCGGCGGCGACCGTCGGACTGATCTTCGACACGCTGCGCGGCCATCCCCGCCTGCCGATCGGCTATGCCCAGAGCGTCTGCGTCGAGCTCGTCCACGCGGCCGACAAAGCGCTTCGCGAGCTGGACGAGAACATCCGGCAGATCGTTCCCGATTATTCCGCCGTGCTCGCAAGCCTCTACGACAAGCGGGAAGCTTCCGAGCTCCGCGAGGCGATGCTCGGCCTGTTCGGCCGGCTGGCCGGCTTCTTCGCGCAGAAGCACACCCAGAAAAACGGCCGCACCGTCCAAAAAATCAAAGCGATCATCTCCCGAGCCTACATGGAGAACGTCTCCGTATCCAAGCTTGCGGAGGAAGTCTACTTGTCTCCGAACTACATCAGCCTGATTTTCAAGCAGGAGACCGGCGAGAGCATCACCGAGTACGTTACGAAGGTACGGATGGAAGCCGCCAAAGAGCTTCTCAAGTCGCCCGACCTCAAAATATTGGACATCGCCGAGATGGTCGGCTTCGAGAACGCCGCTTATTTCAGCACCGTGTTCAAGAAGTACGCCGGAATGCACCCGCAGAAATACCGCGCGCTGTTCCAGTCGTGACGCTACTTGAAGCCGTTCTCCGCCCGGCTTATCTCCGATCGCGGGCAGCGACTGCACGAAGACGAACTGCCGGATGTACCCGAGCACCGGCCCTCCGATCAAACTCGGCGTAAAGGAAGCGGTGCGAAAAAAAGAAGAGTCGAGCGGCGGGACGCAACCGGCATCCGGCGAGTTAGGGATGCAGGGCGCTCGCTGCGGCACCTTCCAAAATCGTAGCAGGGCCGACGTCGCGATTCTGAATCGCGGTGCCGGCCCGAAGATTTCGATCCTCTCTCAAAACAGAGGGAATACCTCCCCTTATTTTTTTCGTTACGTCCGGCCCAGGAGAATTAGCGGGAAAAGCTCCCTTTTTTTAACGCTTCGCCTCATTCCTCAGCGTTTCTCTCCCCAGTAAATGGACGATTTCCCTCTAAACCATCGATTTTGACCGGAATCGCCCTTTTTGGAGTTAGAAATTCCCTTTATTCCGCAAACGAAGCCGCCCATCGAATGCAACATCCGCAGCCTAGCGCCCCGCTTCCGCTTCGGCCGCCGCTTCGGCCCAAGCCCGATCCAGGTCGCGAACCAGATCGTCCGCGCTTTCCAGGCCGACGTGCAGGCGAACGAGGCTGCGCGCCCCCGGGACGGCATATCCGTTCGGGGCCGGGCCGGCGGTGACGAGCGACTCGAAGCCGCCCCAGCTGACGCCGATCCGGAAATAACGCAGCCGGTCCGCCCATGCCCGCATCGTCTCCACCGATTCGCCGGATTCGAACGAGAACAGTCCGCTCGAGCCGGTCATCTGCCGCTTGGCCAGCTCATGCTGCGGATGCGACGGCAGGCCGGGATGGTTGATCCGCAGCACGTACGGCTGCCGGCTCAAGTGCTCCGCGACCGCCAGCCCGCTGCCCTCGTGGCGCTCGAGCCGCAGCGGCAGCGTGCGCAAGCCGCGCTCTACCTGAGCCGCCGTGAACGGCGTCATCACGCCGCCGAGCAGCATGTATTCCATGTCGGCAATCCGTCCGACCAGCTCTTTCGAGCCGCTGACGACGCCGCCGAGGCTGTCGCTCTGGCCGGAAATGTATTTCGTGATCGAATGGACGACAAGATCGATTCCGAGCCGGATCGGCTGCTGGAACACCGGGGTCGCCCAGGTGCCGTCGATAACGGTGACGATGCCGCGGCTGCGGGCCAGCCTGGCGCAGGCCTCCAGATCCTGAAGCTGGAACAGCATCGTCGTCGGACTCTCCAGATAAAGCAGCTTCGTGTTCGGGCGCAGCGCGGCGGCAATCTCCTCTGTCGAACGTCCGTCCAGGAACGTCGTGGTCACTCCAAAACGGGAGACGTAATCCCGCAGAAACTGCTTGGTCGGCCCGTAAGCCTGGTCGACGCAGACGACATGGTCGCCCGCCCGGACGACCGACAGAATCGCCGCCGAGATGGCCGCCATGCCGGAAGCGAAGCATTTGGACATTTCCGCGCCCTCGAGCTCGGCCAGCTTGTCTTCCAGATAGCGAACGGTCGGATTGTTTCCCCGCGAATAGACGTGACGGTGCTGCAGGTCCTGATTCGCTTGCAGGAACTCGTCGTACTTCTCGAACGAGAACAAGCTCGTCTGGTAAACCGGAATGTGGATCGATCCGTGGTGCCGGCCGTCGAACGGGTCGTGCGCAGCCGACGTATACAACTTTTCGCGATCGCCGAGTGTGGTCATCAGTCATGTTCCTTTCCGTTGCTGCGGTACCGGTAATCAGCCTTTGACGGCGCCTTGGGTCAGGCCGTCCACGATAAAGCGCTGCGCGACGGCGAACAGCACGACAGTCGGAATGACGAACAGCACGGTGCCCGCGGACATGGAGCCCCAGTCGATATCGAACTTCATGACGAACGAGTTCATCGCCACCGGCAGCGTCTTCAGCGATTCGTTGTCGATGAACATGACGGCCATGAACAGCTCGTTCCAGTTCTGCACGAACGCGAAGATGAACGTCGCCGTAATGCCGTTCAGCATGACCGGCAGGATGACGCGAATCAGCGCCGACAGGCGCGAACAGCCGTCGATCATGGCCGCTTCTTCGAGGCTTTTCGGAATCCGTTCGAAAAATCCTTTGAGCAGAATGGTCGAGAACGGAATGAGGCCGACCGTGTACATCAGAATGAGCGACAGCCGCGTGTTGATGAGGTCCATCTTCGTCATCATCATATAGAGCGGCCCCAGCGAGACGAATCCCGGCAGCATCTGGGTCAGGAAGAAGCCGAGCATGATCTGCCCGTGCCCGCGGAAATGGTGGCGAGCCAACACGTACGCGCTGAGCACGGCGATGGCGGAGACGATGAGAGCGGCCGTAAGCGAGACAAGCAAGCTGTTCCCGATGTAGATTTGGAACTTCGAGATTTTGATAATATTGGCGTAGTTCTGCCAGGTCAGGTGGTCCGGCCAGTACCGGATCGGATAGGTGAAGATCTCCTTCTGAGGCTTGAGCGACGTGATGACGATCCAATAGAGCGGGAACACCATCAGAACGAAATAGACCGCGAGGAATACGATGCGAAAGCCGGACGCCGAAAATCGCTTCATTTTAGAAATCCCCCAGTTTCCCGGCGCGCGTGACCGTTAAATAGAAGATCGTATACAGGAGCAGGATGCCGATCATGACGATGCCGATGGCCGAAGCCGCCCCGTAGTCGCCTCCGTACATGATGCGGTCGAGCATCAGCGAGGACAGGATGTGCGTCTCGCCGGCCGGGCCTCCGTTCGTCAACCCGTAGATGATCGCCGGATCGTTGAAAATCCAGATCGCCCGCAGCAGCGTCGTCGTCAGAACGGTCGGCATGATATAGGGAAGCGTAATGTTAAACAGCTTGCGCGCCGCGCCGGCGCCGTCCATGCTGCCGGCTTCGTAAAGCTCGGAAGGCACGGACTGCAGCGCGGCGAGCAGCATGATCGCGAAGAAGGCTATGCCGTACCAGACGTTGGCCGTGATGACGGAGAACTTCGCCCACCTCGGGTCGGACAGGAAGCCGATGCGGTCGCCGATGACCCCGATGCGCAGCAGGAAGTCGTTGATCACGCCGATCTGCGAGTTGAACATCCACTTCCAGATCAACCCGATCAGGAAGCCGGACAGCGCCCACGGATAGAAGACGAAGCCTTGGAATATGCCGCGCCCGCGAAACCGCTTGTTCAACAGAAGCGCGACCGTCAGCCCGATCGTAAATTGCAGAATGAGAGAGATGAACACCCAATAAGCGGTGTTGCCGATCGCGCTCTTGAATTTGGGGTCGGAGAAGATGCCTTTAAAATTCGCGAAGCCGATGAAGTGTACGTTCGTCAGGTCGAACAGCTGGTAGTTTTGAAAAGCCATCACGATCCCGCGGGCGAACGGGTAATACGTAAACGCGAGCACGAGCGCCACCGCGGGCAGCAGGCTCAGCGCGATGAATCTGCGGGGAGAATTGCGAAACCCCATTCGCCGACCGGACAGAGAAGGCTGCTGCTTGCTCATGAACCGCACCACCTTTAAGGTATCCCCGCGAAGCGGGGCTTAGCTTCGATGCTTGCTCGGGTACTTTGCGGGGACCCCGAAACTTATAGCGATGGGCGGCATCCGCCGCCCATCGCTCGCCGAAGAGCTTATTTGGCCTGGTAATTCGCTCTTTCCTTCGCCCAGTATTCGTCCCATTTTTTCAAGGTGTCGTCGATCGACGCGTTGCCCAGCAGCATCTGCTGGCCGGTCTCCATCGCCACTTGTCCCCATTGGCTCGTGCCCGGATATTTCGTGTTCGCCTTGATGTTGACGAATTCGTCCGGCTTGTTGCCCATCTCCAGCAGCGACTTGTACATGGCGTCCTGGAAGAACGGATCTTCGCTGGCGCTCTTATGAATCGGAATGAGGCCGGTTGCCTTCGCGAACCCGGTATTCTCCTCCGGGCTGGACAGGAACTCGATCAGCTTGAACGCGGCGTCCTTGTTCTTCGAATAATTGGTCATGCCCCATCCCGCGCCGCCGGCGGAGATGAACGCCTTGCCGCCCGGTCCTTTGGGCATCGGCGCGGTGCCGACCGTGCTGATGTCCATCTTCTCCTTCAGCGACGGAATCGTGTCCGGATCCTGGAGAATCATGGCGGTGACGCCGGAAGTGAACGCCTGCACCTGCTCCGAGAAGCCCCAGTTGATCGAATCCTTCGGCGAACCTTCCTTGAACAGCTTGACGTACAGTTCCAGCGCCTGCTTCGCTTCCGGCGTCGAGAACATCGTCTTGCCGTCCTTCAGGAACATCGAATCGTCGGGATCGATGTTGTCGAAGTTGTAGTTCAGGACCATCGTATCCGGCACGCCGTTGGCGCCGGAGCCGCCGCGGAACGAGAAGCCGTACCGGTTCTTGTTCGGATCGGTCAGCTTGATGGCGTCCGCCACGAGCTCTTCGTAATTCGTCGGAGGTTCGAGACCGGCTTCCTTGAACCAGTCCGCGCGGTAGAACAGCTGGCGCTGGTACATCCCGTTCGGGATGAAGTACAGCTTGTCGTTCAGCGAACCGACCGATTTGGCCACGTCCGTAATCGTGCCGTAGTCGGACCAGTCTTTCACGTAATCGTTCAAAGGCTCGATATACTGGTTGTTGACGAACTCGGACACGGTCAAATCCCGGACTTCGAGCACGTCCAGATCCTGCTTGGCCGCGAGCATCGTCTTGATCTTGTTGTCGGCCTGGTCGAACGGAGGGGAGATCAACTCGACTTTGATATTCGGGTTCTGCGATTCGAATCTTGAGATCATGTCTTTCAAGTACGTCGTGCGGGCCGGGCTGGTCAAGCTCTCGATCATCCTCAGCTTCACTTGCTTGTCCGCGCCTCCGCTGCCGCTCCCGCCGCTGCTTCCGCCGGCGGAGCCTTCCTTGTCGCCGCCGCTGCCGCATCCCGCCAATGCGGTGACGAGCAGCACGCCCGCAATGGCGCCGGACCATACTCTCTTCGTTCTCTCAACCGCCATCCCTTTTCATCCTCCTCTTCGCTCCAAGCCGTTTCTACCTTGCAATCTATCCGACAGTCATCCTGTCTGATAGGTAAAGTGTAAGTGAAACCGCTTTATTGCGTCAAGCGATATTTTCAGATAATTGGGATTTGCGGAACGATTCGTTAGTACGCTCTAATAATATCCTCGATCCGGTTCATCAGTTTGTCGAATTCCGCCAACGCCTGCTTCGGATCGCGAGCGGCGATGCCTTCGAAGATCGTCCGGTGGAACGGGTACGTCTCGTCGAACAGCCGCTTGTCACCCAGCGGTTCGTTGAAAAATTTCTCGTACATGCCGGAGATCGACTCCAACACGCTGTACAGAATCGGATTGGAAGCCGCTTTCATAACGCTGCGGTGAAAAGCCAGATCGATCTTCGACGTGTCCTTGCCCGCTTCCTTGAGCCTGCTGTACTCCTTCAGCACTTCCGTCAGCTCCGCGATCTGCGCCGGCGTGATGCGCCTCGCCGCCAGCTCCACCGCCTTGCCTTCCAGCGCCCGGCGGACGTCCAGAATCGAGAGCAGGAACCGTTTCTCGTTCTCTACTTTTATTTTGCCGGCGAACCGGTAGGAGCCGACGTCCCGGACGAACACGCCTTTGCCGTTGACGACAGTCACGATCTCGATCGCCTCGAGATACCGGAGCGCTTCGCGCAGCGAGGATCGGCCGACGCCGAACATCTTCATCATCTCTTCGACGGAGGGCAGCTTGTCGCCTTCCTGCAAATCCTTCTCTTCAATGTAATTCTGGATTTCCTGCGAGACCAGCTCGTGCATCGTCTGCTTCTGAATCTTCGCCAACCTCGGTCACTCCTCCCCTTAAACTTGCTTCCCCCGATAACAGGTGAATCATAGTTGATGGGTCGCCGCATTGTCAAGTCGACGGCAGCGAGCCGCCTCGACGCCAAAACCGGCCCGCGAGCGATTCGCGGGCCGGTTAGCGGCGGGACGGATTCGATTCCTTTTACCGATAATCGCTGCCGGTCGTAATGGTCTGAGTCGTAAAATTATCGACGGAAGTCTTCTTCTCATAGAAGCGGGTCGCGTTCGCTTGAACGCCGCTTCTCGTATAGAACGCATCGTCTTTCGGCAGCGGAAGCTTCACCAGCTCTCCCGTGCTCGCCGACTTATAAATCGCCGCGATCAGCTCCAGCGTCCGGCGCCCGCTTAGCCCGTCGATCAGAACGGGCGAAGCGGTCTCGATCGCCGTCAGGACATTGTCGATTTGTCCCGCATGTCCTTCATGCTTGACCTCCGGCAGCCTGTCGTAGAGGTCCTGCAATTCCTTCTCCAGCTCGGGATTCTCGACCGGAAATCCATTGGCGGCGGAATTCGACGCCTTCACCTTCCAAGGCGTAGACACCCTTGCTTTCAAGCCTTGAAAGATAAGCTGCTGCTCTTCCCCGTGATGCACGACGGAGCTGGTCACTTGCCCCAAGGCGCCGTTCGCATAGCGAAGCATTCCGATCGACAAATCTTCGACTTCCGCATTGTCATGCGCCACGTTGCTCATAAACGCCTGGACTTCGCTAGGCGATCCCATCATCCACAGCAGCGCGTCGATGTGATGGACCGCGTGATTCAGCGTCGGACCGCCTCCTTCCTTCTCCCAGGTTCCCCGCCACCACAAGTCGTAGTAACAGTGCCCTCTCCACCAGAAGGAATCCACCTGGACATGCCGGATTTCTCCCATGAGCCCGCTCTCCAGAACGGACTTCATCTTCATCATCGGCGTCTTGAAGCGGTTCTGGGCAACGACCGACAAGATCTTGCCCGTCCGCGCGGCCGCCTCGTTCATCCGATCGCATTCCTCGAGAGAGGAAGCCATCGGCTTCTCGACGATGACGTGACAGCCCGCCTCGAGGAACGCAACCGTCAGCTCCGCATGGGTGTATGGCGGCGTGCAGATGGAGACGAGATCGATGTCCTCGCCCAGCAATTCCTTATAATCCTTGACCGCCCGGGCGTTTAGCCGGAATTCGTCGATCCTGGCCTGCGCCTTCTCCTCGAAAATATCGCTTACGGCCACGACCTGGCATCTCTCCGGAAATTTCAAGTATCCTGCAATGTGCGCCCCCGCGATCGCGCCGGATCCAATGACGGCAACCTTTTGCATGCTTGATTCATCCCCCTGCGTTCGAATGCTAAGATTGTACCAGGAACTCCGAGGGATTTGTGACGCCCGCTTGCTTGGAAAATGACGCTTCGTTGCGCTTTTCTCCCGGTGCCGCCGCTAACGAGATATGTTATAATCTTTTAGGTTTCAGCACTTCATCTTAGCGGGAGGTTCTATGTCTCCGAACAGTTCGGTTATCGGGCGGCACTCAGGCTCCAAAAGAGCGGCCGGGCTCGTCGTCCTGTTTCTTCTCGTCGCGATTGCGGGGCTTCTTTATGTCAAATGGTGGCCCTATTATTTCAAAATGATCAAAGCGGCGACCGATCACTCGATCGGTTCTTCCATTCTGACCGGAGGCGAGGCGAAAGCCCCGGCGCCATCCTGGGACGCGGCGTGGGATTACGCGGTCGCTTACTTTAAATCCGTATGGCAGGCGGCCGTGCTCGGCATCCTGCTCGGCACCCTCGTTCAGGTGCTGCTTCCGTCGAAGTGGCTCCTGCGCGTGCTTGGCCGGATGAGCCTCAAGAGTACGGCCATCGGGGGACTCGCCGCCATTCCGGGCATGATGTGCACCTGCTGCGCCGCTCCCATCGCCGTCGGCCTGCGCAAGAAGAACGTGTCCGTCGGCGCGAGCCTCGCCTTCTGGATCGGCAATCCGACCCTGAATCCGGCGACGCTCATCTTCATGACGTTCGTCCTGTCCTGGAAGTTCACGCTGATTCGGCTCGTCTTCGGGCTTCTGCTCACGTTCGGGGTCAGCTATTTCGCGAACCGCTTCAGCGGCGAGACGCAGCTTCCCGAAGCGATCGCCGATAAGCTCGAGCAGCCGGCGGCGAAGCCGGAGCCGCTTGCGGTCCGTTGGCTCAAGAGCGTCTGGTCGATGTTCCTCCACGTCGTGCCCGCTTATCTCGTCGTCGTTCTTCTGCTCGGAGCCGTCAGGGCTTGGCTGTTCCCGTCGTTCGGAGACGGCTCGTTTGGCGGCATCGCGGCGATCGTTCTGTTCGCGTTGGCCGGCACGCTGTTCGTCATACCGACCGCTGCGGAGATTCCGATTATCCAGTCGTTTCTTTCGATCGGCGTCGGAGCGGGCGCAGCCGCGGCGCTGCTCGTGACGCTGCCCGCCGTCAGCCTGCCTTCGCTGCTCATGGTATCCCGCTCGTTCCCGCGAAAAGTGATCGGACTGCTTGTCGGTTCCGTCGTCGCCGCCGGGATTTTGAGCGGAATCGCGGGAGCATTCATCTTGTAGCGCCGGTCTCTCTTCGGACGTTAAAACATCAAGAAAGCTTCGCGCCTCCAGGAGAGCGTGCGAAGCTTTTTTTGATTTCGATGCCGCCCAGCCGGTCAAACGGCGGGCGTTCCCCTTGATGTCGGCAGCCAGCTTCGTAAAAGGGATCCGGCCCTCAGCCTCCGCTTCCTTCCGCTATCCTACTTCAGCTCCGGCACGTTCGCCTGTACGACGCTCAGCCAGCGGTCGGCGATCACCTGGTGCCCGGCTGCGGTCGGATGCACGCCGTCCCAGATCCAGTAAGCCGGCTCGGCCGATTCGGCCGCGCGGTCGAAGGCGTCCTGCAGCGGGACGAACAGCGCTCCGTACTGCTCGGCCAGATCGCGAACCGTCGCTTGATAAGCGGCCATCCGGCTTGTCCATTCGTCCCATCGCTCTACGGTCGCTCCCGCCTTCAGCAGGAAAGGCTCGCACAGCACCAGGCGAGTCTCCGGCAGCACTTCCTTCGTCTCTTCCAGGATGTGACGATACGCGCGCTCGAACCGGTCCGTCACCCCGCTCGGCTCTCCGGCCATCGTGCGCCACAGATCGTTCACGCCGATCAGGATGCTGATCAGATCGGGACGAAGCGCGAACGCGTCCTCGTTCCAACGCGCGTACAGATCGGATACGCGGTTCCCGCTGATTCCGCGATTGATGAATTTCGGCCGGCGTGAAGCCAGCCGTTCCCCGAGCCGGGAAGCTGCGAGATAAGCGTAGCCGTGGCCGAGAATGTGGTTGAGGTCCTCGCTTCTGCCGCGCGCCCCGTCCGTGATCGAGTCCCCTTGGAACAATACCGTATACCCTGTCTTCGTCATCCGGATCTCTCCTTTTCCATTTTCCCCTCTCCTACCATACAGGCCGTCCCGGCAGGAATCAACCTTCTTTCTCGTCCCGGGACGCTTTGTACTCGACCGGCCGGCACCCGACGCGCTCTTTGAACACTTTGGAGAAATAGTGCGGATCCGCGAAGCAGAGCGCGTCCGAGATTTCCCTCACCTTCATCTCCGGCTTCGTCTCCATCAGCCGGCAGGCTTCCTTGATTTTCAGGCCGGTGTAGTACTGGACGAACGTCTGCCCGGAATAACGCTTCATGATCCGGCTGATGTAAGACGTGCTTACATGAAAGCGATGGGCAAGGTCCACAATCGACACGTTCGAGTACAGGTTCGTTCCCAGATAACTCTCGATCTGAACGAACAGCTCGTCGCCGCTTTTGCGGTTCAAGCTTTTCACCCGCTGGAAGCTTTGATCCGCCCACGCCAGCAGTTCCGAACAGAAGCGCTCGCCGGAAGCCTCGTCGAACAGACGATCCTTTTGATCGTTCAGCCATGCCGCATCCGAACTGCCCTCTTCCATCAGCGCTTCGAACGCTCCGGCGACGCAGCGGACGAACCGTTGCAGCTCGGCCAGCCGGATGCCGTCCCGCAGCCATTTGCCCGCCTGTTCGGACAGCATGAGCAGGAACCGCTCCTTGCTCAGCTGCTCGATCATGGAAACGAACGAGCCGGAGAGCCGATCGATCTCTTCGAAGCCCGGATCGGTCGGCTCCCGCCGATCGAATTCGAGCATGGCCGGTTTGAACGCCGGCAGCTTCGCTTCCAGCTGCTTCGAAGCTTCGCGGTACTTCTCCGGAATGCGATTCCATTCCGTCGGCGACAGGCTGCCGATCAGCGAGCTGGGAAACCCGACGGCGGCAAGCCTGGCATGAACGTCTTCCAACAGCTGCGCGGAAGATTCGTACCGGTCCGGCCAGGAGGCGTCCGCCACGAGCAGCAGCCGGTCTTCGGCGACAGTCGGCATCGCCCAATACGGAGCGGGGATCGGCAGGCCCGCGGCGGCGAAAGCCTCAAGAGGCGAACGCTCGATTCGGGCGAACGGCCGCTTTCCGATCAGAATCCATACATGCGGATTACGGTAAAATTCGGGCGGCCGTTCGATCTCCCGCCAGTATCGTCGCCCGACGATCTCTTCGAAATCGGAACCTGCATCGCCCTCGGACTCGCGAAGCTGGGCCAGCACTTTCTCCAACACTTCCGCCAGCTCGCCGCGATGGACCGGCTTCATCAAGTAGTCGCATACCTGCAGATTAATCGCTTTTCGCGTATATTCGAAGTCGTTATAGCCGCTGATCAGCACCGCCTTCAACTGCGGACGAATCCGCTTCGCCCGTTCGATCAAGGCGAGACCGTCCATCTTCGGCATCCGGATATCCGTCAGCATGATATCGATCGAATGGGCGTCGAACGCGGCGAGCGCCTCTTCCCCGTTAGCGGCCGTCGCGACCACCTTCAGGGGCAGCTCGGAGCTCTCGATCAGCCCTTTGATGTTCCGCAGAATCGGCTTGCTGTCCTCGGCAATCAGAACGTGATACACTTCGTCATCCCCTTCCTTAGTAGAAGTCCCGCTTGAGCGAAGCGATGATCTGGATGGTCGTGCCGCTGTCCTCGTTGTTGAAGACGTGGAAGAAGAGCCGGTTTTTGTACATCAGCTTGAGCCGGTTCACGGTGTTGATAATGCCCATGTTGCCGATGCCGAGCGAGCTGCTCCGAAGCTCTTGGACGCCGTAGTCCGACTCCTCGATTTTGTCCAAAATTTCCTTGATCTTCTCCCGGTCGATGCCCTGTCCGTTATCGCTGATCTCGACCGCCCACAGCCCGTTGTACAGCTTGACCTGAATCCGGATGCGCCACGGCGGACTCGTATTCTCGAAGGCGTGCTCGATGCAATTTTCCACGAAGGGCTGAAGGACGAGCCGCGGCAGTTGAACGTCGCTAGCCGCGGGATCCATCTGAATCTCCCAGGTCAGATCTTCCTCGTAGTTCCTTTGCGCAAGGGACAAATATCTCTTCGTATGCTCGATCTCTTCCCTCATATTCACATGCTTGTACGGAGAAGATACGATATACCGCAAGCTTTCGGACAGCTGCTTGCACATGTCGGACACGACTTCGTTCCTGCCTTCCTGGGCGGCGATGCTGATCAGATAGAGCGCGTTATGGATAAAATGCGGGGCGATCTGGGCCTGCAGCGCGGTGTTGCGCGCCATCGCTTCCTCATGCACGGCCAGCTTCTCCCGCTCGATCGACGTTTGCAGCCGGTCCAGCATCTCGCCGAACGCCTCGTTGAGCAGCTGCAAGTCGTTGTTCTGCAGCCGGCTGTCTGCCTGCAGGTTGAGGTTGCTGTAGTTCATCCGCATGATCTGGCCGCGAAGCCTCCGGATGGGCAGCACAAAATTTCGCGCCAGCACATAGACGTACAGCAGGGAAAACAACGTCAGGGAAACGATCATGATAATCGAGAAATTTTTGACCGAGTTGACGGAGCCGAGCACCGACGATTTGGACGTGACGATATACGTGGTCCACCCGTTGTCGGCCGATTTCTGATAAGCGACATAGTTGCGGGACGGGTCGGTGTAAATTCCTTGATCGGCATGGGCCTCCTTGAACGAAACGTCGTCTGCGGCCCCTTCCGTCTTCACGATCGGCGTGCCGGACGAATCGAACACATATACCTTCGAACCGATGACGCTGTCCGCCACTTTCTGCAAATACGCGCGGTCCAGCAAAATGTACATATAGCCGTAAACGTTTCCGTAGTTGTCGTTAACCTCCCGGATAAACGCCAGATTGCCGTCCGGTGCCGGATACAGCACGTAGCTGCTGTTGTCCAGCTTGTCCCGGTAACGCGCGTCCTCGATGACCGGTTCAAGCGACGACGCGGCCGTCAAGCCGATGTAGGAAGCGAGAGGTCGGCCTTTCAGGTCGTAGATGATCATGTCCCGGATGTCGAGACTCGGTCCGAGCGCCTGGAACATGATGTCCTTCAACGTGCGGATCCGGCTCAAGGAATCGAGCGCGTACCGGGACGACATCGTGTCGAACAGATCCTTGTTGGCCAGAATGCGCTGCGACAGCTGATCCTGAACGTCGATGTATTCGCTCATCTGGTCCGATACCTTGGTCGCCGTGAGCAGCGTTCCGCTTACGGTTTTCTCCTTGAGCGGGGCCAGGACGTACCAATTCACATAAACCAGAAAAGCGCCGAGCAGGAGGACGAGAAGCGGAAAGAAAGTTAAGAAAAGCTTGGCCTGCAGGCCGGTTCCCCGCCTGAGCCATCCCCATCTGCGCAGCAAAATCCGCTCACGCTCCTTTCCCGTTCGGTTCAGAATATTCCCCCTCAAGAGTAAACCACGAACATGTACCCTGTCAGGCGCGAATTTTATAATCGATATTGTAAGGGCATTCGACACAAGATGACAATACATCGTTACAGGGGGAAAATGGGCATGCAATCGAAAACCAAACGCACTTCCGCGCTTCTGCTTGCGTCGGCGCTCGCCGTATCGCTTACCGCTTGCGGATCGAACTCCGGCTCCAATGCCGGCTCCGGCGGAGGCTCGTCCGCATCGAGCGGCTCCGGCGGCAAGGTAACCATCGAGCTCGCCATTTCTAAGAGTTCCCAGGATTCGGCTTTCGTGAACGAGGATCTGCTCAAGAAGTTCGAGGATCAGACGAACATTCACGTCAATCTTCAGCTGCTGCCTGCGGAACAGACGACCACCGTGCTGCAGACGAAGCTGGCGGTCGGCGATACGCCGGATCTGGTTCAATACAACCTGGCCGGCGCGGATTCGGATCTCAACCTGTCCAGGAATTTCGAGATTCTCGACAACGAAGCCTGGACGAGCCGCATCCTGAACAAGGACGTCCTCTCGGCCGACGGTCACGTTTACAGCTTCCATGTCAGCCAGGATACCGGCATGCAGGGCGTCGTTTACAACAAGGACATTTTTAAAGAGCTCGGACTTTCGATCCCGAAAAACTACGACGAGTTCCTCGCCGTCTGCGAGAAGATCAAGGCCAAGGGCATTACGCCGATCTTCATGCCGTTCAAAGACGCCTGGGCTACGAACATCTGGCCGTCGGCGGCGCTGGCCGACTATGCCAGCAAGAGCGATCCGAACCTGTGGCAGGACCTGAACTCCGGCAAGCGCAAGTGGTCCGACGTTCCGGAGCTGGAGACGATCGTGAACCAGCAATACGACCTGTTCAAGAAAGGCTACACCAACGCCGACGTTCTTAGCGACAGCTACGACATGGCCGTCGGCAAGTTCCTCGACAAGGAAGTCGCCATGATGTTCATGGGCGACTGGCTCATCCAGGATGTCGTCAACAAGGATTCGAACATGCACCTCGGGCTGTTCCCGATCCCGTATGCCGACAACGTCAAGATGGGCGCGAGCCCGATGGGCGGACAGCTGTTCATTCCGAAGAAATCCAAGCATATGGCGGAAGCGAAGAAGTTCCTCGACTTCCTGGCTTCGCAAGAAGTCGCGCAGCAGATCGTAAACGAGCAGAAATACGTCTCCAACTTCAACGACGTCAAGTCGCCGGAGCTGCCGGAGTACAAGCAAGAGATCGTGGACAACTACATTACGCCGAAAAATACGGTAACGACGATGGAAGCGTACATGCTTGTCGACTACACCGAAATGTATCGCGACTACCAGGACGTCTACGCCGGAAGCAAATCGGCCAAGGAAGCGATTGCCGCGTGGGACAAGAAGTTCCAGCAGCTGATGAAGGATAAAGGTATCGCAGGTTTTAATTAAAACGGACTAAAGACAGAACCAAGCTTGAGCGGCTTGGTTCTGTCCCTTCCGTTGCGGAGTGTGGATGATGAAAATAACGAAGCGGCTGTACTCGTATTACATGGTCTGGCCCGCCCTCTTGATCTACTGCATTTTCTTCGTTCTGCCTGCCGTGATCGGCCTGGGCTACTCCTTTACCGACTGGAGGCTCGATCGGGCGACGCTGCATTTCAACGGCTGGGACAACTTCCGAACGATCTTCACGGACGACACGCTGATGCTGGCGCTGAAGAATACGCTCATCTTCGCCGTCGTGACCGTCGTCGGCAAGAACGTGATCGGCATCGCGTTGGCCGTCGCGCTCAACGCGAAGCTCAAATCGCGCAACGCGCTGCGCGCCATCTATTACGCTCCTTCGATCCTGAGCATCATGGTCATCAGCATCGTCTTCACCCCGATGCTGCGGGCGGACGGCGTGATCAACAAGGTGCTCGATTTCGTCGGGCTGCACTCGTGGAACCAATCGTGGCTGACCGATCCGTCCATCGTCATTCTGACCGTATGCGCCGTCTCCATCTGGCAGTCGGCCGGGTTCCAGATGGCGATCTACCTGGCGGGCCTGCAATCCATTTCCAAGGAATATTACGAAGCCGCCACCATCGACGGCGCCGGAGGCTGGAAGAGCTTCATGAACATTACGCTGCCGCTCCTTCTTCCCGCCATCAACATCAACGTCATGCTGACGCTGATCGGCGGACTGAAGGTGTTCTCCGAAGTGTTCGTGCTCACCGGCGGCGGACCGGGCAACGCGTCCCAGGTTGTCGGCACGATTATCCTGCGGTCGTTCGGCGAAGGCAGTTGGGGGCTCGGGACGGCCATCAACACGCTGCTGTTCGTGGCGGTAACGATCATATCCATTCCTCTGCTGATGTTCATGCGGCGGAAGGAGGTTGCGGAATAAATGAGTCTGGCCAGAAGAAAGGCATGGCGGCTTTACCTCGTGGAAGCAATCATGATTCTCGCCTGTCTGATCATCCTGCTCCCCATCCTGATCATGATTCTGGGTTCGTTCAAGACGAGCGCGGAAGTGCTGGATTTTTCCTTGGCGCTGCCCAAAAAGTGGCTGTTCGGCAACTATAAGCTGGTGTTCGAGGAAGGCAACTTGATGCGTGCGTTCCTCAACGGCGTGCTGATCACCGGGGTATCGGCGATCGTCAACATCGTCACGACCTCCGCGGCCGCCTTCGTTCTGACCCGGCGGAATACGCGTACGGCGAACGCATTGTACTTGTTCTTTTTCATGGGCCTGATCGCCCCGATGTCCACGATCACGACGATCCGGGTCGTTCAGTGGCTCGGCTTCTACGGAAGCATCGCCAGCGTCATCTTCATCTATGCGGCTTTGAATACCGCGTTCAGCGTCTTTCTGTACAGCGGGTTCATCAAGTCCATCCCGAAGGTGCTCGACGAAGTCGCTTTCCTGGAAGGCGCGGGCATGTTCAGCGTGTTCTTCCGGATCATCATCCCGCTCATCGTTCCCGTCAACGCGACGGTGGCGATCATGGTGTTCATGTCCGTCTGGAACGACATCACGATCCCGCTCTACTTCCTGACCGACAGCTCCAATTGGACGATGCCGCTCTCGGTTTATAACTTCTACGGAAAATTCAGCCGGGACTGGAACCTGATCTTCGCCGATCTGGTCCTGACCTCGCTTCCCGTCTTCATCCTGTATTTGTTCGCGCAGAAATATATCGTAGGCGGCCTGACGGCCGGCGCGGTCAAAGGGTAAGGACCCGAAGCGGCTGCCTGACAGGCAGCCGTTTTTCTCTATCTTTTACTTGCCAAAGCCGCGTTGAGCTCCCCTCCCAGAAGCACCGTGAGCGAGCTCATGTACAGCCAGACCAGCAGCGCGATGATGGCTCCGAGGCTGCCGTACGTTTTCGCGTAATGGCCGAAATTGTTGACGTAGAACGAGAAGAGCACGGAAGCGGCGATCCATCCGACAGAAGCGAAGGCCGATCCCGGCATCGCTTCGGACCAAGTCAATCTCCGGTTCGGCATCATCCGGTAAAACAGCAGGAAGACGCAAAACATAGCCAGCACCGGCACCGTGATCTGCAGCACGTTCCAAGTCTTCCACCATCGCTCGGGCACGCCAAGATAAGCGAAGCCGTGCTGCTCGATCGCCTGGCCGAACACGAGCAAGCCCATCGTAAGGACGATGACGCCGGCCAGCGCCAGCGTGGCGGCTACGGTGACAAGCCTGACGACCCAGTAGCGGCGGGTTTCGGGCTCGCCGTAAGCTTTGTTGAGCCCTTTGATCAGCGCGTTGATGCCGCCCGACGCGGTCCAGACGGAGCCGATGAGGCCGACGGACAGCAGCGTTCCATTTCGGTCGGAGGTCGCTTCGGACACGTTGTTGGCGATCAGCAGGCCGACATCCTTCGGAAGAAGTCGGATCAGTTCGTTCATGGTATCCTCCACCGACAGGCGAAAAAATCCGATCAGGCTGAACACGAAAATGAGGAAAGGGAAAAAAGCCAAAATCAAGTGGTACGACAATTGCGCAGCCAGCGATGGAAGATCGTCCTCCCGGCTGCGGGTGATCAAGCTGCGAATAATCGAATAAACGGAACGCATCGCGAATCCCTCCCCGGACCGGCGAATTTTTCGATATATTACCCCTTTCATCAGTTTATGAACGAGCGTTGGACGGCTTGACCGACTTGGAGCTTTTTCATGGAAAAACGGCCCGCGCGAGGGGCGCTTTCTGATCAGCGCTTCCTTCCCGCGGGCCGTCGTTCCGTCTTCCATCAGCCTTGAGCCGCAGCCGCATCGGCCGCTGCGGACGAATCCCGTTCCATGCGGCCGGCCAGCCAATCGTCCAGCTCCGCCGCCTTCCAAGGGTAGAGCCGGCTTCGCGCCAGAAAGCCGATTCCGTGCTGCGGCATCGGATCCTGGTCCGTCGGCTGGTATCTTAAATCCACGCTCCAGCGAACTTCATCGGATAAATTAGGGGTCGACATGTGCAGGCAGCGATCGTTAAACAGAATGGCGCTTCCCGCCGGAACGGGCAGCGCGACCGTCCGCGTCTTACCCAGCTGGCTCTCGCTGAGCGCCGTGTAGCCCGTACCCGTCTCCTTCTCGATATGCCATTTGAGCAGCTGCTTCTTATGCGTCCTCGGCTTGATGTGCAGGCAGCCGTTCACTTCGTTCGCGTCGACGAGCGGAATCCATACCGTGATGACCGGATTGGAGTTGGCGTCCGGCCAATAGGACTTGTCCTGATGCCAGGGTACGGCGCCGGCGGCTACCCGCGGGATTTTGGGACGAACGTTGTAGACCGGGTTGGAGAAAATCTCCCCTCCGATCAGCGACTCGACGGCGTCGAGAATTTTCGGATGGCTCATCAATTGGAAATAACCGGGGATGCGATCCCGCCAGCTCCGCCCGTACTTCAGAAAATGGTCCGGCGTCAATTCTCGGAACAACTCGGCCAGCCGGTACTTGAAGGGGCGATTCTCCAGCGCGTCGCCGATCAGGCCGTCGCGCAGCAGCTCCTCCGCGATCATCGACACCTTCGTGGTCATCGCTTCGCGCGCCGGGGCGAGATCGTCTTCCGTCAGCAAGTCGGGGAGCACGATGTACCCCTCTTCCTCGTAAAATGCGATTTGATCTTTAGTCAAACTTCCGCCGTTCGTCCGTTGACTCATTCCGTCTCACCTTCCATAATCAAGGTATTGGATAAGACCATCATAGACTCGGCGATAACCGATGTCTTTGGATCGGCGTTCTATAATTGATCAAATCTTCCGATCATCTTCTCGAGGAGGGCTGACGGCCATGGAACTGGCATCGCTGCGCCCGAGCGTTCGGGTCGCCCACTATTACCGGTTCCCGGAGGAATTGAATCCGCTGGAGCAGATGCGCATCGGTTACTGCTACGCGCTGCATCTGGTCGACGGCGGCAAAGGATCGCTGCGAGCACGGAACCGTGTGTATCCGCTGCGCTCCGGCGACCTCGTTTATCTGCCTCCGAGTCTGCCCCATTCCTTCTACTCCGAGCCTCTCTCCCCCTTGTCCACTTATAACGTCTATGGAGAGCTATGGACAGATCGTCCGCTCGCGACGGCCGAGCACCTCGTTTGGGACGAGATGCGGTTTGACGAGAGCTTGCTTACCCCCGTCGAGCTCTGTCCCGAGCTGGACGAGCTGCCTCTCGTTTCCGCGCTGCAGCTCGACTCCGCGCTCGCGCAAATTCTGATGCATCTTGTCCGCAAATTCGAATTCGACAAGCGGCCTTCCACGGAAGCGATCACGGGTTCTCTGCTCAAAGCGTTCCTGATCGAGCTCGCCCTGTTCCCGGAACGGCAGCGCCATGTCGACTTCCGCATCCGGCCGATCGTCGAGCGAATCGAGCAGGAAGCCCGGAACGGCGGGTCATACGCGGAATGGCTGGCCGAATGCGGACTGAAGAAGACGCAATTCCATTCCTTGTTCAAGCAGGCGACGGGATGGTCGCCCAAGGCCTACTGGACCCGCTCCGTCATGAAGCGGGCCGCCGCCGCCCTGCGGGAGAGCCGGCTCTCCGTGACGGCCATCGCCGAGCACCTGGGCTATTCGTCGATCCACCACTTCACCAAACAATTCACCCGCTTCCACGGCGTCTCTCCTTCGGAATACCGCAAGCGGATGAATTAATCCGTAAGCGCCGTTCGGTCTTCCCGCAATAAAAAAGAGACGGGGCCGCGCTTCTCGGCGCGATCCCGTCTCTTACGTTTTTCTTACTTCGCTCGTTCCGGCAAAAGCGGCCGCAGCGCATCCGCCCATTGCCGGTACCCCTTCTCGGTCAGATGACAATAATCGGGCGTCGTTTCCTGCGATAGCGTCCCGTCCGCTTCGAGCAGCCGGGGGCCGATATCGACGAACGTGTAGCCTCGTTCCTCCGCAAGCTTCGCATAGCGGACATTGATGTCCTTGATGAGAGCCCGGCGAGGATGGTCCGGGTCCTTCTCGCGCGGGAGGACGGCCATGATCACGATCTTCGCGTTCGGAACTTTGGCTTCCACGCGGTCGCAGACGGCCCGCAGACCTTCCGCGATCTCGCCGGCATCGTTCGCCCGCGCGTTCTCGGTCTCGCTCGTGTTGTTCGTCCCGATCAGGATGACGACGACCTCGGGATTCAACCCGCTCAATTGGCCGTGATCGAGCCGCCAGAGCACGTTCTGCGTGCGGTCCCAGCCGAAGCCCATATTGAGCACCCGGTAAGGGGCGAACACGGAATTCCAAGCCTCCGCTTTTCCGTGGAGAACCTCGGACTTCGGCTCTCCTCCCCAGAAATGCGTAATCGAATCGCCGATCAGGACCACTTCGGGATCGATCGACGCCTGCAGATTCAAGATTTGCTCGTGCCTCTCCCACCAGTCGTAGCTATCTTCTTCCAGTTTGGACACCGGAACAATGGCCGTATTGACAGTCTGGTTCAGCTGTGCCATGAATCAGTTCCTCCGTTCTGCTAGCCTTGTCTCGTTCCACGATTCTCATCGTACCATAGCGGCGTTCCAAGCGAAACGAGAATTCCGCGGCCAATCGCGCCCAATCCTCGGACTGGGCATTCGCATAGTCTAGGAGTAAATCACATTCCATGAATCAGAAGGAGTCGAGAATATGTATTGGAGCGCGCCCGTTTACGGCTATCGCCAAACGTTCCAGCCCGTATGGGCGACGACTTATGCACATGCTTTGGATATGATCAAAGAAGCTGTTCAGGGAGAGCGTCATGACGAATTGTTCTACGACGATATGATCAAGCTGGCGCCGACGAAGGAGCAAAAGAAAATCATCGCCTCGATTCGCGATGACGAGCGGGGACATAACCGCATGTTCCGAAGCATGTACAGAGAGTTGACGGGTCAGGAAATTCCGCCTTCCGCCAACGAGCCTTACGAGAAGCCCGGCTCCTACCTGAGCGGGCTCGTTACGGCCCTGTTCGGCGAACTGGCGGCAGTCGAGAGATATCGAACGATCTGGTCGGCCCTGCCTCCAGGCGTCTATAAGGACACGGTATTGGGCATTATCATGGACGAACAGAAGCACGCGACCAAATACAATTATTTGTATACCTTGAACAAATGACCGAAGGCGCCCCGAGACTTTNNAAAGTCTCGGGGCGCCTTCGGCATGCCGATGTCATTTTCTCCAGGAAGAAGCGATCGACTTGATGCGGCGGTAGACGGAACGGTCCTGAAGCTTGGCGAAAAGCGAGTGCGACGGATAATCAAAATTGACTTCGATGAGCCATAAATGGCCCGAGCGGTCGATCCCGTAATCGATGCCGATCTGTCTGGAATACTTGTAGCGGTCGAACCGGCCGCAGATCCGATAGCTTAGCTCTTTGAGCTTCTCCGTCTTCCCGGCAGCCCCCTCTTGTCCGGCTTGACGAAGCGCCTCGGACACGGTCAGCACGTGTCCCTTGCCTCTCCTCACGTTGGTGATGACGCTTCCCGCGCCCGCCACCTTGGCCAGCATCCCGACATAGGTCCACCGCCCCCGATGACGCATCATCATGACGCGAATGTCGAACGGCCGCCCCCCCGCTCTGGCAAGCGGAATCGCCTTCTGAACGATGTGGATCGGCCGATTCCGAAGGTTGAGCTTGCGGTGCAACGCATCCGCGGAAGGAAGCGCGGGCGCGGCGCGGCCGCGAACCTTGACGTACGTATAACGACCCGAGTCCGTCTTCCAGGCTTTGACGATGCCGGCGCCTTGATGCTCGTAATTCGGCTTGATATAGACGGATCCGTATTGGTTCAAGTAGCTTCGGAGGCTCTCCCGCCCGTAGACGGCCGTTGGCGGCATGTGACGGCGGATAACCCCGTCTTTGGAATAAAACCGGTGAAGCTCCCATTTGCCCATCGATTTATCAATCCTCCAATTGCCGATCCTGCCGCAGGACGGTCCATTCCAGCTCCTCGACGCGCTCGATTCGATTGCCGCCGTCGACGAACACGACCTGGGGCCGCAATCCGGCAAGCTCCTCTTCGCCGAACCATCCCGTACTGAGCACGATGATCAGATCGCCCGGCTCGAACAACAGGGCCGGCGGACCGTTTAGGCAGACTTTGCCGGAACCTTCGGGCGCCGGAATCGCATACGTCTTCCAAAGCGTGGCGTTCCGCAGACTCGTGATCTGCACCATCTCCTGCGGCTCGATGTTCGCCGCTCTCATCAGCGCGACGTCCAGCGTGATGCTTCCGACGTAATCCAGACGCGCTTCGGTAACGGTTGCGCGGTGGATTTTCCCTTTGCACATATGCCGCATCATCTGCGCTCCCTCCCACGCCTTCATTATATGGGCCGCCGCCGAATCGGGTTGGGCGTTGCCCGAATTAGGCCGCCGCCGTTCCGGCTGCGAACGGCACGTGTATCGTAAAGGGAAGGGTTCCATTAAACCGTCAAGGAAGTGCGACATGAACAAGTGCTGGCTTCGCTGTACGAGATGTTCGCGTAAAACGGACTTTCGATTGATCGGCAAATGTCCGGAGTGCAGGGGAACGCTGCTCGTCGAATACGACATGGATCAGGCTCGTCCGACATTCACGAAGAAGAATCTGTCCCGCCGGTCCGAGGCTTCGCTTTGGCGCTACCATGAACTGCTGCCGATACATTCTCCGAAATCGGCCGTGTCGCTCGGGGAAGGTTGGACTCCGCTCGTACGTCTTCCTTCCTTAGAAGCAAGGCTAGGGCTGAAGCGAGCGCTTGTCAAAAGAGAGGAGCAAAATCCGACCGGCAGCTTCAAGGCGCGGGGATTCGCCGTAGCGGTCTCCCTTCTCTCCGAAAGGGGAATTGCCAAGGCCGCCGTTCCTTCGAACGGCAATGCCGCCTCCGCTTTCGCGGCTTATGCCGCCAGAGCCGGCATCGAAGCGCATGTGTTCCTGCCGCGGGACTGTCCTCCTTTGATCGTGGAGGAATGCAGGCTCTATGGGGCCCATACGACGCTGGTAGACGGCATGATTCACGACGCGGGCCAGAGGATCGACGCTCTTCAAGCGGAACAGGGCTGGTTCAATGCCGGTACCCTAAGGGAGCCGGGCCGCGTGGAAGGCAAGAAGACGATGGGGTTTGAAATCGCGGAGCAATTCGGCTGGAAGCTGCCAGACGTCATCGTTTATCCGACCGGAGGAGGCTCGGGAATCATCGGATTGTGGAAAGCCTTCAACGAGCTTCAAGCGCTCGGCTTGGTTGATGGGTGTCTGCCCCGGCTTATCAGCGTACAGGAGGAAGGGTGCCGGCCGATCGTGGACGCCATGGCGAGCGCGCCGAGTCCGGCGGACTCCGGAGCGGAGCGTACGGCGAGTCCGACGGGGATGCGCGTTCCGCTTCCCCCGGATCTGGATCTTCTGGTCTCGATTCTTGGAAAAACCGGGGGAACGGCGGTTGCCGTCGGCCAGGACGAGATCCGATCCGCCCAACGGACATGGGGAACGTGCGGAATTTCCGCCTCGCCCGAAGGCGCCGCGACCCTCGCGGGTCTCCTGAAGCTGCGCGAGGCGCAAGGCATCGATCCGGACGAGACCGTCGTTCTTTTCAACACGTCGCACGCTCTTAAATATTTAACCCCGCTGTCTACAGGAACGCATGAATGAGGAACAAGGCGCCGAACAGAAGGCCGAGCCGCAGGTGCCACTTCCGGTCGAGTCTCCGGTAACGGAAAATTCCCGCCACCGGAACGCCGATAAGGACGGCCGCCGCGGCCAGACCGCTTACGTCCGTGAAGTCGAACCGGATGCCGTATAGTAACGCGCCGACGACATGCAGGGCGATCAAGCCGATTGCCGCGATGGCCAGCGGCGCATGGAAATGGCGAACCCATTTCAGAAGCCGGATCGCCATTTTCTTGACGCCGGTCCATCGGTCGAACATTCTTTTCTTCATCGCGAGCATGAACGGATAGAGCGCCAGAACGGCGAACAGCAAGATGCGGGCAACGGAACCGTAGCTCTGGAACGACTCCTTGAACGGAGGGCTGTGCCAGCCCGTCGAGACATCGTAAAGCATTTTCCATAATCCGTACGCGACAAGGACGAAGGCGAGTGCCAAGAAGGCGAACACCCATTTTCGTTCCTTGGCCGGAATCCAGGATTGGCGAGCAGCCGGTTTTTTTTCATTCATCGGAACGAGCCCCTTTCCTTCCTCAATGTAAAGGAGGGAAATAAAATGCCCGTAAACTGGATCTTAAAAGATTCTTAAGTCGCTTACAGCTCCCATCCCGGCAGATATGCGCGGGTATGATTCAGCATGCGATGGAACAAAGCTTCCGCTTCTCCCGGAGCGATCGTAACCAGCGGATCGTTCAGGAACGCGGCGAGCGCGAGCCGTTTGTCCCGCGTCAGGGCTGCCCGAAGCACGGTTTCTTGATTCATGACGTGACGCAGGACGAGCGCATGAATATCCGGAGAGAGCTCGCCCGCCTGGACGGGGCGCACGGAATCCGCCCGGAAGGAAGCGTTCGTCTCGACGACGGCACCGGCCGGAATGCCGCCGATCTGACCGGCGTTCGGCATGTTGACATTGGTCACAAGCGATTCCAGCCCGACCAGCGCTTTGAGGATCGACACCGTATCTTCCCCCGTTTTTTTCAACGGAAATTCCTCTTCCCCATTCGTCAGCCGCTCGCTTCGCCGCAATAAATTCTCGCCTTTTTGAACCCGAAGAGACACCGGCGTAATGCCGATCTTCCACGAACGGATCGTTTCGGGATCCTTCAAATACCAGGTGCCGGGCATGAACTCCGCCAAGTGGCGGTCCCCGGCCGCGGCAATGACGTGATACCGCTTAAACAGGTCGAAGTGGATGCGGTTCGCGGACCGGAACGGCGACTCCGCCCATCTGCCGGGCTCCCGTTCGAAGCCGATCTCCCCGTACTTCTCAGCGAATTCCCGATAAAGCGGGATCAAGTCCATTCCCCTGCAGCTTGCTTGATCGATCCACGTAAAATGATTGATTCCGAGCACGTTCACCTGAATGTCGCGCCGGGCAATCCCTTCCAGGCCTTTCAAGTCTTTGAGCATGTCGACGAGCAGGTTCTGGGTGCCGAACACTTCATGACAGCAGCCGATCGCCTTGATCTTCGGGAACACTTCGTACAGCGTTCGCACGCACAAGGTCATCGGGTTCGTAAAGTTGATCACCCACGCGTCGGGAGCGAATCTCTCGATGCCCTCGGCTATTTCCACGTACATCGGAATCGTGCGCAGCGCGCGCATCAATCCTCCGGGACCGACCGTATCGCCCACGGTTTGGTAAATGCCGTATTCTTCCGGCAGGTGCACGTCCGACTCCATCTCCGCGAAAGTTCCCGGCAGAATCGAGATGATGACGAAATCGGCTCCCGTCAGCGCAGCCTGGAGCGAGCCCGCCGCCTCGTAGGTCCACCTCGCCGATACGTCTTCGCGGCCGTTCAGCCGATTGCCGATCGCCGCGTTGTTCGCTGCGGCCTGATAGTCAATATCGTACAGCTTGACGGTCCCGGACAGCTTCGGCTCGGCGGCGAGGTCGCTCATCAGCCCCCACGCCCAGCCTTTGGAGCCTCCACCGATATAAGCGATCCGGATGTCCGTCGCCTTTTCCCCTTCGAATCTCATTTTGCATTCTCCTTTCTTGCAAATTGAATATGGGCGAGTCCGGCCGGGGGAACCGCCAAACGATGCACGTCCCTCTTCATCGCAACGCTCTCGGTCCGGACGATCCGGCCGCGGCAGTCGTACATCTCGATCTTCGCTTCGCCGAGATCCTCTTCCAGCTCCAAATAGAGTCCTTCCCGGAGCCGGCCGTTGATCAGGGTCAATTCCCCCGTATGCGGGACGTTCCGGTAACGAAGCAGTTCGTCATGATAGGTTGCGAGAATCGAGCGGCCGTCCCCGTCCGCTTGCACGACCGGATAGAGCAGCTCCGGATTTCGCGGAGCCAGATCGCCTCCTAACAGGACGGAGCGGTTCTTCTTCCAGAAGCCCAGCCAGAACTTCAGCATCTCCGCATGCTCCGGCGGGATTCGATCCAGGTTCACGGAAATCTGCGGAACCGAAAACAGGATGTTGATGAACTGCAAGGCGGCGCTCTCCGCCGGTTCGCCTTCGTTCCACATGATCATGTCGGCATGGGCGGCGGTATCTCCGCAGAGCAGCCGGATGTCAAGGGTGCGGATCCGGTTCTGGAGGCTGTCGTTCGGGCAGTCCGACGCGCGGAACAGGTTGCCGTACTTGCGCATAGCGGGGCCAACATACGGCTGGCGGAATTCCACCATGATATCCGGATCGAGGCGCCTCAGCCTCCCGATCGAATCGGTCAGCAGGCGATCGACCGCGAGCGGAATCGATTCGTAATCCCTGCCATCCGCTGAGGAGACGATCGAATCGTCCGGCCGGTAAAATTGATCGATGAAATCGAGCTTGAACCCGTCCAGCTTCCATTCCCGGACCGCCTGCTCGTACTTCGAGATGATATATTCGCGGACGTCGGGATACCGGGGATCGAGCACCCCGGCCCCTATTCTCTCGTTGAATCGGAGGATTTTGTCCTTGAACCGGTCCCATGCGCGGCTGAATCGGCCGATATAAGGAACCGAGTACCACAGCAGGAACTTCATGCCGAGCCGATGGACGGCGTTCACGTGGCCGCGCATATCGGCAAATTTGCCTTCATACGCTTCCCAGTCGCCGCAATAGGCGTACCCGCGGTTCATGTCGCCCGTCTGCCAGCCGTCGTCCACGATCACCGCTTCCATGCCCATCTCCTTGGCGATCCGGCACTGGGCTTCGATGCGAGCCGCCGTCATATTCTGATGCATGCTGTACCAAGTGGAATACATCGGCATCTTCGCCGTATCCGGCACCGGCGCGGCAGCGTATTCCGGCATCGCAGCCCACCATTCGCCGACATTCCGCAAGCTGTCGTAATACGGAAGATCCCGCGTATCGACGAGAAGCGAGGCCTCATAATCGGCGATCGGCCCGGCCGCTTCCGTGAACAGCTCGATCCGGCAGCGGAACTCCCCGGATTCCTCGTGTACGCCCGCCATGAATTGAACCGTGTTCAGCGCATCGGAATAGGCGAAGGTCAGGCGGTTTTGGCCATTCAGATTGAAGAAGGACACCGCCGGCGCGGATGCGGCCAGATTGGAGCGCAGCTTGCGCATCCAGTCCGCCCGGAATCCCTTGTTCCGGTCCGCGGACGCATGCCAGCAGCCATGAATGTCGGACACGGGGTGGTTCCAGCTCAGAGCGAGAACCGGCGGTTCCGCCGCTTGCTTGGCGCTCACCTTAATCTCGATCAGATCCAGGCCCTCCTGAAGCTGCACGACGTTCAGTCGCTTCTCGAACCTCTCGTCTCCGCCTTCCAGCGCAAACGTATGTTTCTCGGTAGATACGTTAAGCACAGCCGGCTTCTCTCCTTTTTCAATCTTAATTATCTTGCGTCGAATTGTCGCGGATGGCGCTGTGGCCCCGCATGACACCATAACACGACCGGCGGGTCATCCTCGCTCGCGATCAGGTGATGATCTTCTCCCGGCTCGACGACGATGACGTCTCCCGCGACAATGGGGATGAACGCCTCATCCAGTTCCAACGTCCCTCTGCCTTGAAGGATCAGGAACGCCTCGCAGTCGGAATGGACGTGACGGTCCGTCCCGTCCGGGCCGTCGTTCGTATGGCTGCGGGAGCCCGGACGTTCGAACGCAAGTCCTCCCGCCGAAAGATAGGATCCGGGCATGAGATTCCGGAAAAGATGCTTCCCGTCAGGATTATCCGACAAATCGCTCAAACGGCATTTGCGCATCGCTTATCCCCTCTTTCCTCTCGTCCTCCGGAAACGGTTCCATGGCCGGCATGATCATGACGATTCGGGTGCCTTGTTCCGGCTTGCTCTCGATGCGAAGGCCATACTGCTTGCCGAACGCCAGCTGAATGCGGCGGTGCACGTTCAAGATGCCGATGCCGCCTTTGGGGCCGCCTGCATGGTCGATCCTGTCGGCCAATTGATTCCCGTCCAGCTTCCTTCTCAATTCGGCCAGCTTGAACTCGTCCATGCCCGCTCCGTTATCCTCCACGCTCACCCAGAAGACGCCTTCCTTCTTCCCGGCGTCGATGCGAATCCGATGATCATCCTCCACCCCGTCGCGAAAAGCATGCTGAAATACATTCTCCACAAGGGGCTGAAGCGTCAGGCGAACCATTCGGTCAAGCAGGTATTCCGACTTCATCGCCACGTCGATCTCGAACTCCCGGCCGATTCGGTGGCGAAGGATGACCATATAATAGAGGACATGCTTCAATTCGTTGACGACCTTCGTCTCCTCGATATTCGTCTGCACCGAATAGCGAAGCATGTAGGCCATCGACTGCACGATCTCGGCGATCTCCTCGGAATCCTGGATCGCTGCGTAACAGACGATCGTCTCCAGCGTGTTGTACAGGAAATGCGGGTTGATCTGCAGCTGCAGCGATTGAAACTCCGCTTTTTGCCGCTCCAGCTCGCTCTCCTGCTTTTCCAGCTCGGCGAGGTATACCTGATCCACCAGCTCGGAGAGCCGGTTCACCATCAAATTGTAGCGGATCATCAGCTCCACGATCTCGTCCCGGTGGTCCGGAAGCGGGATCATCGCCCAGTTGCCCTTCTCGGTCTGGCGCATTCCGTTCTTCAGGACCTGGATCGGACCGGTAATCGATTTGCCGAAGCGGTAAGCCAGCCACAAGCCGATCGCCATCGTGAACAGACCGACGACGATCGTGGTCAGGCGAATGTCGTCGATGGGCTTCCTCAGGACGCTCCTGGACTGCGATACGACTAGCTTCCAATTCGGATACTCCGCCTCCCGGACCATATAAATCCGATTGACGCCGCCCGCCTTGTATTCGAACTTCGAATCGCCGGCCGTATCGATCTTGCGTGCCAAGGCCGGAGAGATCGAAGAGCCGACTCTGTTCTGATTGGAGTCGTACACGATCGTCCCTTCCTCGTCCATGATGAAGAAATAGCCCTCTTTGCCCAGATCGATGCCTTTCCATAAAGCGGATAAGTCCGCGGAGCGGAATTCGATGCCGATGAAGCCTTCCATCCGGGTGGAGGAGAGTCCCCGGATCTGCCGCACCAGCGTAAGCATTTTGTTCTCCTGACCGCTGAGCACGCTGTGGTTCAGGATGCTGAGGCTCCCCTCTTTGCTCGTATGCTCGCGAAAATAATCAAGCTGGCGCTCCACGCCGTCCTGCTCGAAATCTTCGCCTACGATATTGTTGTAGTAGTACAGCGCATTGCCGTTAAAGCCGATCACGTAGACGGCTGCGATCTCCGGATTGCTGATGAACATCTGCCCGACCGTCTCGTCGTTGATCAGCTCCCGGAATTCGTAGTACTCGTACTGCGTCCGGTAAACGCGCGTATCCAGGAACCGCTTGACGTTCACGTTCGACAGCATGGACGTCATCGCCCGCTCGTACGATTTCAAATACAGATCGGTATGATGCACGGAGTTGCCTACGATCTGGGACATCTGGTTTTCGGTTACCGCATCGAGCTCCCGGGAAGTGATCGTATAAGAGAAGATCCCGACGCTGGTCAAAGACAGCAGGATCACGATGAAAAAATAGAAGATCAGCTTCTGGTACAAGGTGGCCCGCTTCATCGGATGCCCCATTGGCTGCGGAATTCCGACGGCGTCATCCCGACCAGCTTCTTGAACGTTTTCGTAAAATGCGGGTAGTCGTCGTAACCGACCTCCGTCGCGACGTCTACGATGCGGATGTGCGGGACGGCCAGCAGATCTTTGGCCTTCTCCATTCGCTTGTGAATGCGATAATGGACGAACGTTTCGCTCGTCATTTTCTTGAACAGCGCGCTGAAATAGGTCGGCGACAGACCTACCATGGCCGCGACTTCTTCCAGCGAGATCTCTTGCGACAATCGGCTGTCGATATAAGCCTTGGCTTCTTCCATCGGGTCCTTGAAATTGCCGTTCCTCGCCGTAAACAGCCGTTGAACGGCCTGGCGGAGACTCTGCCCGAACAAGTCCAACTGGTCCCTGACGCCGCCGGCGGAGCGGATCGAATCCGGAAGCTCGATGGCATGGCCGCGTTCCTTGAAGCGCTTGGCCAGAAGCTTCAGGCAATCTCCCAATATTTCTTCCACTTGCGTGGAGGCCATACCGGAGGCATGGATGAACTCCCGCCATTCCTCCAGCAGCCTTTCCAGCTCCTCCTTCTGCAGCGACCAGATGCAGATCTCCATCCGATCGATCCAATCGACGTAGCGGGAGATCGGCAGATAGCTCGGCTGCTGCGACTTGGCCAAGGAGTCGAACAGGCTATGAATTTCCGCTTTGGAGGCCGGCTTAAGCAAATAATTTTTGACGCCGTAACGAATGCATTTCTGCGCGTAATCGAAATCGTTATAGCCGGAGATCACGGCGACTTGAATGCTGCCGAACTCCTCCTGAAGCGCTTGGCACAGCTCCAGCCCGTCCATCTTCGGCATGCGGATGTCGGTCAGCACGACGTCCGGCGCAGACTGCCGAATCAGCTCCAGCGCGGCCAAGCCGTTCTCGGCCGTCTGAATCCGGCTGAAGGCGGGCTTGTACGACTCCGACATCTTTACCAAGCCGCCGCGGATGACCGGCTCGTCGTCCACGATAAGAAGACGCATGCTCCTCCACCTGTCCTTTTCCACTGGTGTCCTGCTTTGATCTTATCGGATGACTTCAAGCCCGGTCAATGCAAACGCTTTCGAATACTTGTGTTTTTTTACGATCCGCGAACGTCGGGCAGCTCCGCCGGCACCGTCCGCCGCGATAGATGGGACTGCCGGGCGCTATGAACGAGCGCTTGCGTCTTGAGGTACTCCTCCCCGCTCGTCTCTGCCGGCCTTCCCTCGCGTAGCGATTGGAGGAATTCGTCCAGGCAGTCGCAAGCGTTCACGTCGGAGAAATCGTCGATCCGGGTTCTTTCCCCGCCACAGGTCAAATACACGATTTGATCCGTCAATTCGATGGCGCCTTCCGTCCCTTGAATCCGCCAATTTCCGCTCCATGGCGTTTGGCTTCCCTTGGCCGCGATCGAAGCCGAATAGCTCGCTTTGATCCCATGATTCAGTTCAATGAAGGCGTGGGCGCCGAGTACCGCCCCTGCCTCCTCCCAGCCTCCGACGGGACGATACAGGCTCGCAAAAACGGCCCGCCCCTCGGCTCCGCTCAAGTAACGGATCAAATCGAAATGATGCACGCCGATGTCGTCCAGCAGACTGACCGTGTAATGGCGCGCCACATGATGATACCGGAAAAAACGGACGTCCAAGGACGACACGCCGCCGATCGCTCCCGCGTCCAGCAGCCGCTTGATTTTGCGAATATATGGCCAGGTGCGGTAATTCTCCGCGATCATGAACGGGATATTCTCCCGAACGGCCCGCCTGACCACCTCTACGGACTCCAGGTAATCGAAGGAGATCGGCTTCTCCGACAGCACGGGAAGCTTATAGTCGAATGCCGCGTGATTGATCGAAGTATGCGCAAACGGCGAGGTGACGTTGACCACGAAATCGGCCTGCTCCCGCTTGAGCGCTTCTTGGAGCGTCAGATAAAAGGGATAGGGATCCCCTTCCATCTTGCTCTTCATGGCGGGATCGCGTTCGACGACCGCCCCCAAAAGTCCCCGCTCCTTGAGCCTCTTGTACCAGTGAAATCCGGCGCTTCCCAGGCCGACCAGAATCGCCTTCATGACCGATTCCTCCCCGACGCGATGGGAATGACCATATTCCAAGTATCGGCCGCATGGCGGAAGCCTCCCGGACCGTCGGCCGTCGCCGCGAACAGATGGGTCGGCTCTCCGTCCTGGAACAGCAGGAACGGGCGCTCGAAGCTGCCCATCGTCCGAACGCTGCCGTCGTCCCAGCGAACGGTCCGGGAGTAGGCCTTCGGCTGCTCGGACAAGCGCCACTCCAGCCCGTCGCTTGAGCGGGCATGAATGCCGCCGTGCTTCTCTCCGCACAGCGTGCCGTCCATATCTTTGGCAATCAGCTCGAAGCCGTTCTCGCTCTTCCAAATGAACGGGTCCTCCACGTGAAAGCGGTCTTCAGGGAAGATCGGCGCGTCCGTCAGCACGCGGTACGGTCCGGCGTAGCGTTCCGCGGCGGCGACGCCGAGCGTCATCTTGCCGAAGGAGCGGCCCTCGTATCTTCTCGCTTTGTATACGAGCAGCGCCGAACCGTCTTCATGAACGCAAGGAGCGGGATTCGACGTCAGATAGCTGTCGAACTTGCCGGGTCGAACCGGCAGAATCGGCGCGTCCGCTCTCCGCCAAGGCCCGAGTACGCTTTTCGCCACAGCCAGCCCCACCCGTTTGTTGGAGCGCGCGACGATGCAGCGAGGGTCTTCCAGGCCGTAGCCTTCGCCGGGCTCCGGATCGGGAAACGGATGCGTAGACCCCATATAGTAGAGCAAATACTCGTCGCCGTGCTTCACGATATGCGGATTGTGCGTGCATCTTCCGTCCCAGTATTCCGCCCCGCGCGCCGGCAGCGCAACCTCCCGGAACTCGTACGGCCCCTCCGGCGTATCGGATACGGCGCGGACGATTTCCGAACCGACCAGCCAGCCGGGATGCATCGGGAGATGCTTGGGCCAGCGCGAAGCGAACATATGGTACTTGCCGTCCTCGCCCTTCACGACCGAACCGCACCAGACCCAATACCCTTCCATTCGAAAACCGCCCTCTCGCGGCGCCGGCATCATTCGTTCGAATAAGCTGTTCATGCCAAGGCTCCCCTCCCTTCCGAATCGTCAAAGGAACGGAGCTGTCCCGGATCGGGACAGCCCCATGAGCGCTCGGACCGTTATCTTTCGATGTCGACGACCCCGTCTTTGTTGTTGTAGCGTTCGGTCGCTTCCTTGACGATCTCGTCGCCGCCTTTGGACTTGTACTCCTCGATCACCTTCGGCCAGTTGCTGATCGGCTCCTTGCCGTACACCATCTTGACCATATGGTCGACGATCAGCTTCGGCCCGACGTCGGTCTGCGGTGTCAAATCCGGGTATTTCGAGAATGCGGACAAGTCCGGATAGAACCCGATTCCCGGCAATCCTTCGTTAGCCAGCACCGTATCGAACGAATTCTCGACATACTTGCCGGTATCGTCCAGGTCCAGGCGAAGGCGGTTCATCGTGCCGTCGTGAGCGAGGAACAGCGTGCCGCCCCGCCATCCTTCCTCGTCGATCTCTTCCTTGGTCTCGGGAATTTTGTAATTGACTTTGCCGTCCGCGTCTTTCGTGTACGTATCGCCTTCGGTCCCGAAGGTGAAGAAGTAATTCGCTTCATCCGACTGCATCCAGTTCAGATACTTGATAATGTCGATCGCCTTGTCGGGATCCACCTTCTTGTTGATATAGGCCGCGCGGGTAACGGGAGCGTAGAAGAAATAGCCGCCTTTGCCTTCCGGCCCGACCGGCGACGGGATGATGTCCACCTTCGAGCCGGGCGTGGATTTGTCCAGGTTCGTGACGAAGTCGGGCATGCTGATGGCGTTCTGGGACCAGACGCCCGCGCTGCCGCCCCGGATATTCTGAAAATACTTGTTGACGTCCACCGTCGCAAAGTCCTTGGCGATAAGCCCTTCGTCGAACATCGTCTTCATCGTCGTCAGCGCCTTCTCCATGTTGTCCGCGTCGAAGAACTTCGGCACGACCTGACCGTCTACGACCTCGAACTGATCCTTGTACGGCAGCACGTCGTACGCGCCCAGAATCACGTCCGCGTACTTGAAATCCGCACGCATCTGGTAAGGATTTTCAACGCCGAGTTTCTTGAAGGCTCGCAGCACGTTCAGGAAATCGTCGACCGTCTTCGGAGCTGGCAAGCCCGCTTTCTCCAGCAGGTCGGTACGGATGAACGTGGCGCGCCGGTTCGGGTTGCTCAAGTAGTCGGGCACGCCGTAAATATGGCCTTTGTACGTCTCCAGGTCCCATGCCGACTGCGGCACGTTCTTCATGAGATCGGGCGCGTATTGCTTAAGCAGATCCTCCAGCGGCATGAACACCCCGGCCTGTACCGCGCCGGCGAGCGACTTGTCGGAAATTCCGTTGTTGGCGACCACTACATCCGGAATGTCGTTGCCCGCGAACATGACCGGCATGTTGTCGACCTGGATCGAAGTGGGAATCTGCTCGGTGTTCGTCAGCTTGTTCAACGCCTGTACCCACTTCTCCTTGCTCAGATCCGACTGTCTCTGCGCGTAGCCGTCGTTCAGCGTCGTCGGATAGGAGATCGAGAACTTCAGCGGCTTGTCCGCGGACGGCGTCGCGCTCGCGGCAGACCCGGACGGCGAGCCGGATGGCGAATTCGCGGCTTGGCTTTCCTTGCCCTCCGCATTGTTGTCGTTGCTCGAACAGCCTGCGGCGACCGCGCTTGCCATGACGCTGACCGCCAAGATCGCGCTCATTCTTTTTTTCAAAGAAACCCCTGCCTTTCTTCTCCTTTTTCAAACTCATCATAATCTTGCGGATTTCAAAAACACATGGTCTTATTTAAGGCCGGCCTGTCGTCTTTTACGATTTGATCGAGCCGACCATCATGCCCTTCACGAAATACTTCTGCAGGAAAGGATAGGCCATCATGATCGGGATCGTGGCCACGATAATGACCGCCATCTTGATTCCTTCCGGCGACAGCAGCTTGGCCATCTCCGAATTGATATCCGAATTGCCGAGCGTGTTGTCGACGACCATCTGCTGCAGCTTGACCTGAATCGGGATCAAGTTGTTCTTGGTGATGTAATAGATGGCGTCCTTGAACGTGTTCCAGTTGTTCACGCCGTAGATCAGCCCCATCGTCGCCATGACCGGCTTGGACAGCGGAAGCACGATGCTCCACAGCATGCGCAGCTCGCCGCAGCCGTCGATTCGGCCGGAATCGATCAGCTCGCCGGGCAGCCCCATGAAGAATGAGCGCATGACGAACAGATTGAAGGCGCTGATCGCATTCGGCAGCATCAAGGCCCATAGGGTATTGAGCAGATGCAGGTTCCGGATGAGCAGGTAGTTCGGAATGAGCGGCGCCTGGAAAATCAGCGTAATGAGGACCATCATCAGGACGACCTTGCGGAATCGGTACTCCTGCCTCGATAACGCGTAAGCCAGCGTGGCGGTTGCCGCCAGATTGATGAATGTCCCTCCGATCGTAATGACGACGCTGTTGCGCATGGACGACCAGACGGTCGGATCGTGAAAAATGAGGTTATAGCTTTCCGCGGTAAACCGGACCGGCCACAGGTACACGTCGCCTTTGTCGATGGCGACGTTGTCGCTGAACGATTGGGCCAGGACATGGAGGAACGGGAGGACCGCGGTGATCGAGATGAATGCCAGCAGACAAATGTTAAACCAGTTGAACGCGCGCTGGGCGGCGCTGATTCTCACGTTTGAAGCCCTCCTTCGATGCCGATGCGTTAATAGAGACTTTCTCCCGTCGTCTTTCTCGTCAGCGCATTGCTGATCACGACAAGCAGCAGGCCGACGACCGATTTGAACAAGCCGATCGCGGTCGTATAGCTGTACTGCTGGTCGATCAATCCGGTTCTGTACACGAACGTGTCGATGATATCCCCGTTATCGGAATTCAAAGGGTTCAGGAAAATGAATACCCGTTCGAACCCGAAGTCGAGGAATCGTCCGATGTGCAGCAGGAACAGGATCGCGATCGTCGGCAGAATCGCCGGAAGCGTCACCGACCACACTTGCCGGAGGCGCCCCGCCCCGTCCATCTGGGCGGCCTCGTACAGATCCGGATTGATGCCGACGATCGCCGCCAAGTAAATGATCGTTCCCCAGCCGCTGTCCTTCCAGATGCCGGAACCGATCAGAATGGTCCGGATATAGGAATTGTCGCCGAGGAAGTAGACCGCATCGATGCCGAACACCTGCTCGAGAACGTGATTGACGACGCCCGTCGTCGGCGACAGGAAATTGATGATAATCCCTCCGACGATCACCCAGGACAAGAAGTGCGGCAAGTAAACGGCGGTTTGAACGATTCGTTTATATGGCAGCAGTCTTAATTCATTGATCAGCAGCGCGAGAACGATCGGCACCGGGAAGGCGAAGACCAGGTCATACAGCCCGATCAGAATCGTGTTGGACAGAATGCGGGTAAAATCCTCGTAATCGAACATTCGCCGGAACTGGTCGAGCCCGACCCACGGACTGTGCCAAATTCCGCTGAAAATGCTGTAGTTCTGAAACGCGATGACCGAGCCGAACAACGGAACGTATTTGAAAATCAAAAAGTAGACGATGCCCGGAATCGATAGCAGGTACAATACCCCGTGTTTGCGAATGGGCGCCAGCTTTCTCGGTTTGTCGGCATGAGGCCGGAAAGCTTGTGCGGGCGCGGTGCTGCTGGCCATGTTCCTCCTCCTTCGGGATGGATGTGAGTCTATCCCGATGATAGTACGAGGCACCGCGCCGTTCCATGGCGTATCTTCGAACGGGCTGTGTTTTTTTATGATCCGACGCCCACGCCATACCGCTGAGCGGCGCTCCCGTACAGCCAATCCCGGGCGACCTGCAGCGCCAGCTCGTTGTCGAGCCATCCCGCTTCGATCCGTTCGCTCAAGAATTCGCTTAAGAGGTGCTTGACCAACAGGATCTTGCCGTAGCTCCATTCGATGCAGCGCGCATCGGAGACGACGAGCGAGCTCTTGAGAGCAGGAAGAGCTTCCAAACGGTACTGCATCGCGGCCTTGTACGTGCTGGCGCGGAAATTAAACCACCACATCCCGCCGACATGCACGTTGGGGAAGTTCCACGCCGCCTGCACCACATCCAGATTGTTGATTTCCGATGCGACAACCAGCTCGAACGGGCAGCGATACCGCTCGAACAGCGCGCTTAGCTTCAGGATGCGGGCGGGATCGTTCGCCGGGAACGCCATGGCGCTCCAAGAGCGTTCCACGCCCAGAAACAGCTGCAGCAGCATGCCGTTCTCCTCTACTCGCCGGCAGATCGAATGAAGCAGCAGCATCAGCACTTGATCGCTTGGCATTCCCGGCGAGAAGGAATACGTCTGGTTGGCGCTGGCGTCGTAACGCGGCAGCGTGGTCATGATCCCCGGACAGTTCATCTCGCGGAAGCCGTCAATCAGCGCATGCGCCTCGGCTTGAGCTTGCTCGAACGCTCCGGCCGGATCGGGCGACCGGTGAACGGTGTCCATCCATTCGTGGATTTTGCCGTCGATCCGGGGAATGAGGATGCCCGGACGGTCCATCCCCCGGAAGTCTGCATGCTCCGGGATATTGACCGCGAACTCGCGAACTCGCATTTTGGCTGCCGTCCGGCGGGCCCAGCCCGGCGTAACGCTTGACCCGCGGACGGCCTCGTCCGCTTCGCGAACCGAGTTCGCATCGCGAATCCGGACTCCGTACAGATCGTTCATGATCTTCGTAAAGACCCAATTCATCAGCGTGTTGGCCGTTGCGCGGTAAGCGTCCAGAAATGCGGAGATTCGCTCATCCTCCGGAAGCCGCTCCGCATCGTTCGGATAGCCGCCGGCCTGAAGCTCCCGATAGAACCAGAAATAATGGGCGATCTCCCAGAAATCCTTCGCGCATAACCGGTCTCCAACCAAATGAGTATGGGTATCCACGACTTCCAGCTCCAGGATTTCGTGTAGCAAATGTTCATGGTTCGGCACCTTGGCCGCCTCCTTTTTTTCTGTTCTAGTAATTTGACTATAATCGCCTCTTGAACCGACGGTAAGTCCCCGTTCGAGGCCTTTCGTAAAAAACGCCAGCTTCACCTTAAATAATTCCATATCATCCCAATCGCATCCCGCTATGATGAAGATGTAAGAAATTCATAATTCAAGGAGGAATTGTCATGAAAAAAGGCATGAAGGTCCTCGGCGCCACTCTGGCCGCATCCGCAATGCTGGCCATGCTGGCCGGCGTCGCGACCGCGGCAACCACCGTCGCCATCCAGCCGGACGGAGTGAACGCCGGCGAAGACGCCTACCAGCTGTTCAAGGACAAACTCGGATCCGATCCGGTAGACGGTCCGGATACCGACCACATTTACGAGGTGAGCGATTCGACGGTCGGGACCGCATTCGAATTTCTGCTTCACAGTACGGGCGACTATGACGGATCGAATACCGACCGGCAGCGCAACGAAGTGAAGGCCTATAACAGTTCGCCCGCCGACGTCAAAGCGTCCGAGGGCGATACGATGACGTACGATTGGAAATTCCGCGTCGATCCGAGCTTCCAGACGCCCGGCGGATTCTGCCATATCTTTCAATTAAAAGCGCAAGGCGGCGACGACGGCGCGCCGATTCTCACCTTCTCCGTCCTGGGAAGCGATACGCTGGCCTTCCGCCACAGTCCGATCGGCGCCACGATGGATGAGGTCGAGACGCTGGCCTCGGTACCCATGAGCCAGATCAGAGGCACTTGGGTGGAAGCCACGGTGACGGCTTCCATGACGGACAACGGCGCGCTGTCCATGACCTTGAAACGGCTTAGCGACGGGCAGACGCTCATGTCCTACAGCGGACAGCGCGACTTGTGGCGGGACGGCGCCGACATCAACCGTCCGAAATGGGGCATCTATCGCGCCATCTATTCCGGCATGACGGAGGCGAAAGTCCGCTTTACCGACTTCCGCATCACCAAGGGCGATCCCGACGGCGGCAGCGGTAACGGCAATTGGAGCGGCTATTATAAAATCGTCAACCGGAACAGCGGTGAAGTGGCCGACGTAGAAGGCGCCAGCACCGCCGACAAAGCCAACATCCAGCAGTTCCCCTGGTACGGAACGGACAATCAGGAGTGGCAGATCGCCGATGCAGGCGACGGCCACTTTAAGATTCTGAACCGCAACAGCGGAAAGGCCATGACCGTGGAGAACGCCTCCACGGAGGACAAAGCGAACGTTTTCCAGTATACATTCGGCGGCTCCGCCACGAACGACGAATGGGATATCGTCGATCTCGGGGGAGGCTACTACGAGATCGTAAATGTCAACAGCGGCAAGGCGTTGGATGTGGCGGGAGCCAGTACGGACAGCAAAGCCAACATCCAGCAATTTCACTGGAACGGCGGCACCAATCAGCAATGGCAGATCGTCAGCGTGAATTGACGGCGACGCGATAGGCTGGCTGGGATGAGTAAGGAGATGGCTCCTGCATACCGCAGGAGCCATTGTCTATAGTCTCCCTTTTCGCAGCTTCTATTCATTTATAAAATCGAGAGATTCCAGCATGCGCTTCACAAGGGAAGCAGCCTCCGCCCGGGTCGTTGCCTTCTTCGGTTCAAAGCGTCCGTCCGGCGTTCCTTGAATCAGCTTGGCTTCCGCCAGCTGCCCGACCGCTCCTTCCGCCCAGGCTGCGATGTCGATGCCGTCCTGGAAGGACGACAGCGGGCCGGCCGTCGATGTAAATTCCTTTCCTCCCGCCTTGAAGGCGTTCGCGATCATGACGGCTGCCTCCTCCCGGGTGACCGGCTCGCCAGGCCGGAACGCCCCGTCGCTTGCCCCTTGGATCAAGCCGTATTGCTTGGCGGCATTGACCGCTCCCGCGTACCAAGCATTCGACGGAACATCCGAAAAGGGCGATCCGTTCGATTCGAGCAGCCCCAGCGATCGGACGAGCAGCTCCGCGAATTCCGCTCTCGTGACGGAGCGATCGGGGTTGAAAGAATGCGCCGATTCGCCGAATACGATCCATTTGCTCGCCAGCGTCTCGGCATCGGCCTTCGCCCAATGGCCCTGCAGATCGTCGAAGCCGGCTTCATGCTGCACGATCGCATAGATGCCGTCGTGCGTGGCATGGATGGTCGCTTCGGCGATCCCGCCCGAGACGTTCACGACGGCCGGCGCGAAGTGCAGCCCGTTGGCGTCGTCGATCCATACGGCTGCCGTCCGGTTTGGGTCGGCCGATTGCGGCAGCGTCAACTTTCGATTCGCGTAAATTCCGCCGAAATCGGTGACGTCCTGGCCGCCCGAAGTCAGCTTGAACTCGATCGGACGGTCCATCAGCGGCACGGCGTTCTCGCCGGCAATGGCCTGATCAATGGCGTTCAGACGGTCGTCCGACACCGTTCCGATTCGGATGCCGACGTCCTGACCTTCCGGCAACCTGTCTATCAATGCCTTAGGAAGCTCGTAGACGGCTCCGTTCGCCTCGATGCTGACGAGCGTGAGATCCTGCAATTGCCGCAGCGCCGATCCGGGAAGCTCGACCTGGACATCCTCATCTTTGGAATCGATAGCGAGCTTCACGACCTGCTTGCCGGCGGCCGCATCGCTCAAGCGGGTGCCGTCAACCTTGACGACGGTCGTTCGGCGTCCGTCGGCCGACGCTTCATGCGTGACGGTCGCGTCTTTGCCCGGATCCAGAAGCGCTGCAGTCGGATCCGAATTCGAGTCCGAATCGGTATCCGAACCGTTGCCTGGAACCGGAACGGTTCCGCCGACATTGCCGCCGTTATTGCCGCCGTTGTCGCCACCGGTACCGCCGTTGTCGCCTCCGGCGCCGCCATTATCTCCTCCGTTGTTGCCGTTATCGCCTCCGTTGCCGCCGTTATCGCCTCCGTTGCCGCCGTTATCACCCCCGGTACCGCCATTATCACCTCCGGCGCCGCCATTATCTCCTCCGTTGTTGCCGTTATCTCCTCCGTTGCCGCCGTTTTCGCCTCCGGTACCTTCATGGCCCCCGCTGTCACCGGAGTCCTGCGGACCGAACGCTTTCACTTCATTCACGTTGATATCGCCGTCTGCCTGATCGACCGCGAATTTGATATATCTCGCGTTAACGGGCGTATCGAGCGGCAGGCTCTTGGCAATCGAGGAGAGACTCGGATCGCCGTACTCGCCCGAGGCGACGCGGTCGTCCGTGACGATCTTGATCCATTTGTCGCTGTCCGGATTCGCGAACGCTTCCGGATCTATGGCATAGTAGAAGGACACCTTCATCAGCTTGTTCTGGAAGCTGTCATACTCCAGCCGATCGACCGGTACGGTCTCCCCGATGTCGGCCATCAGATACGCCGTCTTGGAGCCTTTAAAGGCCACCCATCTCGAAACGTCCGACACGTCGCCGTCCAGCGCTTTGGAGCCTCCCCAGCTGCCCGAATCGTCGCCCCATACCCTGGAATACTGAACTTCCTTGTTATACAAGAGATCGTCGGAGCCGTTGCGGACGCCCGTCGTCTGCGCCTGAGCGACGGCCGCATCCGCGGAAGCGACTCCCCTGCGGATCGAGTAAATCTTGACGGTATAGTTCGTGCCTGGCGATAAGTCCTTGATCGTAAAAGAGGTCCCCGCGTATTCGTCGGCGAGCGTTCTCTCTCCGGCGTCGGTCGCGAGCACGATCCGGTAGCTCTGCGCGTCCGCGGCCGCCTCCCAGCCGACCTCGATCGATTTATCCGACGTAGCGGTCGCCGTCGCCCCAGCAGGCAGGGTCGGCACGATCGATTCGCCGTCGGTATGAAGCTCCGTCGATGCGCTCGCCGTCGAAACCATTTGTTTGAACGAGTAAGGATCCGTGTAAACGGTTTTCACGCTAAGCTTGTAGACCGCCCCGGGATCCAGATTCGTGAAGCTGTAGCTGCTTGCGGCCACATGGTCCGCGAGAAGCTTGCCGTCATCATAGATCTGGAAGTAATCCGCCGGCGTGTCGTCCCAGGAGATCGTCGCGTTCGGTCCCCCGGCGTAATCGACCTGTACGTTTTTCGGCGTTTGCGGCGCATTGTAAATCTCCAGCTCGGAGATTCGAGGCGGGCCGGTCATCGTAAAAGTGGAAACGCCATCCGTCGTGCCGGCGGCATTCGAGCCGCTTCCGTTCTCGAAAAACAATTTTACATAGCGGGATGAATACGTCTGGCCGAGATCGACCAGGTACTCTTTGTTCGCCGCGTCGTCCCCGCCGCTGCTGTCCGGGTTGTAAAAGGCCCAATCGCCCCCTTTGTCGGGATCCTGGGCGGTCGGATTCACGGGCATGAACGCGATCGAATCGAGATCGCTTCCGTCGTGGTCGGCCGTATCGTCGGACACCCAGGCATTGACGTGCAGCAACCTGGCGCTTTTGGCAAAAATTTTAAATTGGTTGAAGTCCGTCTTCTTCCCCAGGTCGAGGATGACGCTTCCTTTCTTGGCGCTCTCCGTACCGATCCAGGTCAGCTTGCCGAGCGCGTCGGGCCGGTCCGCGGGAACGGTCAGGTTCGTGTAGGAGACCGGGTCGACCTGCACGCCGTCCGTGAGCCGGTTCGCATCGTCATTCGCCAATTGTATCGGATTGCCGGACGTCGGTCCGACGTTGTACGCCGGCTTGCCATACGCCAGATCGACCGGCGAAACGCCCGTCGCCGACTTGTACAGGGTCATGTCGGACAGATAGATTTTCGCAGGTTCGACGCTCGAGTCCGATTTGTCCGCCTTGCGGTAGATGCCCCACTTCGGACGGTTGTACATTTGATCGTTGGCGGGATACGGGCCTTCGAACGCCCCGTTGTTATACTTGACTTCCGGCCTCCGCCACAGATCGAGAATCCGGTTGGGATCGTCGTACGACATCAACACCTGGCCGGTCTGATCGTCCTTCATGACCATCGACGCCCAGCCGGATTCGGAGTTGAGAATTTTCAACGTTACGTCGACCCACTTGTCCCGAATCTCGTCGACCGGCACGCTGGCCAGCGTCTCCTGCCCCGCCACCGTGCCGATGTCCGCATACCGGAATTCCAGCTTGGGGCTCGCCGCGGTCGAGACGGTCAGCGTCAGGATCGGCTCTCCGTCCTCGGAGCTGCTGAAGTTCGGATCGGTGCTCAGTCCGAGCGTGTCGAAGTTGGCGACTTCGTGAGAGGCGTTCACCGCTTTGTATTGGAAAATATGAAAGAAACCGCCGGGCTTGGGCAAATCCTTGTCCAGCTTGAGCTTCCAATGATAGGCGGTAATGTCTCCCTCGTGCCCGGCAAAGCTCGAATTCGCTTCCGGCCGGATCTCGATGCGCTGCCGGTCATCGTTGCCGCCGCTGAACGTCTGGGTCTCCGGATCGTACGTCGCGTTGTGCAGATAACACGTCGCGCAGGTGTTGTCCCCCACGTTCACTTCGAATACCGTTTTGTTCAGAGCTTCGTCAAACACGTTGACAACCCGATCGGCCGCTTCCGGGAGCACCGACCGTGCGAACTTGGTCGCCCCTTCGACCGGATCGTCCGTGCCGAAAGCGGCGCCGAACTCGTCGTACGGCGACTGGTCCGGGTCCTGCTCCACACTTGCGATGGCGCCCTGGTGGCTGGCCACGAAGGCGGGATCGAGAAGATCCACGGACTGAGCATCAACACTCGGCGGCGTGTCGGCCGATACGGCGGGAGGGTTCGTCATCCCGATACTGGCTGCGACGAATAAAGCCGAAATCCCGGCGTTCCAAATCTTGAACCGCTTGATCAATTGCATGATCGTTGCCTCCTCGGATTTAGGTTCGCATGCGGACTTCTACGTTCTGGCGCGTCGACGCGGACGAATCTCCTTTCATTGAAGAGTCAAGCGAATCGCGCAGCCGCCATAGACTTTCATCGGCAGCCGCAGCACCTCGAAGCTCGTGACTCGCTGCGTACGGACGGTCATGTCCGTTGCCCGGCGAAAGCGGTATTCTTCTCCTTCGTCGAATTCCTCCTCATAGATTTCCGCCTCGTAAACGCTTCCGGGCGTCAGAAAGTCAAGATCAATCGTCGCGGTTCTTCCGGCCGCCGCGCAGATCGCCCCGACAAACCAATCTTCGCCGTCTCTCCTCGCCATGGTGACGAATCGGCCCGGGAATCCTTCGAGCAGCCGGGATTCGTCCCAAGCGGCCGGCACTTGGCGCAGGAACGAATGGGCCACGCTCGTTCTGTAAGCCTCCATGGAATCGGCAAAATGCTGCACGGCGGATTCGAAAACGACCGATAGCGCCAGTTGATGGCAATGACTCGTGCGAGTCTGGCGCGAGAACGTTACGGGAGTGTAGTCCATCGAGCCGACGGCGTTGCGAATGAACGGAACCGTGCAGTTATGCACCGCATTCGGCCCCTCGCTGATATTGCGCCAATACTCGGCGCCGTAGATCCCTTCCCGCGTCATGACGTGCGGCCATCGCCGCTGTTCCCCGGACGGCTTCGTGGAACCGTGATAATTCACCATCAGGCGATGATCGGCGGCGATTCCCGCGATGGTATCGTAAGCCCGAAGAACGTCCTGGGAGTCGCTGTCGAAAAAATCCACCTTGACGCCGACAATGCCCCAATTCGCCCATAGCGCCAACGTCTTTTCGCATTGCGCAGGCTCCTTCAAGTCGCGGTAATGCGACCATAGCCAGATGCCGACTCCCTTGTCCCTCCCATAGCGGACAAGCTCCGGCACGTCCAGTTCGCCGCGGTCCCAGCCGCCGTCGACCAGCGAATATTCCCAGCCGAACTCCGCGGCAAAATCGACGTACGCTTTCTGGATGTCCATATTGCCGCACGAGGCTCCGTCCGAGTACCAGGACCAGGCCGCGCGCCCCGGCCGGATCCAGGACGTGTCTTCCAATTCGCTTGGCGGATTCAAGTGGAGCACCAGGCTGCTGTTCACGATGCGATCCAGATCGTTCGCCAGGATCGCAACGCGCCAAGGCGTTTGCAGCGGAGAATCCGCCTGAACGGGTGCCGACTGGTCGGGAGGAAAGCAGGTGACAAACGTTCGAATGTCCGTATCGCTTCTGCGCAGATGCGACGCGCAGTAAGTACCGTAGACGGCTGCCTCCGTCAGTAGCATCCATCCGTGACCGCCGCATTGGAGCAGCATCGGAAAGGCGAAGGGATCTTCGACCATATGTTCCGGCATGTGCAGATCGTACGTTCGCTCATAACACTTCATTAATTTCTGGGCCCAGACGTTCATGAACACTTCTGGCGCCAGCGTAAAACCCGACCGCTCCGAAACGACGCTTGTCCGGCCGCTTGCCGGCACCTCGAACCGATATGCGATACCGTCATCGGAAGCCCGGAGGTGCAATTGAATCGGCTCTCCGTTCCTTTCCGCATGGAGAATCAGCTCGTTGGCTAGATAATCGTGCGTTTTCCGGCTTCCGTGAGGCATTGTGTAGCTCTCCCGGATCTGCCCGGTCTCGGCGTGGCGGACGTTCAACTGTTCCGAGAAGCTCTGTCGATCCGTCTCCAGGCCCAGCGTGAAAGGCGCCAGCAGCGTGACGCCGTCCTTCTCCGCTTCGTAGCAGAGCGATCCGGCCTCGTTCAGGCCGACCGACAGGCGGATGCGTCCGTCCGGCGAAGACAGTTGCCATCGGCTCATGGGAATCCTCTCCTTCTTGTATAATCGCGCGAATCCAAAATCAGGCTCATTATAAGCCAGCGCTTGAGAGGAACGAATGTCGTAACTTCTCGCGGACTGTATTTTTTTATGGTGACGGCAAAAAATCGGCTGCTCCGTTGATCGTCATACCGATTGGCTTCGGCGGGAACCGCAAATCCATAAGTTTGTGATATAATGGGCGCATGAAACCGAAAACTCCGACTGACGGCCTCCAGGTCGCCGACTTCGCCTTGGTATTCGAAGAGCTGACGCGGATCCTCATTCGTCTGCCTTCCATTGAGAAATTGAGCTTCACCACGCTATCCGTCCTGCACACGCTGTCCCGCAAGAGCCCCATGCGCCTTACGTCATTGACGGCTACCGAGCAAGTGACGCAGTCCGCCATTACGCAGATCGTCACCCGGCTGGAACGGGACGGGCTCGTGGAGCGCAGGCCGGATCCGACGGATGGGCGGGTCGTTCAAGTGCATATTACCGAGGCCGGCGCCAAGGTGATCGATTCGCGCCGCTCGGAACGCATCGCGCATCTCTCGAAATTTATGGAAAGGCTTACGCCCGAGGACAAGCAAGCCATTGCTTCCGCCCTGCCCGCCTTACGGCGTCTGGCCGAACGGGCCAACGAATCGTAGCCGTAGTCCGGCTGCGTTTTTTCATGTCTATTTACATTAGACATTTATATAAATAATTGATATAATTTCCGCAGTATTTGATAAGGACTGTCTAAGGAGGAATTCATATGTCGGCAGCAGTTCCTTTCCCGCTTGTGCCGAGTCCGATTCATGTCTCGGATGAAGTTCTTGCCGATCTGCGGCATCGGCTGAAGTCCACGAGATGGCCTCTCGACGTCGGCAACGAGGACTCGTTCTACGGCGTCAGGCGAAGCGATCTGGAGAAACTCGTCGATTACTGGATCGACGGTTTCGACTGGCGCCGGTCCGAGCAAGCGATCAACGCTTACGAGCATTACCGAGTCGACGTTGACGGGGTTCCTGTGCACTTTATGCGCAAGCCGGGCAAGGGCCCGAATCCTATCCCGCTGATTTTGTCCCATGGCTGGCCCTGGACGTTCTGGCATTGGTCCAAAGTAATCGATCCGCTGGCGGACCCCGGCGCCTACGGAGGAGATCCGGCCGAAGCGTTCGACGTCATCGTGCCTTCGCTTCCCGGCTTCGGATTCTCGACGCCGCTTCCGAACCATCCGGACATGAACTTCTGGAAAATGGCCGATCTGTGGCATACGTTGATGAGGGACGTTCTCGGCTACGAGAAGTATGCCGCGGCCGGGAACGACGTCGGCGCGCTCGTAACCGGTCAGCTCGGACACAAATACGGCGATGAGCTGTACGCCATTCATATCGGATCCGCTCTGAAATTGAACTTTTTCAACGGAGAGCGCGGTTGGGATTTCTCCGGCGGCCGTCCGATTCCCGACAACCTTCCGGAAAGCGTCCGCGCGCAGATTCTGAAGTTGGATCGCCGCTTCGCCTCGCATCTGGCCGTTCACGTCCTGGATCCCGGCACGCTCGCCTACGGCTTGAACGACTCGCCGGTCGGCATGCTTGCGTGGATCCTGGAACGATGGACCCGTTGGAGCGACAATCAAGGCAACATCGAGAACGTCTTCTCGAAGGACGACCTTCTGACGCACGCCACCATCTTCTGGGCCGGCAATTGTATCGAGACCTCGACGCGCGTCTATGCGAACAACAACCGCTACCCGTGGACGCCCGCCCACGATCGCTGGCCCGTCGTCGAAGCGCCGACCGGCATCACCTTCGTCGCCTACGAGAATCCGCCGGGCGTTACGACGGACCAGCGCGTGCGGGATTTCCTCGACAGCGATCGCGCCGCTTGGTATAACCACGTCAATATTGCCGTTCACGAACGCGGCGGACACTTCATTCCGTGGGAAATTCCGGACCTGTGGGTGGAAGACTTGCGGCGGACGTTCCGGGGTCGGAGATAAGGCTTTCGTTATTTTCGCGCCTCTTGCAGTTGCGGCCGTTCTATATGTAACGGGGACGGGAAGTCTCCCGGAAACGCCGACAATTGGACAACGATCGAGCGAGCGCGACGATCTGCAGCGTGATCGAGACGACCAAGGAGAACGGCTGCTTCGCTTCCGGTGTTATTGTCGGGTTTCCCACACTCTGCTCACGCCGCTTGGCGGGGCTGATTGGATGCTCATTTTATAAGTGTGAAATAGCCTCCTGAGTAGTCCAAGCAGCACTGGCAAATGCTTTGTAATTGGTCATGGCCGCCTGAAAATCCGCTTCGCTTGTCGCTGCTGTGGCATCGTAAACAACAGCTGTCTCAAATCCATTTTCGATTAAATCCCTCATATGGGACTCTACGCAAACATTGGAAAGAACCCCTGCAAGAATCGCCTTCTCTTTTCTTTGTTGTCGTAACTGGTATACCAGGTCATTCGTTTGTGGACTGGCAACCTTGTGCGGAGTTGAAACGATTGTTCTCCTATCAAAAATATAAGGTTTTAAAGAATGAACAAAATCAGCTCCTATTGACGGCGGCGCGTACGCATTCGCCACTTGATACATTCTTAAACCTAATAACATCTTCTGTTCGTTTCCGGTAAATTTCCAACCAAAATCGTGAGGGTATAAATAATGGGGCGATATGAAAAGCTGATACCCTCTATGAAGGGCGGTGCTCATTAATCGTTCAAGGTTGTGTACCGTGTCGTTTTGCTTGATCGTATCTTTTGTTAGATGAAATCCTTTTCCGCCAGGACTCAAGAAATCATTTTGCGGGTCCGTGATTACAATGGCCGTTTTAGCGGGATGCGGATTAAACATCATGCACCTCCATCAGCGTTGGCTTATGTAGGCACGGTATGCATTTACATTGATTTGGGTGTTGGTCCTGTTTATGATCGCGAAAATTAACACATTTGAACGATAAAGACCCGGAGGGTTATCCCCGGGTCCTGCCGTTTTTATTTTTCGAAAAGAAGACGATAGATCAGGACAGCCGCTTCGGCGCGGGAAAGCGAGTCCTTCGGGTGAATTTCTCCGTTGTCTCCCTGTACGACTCCTGCGTCCACTAGCAGCGAGATGCTAATCTTCGCGTAACCGGCTACGGCGTCCGCGTCTTCAAACCGGGTCAGGTCCCCGTTTTCGACGGAAGGAGCCTTCACGTTCGAACCATAGTACACGCTATGATCGTAAGCCGTTCCCGATCCCGAGGCGATCGTGACCGTCTGGGAAGCGGCGGAAGCCGCGTTGTAATCCCGGGGATGACCATATTGCCGCCGCAGCGGCGCTGAGCCTCGAAGACCGGCTCCCATACCTCGCGGGAAGGCTTCTCAGCACCATATTCCGGACATGACGAATGGCCGTGGTCGATTCGACTCGGCTAACGATGGCGGTATCGCGATTGACGATGAATTTTTGTCGTTCTGCGCTCATAAGATAACCATTCCTTTTTCTCTCGTTCTATTAGGACTTCGTCCCGACTTTTCCAGTATAAGGACGCGGCTTCCGCGGCAGAAGGCGGGCCATGAATCTCTTTCTTTCAATATCGATCGAAGAAGATATTTCCAAAGAGAAACATATGTTCTGTAGGAATTAGTCGATTTTTGGCGAAGCATAAATAGGATAGGTACAAAGTGTGATAGCATAGTCCTTTCGACTGATGCGTTCAAACCGATAATCGCAAACCTTTTGAAAAAAAGGGACGCAAAACCTATGGGCCTAAGGATCCATGTCTATGGCAGCCAGGTTACCGAAATTGTCGATCATAGAAAGGAAACTCGTGACAACGATGGAAAAGACCATTGTACAGCAGGAATTTTATCACTTGTTCCAGCCGGTGAAACGCCTGGCCGATCGATCCGTGCTCGGTTACGAGGCGCTCATCCGGTGCGACGCCGTCGGCTCGCCCGACGTGCTGTTCAAGGCGGCAGCCGAGCAGCAGCGGCTGTTCGAGTTGGACACGCTGTCCATTTACAGCGCCATTGCCGCTTTCTTCGCCGATCCGATCCGGAGAGAATCAGATGAAGTTTTGTTTCTGAACGTTTTCCCGTCGTCACTCGCGGAAGAGACCTTCCCCCAATTTGTCGAAAAGGCTCTGCGGGACTACCTGAGGTTCGCCCGCCGCATCGTGTTCGAAATCAACGAAACGGTGTCGCAGGCCGCCAGTTGGGACGACGAACACTTTATCCGCAACGTGAAATGGCTTCGGGACGCCGATTTTCGGATCGCGTTCGACGATGTGGGGGAAGGAGCGGTGACGATCCGCAAGATCGTCGAACTTGCTCCCGACTACATTAAGCTGGACCGTTTTTTCGGTCGGGATCTGGCAGCCAACTCCAAAAAACGGAAGCTGCTGAAGTTGTTCGCGGAATACTGCAGGGACGAAGCGATGCTGATCCTGGAGGGAATCGAAGAAGCGGAAGATCTGCTGCAGGCGCAGCAATTGAGCGTCACGTTGGGACAGGGCTATCTGCTATCCAGACCGAAGCGGCTGGCGGACCTGGCCAACGGACGTCCCTTCAATCCACCGTCAAGGGAGTCAGAGGCAATTGGAAGAAAGAAAGAATTATTCGAGAAAAGCGATGTTGTCCCTTAAAATTTCCGAATTTGAAATGCCCCCCATGCAGGATTTGCTTATCATCGGCAAGCGCGCCCCGATCGGTCCCGAAGCGGTGCGGCGAATGGCCGAAGCGCTCAGCCCGGACCAATTCTCCATCGTCCGGATCGAGCATCCCAAGATCGAAGCCGTGCTGATCCGCACTTCCTTGCTGCAAATGCTGGACGAACGCGTCTTGGTCAACATCATCATCCAGGAAGCGGAGGCGCTCATCAACGAAACGATGGTGCTTCGTTCCGAATTGAAGGTGGCCGTATCCGTGCAACGGGAGGTGGATATGTCTTGAAAGTCGGAGAAGTGATGACCCGCTCGATACACAGCGTCTCGTCCGGCCGCAGCGTGCTGCGCGCGTCCGAGCTGATGGAGCGGCATCGGATCGGCTCCCTGCTCGTCATCGATTCGGGCGAACTCGTCGGCATCATCACTTCGCGCGACGTTCGGTCCACCCATCCGAACCGGATCGTCGCCGACGCCATGACAACGGATCCGATCGGCGTTCCCGCGGACACCTTCTTATGGGACGCCCTGGGGGTCATGGAGAAGCACGGCATCGAGCGGCTCATCGTGCATGCGGACGGCGCCGTCCCCCCCGGGATCGTCACCCGGGAGACGCTGGTCTCCCGCCTGGCCGAATGGATGGATTCGATGACGGGCTTGTACAAGGCGCCGTATATCGAATCCATTGCAAGAGACCTGCTGGACCGCGGCGAGCCGTTTCATTTTCTGTTTATCGATCTGAACGACTTCGGCAGGATCAACAAGCAATACGGCCATCCGGTCGGAGACGACCTCATCCGCGGCTTCGCGGCGAAGCTGAAGTCCGTGTTCGACGAGAGCGACTTCCTGTGCCGCTATGCGGGAGACGAGTTCGCCGTGTTGACCCGGCGTGCCGATTCCTTCGTGCGAGAAGCGATCGGCACGCTCGCCGCCGGATTCTCGGCCGGTCCGGCCGACATCACGGCATCCGTCGGCTGGCTCGACGTCGGCCGCGAACCGCAGCCGGCCCATCTGTCGTTCCGGGAGTTGCTCCGCAGAGCGAGTCTGATGTCCACGGAGGCCAAACCGACGGGGGCGTAAATTCTTCTTGCGGTAGTGAAAAGTTTCAGATATCATATTTCGAGAATATCCACTGACAAGGGCAAACTTGTTGAAAAACAAGGACGCAAAGCCACGGGTCTAAGGTTGAGGTTGGATCAACTAGGATCGCCGGGCTGCCGGAGGCGCACGCTATGCCAATGGCCGACAGAAGTGGGAATTGGGGAGGAACCATGGCAATTGGAGCTAGCGGCAAAACATTGGAAATTCTTACGACCGACGACGAGCTTGAAGAGTTGGCGAGGCAAATCATCGAGGGCTTAAGCCGGGAAGACGCGCGCACGCTGTGTCTTGCCTTGTACGAACTATACAACGGACTGACCAAACCAATCTATCATTAATGAACAAATCCCCCAAAAGTGAAGGAATGCTCTGAAGTTAAATCCGATTCCTTTTGGGCAATTATCCACAGGAAATTTAATCGCATCATTTCCTAAACAACGAAAACGGCGGCGGAAGCGACTTGAGGTTCAAGTCCTTCCGCCGCCGTTGTTTGCGGCTTGGCTTCAATGAGCCGCCGTCGTGCAGCTTTCCGAAGACGGCGGTGCATCCTGCGGCTTGCTTCCGCTCGGCTTGCCGGCCAGCCCGAAGTAGGCGAGCAGCGCGATGGCGCTCGTCGCCAGGATGATCAGTCCGAGCGGCACCGCCGTATCCTCGCCGGCGATGCCGACCAGCGGAGAGACCGCCGAACCGAGCAGGAACGGGATGACGCCCAGCAGCGCCGCCGCGCTGCCCGCCATATGGCCCTGGCTCTCCATGGCGAGCGTAAAGGCGGCCGTCGACGTGATGCCGATCGAAGCGACGAAGCAGAAGAGCGGCACGACCAGGGTAAACAGCGGCCCGTGCGTGATCGCCGCCGCCAGCACGGCCAGGCTTGCGGCGCCGGCCAACCATAGCCCGAACAGCAGCAGCGAGCGTTCCGAGAAGCGTCGGCTCATCCGGCCGACGATCTGCGAGCCGATGATAAGGCTGATGCCGTTCGAGCCGAACAGCAGCGCGAAGACGGTCGGGCTCACCCCGTACATATGCTGATAGATAAACGGCGTTCCGGACACGTAGGCGAAGACGCCCGCGATCATGACGCCCTGCGCGAGCATATAGCCGGCGAATTGGCGATTGCGCAGCAGCGAAGCGAAATTGCGGAGCTGCTGTCCGATATCGGCCGGTACGCGGCGCTCGGGCGGCAGCGTCTCCTTCAGCCGCCACTGGGTCATCGCCAGCAGATAAAGCCCGAGGATGCCAAGCGCCAGGAATACACCGACCCAGGAGGTCAGCGCCAGGACGCCGCTGCCGACGACCGGCGCCGCCAGCGGGCCGAGGTTGCCGACCAGCATCAGCATCGAGAAAAACTTGGTCAATTCGCGTCCGTTGTACAGATCTCGCGCAATGGCCCGGGAGATGACGATCCCGGCCGAAGCGGCGAAGCCCTGGATGAACCGGAACGCGATCAGCAGCGAGATATGCGGCGACAAGGCGCAGGCGAACGAAGCGGCGGCATAGCCGATCATCGCGATCAGCAGCGGTCCGCGCCGTCCGCGAACGTCGCTCAGGGAGCCCATGACCAGCTGGCCGATGCCGAGTCCGAGCAGGCAGGCGGTCAGGCTCAGCTGCACGAGAGAGGCCGAAGTGCCGAAGCGGTCGGCAATCTCCGGGAACGCGGGCAAATACATATCGATCGTAAACGGGCCGAGCGTCGAGAAGATGCCCAGCAATAGAGCCAGGCCGACGGCCGGTCGATGATTCTTGGTGCTCATAGGGTACGATTCTCCTCCTGAAGTTTACTCCTATCCGCGGGCTCTCTTTTTTTATATTCGCAAGGCGATTCCGGCCGCGCTGCGACGAGTCCGATATTCATCCTATCACAAATGCGGGCGTCCGCATACGCCTATTCGGCCGGCCTGTTCATGCGTTTTTTCTATTAAGACCGCAATCGAAAAGAAACGCAATCTCTTATCCTATGATAGAATGGAAACGATAGCCTACTTTTGCGATTAGGAGGAAATGTCATGACCGATGCCCAAAGAAGTTCGCTCGGCAACCCGATCATCCCACACCTTTGGTTCGACAAAGAGGCGAAAGAAGCCGCGGAGTTCTATTGTTCCGTCTTTCCGGAGTCCCGAATGACGAGTTCGACGGTTTTGCGCGATACGCCTTCGGGCGATGCCGATCTCGTCTCCTTCACCGTATGGGGACAGCCGTTTATGGCCATCTCCGCAGGGCCGTACTTTACGATCAATCCTTCCATATCGTTTATCGTAAACTTTGACCCGTCCAGGGAGAAACATGCGAGAGACCTTCTCAATGAGACATGGAGCAAGCTGTCCGACGGCGGCACCGCTCTGATGCCGCTCGATAAATACCCGTTCAGCAAATGGTACGGTTGGATCCAGGACAAGTATGGCGTTTCGTGGCAGCTTATGCTGACGAATCCGGACGGAGTGCCGAGGCCGACGATTGTGCCATCTCTGATGTTTGTCGGCGATAATTGCGGCAAGGCCGAAGAGGCGCGCGAGTTGTACCTCTCGATCTTCCGGAATGCCAAGCCGGGCAGTCTCTTCCGGTATGGCCCCGGCCAGGAGCCGGACCGGGAGGGGACGGTGATGTTCACCGACTTCATGCTGGAGAACACCTGGTTTGCGGCCATGGACAGCGCGCATCGACACGCTTTCCAATTCAACGAGGCGGTCTCTCTCCTGGTCGTTTGCGAGACGCAGGAGGAAATCGATTATTACTGGGAGAAGCTTTCGGCCGACCCCAAAGCCGAACAATGCGGCTGGCTCAAAGACAAATTCGGCGTCTCGTGGCAGATCAGCCCCGCCGCGATGGACGAGATGATGGCCAAGGGAACGCCGGAACAGATCGAACGCGTCACGAAGGCGTTCCTGAAGATGAAGAAATTTAATCTTGCGGAATTGCAAAAAGCTTATCAAGGATCCTGATCATAACCCGCGAAGAGCCTTATCGGTTCGGGCCTTCCGCGGGTTTTTTATTTGATATGATGACTGACGAAGTTCGCCCTTCACGGTTATGAAGGAGCCTCGCTGTCCCAAATCGCGGATGAGGTCGGGATGAAGAAGCAATCGATTTACGCTCATTTTAAAGGAAAAGACGAGCTGTTTATGCACATTTTGCGTGATGCGAAGGAAATCGAATTATCTTCCAAACTCCGATACGTAAGCGAAATGGTCGATTCCCTTATGCTGAGCCTGGTTTACGACAATGACGAGAACAGACTCAACGAGAAGTTGGAAGCCTCCTGGACCGTTTTTTGGAGAGGGATTTCTCGCCGCTGAATTTGCAATCGGATGAGGGATAAATATGGTTTTGATCATTTTGCTAAGCAACGTCTTTATTGCCTTTCTGGGCATCGGGCTCGTAATTCCCGTCATGCCCTCCTTCATGGAAATCATGCACTTGTCGGGGAAAACGATGGGATCCCTCGTCGCCGTCTTCACGATGGCCCAATTGGTCATGTCCCCGCTCGCAGGCCGCTGGGTCGACCGGTACGGCCGGAAGATCATGATCATCCTCGGCATGGTGCTGTTCGGCGTTTCCGAATTGATTTTCGGCTTGGGCACGCATGTGGCCGTGCTTTATTTCTCTAGAATGATCGGCGGATTCAGCGCCGCCTTCATCATGCCCGCCGTGACCGCGTATTTCGCGGACGTCACAACCGTCGAGGAACGGCCCAAAGCGATGGGATACCTGTCCGCCGCCATCAGCACCGGCTTTATTATCGGCACCGGCATCGGCGGCTTTCTCGCGGAATACGGCGTCCGCACGCCTTTCTATTTTGCGGATCCGCTTTACGCAATCGCCTTTATCCTCGTGTTCGTCTTGGCCTTCGGTTTATCTGCCTATGAGACGATCTTCCGCCTGTTTACCGCTCATAAATTCGGCTTCACCCCGGGCGACATCGCCGCGATTATTACGATCAGCTCCCTGTTCGGCGTTGTCGTGCAGATCTTCCTGTTCGGGAAAATGGTGCAGCGGCTTGGCGAGAAAAAGCTGATCCAGATCTGCTTGATCGCGGGAGCGATTCTGGCGGCGGCGTCTGTCGTGATCTCCGGCTTCTGGGCCGTGTTGGCGCTCACCTGCTTCATCTTCCTCGCCTTCGACCTGCTTCGTCCGGCGCTGACGACTTTCCTGTCCCGTTCCGCAGGCAATGAGCAAGGATTCGTAGCCGGGATGAACTCCACTTACACGAGCCTGGGCAATATCGTCGGACCGGCGACCGGCGGTATCTTATTCGACGTGAACATTCATTATCCGTATGGATTCTCCGCCGTCATCATGGCCATCGGTCTCGGAATTACAGCCGTTTGGCAAGGGAGAGAAGCAACGTCAAAATGAAAAAGCCGGCGATATCATGTGAGCCCTTATTTCTGCTTGCCTCCATGAATGCGGAATCGATTCGAATCGTCGTTTCTTAGATTTCAAACTTTACTCCCGTCAATCGTTCGCTGACGCTCCAAAGTCTTGCGGCGGATTCCGGATCAGTCGCCCAAGGAGAAACCCCGGCTTGATTCGGTTGGCCTTCCTGTCCCGGTTCCACCGTACGGGCGATGTCCGCGTTTTCGCAATACACACCGCCTTTTCCGTCAAGCATGGGGCTTACTGCGCACCATACGATAGTCGCGGCGCCTTCCGGAACCGTTTTTTGCTCCTCGTTATAGGAAGTAAAGCCTCGTTGTCCTTGCTCGTTAATAGCTCCCATGGCTTGAAGTTCCTCGTCGGAAAGATGCCGGGCCAAATCCGTCAAAATACTGCCGGGATGAACGGAAAAGGCGCGTACCCCGGCGCTTTGGCCTCTCCGGTCCAGTTCCAGAGCGAATAAGGCGTTTGCGGTTTTGGACTGCGCGTATGCCGCCCACTTGCGGTAAGGCTTGTTTTGGAAGAACAAGTCGTCGAAGTCGATTCCGCCAAGCCGGTGGCCTTTGGAGGAGACGGACACGACTCTTGCGCCTTCAGCCGCTTGGAGCGCAGGCCATAGACGTGCCGTTAATTGGAAGTGCCCCAGGTGGTTCACGGCAAATTGCTGCTCGAACCCCCTTCCGTCATATGCTTCTTCCGAAGCCATCACGCCTGCGCTATTAACCAGAATGTGCAAAGGACGTTCGGAACGGAGAAACCTCTCGGCAAAAGCGTCAATCGATGCGGGATCCATCAGATCCAGCATTTCCAGCTCGGCGCCGGGAACGGATGCCAATGCGGCCTTTGCTTTCTCCGGCGTGCGTGCGGGAACGATGATTTGAGCGCCCGCACCGGCTAAGACCCGGGCGGTTTCAAGACCAAGTCCCGAGTAGCCTCCCGTTATGATAGCCACTTTGCCCTTCAAATCGACGTCTCCGAGAGCCTCAGCCGCCGTAGTCCGAGGACCGAATCCGGAATTTAACGGCTTCTGCGGAGTCCATTCGTTTTTATTCAGATTCATGTTGCAGCTCTCCCTTCGATAGTCTGCCGTCTTTCACTTCCTGAAAATGCTCCAGCTTGTACTTGAGCAGCTCCAGCGTGGCCGTCCATTCGGCAATTTCCGCTTCGACCGAAACCCGGTGCTCGTCCAGCAGGGCGTAACATTTTTCCTCGTCCTGTTCGTTATACGCTGCAATATATTCCTGAATTTTTTTGAGCGGCATGCGCGTGTTTCTCAGATAGGTCACAAACACGATCTTGCCTAAGTCAATAGCACTGTACTCGCGCTGGCCGCTGTATCCGCGTTCCGGCGGGCGAATCAGCCCGATTTTCTCGTAGTAGCGAAGGGTATCCGGCGATAATCCCGTTTGTTCGGCAATCTCGGCAATGGTATAAGCCCGATTCGGGTCAACCCTGTACAATTGACTTCCTCCCCTGTCTTGGCTGAATATCGGATACATGCTCATCATATCCGCTGGAGCGAACTCCAAGTCAAATCCATTATTTGTTGAATTGTCATGGATACACCTAAATAAATCTAAAACTCCGCGCTGCGCACGGAGTTTCGGGACAATAACTTACATTCATTATATTAGCGTAAATAGCTTTATATCTGTAGGGAAAGCATATTCAGCAGCGCAGTAACCGCTTCGGCCCGAGTGGCTTGGAGACTAGGCGCGAACCGGTTAGCGCCTATCCCTTGCATGATACCCGTCTGCGATACGAACGAGATGCCGTCTTCTGCCCAGGCGGGAATATCGCCGGCGTCCGCGAACGACGCCGTGACATTCGTATCGGCGGAGCGACCCAACGCTTTCGCAATCATTGATGCCATCTCCGCGCGTGAAATAAGCGTATCAGGACGAAAGGTGCCGTCCGGGAAGCCTTGGATTATACCTGCTTCCGACGCTTGCGCGATTGCCTTCCGCGCCCAAGCGCCGATCATCGCTGAATCCGTGAACGGCAACGCCTCCCCCTCGCCAGTCGGCCTCAACGCGTTCATTAACATAACCGCGAATTCCGTCCGAGTGACCGTCTTATCGGGTTTGAACGTTCCGTCAGGATATCCCAAGGCGACTCCTTGGTTTACCGCTTTAATAATATTCGCTTCCGCCCAATGCCCGGAGATGTCGCTTAGGTCCGGCGTATGGGCTGTTGGCGGGTCGCCGACGGCGAATACCGCGTATTTCGTAAAGTGATCGACTTTCACGGTGATTCGATTGCCGATAACCGTACCGCCGCCGACTTCGACCCATTCCTTCTTCGATTCGTCGTAATAGAATACCGCGGCTCTCTGGTCGCCGCTTACATTCGATGAATCGAAAACGATAGTAAGCGTGACCGGAAGGTTAAAGTTCTCGGAGAAGTTTTTGATCATCTCGAAAATCGGACTGACTAATTTAATGTTATTGTGATTCGTCAGCAGGTTTTGATCGTTCAGCAATTCTTCTATCTTTAACTGCAGATCTTTGCTCGTAGCACCGGCAGGAATCGTTACCGTGATCTGATCCCCTAGTCCGGCCTTGCCAGGTTTACCCGCCGGTAACGTTAAAATCCCGTCCGTTGAGACCGTTGGCGTCGGATCCCCCGGCGGAATCACCGGAGGATTCATCGGCGGATTCACCGGAGGATTCATCGGCGGATTCACCGGAGGATTCACCGGCGGAATCACTGGCGGATTCGCCTCCCACTGCGCGTACAGCGTCACGTTCGAAGCTCCCATCGGGAACGAGGCGCCTGCCTCATAGCTCGTTCCGCTTCCGTCCGCTGCCGTATTCCAGCCCGCAAACGTATACCCTGATTTCTCCAAATGCCTAGTATTCCCCGCTACCGTTACCGATTCACCTTGTAAATACGAATTGTTATCCGTAGGAGCGAGCCCTCCAGCGCTTCCATTGCCGTCATAAAAAATCGCGTACGTCTGCGACCACTGAGCGTACAACGTCACGTTCGCCGCTATATCGAACGTGGAACCTGCCGCATAGCTCGTTCCGCTTCCGTCCGCCGCCGTATTCCAGCCCGCGAAGACGTAACCCGTTCTCGTCAAACTTCCCGTGTTATCGGCCACCGTAACCGACGCGTTAGGCAAGTACGTGGTGTTATCCGTAGGAACGACGCCTCCCGTACTGCCGTTGCCGTCGTAAGAAATCGTGTACGTCTGCTTCCACTGGGCGTACAGCGTCACGTCGGCCGCTCCCATAACGAACGTGGAACCTGGCGCGTAAGTCCATCCGCTTCCGTCCGCCACCTTACTCCAGCCCGCGAAAACGTACCCTGCTCTTGCTAAATTTCCCGTGTTACCGGCCACCGTAACCGAATCCCTTTCCCAGTACATAGCGTCATCTGTCGGAACGGCGCCTTCCGTACTTCCGTTCCCGTTATAGGTGACGCGGTGCCTCGGGTCCTCCTTCCATTGGGCGTACAACGTCAAATTTGAGGTCATTTTGAACATATTGCCGGGCGCATAATTCATTCCGCTTCCGTCCGCCGCAGTGTTCCAACCCGCAAATAGGTAACCCGTCTTCGTTAAATTCCCCGTGTTTTCCGGAGCCTCGACGAACTCTACTTGCGAATACGTATTGCCATCCGTCGGCGCGGTTCCTCCCGTATTGCCGTTGCCGTCGTACGTAACGGTGAACTTCTGCGTCCACTGCGCGTACAGTGTCACGTCGGCCGCACCCATTTCGAACGTGGAACCTGGCGCGTAAGTCGATCCGCTTCCGTCCGCCACCTTACTCCAGCCCGCGAAAACGTACCCTGCTCTTGCTAAATTTCCCGCGTTACCGGCCACCGTAACCGAATCCCTTTCCCAGTACATAGCGTTATCCGTCGGAACGGTGCCTTCCGTACTTCCGTTCCCGTTATAGGTGACGCGGTGCCTCGGGTCCGCTTTCCATTGGGCGTACAACGTCAAATTAGAGGTCATTTTGAACATATTGCCGGGCGCATAATTCATTCCGCTTCCGTCCGCCGCAGTGTTCCAACCCGCAAATAGGAAGCCCGTCTTCGATAAATTCCCCGTGTTTTCCGATGCCGTAACGAACTCTACTCGCGAATACGTATTGCCATCCGTCGGCGCGGTACCTCCCGTATTGCCGTTCCCGCTATAAGTTAAAGCGTACGGGTCCGCGTTTTGCAAGATCGCGCCGCTACCCATCACTAAAAAAGCGCCGTTCGCGAATGTGACGCCGCTAAGAAAACCGCCCGCGATGCCTCCTGACCAGCGGGTCGTCCAGGTCGCGCCATCGGAAGAAGTGAGTATCGTCTCCTCTTGCCCCACCGCCACGTACGTACCGTCGGCGTATATGACGTCCCTCAGTTCATACGTGGTATTCGTCGTTCGGGACGTCCAGCTCACGCCGTCGCCGGAGGTCAATAACGTTCCCTTGTATCCTACTGCCACGAACCGGTTATTGCCAAAAGTGACGCCGTAAAGCTCTTCGGTCGTACCGGACGCGACGTTCGTCCAGGTCGCGCCGTCGACCGAGGTTTGGATGATCCCGTCAGTTCCCACCGCCACAAATTTGCCGTTACCGTAGGTAACGCCGTATATATGATTATGAATCGAATCTTGCACCGTCCAGCCGAAAAAGTCTGCGGAGGCGGAGGTCGCAATGTTTCCGTTGGTACCGACCGCTATATACTTGCCATTGCCGTAGGAGACGGCAGTGAAGTCTATAAAATTGAAGTTGGGCAGGATACCCGATTTCCAATCCATTCCGTTGGCGGATATAGCGATAATGCCGCCCACGCCGACGGCCACGAAGCTGCCGTTCGCGAAGGTGACGCCTTTATACCCATGGGCTTGCGAATCGGTTAACGTCCAGGTCGCGCCGTCGCCGGAGGTGTAAATCTGGCCCGTCGTGTAATCCTTATAAACGACCGCCACGTACTTGCCGTTGCCATAGGCTACGTCAGTGAATCCCAATTGTAAAGCGTTGCCGTAGGGTAAGTCGTTATAGACCAATTGCAAATTGTTCGGGGGTACCCAATTATCGAGAGAAGCGGCAGAAGACGTTCGAGGACAGAATCCCGCTAAAATAAACAACACCGTAAATAAAAAAAGACAACGTCTGCTCATAAAATGCTCACTCACCTTTCTCAAAAACGAATCCGCTTGCCGATCTTCCGCAATTTCTTCACCCTTCCCATCATAAAGTCGAACGAGCAAAAAAAAATCCCCTCAACGGGGGATGCCGTCGGGGGATATTTCGAAAATATTAGGGCAAACGGACCTCATTATTCGTTTTAGGTCAATTATTCGCGCATCATATAAATAAAAATAAACTCCCCGATTTATCGAAGAGTTTCGCTTTAAGTATGGTGCGGTCGAGAGGACTCGAACCTCCACGGGGGGTTAGCCCACTGGAACCTGAATCCAGCGCGTCTGCCAATTCCGCCACGACCGCATATTTGACTCGCGATGCGACTTGCAGACTGCCTAGCTTCCTTACGTCCGCCGGCTTGTCCGTCGCAATCACGAGACTTATAATAGCACGGGGCCGGAAACGAAGTCAAGGCGTCAGGGAAAGTTCTAATATTCAGTCAATATGGGCCCGGACGAGGCTCAAGCCTCGTCTTCTTCCAGCCTCTCTTCCGCCTTGTCGGTCAACGGAACGGCGCGCGGCTCCGAGGCCGGAGCGATCGCGTAAGCGCGCTTCAGCTTGACGACGCGGCGGTTCGGACGGCGAATAAGCATGCTCTCGTCGTCCCAAGCCACCACGAAGCCGACGACGTCGTTGATCTCCAGCACGTCGCGGACGACACGGACCTTCGTTCCGTCCAGGCGGTACTTGTCCAATTGTTCTTCGGATATCATGGAGGTTCTCCTTTCTTCAAACGAAACCCGCCCAAGACGGCTCTCGTCCGGGGCGGGTCGTTCTTGGGGATGCGTCGAGTACGCCGCTCAGCCGACGTGTTCCCGCGTCTCGTTCGTCTCGTACCAATAATCCAGCACTTTGCCGGACATGACGCGTCCGCGCACGTATTCGGCCTGACGGTCCGTGAACCGTTCCGTCCACGGAATATTCAGCTCGTCGCACAGCTTGACGATGGTCAGCAGCTCGGACCAAGCGACATATCGTTTGTACCAGAAAAATTGCGGATGCTCGATCATGTAGGGATACAGATCGTCGAATTCGGTATGCTTGCAGTCGAGCGCGCGTTCGAAGTGGTTCTTGGCGTGGTCCAGTTTATCCATGAAGAACTCCAGCGACGGATGAAGGTTGTTGTCCATCTCCTGCTCGCCTCCCTTTTGCGACTTACCCTCATTATAAAGCAGGATCGCCCATCCGAAAAGAGACACAAGCCCGGTTCGCCCATGGGAATCGTCCCCTCGGACGGCGATCCCCCTATTCGAATACGATCTCGTTGCCTTCGAGAGAAGAGATCCGTACCAGCGATTCGACCTTGTAGCCCAGTTCGCGCAACGTTCGCCCGCCGGCCTGAAAGGACTTCTCCAGCACGATGCCGATCCCCGCCACTTTGGCGCCCGATTGCTCGACGATCTTGAGCAGCCCTCTTGCCGCGTCTCCGTTGGCGATAATGTCGTCGATGAACAGCACCGAGTCTTCCGGCGCGAGAAGGTTCCTGGAGACGATCAGATCGGTGACGATCCCTTTGGTGAAGGACGGTACCCGTTCCACGTAGGCGTCCGCGTCCCCGAGAAGCGTCTTCTTCCGGCGCGCGAACACAAGCGGAACGCCCAGCGAGTAAGCCGTCGCGAACGCGACGGGAATGCCCGACGACTCGACCGTAATGACCTTCGTAATCGTCCGGCCCGCGAACCGTTTCGCGAATTCCTTGCCCATCTCCATCGTCAGCTCGGGATCGACTCCATGGTTGAGAAGCGAATCCAGCTTCAACACATCGGCGTTGACGACGGTCGCTTCGCGCAAAATCCTTTCCTTTAAAATGTCCATTCGCTCTCACCCGCCCATTCTTTTCCGTTTAACGTATCATATCGAAGCCCATCCGCGCAAGGGATCCGGCTCCGTTCAAGCGCCGCAGGACCGGGACCAAATACCTAACCGCTAAGACCCGGGAACCTATTTTGCCGCATTTTGGCAAACGGGTGAAACTTTTCGCGACTTTTAAGGGTCGTTATAGATAAGAGAACATGGAAAGGCGGTCGTCCGATGAACGTTCCCTGGAGGCCGGCCGGGACTACGGCCGGCGTCGTCCTGCTGTTCGCCGCGCTCGTCCTGTGCGTTCCCTCCAACGAAAAGCCGGCCGGCCGGTCCGGCTCCCCCGATGCCGCCAAGCCGCTTTTTTCCGATACGGTTATTCCGCTATCGATCGGAGGGAACGCGCCTCCGGCCGACGCCGGCAAGCATCCGGTAGACGCCGCGGCGGCGTCCCGCGACGAAAGGGACTCTCCGTCCGACGTCGCCTTCGATTCCCGGAACCCGACGCTGGCCGGCCTCGCGCTCGGCATGAAACAAAGCGAAGTCGACAAACGCCTGGGATCTTCCGCCTCGGAGTACGATCTGCCGACCGCGGGAGGAACCGTTCACATGGCCGAATACGATGTTGCGACGGTCGGTTTCGGGCCGGGAAGCTCTGTCGTCTACGTCGAAGTGTCCAAGCCCGGCGCGGACTCGGGGCTCCTCGACATCGGAGTGGGGCAACGCGGCAAACAAGCGGCCGGAACGCTCGGGCTTCCGTTCGCGTCCGAGACGAGGGTGCTTTCCGAGCCGGTCGAGGGCGGTTTGCTCAAGATCGATCTGGAGCCTGCCGCGCAAATGGTCGTGTCCATCAAGCTGATCGGCGAATTCAACCCGTGAGCAGCGTCTGGAGCCAAAGAACCGCGAGCGCCATCGCCAGCACCGGCAGGATGATCTGAACCGCGCGGCGGACATAAAGTCCCCAGCCGATCTCGACGCCTTCCGCGCGCAGCAAGTCCATCCAGAGCAGCGTGGCGAGCGATCCGATCGGGGTCAGCTTGGCGCCGATCGATAAGCCGATCAGGGCCGCGAACGGAAGCGAGGCCGGACCTTGGATCTGGTGGATCGACAGCGACGAGATCAATACGGCCGGCAAGTTGTTCAGCACCGATGCCAACAACGAGAACAGCAAGCCGGAGCCGAAAACCGCCGACGCCTCTCCTCCATGAACGGCGGAGTCCAGCAAGTGCCGGAATCCGTCCGTCGCTCCGTGAAGATACAGGCCGTAAACGACCAAATACATCGATAAGGCGAACACGACAATCAGCCAAGGCGTTCTTCGCACGACTTCCCGCGTATCGACGCTGCCGCGCCAAGCGGCGAGAACCCATAGGGCGAACGAGCCGCCGCAGGCGACGGCCGACACCGGAATGCCAAGCTTGCCGGATAACGCATACCCGGCGAGGATGAGCGCGAGCACCAGCCACGAGAACCGGAACACCCCCCTGTCCTTCAGCGCTGCGGCCGGTTCCGGAAAAATCGCTTGCGCCCGCGTCTCCTGCCCGTCCCGCCGAATCGCTCCCCGGAAAGACAACGTCAGAACGACGATCGTCGCCGCCGCGGCAACGAGTCCCGGCCCTGCCATATGCCTCGCATAATCTCCGAACGTAATGCCGAACGAGTCCGACATCAGAATGTTCGTCAGATTGCTGACCAGCAGCGTGGCGCTGCCCGTATCCGCCATGAAGCCGACTGCCAGCAAATAAGCCAGCCTCGCCTGCAGCCCCATCCCGAGAAGCGCCGTCGTCTCCAGCACGATCGGCGTCATGATCAGAACCGTTCCGTCGTTGTTGAAGAAGGTCGACATTAGGCAGGACAGCCCCGCGAGCCCGATCAGCAGCAACATTTTCCGATGGTGGTACCGGCGTACGATATGAAGGGCGGCCCACCGGAAAAAGCCGATATCGTCCAGCACCGCGGCCAGCATCATGATGCCGATCAGCGACAGCGTCGCGTTCCAGACGAGGCGCCAGATGTACGCCGCGTCCTCCCAACGGATCAAGCCCGCGGCGAGCAGCAGTGCCGCCGCCGGCGCCGCGAACGCTGCCTCATGCCAGCGCCGGGGCTTGCGAATCACAAGGTACATCGTAACGAGAAAGACCGCGATCACCGTAAATAACGCCATTTTCCAATTTCCACCTATCCGAATCGACGAAGCCTCGCTTCCCATGTCATGCATGTCCGCCCGCGCTCATAAACTGGTAAGAGAACGCGGACAAACCGTCGGGAGGTTCCGTCATATGAGGTCTTGGGGTCGAAGCTTGCAAATCGCCTTTACGTTTATCGGAACCGTTGTCGGCGCGGGGTTCGCCACCGGACGGGAAGTGATGCAGTTTTTTACCCGGTTCGGCCACTGGGGCGCGCTGATGATCCTGACATCGACGCTCCTGTTCGTGTGGCTCGGAGCGAAAATGATGCTCCTCGCCGCCAATCTCGGGGCGAAATCTTACGAGGATTTGAACAAGCATCTGTTCGGAGAGAAGATGGGCGTCTGGGTCAGCCAGCTGATGCTGATCGTCCTGCTCGGCGTCAACGCCGTCATGCTGGCGGGCGCCGGATCGATCTTCTCCGAGCATCTGAACCTCAGCTATCAGACCGGCCTGCTCGTGACGATGCTTGCCTGCTTCCTGCTGCTGCGCAAAGGGATGAACGCGATCCTCAGCATCAACACGATCGTCGTTCCGATCATGCTGATTTTCACGGCCGTGCTCGTCGTCCACTCGCTGAACGGGCCCGGAGCGGACCGCTGGCTGACGCTGCGAACGGACTTGTCCCCTTGGGCCGCTTGGATGTCGCCTTTCCTGTACGCCGCCTTCAACCTGTCGATGTCGCAGGCGGTGCTCGTTCCGGTCGGCGCTTCGGTCAAAGACCCCGTCGTGCTCAAAAGAGGCGCCTGGCTCGGCGGCATCGGCATCGGCGTGATGCTGATGGCCGGCCACCTGACCTTGTCGACCCGCATGCCGGACGTGCGCCAGTTCGACATCCCGATGGGCGGCATCGCCCGGGAGGTCGGTCCTTGGATTCATTATATTTTCGTTTTTCTGATCTTCATGGAGATCTTCACGACGCTCGTGGCGGACATCTACGGGCTGACGCTTCAGCTTCAGGAGCGGTTCCGGGTGTCCCAGGCATGGCTGACGCTGCTCGTTCTCCTGTTTTGCTTCGTTGCCGGCCAGTTCGGCTTCGGCCCGCTCCTGTCCACCTTGTACCCGGTGTTCGGCATGCTCAGCCTCGGCTGGATGATGCTGATGGGAAAAGACCGGAAGCTTCCGCCGCGGCCCCCTTCCGTTCCATCCTGACCCGATTGGCCTGCGGAACCGAAGCGGCGATCGTGTCGGCCACATGCTCGTGGCATGTAAAAAGCACGATCTGGCGCTCCTTGGACAGCTCGCCGAGCACCCGGGCGGCCGAACGGAGCCGCGCGCCGTCGAAGTGCACGAACAGATCGTCCAGCAGCAGCGGCAGCGCGGTCTCGGGCGATGTCGCTCCCGCCAGCGCGAACCGGAGCGCGAGGAACATCTGCTCTCTCGTCCCCCGGCTCAGGAACGCGCTGTCCACCCACTGCCGGTCAGCCGTCTCCGCCAGCAAGGAAGCCGAGTCTCCCGGAGCGGCCATCCGGACGTACGCCTCTTCCGTCATCGCCGCGAAGTACCGCGAGGCCCGGCGAAGCACCTCCGGCTGGCGCTCCTCTTCGAACACCGCCTTCGTCCTCCGAATCAGCTCGGCGCAGATCGACCAGACCGCGTACCGATCCGCCAGCCGCTCCAGCTCGCTCTCGAGCTCCGTCAGCGAGACCGCGGCTTCGTCCGTCTCCGCTTCCCGGCGCAGCCGCTCCAGCTGCTCCGCCAGCCTGCCTCGCCGGTCGAGCCGCTCCGTGCGCCACGCCTCCTGCTCGCGCAGCTCGCCCTGCGCCTCCGCCAGAAGCGCCGCCAACGCGGCTTCGTCATGCCGCGCTAGCAAGCTTGTCAGCTCGGCGAGCGCGGACGCGTCGCGTCCGGCCGCGAGCCGCAGCTGCGCTTCGCGGCGCTCGCGCGCCAGCGCCCGGCGCCGCGCGTCCACCCGAAGCCGCCGTTCGTAGGCGGCTTCGTCCGGTTCGCCGGCGGCGTCCAGCGCGCCGGCGATCGCTTGCGCCGCCCGCGACGCGGCGGCGAGGGCGGCGTTTCGCGCGGCTTCCGCCTCGCGAAGCCGCGCATCCAGACGGCGGGCTTCGGCCGCCGTCTCGCGTTCGCGCCGGGCGCGAACGTGCAGCAGCTTCACGGCGAGCGCCGCGTCGCCGGAAGCTTCTGGCGGCGGCGGGAACGCCGCCAGGAGGTCCGCGGCGGCCGCTTCGAACGCCGCCGATGAAGCCGTGAGCTGCGCCGCGCGCACGGCAAGACGCCCGCGCTGCCGCAGCGTCTGCAGCGCCTGCTCGGCGAGCGGGAACAGCTCCGGCAGCAGCTCGGGGGCCAGACCGGCGGGCAGCTTGCGCTCCGCCAGCCAACCCTCCCACTGCCGCCGCAAACGCTCCGCCGCCTCCGCGGCCGCGCCGCGTTCCTCCTCCAGCCGCTCGCGTTCCCTGCGCCATTCGGCGCGAAGACGCTCTTGCTCATGCCTCGCCGCCCGTTCCCGTTCATGGCGGTCGAATTGTTCCGCCCGCGCATAGACGGCTTCGCGAAGCGCCTTCCAGCCCGCTTCCGCCGTCCGGTCCCCGGCAGCCGCGTCTTCCCGAAGCCGGACGATGAACGTCTCCGGATGCCGCAGCAGCCGGTGAAGCGCCGCTTCCAGCTTCCGTTCGCGCCGTGCCAGCTCGGCCGCAGCCTCGCTCGCCCGCTCTTCGGCCAGGGGGTCGTAGGCGGAAGGAACGGGTACGTCCGAACGGCGAGCGAACAGCCAGACGGCGGCGGCGAACAGCAGTGCCGCAGCCGCGTAGGCAGCTGCGGCAGCGTCTCCGCCTCCGGTTCCGCCCAGTGCGGCCAGCAAGGCCGACGCCGCCGCAAGACCCGCTGCCGCCAAGGCCCAAGCGCGCCGACGGTCCGGCGCCCGATCGCTCTTGCGCCGGCCGCCCGGCTTCATGCCGCTCGCGCGGCTCCCGCCGGCTTCGAGCCGATCCCGGGTTGCCGCCCGGCCCCTATCGGAGTTTCGTCCCCTCTGCCGCCAAGGCTCGTCCGGTCCCGCGTGCCGCTCTTCTTCTTGCGTCAAGCCGGCACCCGGCCATGCGCCTTCGCCGTTCGCCGCGCCCGCGTAAACGGCCGCCAGCCAGGCTCGTTCCCAGGACAGCCGCTCATCCTCCGTCTCCTGCCATGCTTGCAGCAGCGCCCTTTTGTCCGGAGGAACGAACTCCCCGAACAAGTATGCTGTATCAACAGCGTTCTCTCGTTCCTTCGAATTCCCGAATGTCCCTTCGTTCTCTTCGATCATTCTCCCCGGCGCCGCTGCCTCCCGCTCGCTCTCGGCCTGGACAGCCCGCTGACGTTCCATGCGGCGAATGTCCGCGTTCAGACGCTCCAATTCCCGCTGAAGCTCCGCCATGGCGCTTTGCATCGCTCTCGCCCTTTCCCGCTCGGACAGCGAGGCGAACGACTGAAGCTCGGCCTCCTCCCATCCGGGAGACAGCCGGCCTAGAAGCGCAGCGAGCGTTTCCTCCTGCAATCGAAGGTCTGCGGACAGCTCCGCCAGCTCCTCCCGCCTGGCGACCGCCGCTTCCCGCTGAGCTTCCAGCCGATCGACGTCGGCAAGCGCCTCAAGCAGCGGTTCGTCCCACCGAAGTCCGCTCCGCTCCTCCTGCAAACGAGAGAGTTCTTCCTCGGTCTGACGCAGCCGCTCCGCCGCCCGTTCGCGATCCGCCGCCAGCGCTTCCCAACGCGCCTGCGCTTCTTCTTCGACCGGCTCCGCTTCCGGGCGGCTCAAACGCGAGACCCACTCCGCTTCCTCGAGCTCGATCTCCCGAAGCCGAAGCCATGTCTGCCTGGCACCAACCGCCGCCTGAACGGAAGCGAGCCGTCTTCGGAGCTCCGGCAGACGAATGTCCGCTTCCTCCAGCTCCGTCTCGATCCGCGCCAGTTCCGCCGCCGTCTCATTGTACAGGTCCGCGTCGCGCCTGACTTCCCGCAGCTTGGCTTCGCGCTCGCGGACCGCGGTGAGCGCCCGGTTCAGATCAGGCTGCTCGCCTCGCGGTTTAAACAGCCGGTCCAGCTCCGCCGTGATGGTCCGGCCGGCCGAGGTCAGCGCCGCGCCGCCGGCCATTCCGGCATGGTACAAGTAGTTGCCTACCTCTTCCCCCTGCAGCGACCGTAACTCCTGCAGCTCGTCCAGCGTGACCGCGAACAGCTGCCGGAACAGCTTTTCCGACACGCCGCCGAGCAGCTTCCGCTCCAGCTCCGCCTGAGTCATCGGCCATTCATTTCCGTCCTCGTCCCGGACGACGACTCCTGCGCCTCCGCGTCGCGAGGGGAGGTCGGCGTAACGCTCAAACGCCCATTCGCGGCCGTCGTCCGCAAGCAGAACGATCCGGCCTCCGTGCCGGCCGCCGCGGACCGGTTCGCCGCGCTCCGCCGGCTGTCCCCGGTTCGCGAACCCGTACAGCATCGTCCGGACAAAACGAAGAAGCGTGCTTTTGCCCGCTTCATTCGGTCCGAACACGACCGTCAGCGGCGCGTCCAGCCGGCAGCTCTCGCCGCTTAGCGCTCCGAACCCGTCGATCCGCAGCTCCTTTATGTACATTTCAAGCACCGCCCTCCTCCGTCTCCGAAAGATCGCCTCTGCCGCGTTACGCCGATCGAGCCGTATCCCGATTTCGCGTTTGACTCGCTTCGTTCTCTCGCCAGTCCGATTCGCGTCCTTATTCGCGGCAATCCTGCCCCCGCCCCTCCTCCCTGTCCGAAGGGGATTTCGAAAGAAAGAAAAAACGAGGCTCCGCACCTTTCCTGACGGAACGGGATTTCGAAAGAAAGCGTAAAAACTAGGCTCCGCACTCTTCCTGACCGAACGGGATTTCGAAAGAAAGCAAAAAAAACAGGTGCCCCCGCCGTTTCCTTTCGGGACCCGTCAGGTCGCTCCGCCGACGATTCCATTCGAGCCTGCCGCATGTCCGGTCAGAATGCTTGCCAAAACTCTCATCGCCGACTCAAACCAGTCTGGCCTACCGCCCTTCCCGGCCGCCCAGCAGCCAAGACGCCAGTCCGGCGGCACGGCGGATCAGGTCTTCGCGCTGAGAGTCCGTCAGCCGCCCGTTCCATTCCCGCAGCTTCGGTTGGCGCAGCGCAGGTTCGATCGCTTCTTCCAGCAGTGCCCGCGCTCGTTCGGAATCGCCGGAAACTTCCAGCGCCAAACGCTGCAGCTCGGCCAGAAATCCGTCTTCGTCCGGCGAAATCGCCGCTGCCTCTTCCCGAGTACGGACGAGCAGGCTATCCGCCCAAACCCAATCGTCGGATTCATCGGGCGAGCCGCACCATTCCCGAAGCTCGGCCAACCATTCAACCGCGACGGCCTCCCGCTGCAAGCGGTCGTGCAGCGGTCCCTGCCCCTCCAGCCGGATGCGGAGCACAGCCGCGCGGCCGCCCGCTTCCGCCTTCGCTTCCTCGGCGGCCCCGACCAGGGCGTCCCGAAGCTGCTGCTCACGCTCCATTCCCTCGATCGACACCGTTCTCTCCGACCAGATCACGTCCGCCGTGTCGCGGAACGACAGTCCGATGCGCCCGTCCGCGGCGACTTCCACCAGATAGCCGCCCTTCGGGCCGGTCTCCCTTATGCTGCGGCCCTGAGCGTTGCCGGGGTAGACGACGTGAGGGTACTCGCGCACAATTCTCCGGTCGTGAACGTGGCCCAGCGCCCAATAATGGAAATCGCCGGACGCCAGTTCGGCCAGGCGGCAAGGCGCGTAATTGTCGTGACGGACGTCCCCGTCCACGTTCGCGTGCAGAACCGCAAGATGAAAAGGCGCGCCCGGGCGAATCCGAAAGCGCGCCGCCAAATTGTCGGTCACGTTCCCTTGAGGAAAGGAGATGCCGTATACATGGGCCGCGAGCCGTCCGTCGCGGCCATAGACGGGGGCGGCTTCGACTTCGGAAGAACCGAAGACGCGGACGTTGTCCGGCCAATCCAGCCGAGCCTGCCAGCCGTTCTCCGGATCGTGGTTGCCGTGGACGATAAAAACCGGGATGCCGTCTTCCCGAAGCTCCGCGAGCAGCCGCTGCATTCTCAGCTGCGCTCGCAGCGAACGATCCGCGGCGTCGTACAGGTCGCCGGACAAGACGACGAAGTCGACCTTCTCCTGCCTGGCCAGACGGACCAGACGGGCGAACGAGACGAACGTCGACTCTTTCAGGCGCTCCCGTACGGCAGGCGGAACGTTCGTCAGGCCGCGGAACGGACTGTCCAGATGAAGATCCGCCGCGTGCAAAAAAGTAAACGGAACGAACATCACGTCTCCGCCCGCGCCGGATCTCCTTCGAGCCCCGGCGGAACCGTCTCTGCGTACACTTTTTTCAACTCCGCGATCACTCGGCTTAACGAATAGGTCTTCTTCGCCTTGTTCCAAGCCGCCCGCGCCAGCTCGTAGCGGTATTGCGGATCGATGATCAGCTGCTCGAGCGCTTCCGCTAGCGCTTCGGGATTCTCCTCGGGAACGAGCAGCCCGTTGACCCCGTTCTCGATCTGCTCGGCGATGCCTCCGACATCGGTTCCGACAAGCGAGAGCAGGCAGAGCGCCGCCTCGGCGAATACCGAGCCGAAGGACTCCGCGCGGGAAGGCAGCACGAAGATATCGAAGAAAGGCATCAACTCTTCCGGGTGCAGCATGTAGCCGTAAAAAATCGTATCCTCATAAATGCCGAGCTGCTGCGACAACGCCTCGAGCTCCGAGCGGATGGGGCCGTCGCCGATAATATGAAGCACGAATTTGCGGCCCCGCCGCTGCAGCTCGGCGCAAGCCTTCAGCAGCAGGTCGATGCCTTTGGCCGGAACGAGGCGGCATACCGTCACGAGCTGGGCCACTTCGTTCTCATGGGAGATTGGCTTGAATCTTCTCTCGTCGTAACCGTTCGGAATGACCACGACACGCCCGGGATCGTTCAAATAGGCGCCCAAATAGACCGCGAAAGAAGCGGAAACGGTAAGGAGCCGATCCGTCTTGTGTTCCAGTTCTCCATATATGGAAGTCAAGAACCGGTGCTCCGGTCCGTCCTTCTTGATGCGTCCGTTCAGGATAAGCTCCCGTTCGAAGCTGGAATGCACGGTCATGACGACCGGCGTATCGGGATAAATCCGTTTCATCGCCAGCGCGGCGACCGGATGGTGGGCGTGAATCAGGTCGAACTTCCGGTCTTTGAGCCGAAGCTTCGTCCACCAGATATAATCTTTCAAAACTTGAAGATAACGATCGACAATCGGACGGCCCGCATACGGCCGCCAATCGAACGTCTCGAACGCCACTTCCTCCTGGCCCTTGTTGCGGATTCGCTTCGGAAGCGAGAATAACTCCGTTTCCCAACCGAGTCTGCGGAACCGTTCCCCGATGTAGGGCACCATGGAGGAGACGCCGCCCGGTTGTTCCGGGGGGAAAAACAGCGCCTGCAACATGTTCATGGCAAACCCCTCCTTTTGTTCTGCTTTCTCGGCTTAACAAGTTTATGATATATTAGAACATATGTTTCTGTAAAGGAATGCGGGGAGCTTCTATGGATTTCGCTGCCGTTTGGACGTTTGAGAGCGTGCGCCTTCCGGTTTTCTCTTCCGGCGTGATCGTGATTTTGCTAGGACTGATGCTCTTTATGGCTTATCGCCTGTACGCGCATAATCGCCGTTCCACTTACCGGAAGCTGATCGTCTCGGTCGGCGTCGCTTTTGCCTGCCAACTGTTCCGCTTGACGCTCGACTTGCGGCTCGTATCGCCGGCGCCGCTGCTGGACTTGCTGGCCGACGCGCTGCCGGCCGTCTCGTTCATTCTGCTGAATTTCGCGATGTTCGAGCTTTACCATCGGCGCAGGCCGCGAACGCGCGCCTGGTATTACGCGCTCCTTGGCGTCTGCGCCGCCCTGCTGGCGAGCGCCGTTTTCTCCGGCGGCCCGGCTCGCGATCTCTGGGACCCGGCATCGAAGCTGACTTCTCCGGTTCTCGACGGCTTCACGCTGGCGCTTCCGCCGCTCTTCGCGCTGATGTTCGCTCCGCATATCGGGCAGCGGACGCGCTACTCGCTGGCGCTTGCCGTCTCGTTCGCCGAGCAGCTCGCCAAGCTGATCGTCCGCTATGGGGATTCCTCCTCTCTATTTTATGTGTGGATCGAGACGCTATTGCCGATTGCGTTTTATATTTTGCTTTTTATGATCGTTTTCGAGCGCGTTGTCGAATTGCTGCAGTCCGCTTATCAATCTTCCATAACGGACGGGCTTACGAATTTGTACAATCGCCGCTTTTTCATGCGGCAGCTGGAACACGCCGTCCGCTCCGGCCTTCCGGTCGCCGCGATCTTCTGCGATATCGACAATTTCAAGAAGCTGAACGATACGCAAGGCCATCAGCAGGCCGACACTGTCCTGAAGCAGGTCGCGAACATCCTGATGGAAGAGACGGAAGGCATCGGACTGGCCGGCCGTTACGGAGGCGAGGAGCTTGTGGCGTTCATCACCGGCGCGAACGTCTCCCCTGGCGCCGTGGCGGAGCGGATTCGCGAGCGGATCGAAAAGGAGACGAGCGTCACCGCAAGCGTCGGGCACTGCCGGTCGGCGAACGGATTAACCGCGGATCGGCTGATGAAGCAAGCCGACGAAGCCATGTACCATTCCAAGAAATCCGGCAAAAACCGAGTGACCGACTACTCCGGCCTGCCCTCGGGCAGCCTGTAGGACATACATTCCCCCGAGAAGCCATCGCCGTCCGCGGCCCAACGGCTTCTTTTTTCACGGTAACCGTTGACTTTCCCTTCGTCTGGAAGGTGTATGGTAGTGACAGATCCGAATTACGGAAAGGAGCCGGATACCATGTTCAAAATCAGCGAATTTTCGCGCCTAAGCCAAGTCCCGGCCAAAACGCTTCGATTTTACGATCAGCTCGGTCTGCTCGTGCCCGCCCATATCGACCCGCAAACCGGGTATCGCTATTATAGGAGCGATCAGTTGCTGAGGCTGCACCGCATCATGGCGTTCAAGGATTTGGGAGTAACGCTCGAGCAAATGAAGAACTTGCTGGACGACGAGGTTCCCGCAGCGGAAATCCGCGGCATGCTGCGCCTGAAACAAGCGGAGACGCAAGAGCTCATCCGCGCGGAGACCGAGAGGCTGCGGCGCATCGAAGACCGGCTGGAGCAGATCGAGAGAGAAAGTTCGGAACCGCTGCGCGAGGTTCGGCTGAAGAAGACGCCTGCCCTGACCGTCGTCTCGACCCGCCTCTGGACGAGCCGAAACCGGATCCCCGAGCTATTTGACGAGCTCGACGAGCATTTGCGCGCCAGAGGACTGACCTTGCCGGCTCCTCATCTGGTCATCTGGCACGGCTGTCCGAAGTGCGAAGACCGCGTTGATTTGGAGATCGCCAGCCCGATCCCCGAGCGGTTGCCGGACACTTCCCGCTTCCGGACGAAGGTGCTGCGGGAACTGACTGTTGCTTCGGTCACCCATTTGAGCCGCCCGGATGCGGAGTCCCCCGTCAGCCTCGATCTTGGCTGCTGGATCGAGAAGCACGGCTACCGGATCAGCCCCGAGTCGCCCGGCCGCGAGCTGTACGTATCGCGTGAGAAAGGCAACGATTCGCTCTATGTGACCGAGAGCCAGATGCCGATCGTCGCGACGGATGCGGAAGGGGGCGATGATCTCCATGTCTGAGCGGAAAAGAACGGCCGTTCTGCTTCTGCTGACGCTGGTCGTCTTCGCGGTCGGCACTGCCGAACTGCTGCCGATGGGGATGCTGATTCCGATCGCCGGCGAGACCGGCGTCTCGCTCTCGGCGGCCGGATTGCTGGTCACGGGCTATGCGCTGGGCGTTGTTATCGGCGGTCCGTTGCTATCCGTCCTGACCGCGAAGTGGCCGCGCAAGCGGCTGATCGGCGCTTTTCTAAGCACCTTCGTTGTCGGCGGCGCGCTGTGCGCGTTCGCTCCGTCTTACGGCGTGTTGATGACAGGGCGGATCATAAGTTCGCTTGCTCACGGAACACTATTCGGAGTCATAGTCGTAGCTGCCAGGGACTTGGCTTCGCCCGGCCGGGAAGGCCGCAATATCGCCATGATCGGAACGGGACTGAACGTAGCCGTTATTCTGGGCGCTCCGCTGGGCACGCTGATCGGGCAAGCCTGGGGATGGAGGTCCCCATTCCTGATCGTGACGGCACTTTCGCTTGCGTCACTGCCGTTCCTGATTCGGCACGTCCCTTCTGCAAAACTTAAAGAAAGTACTTCTCTCCGCACGCAGCTGGCCGTCGTCGGTCGCCCTTCCTTTGTTCTTGTTCTCCTGACGACCGTGTTCGCCACCGCGGGCACTTTCGCCGCTTTTACGTATGTCGCTCCTTTGCTGGAAAAGGTAAGCGGCTTTTCCAGCGAATCGATCTCCGCGCTGCTGCTCGTTTTCGGCCTCGGCTCGACCATCGGCAATCTCTTCGGAGGCCGGCAGGCCGACCGCCGGCTGATGCCCGCGCTGTTCGGCGGACTCGCGTTGCTGCCTGCATCCATGGCGGCGTTTGCCCTTGCAGGACCCTACCCGGCAGCAGCCGTCGCCGCCTTGTTCATCTGGGGCGCAGCCGCCTACAGCATCATAGCGCCGCTTAATATGCTGGGGCTGCGGCAAGCAGGGAATGCGCAGGAGCTCGCCTCCACGCTGAATATTTGTGCATTCAATCTCGGCAACGCGCTTGGCTCGTTCGTCGGAGGATGGGTGTTGGACAGCCGGCTCGGGCTGACAGCGATCCCATGGGCGGCTTCTCTCGTCGCCGCAGTCGCGATCGGACTTGCCGTCTGGAATGTTAGATTGGCGCCGCGAGCCGACCGCATCTCCATGCCGCCCGCGTATCATCCGTCCGAAGGCGGGAGCTGCGTCAGAGAAAACGGCTGCTGAGGCATCGCCTCAGCCTTTGCCTCCGCCGCGGGGTCGTGTATACTGGAGATCGACTAACGAACGGAGAAGGAGATTTGCCGTGAACACCGCTCTACCCGCCGCTTTTGTCGAGCGAATTCGCCTCCAACTGGGAGGCGAAGCGAAGACATTCCTCGCCAGCTACGAGCATCCCCGCGCTTACGGGCTGCGGCTCAACCCCCTCAAGCTGAGCCCCGGCGATCCGCTGGCGGCGCGAATGGCCGGCGCGTTCGGGCTCAAGCCGGTTCCGTGGTGCAAAACCGGCTTTGCTTACGACGGACAAACCCGCCCGGGGCGGCACCCCTGGCATGCCGCCGGCCTTTACTACATTCAGGAACCGTCGGCGATGATCGCCGCCGAGCTGCTCGAGCCCCGCCCCGGCGAGCTCGTGCTTGATCTGGCGGCCGCGCCCGGCGGCAAAACGACGCAGATCGGCGGTCTGCTGGCCGGCCGCGGGCTGCTCGTGGCCAACGAGATCCATGCCGGCCGAGCGAAAATTTTGGCCGAGAACGTGGAAAGAATGGGCATCGCCAATGCGGTCGTAACGAATGCGACCCCGGACGAGCTCGCTTCGCGTTGGCCGGAAGCGTTCGACCGCGTTCTGCTGGACGCGCCCTGCTCCGGAGAGGGAATGTTCCGCAAGGATCCGGATGCCGTGAGCGAATGGAGCCCGGATTCGGTCGCGATATGCGCGCAGCGGCAGCGGGACATTCTGCCCAGCGCCGCCGCGCTGCTTCGGCCGGGCGGGCGGCTCGTTTACTCGACGTGCACGTTCAACCGCGAAGAGAACGAGGAAACGATCGCGTGGTTTCTGGATGCCTATCCGGCGTTCAAGCTTCTCCGGGAAGAGCGCATGTGGCCCCATCGGGGAAAAGGGGAGGGACATTACGCCGCGGTTCTGGAGAAAGAAGAACGCGAGAACGGCCGGTCGGACGAAGCCCGCGAACCGGGGAAGCGGGATCGCGGCGGCAAAGGCCGCCACGGCGGCGCGGCGCTCGAAGCGATGGAGCTTTACCGCGGCTTCGCGGCCGAAGCGCTGCCGGGCTTCGAGCTGCCGCCCGAAGGAGAGCCGCTTCTGTTCGGCGAGTCGCTGTACTGGCTTCCGCGCCCGGCGGGAAGTCCCTTAAGCGCGGCTTCCCTTGCGCGGCTGAAGCTTCCGCGCCCCGGGCTGCATCTCGGCGACGCGCGCAAAGGCCGCTTCGAGCCCGCGCACGCGCTGGCCATGGCGGCCGCCGGCACCATGGCTTCCCTCTGCCGCGAGGCGGGCGCGGACAGTCCGGAGACGGCCGCCTACTTGCGGGGCGAGAGCCTGCCCGCGCCTTATGGAATGGGCAAGGGCTGGGGCCTTGCCACAGTGGACGGCCGCCCGCTCGGCTGGTTCAAAGCCAGCGACGGCCAATGCAAAAACCGCCTCCCCAAAGGGCTGCGGCTGCAAGCTTCGATATCGTAAAGCGCTCCTGGGCCAAGGCCCAAATCGGAGCCGAACCGGGTAAGTGTCCAATCGGCAGTTCGCCTTCTTCATAGTATAAGTGTAGACCGAGTTCGGACGGCTACCCCGGAAAGGAAACGGCCCGATTCGGCAACCAACAGCACTTATTCATGAAGGAGGAGTTCGCATGTCCGGTGTTGTGGGCAGCTGCGGTCAACAAGCCGCTGCTTTCGTGCTGGTTCTGTTCATCCTGCTCGTCATTATTCTGAGAACAATCTAAAACGCATTTTCTCTCGAGAGCGGATCGCCAGCCGATTCGACGCTCCGCAATCCAGAGTACCGAGCCAAGCCGCCTTAGCCGCGGCTTGCTCTTTTTTTGCCGCGATCCGGGGTTCAATCGCCCTGCTTGCTCCGATATTCGCGCAGCGAGGCTACTTCCGCTTCCGTCAGCTCCCGCCATTCCCCCGGCGCCAAATCGGCGTCAAGCGGAAGCGGACCCATGGAGACGCGGCGCAAGTACAGCACTTCCTTGCCCACCGCTTCGAACATTCGTTTGACCTGATGATATTTTCCTTCCCGAATCGTCAGCTCGATCCAACTGAGCGTCATGGCGGCGGCGGCGGCCAGCTCGGCGCCGCGAAGAGCGGGAACGCTGGCGACCCGTGCCATCGCCTCCCGCATTTCCGGCTGCGCCGATTCCTGCCTGCCCTCCGCGACCGCGAGCGTTACGAGCTGGGCCGGAAGTGTCACGTAGCCGTCGTCCAGCCGAACCCCCGCCGCGAATTCGCGAACGTCCTCTTCGCCGACGGCGATCTCTCCGGCGACGAGGGCCCGATACGTCTTCGGCACGTGCTTGCGCGGAGACAGCAGCTCATGCGCCAGCTTGCCGTCGTTCGTCAGCAGCAGCAGCCCTTCGGTGTCCTTGTCCAGCCGCCCGACGGGGAACGGCGCGAAAGCGTTCGCTTCGTCGTCCAGCAGCTCCAGCACCGTCCGGTCGCGGTTGTCCTCCGTCGCGCTGACATACCCTGCCGGCTTATGCAGCATGACGTAAATATGCTCGCGGTACTGAACCCTCTCTCCGTCCAGCAGCACTTCGTCCCGCTCGGGATCGATCTGCAGGCCGGAATCCTTCGCCCGTTCGCCGTTAACCGTCACCGCTCCTTGGCGCACGAGGGCCTTCACTCCGCTTCTTGTACCGTAACCGAGATGCCCAAGCATTTTGTCGAGGCGGATTGTCTTTTTCATTGTCCTCTGCTCCTTCGTTTCTCACGCGCGGCGCCAGCCGGGCAGCAGCTCGTTCTTCAGCGTCGCGCCGTCCCACCGGCCCCAGCCGGCCGGGAAACCGTCGATGCAGACGAGCACCCAGCCGTTCCCGCCCGCCGGCCGCCCGTCCGGTCCGACAATCCCTTCCGGATCGGGCTGCAGCGTATCGCCTTTCCAATACTTCAGAGCCGCTTCCTCGCTACCGGAGAGCCGCAAGCTGAGCGCCGCATCTTCCATTCGCGTCCCCATCGCCAGCGCCTGCGAAGGCTCGAACCGGTGCTTCGTCGCTGCGCCTAGCAGCCAGCCCGGACGCACCGCGTTCAAGCCGTCCAAGGACGGCGCATCTTCCGGCAGCAGATACAGCCGTTCGCCCCGGGCGAGCAATCGCCCGACGGGGCGCCAGCCGGGCAGCGACTGCTTCGCGAAGGCAAGCAGCTTGTCCCGCAGTTCGCGGGCCGGGGGCGCAACCGGCTTCTTCTTCGGCTGCGCTTCGCCGCCGCGCTCGCTCTTCGGCTGCATGCCGACGCCCTTCCTGCTCTTCGGCAGCGTTTCCGAGCCTCGACCGCCCTTTGCCTTGCGGGCTGTTCCTTCGAGCGTCGCGTCATCATTCGCTGGCCCAAGAAGCAGCGGAAACGTCCAGCCAGGCTCGCCGCTCGCTCCTTCCTCCGCAGCCTGCCCCTTTTCGGACGAATCCTTTTCTTCCGCAGCCGGCTCCGCCCCCGCTTCGCCGCGCCGAACCAGTACCGCGGCGAAATGCCCTTCGCCCCGGCTGCGATGCGGCCAGACGCGAACCGCTCCCGTGAGCGTTGCGAGCCGTTCGGCATCGAGACCGGCCGTTTGCTCGGCGTTCAGCCAATCGGGCCGCCCCGGCCCGAACCCCCATTCCGCCGGCGTCCGGACCGGCTCCACGACGAAATCCGGGAACTCCGCCAGCAGCGCGGCGACGGTTCCCTCGTTCTCCAGCGGCGAGAACGTGCATGTCGAATAGACGAGCTTGCCCCCCGGCGCCACCATCCGCGCCGCCTGGCGGACGATGTCCCGCTGCATCGCCGCGCAGCGCTCGACCGAATGGCGCTCCCACTCGCGGACCATCGACTCGTCCTTGCGAAACATGCCTTCCCCGGAGCAGGGCGCATCCACCAGCACCCGGTCAAAAAAACCGCCGAACGTCACCGCCAGCCGTTCCGGCTCCTCGTTGGTCACGACCGTGCCGGCCGCTCCGGCCCGTTCGATGTTTTTGGCCAGCGCCTTCGTCCGTTCCGAAGCGTTGTCGTTCGTCACCAGCAAGCCGCGGCCCTGCAGCTTGGACAGCATCTGCGTCGATTTGCCGCCCGGCGCGGCGCACAGATCCAGAACCCGGTGACCCGGCCGGACATCCAGCAGCTCGACGGGAAGCATCGCGCTGGGCTCCTGAATATAGTAGAGGCCCAGATCGTAAGCAAGCTGCTTCCCCGGCCGATCGTCTTCGCCGGTATAAAATCCGCCTTCCGCCCAAGGAATCGGCTGCCCCGGTTCGCCGAACCGGGATACGAACGCCGGCGCACCCAGCTTTCGCCCGTTGATTCGCAGGCCGGTCGTTTTCGGCTGTCCGTAGCTCGCAAAGAACGCTTCCGCCTCCGAACCCAGCAGTTCCTTCATGGTCTCTTCAAAACGCGCCGGCAGCTTCATTGCCGTCGTCCTCCCGTATGGCAAGCCCTATCGCCCAAAAAAACCTGCCTAATCGCAGGTTTTTCGCAAGCCGATCGGCTTTGTATTCGTCAGTATGGGTTCCCTTTATCCGCGCGGACGAGCGCCTCCTGAATTTCCGCCGACAGTTCGGTCAGCCCCCACACATCCTCCTGCTCCCAAAGCTCGTTGAACTTCAGCTGGAATTGGGCCGCCTCGCGTACGCGCCGGAAGAAATACAGGCTCTGGATGTCGTTCAGCACCTTCCGCACGATGCCCGATTTGCCCTCGAACTCTTGCTGGGCGTCGACGATCTCCTGGCGTATGTTGGACATTTCCGTGTCGAGCAGAAAAGCCGCCTCCGCCGCCTTGAAAAGCCTTTCCTTGACATGCTCCGGAAGCTTCTCGCGATATTTGTAGTTCAGGGAGTGCTCAATCGTCGCCCAGAAATTCATCGCCAGCGTGCGGATCTGAATTTCCGCCAGTACCGGCATCGAGCCGATCGACGTTTGAATCGGGTATTCGACGATTATATGATAACTTCGGTAGCCGCTATCCTTGTAATGGGTGACGTAATCTTTCTCGTAGACGACGATCATGTCTTTTCGCATCCGGATGAGATCTGCCACGCGGCTTATGTCTTCGACGAACTGGCACATGATGCGAATGCCGGCGATATCCTCGATGCCCGTCTCGATTTTGTCCATCGGGACGGATAGACGCTTTGCCTTTTCCAGAATGCTGGAGATTCGCTTGACCCTTCCGGTAACGAATTCGATAGGCGCATATTCGTCGCGGGCCTTCAGTTCGGTGCGCAGCCCTTTGAACTTGACCTTCAGTTCCTCCACCGCTTGCTGGTAAGGCAGCAAAAACTTGTTCCAATCTCTACCGTCCATCCGGGATGCTCCTTTCTGCCGCGTCCGAACGATCCAAATTGCTTGTTATTGCCGATGATCCGCCCCGATCGCATCCGTCAGCCGATCGAAGCCGTCCTGCCGCAGCAGCTTGCGCAGCCCGTTCGCGATTTCTCCGACAACCCCCGGACCTTTATAGATAAGGGAAGTATACACCTCGACGAGGCTCGCCCCCGCCTTGATCTTGTCGTAAGCGTCCTGCGCGGTGAAAATGCCACCCGATCCGATTATCGGCAGCTTGCCCTCCGTCATCCGGTACAGCGAGCGAACGATCTCCGTCGATCTGCGCGTCAGCGGCCGGCCGCTTAAGCCGCCGGTCTCTGCCGCGTTCGCATGCGTCAGCCCTTCCCGGCCGAGCGTCGTATTCGTCGCGATGATGCCGGACATGCCGCTGGATCGGATCGCTTCCGCCATATAACCGAGCTGCTCTTCGTCGTTATCCGGAGCGATCTTCACCAGAATCGGCTTCGGCGCTCCTCCGTGTTTTTTCGCCTGAATCCGCATCTCGCCGGATACCGCGTCCAGAAGCGACTTGAGCTCGTCGCCATGCTGCAGCTTGCGCAGATCGGGCGTATTCGGCGAACTGATATTGACCACGAAAAAATCCCCGTGCGCATAAAGCTTCCTTAGGCATTCCCGGTAATCGTCCGCAGCCCGTTCGTTCGGCGTCAGCTTGTTTTTGCCGATATTGACGGCTATCGGAATCGGCCGGCGGCCGAGCTTTTTCAGACGGACGGCCATGGCGTCCGCGCCTTCGTTATTGAAGCCCATCCGGTTGATGAGCGCTTCGTCCGGCGGCAGCCGGAACAGGCGGGGCTTGTCGTTGCCCGGCTGGCCCAGGGGCGTCACCGTCCCCACTTCCATGAAGCTTAGGCCGATGCGCGAAAAACCGGCCACCGCCTTCGCGTTTTTATCCAGCCCGGCTGCCAGTCCGACCGGATGCGCGAAGCGGAGGCCGAATAAATCGACCTCGAGTTCGCGGCCTGCATGGACGCCCCATATTCCCCGCAGCAGCGAAGCGGCTCCAGGGATTCGCGCCGCCGTCCCCATTCCGTCCACCACCAAGTGGTGCGCCGCTTCGGGATCCATTTTGAAAAAAATCGGTTTGACCCACTTATACATCCGACCGACTGACATCCTTTCCGCTCATTGGCAAGCAAAAACCTTTCCGCGTATCAGTTTAGCCTTTTCTTAAGGAAAAGAAAAGGGAACAACACCCTGAATAAGAGAAATGATCGTCTGGCTTTTTGTCAGGCAACCGTTTACAATAGGGGCATACATCATCACTTTTTATCGAAAAAGAAAGGTTGATTCCCGTGAGTTCAGCCAAAAAGAAACGTCCCGCCCTTCCCCATGCCAAGCAAAAAGAACAAGTGAACAAACGGGCGCTCGTCTGGACCGGAGTCGCGTTCGCCGTTATCGTCATCGTCGTCGGCACGCTGCTGGTTTTGAACATCTAAAGCGAGCTTATCGCAACCAATGATACTGCTTTTGAGGGTTTGTCTCGTCCTGCTCGGGCGTTAACCGGAAACGTTCCTCCGGCGTCCGCAGCTCGCGGGGCAAACCCTCTTTCACGATGCGGACCGGAGTGCCCAACGAGACGAGGTCGTACAGCTCTTCCAAGTCCTCCTTGGCCATCCGCACGCAGCCATGGGATTCGTCCTTCCCTAGGCTGTCCGGCTCGTCCGTGCCGTGAATGGCGTACAGCGTATCCGACAGCGTCATGCCTCTGCTGCCGAACTCGCCGTCCGACCGGCCGTTCGGATTGCGGACCTTCTCCGTAATGACGAACGATCCTTCCGGCGTCCGGTCGCCCCCCAGCCCGACCTCGTAATTGCGCAGCAGAACGCTGCCGCTGACGACCGCCAGCCGATGGTTGCTCTTGTCGATGATCACTTCCAGCGGCTTCTCCGCAAGCGGCTGCAAAGATCCGGCCGGCTTGCCGAGTCCCGCTTCCTCGCCGCTCTCCTCCGGCCAAGCGGCCGCATCCGGCAGAATGCCGTCCACCTTCGTCAGCTCCGCGCGAATCTCTTCGAACCAAGGCGTCATCTCTTCCGACCATCCGGCCATTTCGTTATTCGGGTACGCGGCTGCCAGCTGATCCGAGGAAGCCGGCCACTTGCCCGTGCGCTCGCGATACCGCTCGATCGCGGAACGCAGCACCAGCTTCGCCTCTTGCAGCGGCTTCCACGCCGCCACCTTCCGGCGCGCGGCTCCCGGGTCCTGCCCGCCCTGGCATGGACACCAGCCGGCGTCGAACCATGAGACCGCAGCCGTGGCCTGCCCGTTCTGCGCCGCTGTTATAGAAGCCAGCGGCTTGCCGCCGCGCAGCCAATCCGTCCACTTCCCGTCCAGAGTAGGCGTCTGGACGAGCAAAGAAGCCGCCGGGGCCGCCGTCTCCGTCAGCAGCCGGCCCAATGCCGCCGGGCCGTCCTTGTTCGGATCGGCCGCCCCGGCGACATAAGCCAACCGCGCCGCCGATGTCGGCGCGTTGGCCTTGCCCGGCGCTGCGCCCGGCTTCGCGGCGGGCGTCACGCCGGAGCCGGCGGCGGCGGTTGCATCGGCCGGCGCCGCACTTGATCCGGCGGCGGGTGCCCCGGCCGCCGTCCCCCCTTCGCCCTGCGGCGCCGCACTCGGCTCCGCAGGGCCAGGCGCTTGCGCTTGCCCGCCGGGCAGCAGCAGCCCGAGGGCAAGCGCAAGCAGTGCCGCGGCGGCTCCCGCCCAACGGCGGGCCCGCCTTCTGCCCGGCCGGGCGGCAGTCCCGCCCGGACCCGCCAACACCGGGCTTGTACGGGATTCGAACGCCTCGTACACCGGCCCCGCTTGGGCGAAGCAATAGTTCGCCTTGCCGTGCTCTCCCCTCGCCGCATACTGCTTGCCCAGCAGATACCATGCCATCTGATTGTTTTCATGCTTCAGCAAATAGTCTTTCATCGGAAGCGCGTCGTGCACTTCCGGCACATTCTCGTAAAACTGCCTGATCTGCTCTTCCAACGAATCGTCCTGGCTCATTCGGAATCTCCTTCCGGGGGTTCCTTTTCTTACACTTGGTATATCGGCTCCCCTCGTTCGGAACGTAAGCACAACGTTCGGGCCTAAAAATTCCCCTTTCCGCTCTTACTTTCGAAATCCCGCTCGCTCAGGTTAACGCCCACAGGGAGCATTCCGGAATTTCGTCTTCTCGCGCTCATCCTCTTAAACATCTGTCTGTGAAGGCATTTGGGTCCGGCAGGTTAGGAATATCCTTCTTTATACTCTTTTCTTTCGAAATCCCTGTCGCTCAGGAAACAAATCGACCCGTTTCTACCTTTAAAAAACGATGCCCCATAGGCAGGGAAAACAACGAACCGATGGTTCTTGAAACTTATCAGCCAACCGCCCTGGACTCCGTTGAACGCGATCGCCGGCCGGAACGAACTGAAAGCCGCCGCGTCAATACCGGGTACGTGATGGTCCGCGTCGCCGCGCACCATCCCAGCAGATCGCCGAACCGTGACGTTTTCCGCCGATTCCAGTCATAGCAATAGTGGTTGAGATACACCTGGAAATGCTTCGGACCGATCCCCCGGAACAGCTCCGCCAGCCATTTTTCCACCTCTCTTCCGATTTTCAGCAGCGCGTGATGGCGTTCTCTGCTATATTGACGGACGAAATTCACACTCATTCTCGCTTCCGTCGCGACATGCTCCAAGATAAACGATCCAGGCTTTGGCGCCTCCAACCGATGCTTCAGCAAGCTCTTGTCCTGCTTCTTGATCTTCACGTTCTCCGGTTCCCCGTTCTCCCCGTCCGTGGCCCCGATCAGAACGGATTGCTCCTGTTGATGCCACTTCATATTCGATGAAACCCGGTGATAGATGCAAGCGTCGGTCAGCCGAACCGCGCCGGTGAGCAACGCGTCGGCATCCGCCCCGCTCATCGCATGGCGCAGCTTGTGGCAGATGAGCCACGCGGTTTTATAGGTAACATGGATCTCTTTGGACAATTGAAGGGCGTTGATGCTCCCGGGGCGGGAATGCAGCCAGATCGCCTGAAACCACAGATGCAGCGGCGTCCGCGTCCCTTGGAAAACAGTGCCGACAATCAGCGACGTTTGCTTGGAGCAGCGGGAACACTCATAAAGAGGAAGTCTGCGCGTGGCGATCGGATACGCATGATCGTGGCCGCAGCTCGGGCAGCGGAAGCCGTTCGGCCATTTGGCCTCATACAGAACGCGAATGCACGCTTCTTCGTCCTGCAACAGGGCGCGCACCTTTTCAAAGGAATCGAACGCTTCGGACATCCTCAATCACCTCAAACGCGAATGTACGTTCCCTTTTTGATTATACCAAACATATGTTCCCAATTGCAACCAAAACTTTTCCAACCGTTTCCTGATCGAAGGGGATTTCGGAGAGTTAAGCAAATGTGCGAAAGCAGCCTGATTAACGGGGATTTCGACGGAAGGAGAACAAGTAATACGAAAGAGCCGGCTCCTGAGCGACGGGGATTTCGAAGAAAAGGGGAAGAACGGAACCTACTCATCGATGGACCTGAGCGAAGGGGATTTCGAAGTTAAGGATAAAAAACAGAACATCGAGCGCTTACCGGCCGGAGAGAATGTTTGAAAAAAGGCGCCTGGCCCTGACCGGAACGAATTCCGGTGACAAAGCCAGACGCTTAGGTTAGGAAGTCGCTTTCTGTTTAACGGATTCCGAAACCGAGGAGTTCCGGAGGCCGGTCACCTCGTAGACGCGGATGGCTTGGGACTTTCCTTTGAACATTTTCTCGCCGGCGTCCTCGAATTGAAAATGTTCCTTCGTCCTTTCATAGACGGCTTCGGAGACCATGATCTGGCCCGGCTTGGTCGAAGATTCGATCCGGGCCGCGATGTTGACGTTGTCGCCGATCGCCGTATAATCGACGCGCAGATAGGAGCCGATGTTGCCGACGACGACGTTGCCGGTGTTGATGCCGATGCCGACGTTGACCTCGCAGCCGTATTTGTCGCGAATTTGCTCGCGGATGGCGTTCATTCCTTGCTGAATCTCGTAAGCGGTCTTGACCGCAAGCCGTTCGTGCTCCGGCACGTCCAGCGGGGCGTTGAACAGGATCATGGCGGCATCGCCGATGAACTTGTCGATCGTTCCTCGATTCGCGAGCGTCGTCTCGGTGATCATGTTGAACATTGTATTGAGCGTATCGACAAGTTCGGGCGGCGTCAGCTTCTCGGACAATGGAGTAAAACCCCGGATGTCGAGGAAGAGCACCGTTATCAGCTTGGAGTTGCCGCCGAGTTCGATGTCCATATCTTTGGAGACAATCTCTTTGACCAGGTCCGGCGAGATATACCGTCCGAACTGGCGGGTGACGAAGCTCTTCTGCGAGCTCTCGAGGTACGATTTCAACGAGACATTGACGAGGTACGCGAGGAACATTGCCAGCAGCGTATCGACGATGCTCACATGGATCTTCGATGTCTCGAACAGCTGAAGCTGGCCGTACAGGATTCCCGCTGCAACGGCGAGAAAGATCAAGATCGAGTAAACGTTCTTGAGCCGCCACGGCAAGAAAACGAACAACGCAAACAGCAACAGCCCGAACGCGACGACGATCCAGTCGTCGACGTAGGACACTTTGGCTCCGTTCAGCAGCTGGTTGATGATGTTGGCGTGAACGTAAACAAGACTCATATGCTTATCGATCGGGGTCGCCCCGTTGTCCTGGCCAGTCTCATCGGACAAACCTGCCGCCGTAAAGCCGACGAGCACGACGGCATCCTTGCAATAGCTCGGATCGATATCGCCATTCAAAACGCTGCTGAACGATACCGGCGTATAATCCATGTCCTCCGCCGTGAATTGGTAATCGATCGTGATCGTATTCTTGGCCGCCGCCCGATCGTCGAACGTTCTGGCCGGATCCGTCATGCGATCGTACCTGCTCAGATAGGCCCCTGCCATCTGGGCGGCTTTGTAAGCCAGAGAAGGGATGACCGCTCCGTCCGGGCCCTGGATCTTGAGCCAGGTCTGGCGTATGACCGCATCCGGACTGATCACCCGGTTGATATGGGCCAGTTGGGCATTCTCCGCGAGCTCCGGAATCGGGCGATCGATCCGGCCGACCTGCAAGTATCGATCCGGCGACACGGTCGTGACGTTGTCGAAGTCCCCTTCGGTTACGCCGACGACGGGCAGGATGACGTTGGGGTATTGGGAAAGCGCGTCCGCGAACGCCGCGTCGCTGTCCGGGTCGGAGGCATCGCTAAACATGACGTCGAAGGCGATCGCTTTCGGCTCGTTGCCCGGTTGATTGAGCGCGTCCAAAAACGGCGCGTAAACCGACCGGTCCCACGGAAAACGTCCGAGCTCCTGGAGCGACTCGTCGTCGATCGTCACGACCACGATGTGCCCGGACTTGTGAAGCGCCGTTTGTTTCATTCCATAATCGAAAAGCATGTTGTCAAGCCGCTTCAGCCATTGTTCCTGGTAAACGAAAAAGACCGCGATCAGAATCAGCGCATTCAGAACGATCGCGATCCGCTTGATTTTCCCCCGCAACGAAACCCCACCCTACCCATCATCATGGAAATCTTCTCCATTATATCGCAAGTCCCGGGCAGAAAGGATGATATTCTTGTCAAAAAAAGCCGAAACAACGCAAAAACAGTCCTTTTCCAAGGTCATATGGACCCGAAAAGGACTGTCCGATCGCCAGTGGGCGTACTATAAAAAATTATTCGCTAAATGGAGTATCCGCGACTTTGATGGAATCGGTCGGGCATCCGTCGCAGGCATCCTGCAGGTCGTCGTACAAGTCTTCCGGAATCTCCGTGACGCCGCGGTTCGCGTCGCCGTTGTAAATCACTTCGGCGATCCCTTCGTCGTCGTAGTCGTAAATATCGGGCGCAGTGGCGCCGCAAGCACCGCACGCGATGCACGTATCTTTATCAACATAAGTAAATTTGGCCATTCGCTCACCTTCTTCCTTCATAATTGCCAGAGGCCTTCTGCAAAACAGGACATTCTGTTGTCCAATATAATATAAATCGGTAAGGAGATCAAACGAAAATACAGAACGAACCCATGCGCCCGTTCGCTTATTCTTTCTCTTCTTCCCCCGGTTGCTTCATCCGCAGAAAATCGGTCTGCAGCGAGGTCCCGCGGATCTTGGTGTTCCGAATCAGCGACGAAGGATCGTCGGTGAGCATACCGGCTGTGAGTACCGCGCTCTCCCCGTACTTGTCCCGCAGCCGATCCATCACTTTGTTCAACTCTTCCTTGCGCGGAGACTGCTCATAGCTGAACAAATCCAGCTGGATCGGCGTTTCCCGCTTCGGCGCCAAGCTCTGAAGCGTAATGCCGAGCAGCCGAACGGGCTGCCCTTCCGGCCAATGCCGGTCCATCAGGCGGCACGCTTCCCGGTACACGTCGTCCGGCGAATCGACCGGCGTGTCCAACGTAACCGAACGGCTGATCGTCTTCATGTCCGGATCGCGGATCGTAATTTGAACCGTGGCGCTCACCATGCCGTGGCGGCGCAGCCGGCGGGACGTCTGGTCGGCAAGGTTGAGCAGAACGGCCCGGTATTGCTCGCGGCTTGTCAGATCGGCCGGCAGCGTCGTCGTATGCCCGATCGATTTGGCGGCCTCATGTATCGGCTGAACCGGGGCGTCGTCGATGCCGTGCGCCGCTCGCTTCATCCACTCGCCATATACGCCAAACCGCTCGATCAACCATTGTTCCTCGCAGGCGGCAAGCTGCCCGATCGTCCGGACGTTCAGCCTCCATAGTTTGTCCGCCGTCTTTTTCCCAATGCCAAACAACGTCTGGCAAGGCTTATCCCAGAACAGCTTCGGAAATTCCCGGCGGCGAAGCACGTTGATCGCATCCGGCTTGCGCATGTCCGAAGCCATCTTCGCAAGCAGCTTGTTCGGGGCGACGCCGATCGAACAAGGCAGCGACAGTTCCTCCCGGACGCGCCTGCGGATCGTCTCGGCAATTTCGAGCGGCGTGCCGAACTGTCCGCTGCCGGTAATATCCAAGTAACATTCGTCGATCGACACCGTCTCGACGAGCGGCGTATAATTGCCCGCTATGCGCAGAAATCCGCGCGAATACCGGCGATATAAGTCGAAATTCGGCGTGATCACGGTCAGCTCCGGACATGCCTTCAGCGCCTGGCGCACGGTCATCCCGGTTCGAACCCCTCGCGCCCGGGCTTCGTAAGAGCTGGTGACGACCACGCCTTTGCGCAGCTCGACGCTTCCGGCCACTGCGGTCGGCTTGCCCTTGTACAACTCCGGTTCCTCGGCTGCATGTACCGAACAATAGAACGCGTTCATGTCGATATGAAGAATGAACCTGGCTTTCGTTTTTTCCGCCATGAGCGGATCCCCCGTTTCCCCCGGCCTTTCTTCATTCCATTATATATGATGTGCTATAATAGTAACACTTGTTAGTAAGGAGGCAGCCCGGTTACATGACGACGATCAACTTATTCGATACGACGCTTCGGGACGGAACGCAAGGGGAAGGCATCAGCTTGACCGCGGAGGACAAGCTGAAGATCGCCCTGAAGCTCGATGCCCTGGGCGTTCATTATATTGAAGGCGGCAATCCAGGCAGCAACAGCAAAGACATCGAGTTTTTCCGCCGGGCCAGAGAATTGAATTTGAGCGCCAAGCTAACGGCGTTCGGCAGTACCCGCAGGAAGAACAGCGTCTGCGAGCAAGACGCCAATCTTCGCCATCTGATCGAATCCGGCGCCCGCGCGGCGACTTTGGTCGGCAAAACGTGGGATTTCCACGTTCATACCGCCCTGCAAACGACGCTGGAAGAAAACCTGGCGATGATCGGCGAATCGCTCGCCTTCGTCAAGCGCCACGGCATGGAAGCGATTTTCGACGCCGAGCATTTCTTCGACGGCTACAAGGCGAACCCGGAATATGCCGTCGCCGCGCTGCTTAAGGCTAAAGAAGCCGGCGCCGACTGGATCGTCCTCTGCGACACGAACGGCGGCACGCTGCCGAACGAGATCGGCGAGATCGTCTCCGAGGTAGCCTTGAAAGTTCAAGCGAATATCGGCATTCACGCCCATAACGATTCGGAGCTTGCCGTCGCCAATACGCTGGCCGCGGTAGCCGCGGGGGCTAAACAGGTGCAAGGCACTATCAACGGGTACGGGGAGCGGTGCGGCAATGCCAATCTGGTCTCCATTCTTCCCAATCTTCAACTGAAGATGGGTTACGAATGCGTGAGCGCGGAACAACTGGCCATGCTAACGAGCGTCGCGCGGTATGTCGGCGAAATTGCGAACGTGCATTTGCCGGTCAACCAGCCGTATGTCGGCAACGCCGCATTCGCGCACAAGGGCGGCATTCACGTCTCCGCCATTCTGAAGGATTCCAAAACATACGAGCATATCGCTCCCGAGCTCGTCGGCAACAAGCAGCGCGTTCTCGTCTCGGAGCTTGCCGGCCAGAGCAACATCGTCTCGAAGGCGCAAGAGCTCGGACTGGACTTGGGGGCAAACGCCAATTCCCGCGTCGTGATCGACCGGATCAAGGAGCTGGAGCATCAGGGATACCAGTTCGAGGGAGCGGACGCTTCATTGGAGCTGCTTCTGCGCGATGCTAGCGGCGACACGGTTGAGATGTTCGCGGTCGAATCGTTCAAGATCATGTGCGAAAAATCGACCGCCGGCATGCTGTCCGAAGCGATCGTGCGCATCCGGGTGGAAGACCGGCTGGTGTACACCGTCGCCGAAGGGAACGGTCCCGTCAACGCACTAGACAACGCGCTGCGCAAAGCGCTCGTGCAATTTTACCCGGGCATCGCCGATATTCATCTGTCCGATTATAAAGTGCGCGTGCTGGACGAGAAAGACGCGACGGCGGCCAAAGTCCGCGTGCTGATCGAGTCCTCGAACTTCAAGGACACGTGGAGCACCGTCGGCGTCTCGTCGAACGTCATCGAAGCGAGCTGGGAAGCGCTGGTCGACAGTATCCGTTACGCGCTGCTCGGAATGGCTCGCAGCGAGCTTTCGCCCGACGCATCGACCGACTCCGTCGGTCTCGTCAACCACTGACTCCCGCAACGAAAGAACCTCCGGTCCCGCGATGAGCGGCGGAACCGGAGGTTTTGTTTAAGCTTCGGCGATGACTTCATCCAGCATTTTCTCCCAGTCAGCCAGCTTCTGCGGCCCTTCCAGCCGGTACCGGACGACCCCGGTACGATCGATGATGAAGCTGATCGGATAAGAATACACTTTGTAATCGTCGCCGACGTCCCCACTCTTATCCATCAGAACCGGGAACTGAATGTCCTTCTCCTTTACGAAATCCTTGGCCCCCCGCACCGTATCGTACTTCGTTTCGTTGACTGCGTATAAATCGACTTTGTCTTTGTATTTGTCGTACAGCTTTGCCAGATCGGGAGCTTCCACGTCGCACGGTCCGCACCAGGAGGCCCAAAAGTTGACGATCAGCACCTTATCCCGCTTGCCCCCAACCTGATAATCTGTCGTATCGTCGATCGACCTAAGCGTAAATGCCGGAGCCGGCGATCCCTCGAGCGGTTTAGCCGCAACCGCCGTCTGTCCGTTTCCGGCGGTTACATTCGATTTCGCGTGGTTCCGGCCGGGCCAGTTAAAGGCCAGGATGGCCGCGATCGCGATAATGCCCAGGCTCAAGATGACGATGTTGCGTTTCATGCCATTCCCTCTTTTCCGGTATTCATCCCATTTTCTTATCTTACCTCAATTTGCTTATCGGTTCCAATCGGGAAGAATGAGGGCGGAATGCGCCCGAAAGCCAACGGGCACATTAACGTCGTTATGCATCCATTCCTTTAAGGAGGAGCCCCATGGCAGCCTCGTCAAAATCCAAAAACCGCCTAGAGGTCACGTTTACCAGCGAATTGACGCAGGGGAAGCGCGCTTCGGGGCGAAGCTCCGAAGGGACATCCGCGTCTTCCGCCGACAGTTCCGCGAAAAGCAAAATATGGGAATTCATCGCGCTGGCAACCGTGCCGCTCGTTCTCGTATTAGGTAATTCCATGCTGGTGCCGATCCTTCCGACCTTGAAGCGGGAACTGCATATTTCGTCGTTTCAGAGCAGTCTGGTCATCTCCGTCTTCTCCATTACGGCCGGGGTCATTATCCCGATCGCGGGTTACTTCTCCGACCGCTTAAGCCGCAAGGCGGTCATGATTCCCGCACTGGCGTTCTTCGGAGCAGCCGGCTTTCTGTCCGGCCTGGCGGCGATCTGGCACTCCTACGGGCTGCTCATGGCCGCCCGGGCGGCACAGGGAGTCGGAGCGGCGGGAACGACGCCGATCGTCATGGCTCTGGTGGGCGACCTTTACAAAGACGGAACGGAGAGCAAAGCGCTTGGCTTGATCGAAGCCTCCAACGGAAGCGGCAAAGTCATCAGTCCCATCCTCGGTTCCTTGCTGGCACTGATCGTCTGGTACGCCGCCTTTTTCTCCTTTCCCGTTTTTTGCGCCTTGTCCATCGTCGCCTTGCTTGTGTTTATCAAAGAACCGAAGCGCGACGCAAAGCCGTTGCCGCTCAAGCAATATGTGCACAAAATCGGAACGATCTTCTCCAAAAACGGCCGATGGCTGCTCATCTCGTTCTGGGCCAGCGCGGCCTCCATGTTCATTTTGTTCGGCGTGCTGTTTTTCCTTTCCAACATTTTGGAGGACAAACCTTACTCGATCAACGGCGTGAAAAAAGGCTTCGTGCTCGCCATCCCTCTGTTCGGAATGGTGCTCACGGCTTACATTACGGGCAGCGTCATTCGCAAAAACGGCGTGCTGATCCGCTGGCTGATGAACATCGGCCTGGCGCTGATGGTCGTCTCCCTATGTCTAGCCATCTGGCTCAACCATAATCTGTACATCTTTATCGGCTTGCTGACCGTCAGCAGTATCGGTACGGGCATGCTGCTTCCTTGCTTGACGACCATGATTACCGGCGTGGTGGAAAAAGCCGAAAGAGGCATGATCACGTCTCTGTACAGCAGCCTTCGCTTTATCGGGGTCGCGTTCGGGCCGCCTCTGTTCGGATGGATGATGAACATCTCGCAGCGCACCGTCTTTATCTCCGTTACCATTTTGTCCGCCGTGACGCTTGCGCTTGTTTTCTTCTGGGTCAAACCCGCCAAGCAAGTCAAATAACCGAGCGTTGCGGTGAAGAGGAAGTTCCGGCATACTGGAGCTAAAGCCCGTCTCGAGGAGTTGTCCGGATCCCATGACGATATCGCCCAGTCCGCTCGAACCTGTCGAATTCGTTACGATCTCCCGCTCTCTGCGGGACGATCTGATCGCATATGGCCGCGGGCGCCTTCCCTACGAAGCCTGCGGCCTCTTGCTCGGCCGCCGAGAAGGCGGCTTCGTCGCCGTTAACGGCCTCGCCCCCGTTCGCAACGCGCATCCCCGTCCGGAGCGAGCGTTCCGCTTCGCTCCGGATGACTGGATTCGCGCCGCATATGCAGCACAAAGAAACCGACAGCAGCTTGTCGGTTTCTTCCATTCCCACCCCGGCGGCGGCCTCGCCCCCAGCCGCTCGGACGAGGAGGGCTGGACGGGCGGCGGCGTCTGCGCCATCGTCGGCCTGGCCGCCGGCACGCCCGGCGGCCTCGACCGGGTGGCTGTATACGAGCCGGATCCGCGAACGTCCAACTGGCGTCAGGTTCCGATCCGGACGATCTAACGGCTCAAATAGGCGTACAGGTCTCCCATCGTCACGACTTGCCTGGATTGGATGATCCGCAAAAACTGGAACCACAGCTTCGCCGTCATCACCGAATCGTGAAGCGCGTGATGGCGGACGGTCACTTCGACGCCGTAATCCTCCAGCAATTCGTCCAGCCCGTAGCTCGCCCTTTTCGGTTCCAGCCACTTCGCGACCATCATCGTGTCCAGAACCCGGTGGGTCAAGTGGATTTTGGACGTTTTCCACAACGCCGCGTTCAGGAACTGCTTGTCGTGGCCGCTGGCATGGGCGATCAGCACCCGTCTCCCGCAGAAATCCATAAAGTCGTGAAGCCCCTGCATCAGGTCGGGAGCCTGCTCCGCCATCTCGTTCGTAATGCCGGTCAGCTCGACGATGTGCTTCGGCACGGAACGGCGGGGATTGACCAGCCGGTAGAACGGCTCCGCGTCCTCCAGTTCTCCGCCCTTAATCCGCACCCCCCCGATCGATAAAATCTCGTCGCCGTTGTACGGATGGAACCCGGTCGTCTCGAGATCGAACACGACGGCTTCCATCTCCGCCAGCGGCGTCTCCAGCGCCGACTCCTTCCGCTGCTCGCGCGACATCGCGCGGATCAGCGCCATCTGCTGGGCGTTCGAAGACCCCAGCATGGAAGCGATCGCCGGCGTGATGCCGCCCATCTTGTACAAATGCCACATCCGGCCCATCGGGCTTTTGGGCTCTTTCAATGATGCTCACCTCCGCCGAAGCGGTTTCGCAACTCCCTCTCGAGCCGTCTTTGCAGCTTGCGCACCAGACTCAGCGCTTTTTTCAAAGGACGCTTCCGTTCGGGCATCAAGCGGCTGGCCGGGAACTTGCCGGTTCCGATCCACTGCCCCTCTTCATCCTTCTCCACCGCGCGCAGCCTCAGTTCCAGGAACAAGGCGAACGCTTCCGTCGACTCCTTCTCTTCCTGTTCCGTAAGCAAATTCGCGGCCCGAAGCGCCCGGATCCGGCCGAGCGTGCTCGTCTCGCGAATGCCTGCCCGAACGGCCAGCAGCCGGAATACGTTGACCATCGGAATGTACGCGCCGTATTTGATGTCGATGCTCCCCGCAGACTCCCCGTACCGTTCGGTGAGCAGCTGCCCGAACACGCCGACCAGCGCCTTGTGGCGAAGCGTGTTCTCCATCATGCGCCGGGCGATCACGGGATGAACCTCGACATCCCTGCCAAAACGAGCCCGCCATCGCTCGCCGATGGCTTCATCCCCGTACACCGTTCTTCCGTCGGCCACGATCAACAAATACCGGACGTGTTCCCAGCTCGGCTCTTCGAACCATGTATTCAGCTTCCGCTCCCAGCCTGACTCCGGCAGACACCATTCCGGATTGGAGGAAAGCACGTTGCCTTCGCAAGGGGGATAACCCGTCTCGATCAAAAATCGGACCACCGTCTCCGCAAGAAACCGAAAATAATCCCGCGCCCGTTCCGCCTCATCATCTCCCGGAGGATCCTCGTACACGAGGCCGCTGTCCTGGTCGCTGCTCATCGTCTGTTCGCTGCGCCCCCCGCTGCCGAACAGCATATAGGCGTAAGGCACGGGAGGAGCGCCATGCCCCTGCCGTGCCGCTTCTTCTTCCGCGAGCTTAACCGCCCTTGCGATGAGCCGATCGTGAAGATCGTTCAGATCTCGCATCAGCTCGATCACCGAAGAGGAAGAGAGAACCTCCCGCAAGCGGTTCTGCTCTTCTTCCCTGATTTGCCGCAATCGTTGTGTCGTACCGGCATCGGCGATTGTCAAGGGACCACTTCTCCTCTAAATTACATGGATGTTACGTTCGTCTTTTTCAACGCTTCCGGATACCCGTAGTTGCCGTGTTCGCTCAGGTCGAGACCGATAATTTCCTGTTCTTCCGTGACGCGCAGGCCGATTACTTTCTTCACGATCCACAGGACCACGAACGATGCCGCGAAAGCGAATCCGCCGCAGACGACAACCGATAAGAATTGGACCCACAATTGATGGCCTCCGCCGCCGTAGAACAGTCCCGCTTGACCGACGCCGACTTGCTCGACGAGCGCTTTGGTTGCAAAGAATCCGTTCGCCAGCGTTCCCCAAACTCCTGCCGCGCCGTGTACGGACATCGCCGCGATCGGATCGTCGACTCTGATTTTCTCGAAGAACATTTGGCACAGGAAGACGAGCACGCCCGCTACCAGACCGATGACGACGGCCGCCCAAGGATCGACGAACGCGCAGGAAGCGGTAATGGCGACAAGTCCGGCCAGCGCGCCGTTCAGCGTGACGCCGATATCGGCTTTGCCCTTGACGAGCCAGGAGATCAGCAGCGCCGCTACCGCGCCGCCGGCTGCGCCGAGCTGCGTCGTAAAGGCGACGTAACCGAAAAATCCGTCGCCGACCGAGACCGCGGAACCGGCGTTGAAGCCGAACCAGCCGACCCACAGAATCAATACGGCAAGAGAGGTAAACACTTGGTTATGGCCGAGAATTTCGTTGGCGGAACCGTCCTTGTTGAACTTGCCGATCCGCGGCTTCAGCAGGATCGTCGCCGCGAACGCCGCCATGGCGCCGGTCAAGTGCACGACCGTCGAGCCGGCGTAGTCTTGCGCCCCGTCTTCGGCCAGCCAGCCGCCGCCCCAGATCCAGTGAGCGATGACCGGGTAAATAACCGAACCGAAGATGAGCGTGAAAATCAGGTAAGCCGACAGTTTGGCGCGTTCCGCGAACCCGCCCCACGCGATCGACAGCGATACGGCCGCGAACGCGAGCTGGAAGATGAAGAAGATGGTGGTCGGATAGCTGTCTCCGTCGCTTCCGACGATCGCCGGGTTGAAGAAGAAGTTGCCGAGCCCGAGAACTTTGTTCAAGCCGTCGCCGGCATCGCCGCCGAACGTAAATCCATAACCGACCGCCCAATACACCAGCGAGACGAGGCCGACGGTGAAGATCGTCTTGCCCGCGACGTGGCCGGCGTTCTTCATGCGGGTGGAACCGGTCTCCAGCAGAATAAACCCGCCTTGCATGAACAGGACCAGAATTCCCGCAATCAGAATCCAAAGCGCGTTAAGTCCCATGTCCAGCATCGTGTTCGTAGGGCCATCCCCATCCGCCGCGAAGGCCATCGAAGGAAATAACACGAGCAGCGCGCCCAACGCAATCAAACTTTTCTTCACCACAACCGACCACTCCCTACATGTAATGTTTCATAACGTAATAAGAAAGACTTAGTGCCATTATAGTAAGATGTTCATCATTTGACAATATACTTTTCAAATTAATCGGAGGTAAAATGCAAAAAAATCTAACATTTATGATTTCACTCCCTTAGAATGTATGGGTTAGAAGCGCTTTCATGGAAGATCAAACGGAATTCGGGTCATTTTTTCCTACATTGGGACATAAAAGCGCGATATTGGCAATTGTTCATAACATGCATTTGTGTGAGATTTAATTCCATTAGGTTCGAAGGCCTACCCCGATCTCGGCCATCCGGCAAAGCATGACGTTTGACTGTATGGTTGCGGATTGAGTATATTAAAATAAGAAGGTTACAAGCTGCGAAAGAAGGTGAATGCCATACGTCACGGATCGACGGAACCTCAGCGGAATCTCTACCGGATCGGCGAACTGGCGAGGATCTCTGGCATCAGCCCTCGAACCATCGATTACTACACCGGCTTGGGTCTGCTTACTCCCGTTAAGCGCTCCGACGGAAATTATCGTTTATATGACGATGAAACTTTGGATCGAATTCGCCGTATTGAACATTTGAAGGCGCAGAAATTTTCGCTTGAGGAAATCAAAGATCAGTTCGCTTCTTTAAATCGGGTTACCCCGAACGAGCAAGTATCGCGCAAGCTGGCGGATTTGCAAAGTCATCTGTCTCAGTTGGAGCGGGAAGTGAAGGAGCTGGAGCCGGTACTGGAGCAGCTCAAGCCGTCGCAGGCCAAGCGGCTGTTCCGGGCCATTTCGCCCCAGACCGCAGCCTGCATCGAAGCGCTTCTGCTTCTTCTGGGCAAGAGCAACCTGATGTAGAGCGAACCCAATACGGTACGCGGAGGGACTTGCCATGTTTTTTCACCCGATGGACTTTCTGATTATTATCGCGTTCCTGCTGTCGCTCTGGGCGCAGTTCCGGGTCAGCGGCACATTCAACAAGTGGGCCGAAGTTCCGACGACGAGCGGCATGACCGGCTACGAAGCCGCCAGGCGAATGCTGGACCGCAACGGGCTCCACGACATCTCGATCGAGCCGGTGCAGGGCAAGCTGTCGGACCATTACGACCCGATCCACCGAGTGGTGCGGCTGTCCGAACCGGTATACTACGAGAGCTCAATCTCGGCCGTCTCGGTCGCCTGCCACGAAGTCGGACACGCGATTCAGCACAAGCAGCACTACCCGATGCTCGTCCTGCGCCATCGGATGTTCCCGGTGGTCCGCTTTGCCTCCGGCATCGCGCCGTTTCTGCTGATCGCGGGATTCCTGTTCCAGTCTTTGAACATGATCGGCCTCGGCATTATTTTCTTCTCGGCCGCGGTCGCCTTCCAGCTCGTCACGCTGCCCGTCGAATTCAACGCCAGCAGCCGCGCACGGAAGGTCATGGTCGCCGAAGGCTTTATTACGAACCAGGAAGAGCACGGCGTCGCCAAAGTGCTGAACGCCGCCGCGCTGACGTACGTAGCCGCCGCGCTCATCTCCCTGCTGGAGCTCGTCAAATACATCATGATCTTTACGAGCAACCGGGACGATTGATGCCTGACGAAGCGCATAACAAAAACCGCCGATCCAAGGGGTCGGCGGTTTTATTTTGGGTGTTGCCCGATATTCGTAAGATTTGCTTACCTTGGGTTCATGTCGCGGAAATAGTCCAGCAAAAAGTCATGGAACAGCCGGACGACCGTCGAGGGCTTCTCGCCCGCGCGGCGGATCAGAGCGATCGTGCGGGTAACGCCCGGGTCTTTCAGCTTGACGATCGCGGGCATAATGATCGAGCTCGTATGGCTGAGCGCCATCTCGGGAAGCAGGCTGACGCCCATTCCCGCCGCGACCAGGCCGCGAATCGTGTCGGTCTCCTCGCCTTCGAAGCCGATCCGCGGCACGAATCCTGCCGCCCTGCATGCGTCCCACACGATCGGGCGCAAGGAGTATCCGTCGCGGAACAGGACGAACGTATCCTCTTTCAGCTGGCTAAGCTCGATCTCATCTTCCCCGGCAAGCGGATGGTTCAGCGGCAGAATGGCGTACAAGCTCTCCGTCAGCACGATCTCGCCGCAGACGCGTTCGTTCTTGTCCGGCAGCGGGGAGATGAACGCCAGGTCCACCTCCGCTTCGATGACGTCGCGAATGAGCGAAGCGAACATCCCTTGCTTGAACCGGAACTTGACGTTCGGATGCCGGAGCCGGAAAGCGGCGATTACTTGCGGAATCAGGTGAATGCCCAGGCTATGGGGAAAACCGAGCCGAATCTCGCCGAGCTCAGGGTCGAAAAATTCGTGAATCTCATCCACCGCCCGGTCCAAATCCTGCATGATGCTCTCGACGCGTCTCAGGAACAGCTGGCCGACCGGCGTCAGCTGGACGTTCCGCCCTTTCTGCATGAACAGGCTGACGCCAAGCTCCTCTTCCAGCCGGTGAATCTGGCGGCTGACCGCCGATTGCGCCACATGCAGTTCCTCCGCAGCCTTGGTCACGTGCTGCATTCTGGCCACGTGAACGAAATATTGCAATTGCCGTAGCTCCAACTTACATTCCGACTCCTTTCCGTATTGCCGCCTTGCCTCTTACGCGCGGCCTAGCGGTTTGCCGAGCAACCGATAAAGAACGAAGCCGGCGGCCAATCCCCCGATATGGGCCCAATAGCCGATATGCGGCACGAGGAACGAATAGATCAGTCCCGTGATCAGAATGCCGTAGACCGTCGTGCGCGAACCCGAATCCAGCAGATCGCGCTGGAACAGGCAGATGTACAGATAGGCCCCGTAAACGCTGTATATGGCCGTAGAAGCGCCGACCCCCATCCAAGGGCCCGACGCCAGCCAAACGGCCGCCAGATTGCCGAGAACGCCGGCTAGGAGGTAGAACGCGGCATATCGCCAGGACCCGAATATCTTCTCGAGCGGCGGCGCGAACACGAACAAGGCGAAAAGGTTGAACAGCAGGTGGCTCCACCCGCCATGCAAAAACAACGCGGCAACGTAGCGCCAGAAGCCGGAATATTCCGGCACGTTCGTGATGGCTCCTAGCTTCAGCAAATTGTCCGTTCCGAATGCGCCGTTTACTCCCCCGATGATAAGCTCGATCGCGAACATCGCGATGCATGCCAGCAGGATGATCGTATTGACCGGGTACAGGCGCACATACTCCCGCCCGCTCTCATATCGCAAAAAGATCAAACGGCCCACTTCCTTCCCTTAGCGGCGGATGCCCGTTTTCCGGATATTGGACAACCGCAATTCCCAACGCTTATAATAAATGCGTTAAACCAAACCTTGAAGGAGGTTCTCCGAATCATGAGCCAAGAACGCACGAACGTCGCTACTTTTAAGGGCAATCCCCTTACGTTGATCGGCCCCGAACTGAAGGCCGGCGACCAGGCTCCCGCTTTCCAGCTGCAGAAGAACCTGCTTGAAACGTCAACGCTGCAAGATTACGCCGGCAAAGTGAAGCTGATCAGCGTCGTCCCGTCCATCGACACGGGCGTCTGCGACATGCAAACCCGCCGCTTCAACGAAGAGGCAGGCAAGCTGGGAGAAGGCGTCGTTATTCTGACGGTCAGCGCGGATCTTCCGTTCGCACAGGCCCGCTGGTGCGGCGCCGCCGGCGTCGAGAACGTCGTCATGCTGTCCGATTACAAGGACAACAGCTTCGGTAAATCATACGGCGTACTGATCAAAGAGTTCCAACTCGATATGCGCTCCATCTTCGTGCTTGACGCGAACGACAAGATCACGTATGTCGAAGTGCTTAAAGAAATGACGGAGCATCCGGACTACGACGCCGCCATCGCCGCCGTAAAAGCTCTGATATAAAATAATCCCCCAAAAGTGACGTGAAGCTCTGCAGCCGAATCCGAATACTTTTGGGGGAGCCCCCGAAAATCAATTCCCAAAAGTGACGCCAAGCTCTGCAGCCGAATCCGAATACTTTTGGGGGAGCCCCCGAAAATCAATTCCCAAAAGTGACGCGAAGCTCTGCAGCGGATTTCGATTCCTTTTGTGGGGAGCCCCTCTACGCAACGAAAGCGAGGAAAGGCGAAGGCCTTCCTCGCTTTCTATGTTTGCATGGCCGTTACACTCTGTAGGCAGAAAGCTTCCGGTCGAGCACGGCATAAATTTCTTGAATGACCCGATAATTGGCGCCCAAGTCCCCGAGTGAGCCCCGCGATGCGGAATAGATGTCGACCGCGGACGAACCGGGACCCGTTCCCACGATCTGCACCGTGATGTCCATCGTCCGTCCCGCCATCGAGCGTTTCTCCATGACGATCTCCCCGATCGTCGGCACTTCGTGGAGCACGCGATAGCCTTGCATCTTCTTCAGAACCGATCCGACCTCTTCCCAGGCCCGATCCTTCGACAGTCGGTAATAGTGGGACTTTAGTTTGGGATCCTTCGCCTTGTCCCCCGTATGTTCCTGACTTCGAAATAATCCGATGAGCATTCGCTTAAGCAAAATACACTCTCTCCCTCCGGGTGCCAATGCGCTACAAACTATCATACCACGCTTGTCCCGGGGATAAAAGCGTATGCACAGAAAAAAACCCGCCTATGCCGTTCGACGCGCAAGTTTCTGAACCCGCTCTCGCAGGTGGGTGTCCGCAGCTTGGCTTATTGGCGTCCCGTTTCGCGGGCATGTCAGCGGCCAAGCGATGTAGGTCTCCCGTAGAAACAGCATTGGTTCAAAACAATTATCGTCGTCACGAACATCGCAGGAGGTAAAACCATTATAGGACGGTCGACGGCAAAAGTAAAGCCGCGGCGATCAATCGCCGCGGCCGTTCTTTTCTTCGTCATCGCGCATCGGAGAATCCTCGATGGGCAGCTCGTCCTCTTCATTGCCGGCCTTGGCCTGCATCTTCTGAATCGTCTGGTAAAAGTTGAAAAACGCGACGACTGCGATAATGCTTCCCATAAAGAACGGAATGAGGAAGGTGAACTTGAACAAGCTGATGTACAGGACGAAAGCGCTCACGATCGCCGTCGATAAGGAACGAAGCGGCCGGCCGATCGTCAGAATAACCGCATTCTTGATCAGCTGGAACGTCTTCATGTGGAAATGAGACAGCATCGAGAAAAATTGGAACATCGAGATGAACAGCAGCAGCATGAGCGCCAGAAACAGAATCGCGAGCACGCCGAAGCCCGGCATGTTCTTCAGGTAGACGCGGTAATCGATAATGAGAACGGCGAATAAAACCGCATACAACAACCCGCCGATCATCGCCTGCAAGTAATTCTGCTTGTAGCTGCGGAAGAACGTCTTCAGCAGCGGCGCGTCCGTATCGCCCATTACCCACTTCCGGGCGACCGAGAACATGGCCGAGGTCGCCGGGAACAAGGTAAACGGGGACAGGATGGCGATCAGAATGAATGTTTGTACGAATTCATTCGTCGTCGTCGAATGGAGCAGCAGCAAAGCCAGAAACCAGACCGGTATGGAACAGATCACCCATAGAACGTTGGTGACGGCCAGCCGCATGATCCATTCGGAGATTTTGTAGAAACCGCCCATCATGCCCCGCATTTCCATGACGGATTCCTCCTAGGTGACGTCGTTAGTGGCTGTTAAATGTTGACGTAATCTTCGTTGTGCGAGCGAGTGCCGCGAGAGTCGTCGCGCCGTTCGCCGCGGCCGGAGCCGCCGCGGGACGAGCTTCCGCGATAACCGTCGCCGCTGCGGTAGCCGTCGCCGCCCCGATAGCCGTCGTCGCGACGGCTGGAGCCGCCTTGATAAGGCTTGCGGTATCCGCCGCCGCCGCTGCCGCCGCTACCGCTGCCGCCGTAGCTGCCGCTGCGTCCTTGGCCGCCGTAACCGCCACGGCCTTGGCCGCCTCCGCTGCCGTAACCGCCCCGCCGGCCGCCATAGCCGCCGCTGCCGCCGCGACCGTCGAACTTGCGCTTCTTCGAGCGAATCGGATCTTCCGGCGTCAGCTCGACGTCGACGTCCTTCTTGTCGCCCGTGAGCAGCTTCATAGCCGCGGACAGCAGTTGAACCGAATCGTACTGCTCCAACAGTTGTGCCGCCACCCATTTGAATTGGGCGGACTCGTCTTCGTTGCCGACGGCGTCGATGATCCGTTCGGCCACCACGCGCTGCTTGCCTTCCATCGCTTCCGCCATCGTCGGCAGCGGCTTCTTCGAGATGCGGTGGCGAGTCACCTTCTCGATGAAGTGCAGATGGTCGATCTCGCGCGGCGTAACGAACGTCCAGGACGTCCCTTCCTTGCCGGCGCGTCCGGTCCGGCCGATCCGGTGCACGTAGCTCTCCGGATCCTGCGGCAGATCGAAATTGATGACGTGGGTGACGCCGGAAATGTCGAGACCGCGGGCGGCCACGTCGGTGGCGACGAGAACGTCGATGCTGCCGTCGCGGAACTTGCGCATGACGGCGTCGCGCTGGTTCTGCGACAGATCGCCGTGCAGACCGTCGGCGGCGTAGCCCCGCTTCATCAGCGCCTCGGACAGCTCCGCGACGCGGCGCTTCGTCCGGCCGAAGATGATCGCCAGTTCCGGCGGCTCCATATCAAGCAGACGGCACAGGCCGTCGAACTTCATCCGTTCTTGAACCTCGATGTAGAATTGCTGAATGTTGGCATTGGTCGTTTGCGTCTTCGGAATCATGGAGATGTGCTCCGGATTCTTCAGGAACTGCTGGGCCAGCCGCTGGATGTTCGGCGGCATCGTCGCCGAGAACAGCAGCGTCTGCCGCTCTTCCGGAACGAGTCCGAGAATCGTCTGGATATCGTCCATGAAGCCCATGTCGAGCATTTCGTCCGCTTCGTCCAGCACGACGGTCTGAACGTCGTCGAGGCGGATCGTCTTGCGGTTGATGTGGTCGAGCAATCTGCCCGGCGTTCCGATAATGATCTGCGGCTTGCGGCGGAGGCCGCGAATTTGACGGCCGATATCTTGACCGCCGTAGATCGGCAGAGATCGGATTCCTTTGAAGCGTCCGAGCTTCTCGATCTCTTCGGCGACTTGAATGGCGAGCTCGCGCGTCGGCGTCATGATCAAAGTGACGATGCGGTCTTCGGATACGGAAATCTTGCTGATAAGCGGAATGCCGAATGCGGCTGTCTTGCCGGTTCCTGTCTGGGCCTGACCGATCATATCTTTACCGCTCATCGCGACGGGAATCGCATGGGATTGAATGGGGGTGGGCTCTTCGTAACCCAGTTCCGTAATGGCTTGAAGTACGTCGGACTCCAAACCGAATTCTGAGAATGTGCTCAAATTGTTTTCAAACTCCTTCTGTATTGGGCCTTCGGTTAAACGGCTTCCCAAAAAAATATACAGTCTATTATAACACAAACCGCATTGGAAACTCCAGTCATTTTCACAACCGCCAGGACGGATTCCGCCCGGAGACCGTTCCTCTTGCAGCTTGTTCCGCGCAAGCCGATGGCTAGCCTCCGCGCATTAAGGCTCTCCCTTACATACGGCCGCCGCCATAGGGTACCCTAAATGCCAAATTCGGATAAGGAGGGCTGCCGTCTTGCGTGATCGGAGCACCATCCTGCTGCATCTGGGCTTGATGGCCGTCTGTTCGGCCAGTATCGCCGGCGGGTTCGAACTGTTCATCATCCCCGAGGGGCTGCTGAGCGGCGGTCTGTCCGGCGTCTCCATCCTGATCGGTTACGTGACCGGCTGGAATATCGGCTGGCTGTACCTGATTCTGAACATCCCCGTACTGGCTTGGGGAATGTTCGTCCTGGGGAGACGGTTCGTCCTTTACAGCCTGGCTTGCGTCGTCTTCACTTCTGCCTTCATGCAGTGGATTCCGGCGAACCGGCTCACCGACGAGCCGCTCCTGTCCTCCGTCTTCGGCGGCGTATTGGTCGGAGCCGGGACGGCTGTCGCGCTGCGGTACGGCGGTTCGTCGGGGGGCTTCGACGTCGTCGCCTCGATTATTTCCCGCTACCGCGACTTGCCCGTGGGCGTCCTGATCTTCATCCTGAACGCGGTCGTCCTGATCGCCCTGTTTTTCTACAACCGCAATTGGGATACCGCCCTTTATTCTATGCTGTCGATCTTCGTGACGGGAAGAGTAATTGACGCCGTTCATACGCCACACCGCAAAGTGACCGCCTTTATTGTCACCAATCGGACGGACGAATTGGCTGCCCGCCTTCTTACCATACCACGAGGAGTGACAATTCTCAAAACCCGGGGCGCTTTTACCCGCGAAGAAAGGGACATGCTGATGACCGTCACGACCCGCTACGAGCTCGCGGAACTGCGTAAGCTGGTGCGGGGGCTCGACCCGAAAGCGTTCGTCAATATCGTACAGACGGTCGACGTTATCGGACTGTTCCGGGGACGCCGTTCTTCCTGAGATGCATAATTCCCCTTTTTTCGCCGAATTCGCGCAAAATCCTCCAAAATACCTGTGTCTCCTCTTCCCGAACCCGTTTATAATTGGGTGAAAAAGCTTCGGGAGAGGGTATCGTGAACGTTTTTTTGACATTGTTTTGGCTGCTTCACGCCGCAGTAGCCGGGCAAGCCGGGCAAGTCGGGCATGACCAGGCCAAGTCCTCGCTGCTCGGCAATGTCTGGCATGCCGCCTTGCAGGCTTCGCAGAAGGGGCAATCCGGCGGCGCAGCTAGCCCTGCGGAGTCCGGCGACCCGGGCGATCCGCAGCCGGACGCACCCAAGGTCAAAGGAATTTACGTAACGGCATACAGCGCCGGCGGTTCGCGCCTGTCCTCTCTGCTCGGCCTGGTGGACAAGACCGGCCTGAACGCCATGGTCATCGACATCAAGGACGACAACGGGTACATCACGTACAAGACGGACAATCCGGAACTGACGAAGATGGGAACTCCCAAATCGTTCATTCCCGACATCGGCAAGCTGCTGAACACGTTGAAAGCGCATCAGATCTATCCGATCGCCCGGATCGTCGTGTTCAAGGATACCGTGCTGGCCAAGAATCATCCGGAGCTGTCGTACGTCACCGGCAGCGGCGCCGTATGGCAGAACGGCAATGGGGACAGCTTCGTCAACCCTTACCGCAAGGAAGTATGGGATTACAACGTCGCTATTGCCAAGGAGGCGGCCCGGCTCGGCTTCAAGGAGATCCAGTTCGATTACGTCCGGTTCCCGGAAGGATTCGAGAAAAAAGCCGACAGCTTGAAATTTACGAAGACGGACGAGAGCAGGGTCGACATCGTATCCGATTTCGTCAAGTACGCCAAGCAGCGGCTCGCGCCGCTCGGGGTGCGGGTGTCGGTCGACATCTTCGGCTATGCCGCCTCCGTTCCGGCCGCCGAAGGAATCGGCCAGGACTTCGTCAAGATCTCGAACGGCGTCAACGTCATCAGCCCGATGATCTATCCGAGCCATTACGGCGCCGGCTGGTTCGGTCAGAAAGATCCGGACAAGGCACCGTACGCGACGATCAAAGGGGCAATGGCCGACACCCGCAAAAAGCTCGATCCGCTCGGCGGCAAGCAGCCGATCATCCGCCCGTGGATCCAGGATTTTACCGCCAGCTGGCTCGGCAAAAGCCATTATATTCCGTACGGAGCCGCCGAAGTGGACGCCCAGATCAAGGCGCTGAAGGAATCCGGCGTGAACGAATTCCTGCTGTGGAACGCCGGGAACAAGTACACGCCGGAAGCCCATTATTAGTTGCGAAAGCGCTGATCCCCAACAAAAAAGCTGCGCCGGTCGCGCGAACGCGGCGGCGCAGTTTCTTTATTCCAGGGAAAACCGCGAGACAAGTGCGGCGCATTACTGCGCTAGACGAATGGCCAGATTGTATAAATTCAGGTCAAAGTCTTTTTTCGTCGAGACGACTTTGTCGATATCGGTCGTCACCGGCTCGCCTTTGATGATGCCGCAAGCTTTGCCGGAATCCCCTTCGGTCAGCTTCTGGACCGCGAAGTCGCCCAGACGGCTGGCCAGAATCCGGTCGTTGTGCGTCGGCGTGCCGCCGCGCTGGATATGGCCGAGCACCGTCACGCGCGGCTCGATGCCGCTATGCTCGGTCATCTCCTTGGCGATGTTCTCGCCGCTGCCTGCGCCTTCGGCTACGATGACGATACTGTGGCGCTTGCCGTTCTGGAAATTCTCCTTCATGCGCTGCGAGATTTCGCGGATGTCGAACGGCACTTCCGGCACGAGAATCGACTCTGCGCCGCTCGCCAGGCCCGCATAAAGCGCAATATCGCCGCAATGGCGGCCCATGACTTCCACGACGGACGAACGCTCGTGCGAAGTCATCGTGTCGCGCAGCTTGTTGATCGCGTCCACCACGATGCTGACCGCCGTGTCGAACCCGATCGTAAAATCGGTAAACGGAATATCGTTATCGATCGTTCCGGGCAGACCCATCGTTTTGATTCCCAGCTTGCTCAGCTTATTGGCTCCCTGGTACGAGCCGTCTCCTCCGATGACGACGAGGCCGTCGATGCCGTTTTTGCGCAGCACCTCGGCTCCGCGCTCCTGGCCTTCGGGAGTCAAAAATTCTTTACAGCGGGCCGTTTGCAGAATCGTGCCGCCCCGCTGGATAATATCGCCGACGCTGCGAAGGTCCATCGGGCGCAAATCTTCGTTGAGCAGCCCTTGATAACCCCGTTGCACTCCGAACACTTCCAGTCCGCGATAAAGCGCGCTCCGCACGACCGCGCGAACCGCGGCGTTCATTCCTTGCGAGTCTCCGCCGCTCGTCAGCACGGCAATCTTTTTTACTGCGCTCATTCCAGTTCCTCCTTCAAATTCTCGGCGCGGCTGCCAGCGGCTTCAAAGCCCGCGCCCCTTACATCGCTTTGCGTATGAAATGGCTGTTAAACCAGAAGAACACCCTCGTCCAAGGACTTCCCTTCATCAGCAGCCGGGCCGCCCTGCGCACGTTCTGCTGCCCCCTGACTTTGGGATCCGACAGGTAAAGCGCGACCAGCCCTTCGACGATCATGCGGTGAAAGCGGGAAAACGGCAGCTCGTCGGCCGATTTCCGAGCCGAGCGCACCATTCTCTGCAATCTCTCTTCCAGCTCTTCCTGGCTGTCGTAATAGCTGCAGAAGTTCAAGTCTCCGCCCACTTCGTCCTCCGCCTGGTCGATCAGATAATCGAGCAGAATGTGCAGGCCGTTGATCGCGGGAAAATAGCTTCGCATGATCGCTTCGCCCTCTTCGGGCCGAAGCGTCTCGTCGCTAGCCGCCACAAACAGCATGAACATGCCGAGCGTCGAACCGGTGGCGGCCGCGAATTCGTTCCATTTGAGCTCGGGATAGTCGGCGGAATGACGTTCCCACCAGGCGAGCAGCTTCGGCTCGCGCTGGTCCCGCGCGATATGCTTGTACACTTGCAAATCCCCATACAAAGAGACGAGGCGCCGAACGCCTTCCTTAACTTGCCCGTACGAGGGCAGCGCTTCGGCGCACGATTGGCAGCGTCGAACGAGCGCGTGCAAATAACCGCCGTCATCCTGCTCGTTCCTGAGCGCGTAATAGTTGCATAGAGACGCTCCGGGCGTGACGGCATCGAGCATGCTGCGATGAAGCAGACGGAAATCGTCCGGGTCGAGGGAAGTGCTGCGATCGCACAAATTGTCCAGGTAGTCGCTGATCGTCTGCAGAGCGACGATGAACGGAATCAGCACCCGGCGGCTCTCCAAATTGGCGGCCGCATAAACCGCGCCGCCCTGGCAATGGAACTCCTTGGCCGTCATGCTGTCCAGCGCCTGCCTCCTCAGCTCGGGGTCGGGAATCGCTTCCGCCCGGCGGCGCCAAGCGCCGAGTTCCGTCTTCACATCGGGCAGGATGTATTTGTACACGCGAACCATCAAGGCGACCGGTCCGCGAGGAGAACGGCCGGCCAGCAAACGATCTTCTGTCAAAACGGTACCTCCAGCAACGCTTGAGAGCTCTAGGCATGCCTCCGAGTCTCTTCTTCGAAATCTTGTTCGGTACGATACCAGATGTTAAGGTCGTTGATTCGGCTCGCCAGCTCGGCGATCTCCGAATTCAGGCGGCAGGACCGTTCGAAGCTCTCCTCCTCGAACAACCCGTCCTGCAATCGGCGGATTTCCGCCTCGAAGCCGATCACCCGGTCCGGAATCCGGCCGCGGATCGTCTCCCATCGCTCCAGGACGGCAGCCTGCTCCTCCGGAGACATCGCCTCCCATGGCAGCGTAAACCGGGGAAGGGCGATCCCCAGACGGGCATCCGTCGCAAACTGGCGTTCCGCCCAGTTCCGCTTGTTACTCCATTCTCCCATGTTCAGCCCCTGCTTCATACATCATTCTCTAATTTATCATTTCAACTAAGCTAAATCCAGTGAAAAAGTGTTGAAAACGGCCCCGAAGCCCGCCGAACCTGCTATAATACTCGGGTATGCCTAACGGGCTTAGGGACTTACGAACAGGAGAAACGCGCATATGGGAAAATGGCAGTCGAATCCGGCTCAGCTCGGAGTGCTCCGCAGCCTCCATTTCATGAATTATTCCACGATGGTGCTCGTCGTCACCTTTTTCCCGCTTTACTTCGACGATATCGGATTTACGAAGCTGCAGATCGGCGCGGTTTACTCCATCGGTCCGATGCTGTCCATCTTCTCCAACCTTCTGGCCGGCTACGCCGCCGACAAGACCAAAGCGCTAAACCGCGTGCTGACGATGATTTTCCTCGGCCAATTGATCGCGCTCGGCCTCTTGCTGCCCCAGCGGCAGTTTACCGCGATCGCGTTGTTCATGGGCGTATTCTACTTTTTCCAAACTCCCGTCAATTCGATGATGGACAGCGTCTCGCTGCTCGCCGCCGACCGGATGAAACGCTCGTTCCCTTCGATCCGGATGTTCGGCTCGCTCGGGTACGCCGTGGGCGCGCTGGGGTTCGGCTTCCTCCTCAAAGCGACCGGTTCGGATTGGACGATGATCCTCGCGCTCCTGACCGTCGCGGGGTCTCTTGTCCTGTCGCTGGCGCTCGGCAATTTCCAAGCCACGATGAGAAAGTTCGAACTGGGCGGGTTATGGTCGATTCTGAAGCGGAAGGAAACCGTCTACTTCTTTGGCCTCGTGATACTCGTATCGGTGGCCCACCGGATGAACGAAAGCTTCCTCGCCATCGCCATGCGCGAACATGGCGCAAGCAGCTCGATGATCGGCGCCGCCTCGCTCGCTTCGTCGGTGAGCGAAATTCCGATGTTTTTCCTGCTCGCCAAGTACGGCCACCGCTTTCGAGAGCTGCCCTTGCTGGCCGTCGCCAGCATCATGTACATGATCCGGCTGTTCCTGCTCAGCATCGCCAGCGAGCCGGTCGCCTTCGTGCTGCTCCAGCTCATGCACTGCGTCACGTTCGCCATCTACTACATTACGGCGCTGCGCTACCTGCAAGCGATCGTTCCCGACGAATTCCGCTCCTCCGGCCAGGCGCTGTTCGGCATGGTGTGGACCGGGCTCGCGGGACTGATCGCCGGTACGGCCGGCGGCGCGCTTTACGACGCGTTCGGCCTGAGCGTCGTATACCGCATCGGCTCGGCGTTCGCGCTGGCCGCGGCAGTCGGCTTCCTCGCCGCTCACTTTCGGCGCCAAAGGGGTTGACCCTGTCGCGGTGGCCGTGGTCGGCCCCGATCATTCGGCACTTTCCGTCAAAATCCCTTTCGCTCAGGAATATCGCCTCACCCGTCTCCATGTCTCGCACGCCGGCTGCCCCGCCGCTCGCTTGAACATCCGCCTATTGCAGAAACGTCCCTATCTAAGTAAGCACGCCCAGGTTGCGGCCGGGCCTGAGGGAAGGGGATTTCGAAGAAAAGGCAAATAGGCAGAGCAAAAAAGGGTGTCCCAAAAGGTCATTTTCATAACCTTTTGGGACACCCTCCGATTTCTTTCGACCTTATGCAAAAGAAGGCGTTTCTTGGCGACTTCTTATGATTCTGACTCTCAGCCGGTCTCCGCCTGAGGCTCTTCCCACGTCTTGTTCTCCTCGCGGATGACCTGAATGCGGGAGATTCGGAGATGGTCGGTCTCCTCGATCACGAAGCGGAATCCATCCTCGATCTCGACCGCCTGGGCCCGCTTCGGCGGGATCTCGATCTGCGAGTACATCCAGCCGCCGATCGTGTCGTAATCTTCCGTCGAAATGTCGAGGCCGAAGAAGCTGTTCACTTCCTCGATCAGCATCAGACCGTTGATGGAGTACGTATCGTCGTCCTTCTTCTCCAGATCGGGACGCTCTTCGTCGAATTCGTCCTGAATCTCGCCGACGATCTCCTCCATGATATCCTCAAGCGTCACGAGACCGGACGTGCCGCCATACTCGTCGATCAGAATCGCGATCTGCGATTTGTTCTTCTGCATCAGCTTCAGCAGAGAGCTGATCGGCATGCTCTCCGGCACCGTCGTGATCGGCCGGATCAGCTTGCGGATGTCCTGGACGGAATCGTCCGTCGCTTTGAGAATATCCCGGATATGGACGAAGCCGATAATGTTGTCCTTGTCGGTCTCGCATACCGGATAACGGGTATGCATGCCGCCGAGCGCGATCTCCTTGTTCGCCGCGAACGACTGGTTGGCGTAAAGGCAGCTCATCTCCGTCCGCGGAATCATAATCTCGCGCGCGTTCGTGTCGGCAAAGTCGAAGATGTTGTCCACGAGCGTCAGTTCCGTGTTATCGATGAGTCCGCTTTTGTGGCTCTCTTTCATCAGAATCCGAATCTCGTCTTCCGTATGGGCCGACGAGATCTCGTCCGCAGGCTCGATGCCCGCCACCTTCAGCAAGCCGTTCGCCATTCCGTTCAAGAGCCAAATAAACGGGCTCATGACCTTGCGGAATGCGATGAGCGGCATGGCCGCCCACAGCGTAACCGTCTCGGCTTGCCGGATCGCCAGCGTCTTCGGAGCGAGCTCCCCGAGCACGATATGAATGATCGTAATCAGGGTGAAGCCGATCACGAAGCTGACCGGGTGAACCCAGCCGGCCGAAAGGCCGAGCGAGTGGAACAGCGGCTCGATCGCCCTGGCGATCGCCGGTTCGCCGATCCAGCCGAGTCCGAGCGAGGCGAGCGTGATGCCGAGCTGGCAGGCCGAAAGATAGGCGTCGAGATGTCCGGTCAAGTGCGAAGCGAACCGGGCCCGCTTGTTCCCTTCCTGCACGAGCGTGTCGATGCGCGTTCCGCGCACTTTGACCATGGCGAATTCAATCGAGACGAAAAAGCCGTTCAGAAACACCAATAAGACGATTAAGACCAAGTCCACCGCTAGCGGAAAAGGGTCACTGTCCAAACGCCCCCTACCCTCGGCAAGAGGATAGGTACACCTCCTTTAGGAAAGAAAAGATAAAAAATGGAAATCCATCGAGTTTTCGCTTTATTTTAGCTTAGTCGATCCAGCCTTGGAACGTCAAACGCCGATTCGCCGCGAAAACGGACGCGACGCCGATCATGAATCCGCTGGGATCGCGTCCCCGGCCGTTTTTTCCCGTTCCATCGGCTCATATCCTCTCATACCCGCTCATAAGGACTCTCTAACCGATAGAAGCGAGTCCTTCGCCCGCCGCATCAAACTTTCAGCGGACGATGGCAATCCACGGAATGTTCGATCTGGATGGTGGCGTGGGAAATGCCGAAGCGATCTTCCAGCAGCCGGATCGCGCTCTTCAGCAGCTCCTGGCCGTCCGAACGACCGTCCGCGAGCAAATGGCAGCTTAAGGAATTCAGACCGGACGTGATCGTCCATACGTGCAAATCGTGCACGTCCAGCACGCCGGCCAGCCTCTCCAATGCGCCTTTGATCTCGCCCGGATCGACGCCGTCCGGCGTCCCCTCCATCAGAACGTGCAGCGTATGGCGGATGACGCCCCATGCGCTGCGCAGAATAAGAACGGAGACAATGACGGAAATGACGGGATCGAGAATCGTCCAGTCCAGCAAATAAATGAACAAGCCGGCCAGGAGCGCGCCGACGGAGCCGAGCGCGTCGCTCAGCACGTGAAGGTAGGCGCTTCTGAGATTGACGTTGCCGTGAACGTCCCCTTTCCGCATGAGCGCCCAAGCGCTCCCCAGATTGGCGGCCAGCCCGATGAAAGCAATGATCATCATCGGCAATCCTTCGACCTCCGAGGGGGACGCCAGCCGGCCGATCGCCTCCCAGACGATCCAGCCCGCGATGGCGAACAAGGCGACTCCGTTCAGCAGCGCGGCCAAGATCTCGAAGCGGTGATAGCCGTAGCTCTTGCGCAACGTCGCGGGCCGCGAAGCGTAATGAGCCGCAAGCAGGCTGAGCAGAAGCGCGCTGACGTCGCTCAGCATATGGCCGGAGTCGGACAGCAGCGCCAGACTGTTCGTAAGCAGCCCGCCTACGAATTCCAGCACCAGGATGACGGACGTCAGCGTCAGGGCGATCGCAAGCCCCTTGCGGTTGCCCGAAGGATCGAAATGGGCGTGTCCATGGTGATGGTGACCGTGAGGATGGCCGTGCTCTTGATGATGTCCGTGCCGATGCCCGCCGTCGGTCCCGTAGGGATGGGAATGCCCCCGATCGCTTTCATGCCCGTGATCATGGCCGCAATCATGACCGCGATCGGTGGCTTGGTCCCGGGTTTCGTTCGCTTCGCTCATTCGCCGGGCCTCCTTTCCGCTACGTCTAACCGTAAAAAGTACGTTTATTGTGTCCATATATGATCATATGCTCATATAAATATTATGTCGGGCCATCGCCGCTTTGTCAATCCGGAATCCGGCAAAGCGGCCGAAAGCCGTTATCGCTTCCCCTTCGACCGGCGACGCTCTTGATTTTGCCTCATCTTATCCTCCATCCCTTGTTCGGACGCTTCGAAAAACACCTGATCCCGGATGGCGTCGGGCAAATATTGCTGGTCCACGTAATGGCCCGGATAGTCGTGAGGATAAAGGTAGCCGACGTGGCCGAGCTTCTTCGCGCCGCTGTAATGGGCGTCCCGCAGATGAATCGGCACCTCCGCCGATTTCAGCCCGTCCATCGTCTCCATCATACGGCCGATCGTCACGGCAATGGAGTTGGACTTCGGGCTTTCCACCGCGAACAAAATCGCTTGGGCAATGATGTATTTTGCCTCCGGCCAGCCGATCCGGTGGTACGCTTCCATCGCGCTGACCGCCTGCACCATCGCCTGGGGGTTGGCCAGTCCGATATCTTCGCTGCAAGCGACGGTCAGACGGCGGATGAACACCATCGGATCCATCCCCAGCTTCTCCACCGCGTACAGGAACCAGAACAGCGCCGCGTCGCTGGACCCGCGAACGCTCTTATGGAAGGCGGACAGCACGTCATACTGCGTCGACTCGTCGGCTTGAACGGACGGCTGGCGGATGGATTCCTCGGCGATCTCCACCGTGATCCGCACCGAACCGTCCGGCTCCGAAGGCGTCGTGACGGCGGCCAGTTCAAGCGCGGTCAGCGCCCGGCGAATGTCCCCGTTCGCCATGGACGCGAGATGCTCCAGCGCATCCTCGTCAACCTTCAGCTTCATAAAACCAAGCCCTTTGACCGGATCCGCGAGCGCCCGCCGCATCGCGAGCAGCGAATGCTCCTTCGTCAGCGGCTGCAACCGGAACAGCGTCGAACGCGACAGCAAGGCGCCGTTGATCGAATGGTACGGATTTTCCGTCGTCGCCCCGATGAAGACGATGACGCCTTTCTCGACCGCCGGCAGCAAGGCGTCCTGCCGAGCGCTGTTAAAGCGATGCACCTCGTCGAGAAAAAGGATCGTTTTGCGACCGTACATGTTTTTGTTGTTTTCCGCCTGCTCGATGACTTCCCGAACGTCCTTGACGGATGCTTCCACCGCATTCAGCCGAACGAACTCGCCTTCCGTCTGCTTCGAGATAATATGAGCCAGCGTCGTCTTGCCGCAGCCGGGCGGACCGAAGAGCACGATGGACGTCACGGCGTCCCCTTCGATCGCCCGCCGCAGCAGCTTGCCCGGACCGACGATATGCTCCTGTCCGATATATTCCTCCAGCGTCTCGGGTCTCATTCGGTCGGCCAGCAGCCGCCTTCTCGGTTCCGCCTCGGTCTGGTAGCTGAATAGATCCATCGTTCTCCCGCCTTTCTATCTACCATCATAGCAGAACGGGAGCCAAATTTACCATTTCCGAATCGCGGCGGCGATCAGCTTCCTTCGCTCGCGGATGTATGTGCGGATTCGTTCTTCTTCGCCTCGGAATTCGGAGAACTCCCATCTCTGCATCGTATCTTTCCGAATATGCGGGGACAGCTCTCCCATCATACGGCGAACGACAGGCATCAGCCTTCGTTCGGTAAAGGGGCCGCGAAGCGCCTCCGCCAGAATCGTCTTGTAGCGCGCCCGGAACGCCGGCTGTTCGAGCAGCTTGGCGGACAGCGCGTTATAGCCTTTGACGTCCACCAGCCCGCTGGAGACGACGTTGCCGTAGCAGTTCCGCCCCCAGGTTCCTTCGTAATCCCACGGAATGATGCGGAATTTGCCCGATTTCCGATGGCGGTACAAGGCATAGTTCTGCTCGAAGCCGTCGTAGTTGCCCGTAAGCACCGCCCCGGCCAGCCATCGCAAATAGTTATCCGTGTCCAACCGGCATTTGAGGAACGAGGCCGCCTTGGATCCGTTATGTTCGTGAATGCCCTTAATAAAAGACATCAGACGGGCTCTCTCCTCATATCCGCCCGCCTTATGCTCATACCCCGACAGCAACGAGCTTTTGTGGTGCAGGCTGTCCGAGGCGCGAAGCTCGAAATTGGCGTCGTTATTGACCGCATAGAACAAAGAGGCGTACCCGATCCCCCTCTTGCGAAAAAAGTGCCGCTCCACGCCCTCGATCTCCAAGTATACGCCGAGCGGTTCCCCGTTGCGGTACAGCAGCACGTGCCGGGTACGCGGGCTCGGCACTTTCAGCCATTCGAAAAAGCGGAAGGAAAGCGCATTGCGGATCATCGACGGATCGTCGAACTCGGCGTTGTAATGATAGACTCGGCCCTGGCGAACGACTTCGTACGAGCGCTTCGGATACGTGCGGGTATGCCCGCCCCGATATCGCACCAGCACTTTCGAGGATTGGCCGTTCACCCGCATCGTCGCCGCAATGAAGCGGTCGTTCCACAGATTCCGTTCGAGCTCGTAATTCTCGTTTTCCCCTAAGTGCAAGCTTCTGATCGGCAATGCCATGACGTCTCCGCCTTTCCCCGGGCAGGCCTTTTCGTTCCTGATAGCCTATGAGCACCGGTCAAATGCGGAAACGGCATTCGTCTAGTCGGTCGCCAAACCAAGAAAAAGCCGCTCCGGAGCAGGCCGAAGCGGCATCAAGCCGGCAACTGTCATTCTTCCGTCCAGCCGGAGCGGCCGCCGGAACGTCCTCCGGAATGGCCCTTGGAATGTCCCTTGGAATGTCCTCCGGAACGTCCTCCGGAATGGCCCTTGGAACGGCCACCGGAACGACCGCCGGAATGGCCTCCGGAACGATGACCGGAACGATGGCCTGTCCATTCACAGCCGTTTCTCCAAGCGTTCCTCATTGCGAACACCTCCTTCAAGTAGAGATGTTACATTATTATGCGGACATGCCGCCCCCCGACAGAGACAAGCGTTGTTCGTCCGCAAAAAGAGGCGGAATGCGGCGTACGCCGGGCCGGACGCGACTGAAACGAAAAAGGCCGAAGGGCAAATTGCACCCTCGGGCCTCTCTTACGTATTCGTTTTGCCCTTCTCCAGCAGCTCGCGGAACACCACGCTGACCATGATCAGCCCGGCCACCGGCGGCACGAAAGCGTTGCTCGAAGGCGGCTGCTGCGCCTTGCGGATCTCCTTGGGAGCGGTATCGGGAACGATGCGCTGGGTGACGTCCTCCAGCGGCTTGAGCGGCTCTTCTTTGGAGAAGACGACCTTGACGCCCTTCTTGATCCCTTCCTTGCGGAGCTTCTGGCGAACGACCCGGGCGATCGGATCGACGCTCGTCTTCGAAATGTCGGCGACTTCGAAGCGCGACGGGTCGGTCTTGTTCGCCGCCCCCATGCTGGAGATGATCGGAATGCCTCGTTTCAGGCATTCCTTGATCAGGTGAATCTTGTAGGAGATCGTATCGGAAGCGTCGATCACATAATCGAGCTCGTACTTGAACAGTTCCTCGTACGTCTCCTCGGTGTAGAACATGCGCATGGCGATCGCGTCGCAATCGGGATTGATCAGCTTGATCCGGTCGCGCATCAGGTCCGCCTTGGGCTGTCCGATCGTCGTCGTCAGCGCATGGATCTGCCGGTTGATGTTCGTGATGTCCACGACGTCCTTGTCGATCATGACGATCCGGCCGACGCCGGATCGGGCCAGCGCCTCGGCCGCGATCGAGCCGACGCCGCCGATGCCGAGTACGGCGACCGTGCTTCCCTTCAGAACCGCCAAGCCTTCCGGGCCGATCGCAAGTTCCGTTCTCGAGAACTGGTGCAGCATATCGAACCTTCACTCCTTAACGTTAGGATGAAAAGACGCCGCGCCCGGGTCCGACCGGCGGTGCGGCGTCAAGCCCGCGGCGGCTTACGCCTGAGGGGCGGGTTCTTCGGAAGGCTGGGGCGCGGCCGCCTTCGCTTGGGCGGCGAGCGCCTTGGCCGACAAGCGGATATGCAGGTCGTCCAGCTGGCGTTCGGTCACGGCGGACGGCGCGTCGGTCAGCAGGTCGGTGGCGCTGGCCGTTTTCGGGAACGCGATCGTCTCGCGCAGGTTCGTGCGGCCGGCCAGCAGCATGATCAGGCGGTCCAGGCCGAAGGCGATTCCCCCGTGAGGAGGCGTGCCGTATTCGAACGCGTCAAGGAAGAAGCCGAATCTTTCCTTCGCTTCCTCCATCGTAAACCCGAGCGCGGCGAACATCTTCTCCTGCACGTCTCGGCGGTAGATCCGCATCGAGCCGCCGCCGACCTCATAGCCGTTCAGCACGATGTCGTACGCTTGCGCGCGGATCGCGCCCGGATCGGTGTCGAAGAGGTGCAGATCGTCGTCATGCGGACGGGTGAACGGATGGTGCAGCGCCACGTATCTCTTCGCCTCTTCGTCCCACTCGACCAACGGGAAGTCGGTCACCCAGAGGAACTTGAACCGGCTGTTGTCGATCAGCCCGAGCTCGCGTCCGACCTTCAGGCGCAGGTTGCCCATGACGTCCGCGGCCGTTTTCAGCTTGTCTGCCGAGAAAGTGAGCAGGTCGCCTTCTTCGACGTTCAGCCGCTCGGTCAGCGCGGCGATCTCTTCCGGCTTGAAGAACTTGACGATCGGGCCGCGCCATTCGCCGTCCTTGACGGTGATCCAGGCAATGCCTTTGCCGCCGTAGCGGGCCGCGAAAGGCTGCAGATCGTCGAGCTCCTTGCGGCTCCAGCTGGCGCAGCCTTTGGCGTTGAGCGCCTTGACGACGCCGCCGGACGCGGCGACGGAAGCGAACACTTTGACGTCGCTGTTCTTCACGATGTCGGTGACGTCCTCGATCTCAAGGCCGAAGCGAAGGTCCGGCTTATCGGAGCCGTACTTGTGAATCGCGTCGTGATACGTCAGCCGCTGGAACGGCGTCTCGACCTCCACGCCGATCGTCTCGCGGAACAGCTTGACCATCAGATTTTCCATCATCGTCAACAGCTGCTCTTGCGAAAGGAACGACGTCTCGATGTCCACCTGCGTGAATTCAGGCTGACGGTCGGCGCGCAAGTCTTCGTCGCGGAAGCAGCGGGCCACTTGATAATAGCGTTCGATGCCGCCGATCATAAGCAGTTGCTTGAACAGCTGCGGAGATTGCGGCAGGGCGAAAAATTCGCCCGGATGCACGCGGCTCGGCACCAGATAGTCGCGGGCGCCTTCCGGCGTGCTGAGCGTCAGAATCGGCGTCTCCACGTCGATAAAGCCATTGTCGTCCAAGTAGTCGCGGAACACTTTGGTCGCCTTCGAACGGAGCCGCAGCGTCTGCTGCATCTCCGGACGGCGCAGGTCGAGATAGCGGTACTTCAGCCGAAGCGACTCGTCGACTTCGACGCCGTCTTCGATCGGGAACGGCGGCGTTTTGGCCGAATTGACGATCTCTACCTGCTGGACGCGGATCTCGATCTCGCCGGTGGCGAGGTTCGGATTGAACGTCTCGGGATCGCGCTCGACGACTTGCCCTTGAACGGCCAGCACATATTCGTTGCGGGCGCGGCTGGCGATCTCCAGCGCTTCCTTGGAAAATTCCGGATTGAATACCACCTGGACGATGCCGGTCCGGTCGCGCAGATCGATGAACAGAATGCCGCCGAAGTCGCGCCAGCCCTGTACCCATCCGTTCAGGACGACGTTCTGTCCGACGTGCTGTTTGGTTAACGTGCCGCAGTCGTGGTTTTTAAGCATCATGGTCCATTTCCCCTTTTCTCACTCCGTTATGGATGTTCGCAAAGCTTCGATCAGGCCGTCCAGCGGAACGTTCCGCTGCTCCTGGGACGCCATGTTCTTCAAGGCGATCTCGCCCCTGTCCAGCTCGTCGTCGCCGAGAATGGCCGCATACGTCGCGCCGGCCCGGTCCGCCGCTTTGAACAGCGCCTTGGTCTTGCGCCCTTGGTAATCGCGCTCGACGGCGATCCCCGCTTCCCGCAGCCGCTGCACGATGGCAGGCGCTTCCCGCTCGGCCCGCTCGCCCATCGCGATCAGGTAAATGTCGACGGGAGAGCCGACGGGCGGCTTTACGCCTTGGCTCTCAAGCAGCAGCAGCGTGCGCTCCAGTCCGATGCCGAGGCCGACGCCCGGGCGGTCGTCGCCGCCGATGTCCGCGACGAGACCGTTATAGCGGCCGCCGCCGCCGACCGTATCGATGGCGCCGATGCCTTGCGCCTTGTACTCGAACGCGGTGTGCGTGTAATAGTCGAGTCCGCGGACGAGGCGGGGGTTGACGGCGTACGGAATGTTCATCGCGTCCAGGCATTCGCGGACGCGGGCGAAGTGCGCCGTGCACTCCTCGTCCAAGCTGTCCAGAATGGAAGGCGCGTCCGCGAACTTGTGCTGGTCGACCTTGCAATCGAGCACGCGCAGCGGGTTGCGCTCGATCCGGGACTGGCAGTCCTCGCACAGGCTATCCTTCATCGGCAGCAGAAAGTCCAGCAGCTTGGCGCGGAACGCTGCCCGCACCGCCGGCGTGCCGACGGAATTGATCTCGACCGTGACGCCGCTTAGCCCGAGCTCTTTGTAGAAGCCGTATCCGAGCGCGATCACTTCGGCGTCCAGCGCCGGATCGGCGGAGCCGATCGCCTCCACGCCGAACTGGTGGAACTGGCGGTACCGTCCCGCCTGCGCCCGCTCGTAGCGGAACATCGGGCCGATGTAATACAGCTTGGCCAGGTCCGGTTCTCCGTACAGCTTGTTCTCGACGTAAGCCCGGACGACGCCGGCCGTTCCTTCCGGACGCAGCGTCATGCTGCGCTTGCCGCGGTCCTCGAACGTGTACATCTCCTTCTCCACGATGTCGGTCGTCTCGCCGACCCCCCGCCGGTACAGCTCAGTCGTCTCGAAGATCGGCGTCCGAATCTCGCGGAAGTGGAAGCGCCGGCACAGGTCTCTTGCGGTCCGCTCCACGAATTGCCACGTCTCCGCGATGCCGGGGAGCGCGTCCTGCGTGCCCGGCGGTTTCTGGAATCCCATCGTTATCGCCACCCTTTCTCTGCCTGTCTGTATCTGGCATTCGCCCCAAATCGCTTCATTTCCCGAACATCAAAAAGCCCCCGTCCCCGACATGCCGTTCGCATGTCAGGGACGAGAGCTCGATGCTCCCGCGGTGCCACCCGTCGTTCGCTGCCGGTCGCCGACCGAATCGAATCGGCCGCGCGGCAGTCGCGCTTCGTCCGGTTAACGCCCGGCTGCGCCTTCGCGCTACTGGCGTCTTCCCATCGTTGCGGAAGCCGTTCGCGCGAGGTTCTCGGGGATGTCGTTCGTCCAATCATGGGCGGAAAGCTTGCAGCCGAAGGCTTTCCTCTCTGGAGACCTGGGGTTGGAGTACTCGTTCCCGTCATCGAATCAAAACTTGGATACAGTTAATGCATATTATAGGACGCCGGGTCGAACAAAGTCAAGAGATCACATGGCCCCTGGGCGAATGATGTCCCCGACGAGAGACCGCGCTTCCTGATCCAGCGTTTGATAAGCGAAGGAGGAAGCCGCCTCCTTCGCCTTGAGGCAGACGAGCGCGCTGAGCAATCCGTCCTTCAGCGACGCGCAGGGCTCGGCCCGTCCCCTCAGCACGTCGACGAAATTCGCGGCCAGAGCGGCATCGCCGCCGAAATGGCGGCCGCCGGCTTCCAGTTCGTAGGTCTCCACCCTCGGCGTATGATGCATGTCGACGCGCAGCTTCTGCGTATAGAAGTCAAACTCGAGCGTTCCTTTGAACCCGAGCAGCCGCGCCCCTCGCCGTGCCGCTCCCCGCCGGGCGAAAAAATTTTGCGAATAGCTTACGTGCATGCCGCTTTCGTATTGAAGAAGGACGCTGCCGGAATCTTCATTGCCGGTATCCTCGGCGAAGCAGCAATAGTCGCCGGCGTCCGGATGGTCTTCGGCGCCCTCGACCCGCTCGGGACAGTCTCGCTCGCCGCACCGGGAGCAGCGCAGGCCCGCCGGCTTGTCGCCTTTGAACACCTGCTTGGATGCGACCGCGCAGATACGGGACGGCACGCCGCCGAGCAGATACTGCAAATAATCGAAATCATGCGTCGACTTCTGAAGGAACAAACCGCCCGTCTCGTTCTCGTCGCGGTACCAGCCGTGGTAATAGACGCCGCCGTACGGCACGTTGTTGACCGCCTGCGCGTGCTCGACCGTTCCGAGCTTGCCCGATTCGACGATCTCCTTGGCAAGCCGCACGATCTTGGCCATTCGCAGCGGGAACGATACGACGACCGGAGCGGAAGCCCGGTCGGCCGCTTCCCGCAATCGAAGCCAGTCGTCCGGCGTCGTCGCCACCGGCTTTTCCAGGAACAGAGGGATGCCTCGGGGCAGCACCTCCATGGCCATCCGGGCATGAAGGGAGCAGCGCGTACCGATCAGGACGGCGTCCAGCGTCTCCGCATCCAGCATGTCTTGGGCCCGCTCGTATAAACGGGGCTGCGGATCGCCGGGCCGGCCCAGCCGCTTGCGCGCCTCCTCCGGCCGAATATCGGCGATGGCGGCGATCCGGCAATCGGGTTCGTATTTGCGCATCTCCTGTACCATCAAGCTGATCCGATAACCGTATCCTATGACACCGAGTCGCATGGTTTCTCTCCTTCTAAAACTGCCGAAACGCTCCCGCGGGAACGGCAACGCTTCGTGATATCGAGTTACGGAACCATCGTGTCTCCGTCCGTCGCCGAAGTCAGGCGGAAGCTGTCGAAGGCGAGCGTCAGCGGCTGATCCATCTGGAACATCCACAGCTCGATCCCTTTGATCTGCGTCAAATCCAGCTTCACTTCGGACAGCGGCACGCTCACGGTACGAGATTGGCCTGCCGGGACCGTGATCAGATGCGTGTCGTCGGACTTGCCGTTCGTCTGATGGAACTTGACATAGAAGATCGCCGTGCGGCCAGGGTCCGTATTGCGTACGTCGAACTCCAAGGCGCCGTACTTGGACCAGTCGGCGGACTTGAACCCGCTTCCCGCGTTGAACAGACGGATGTTCGGGAACTTGACGCCGGCCTTGAACTGCGCCTCAAGCGAATGCGTCCCGCCGGTCGCGAATTCGTCGGACAAGCTCAGGTTCACGTTGGAAGGCGTCCATCTGGCCAGATCCTGCGCTGTCTCCGCATCGTTCAAAGGAGCCGCGTAAGGATAAGCCGGACCGACCTGAAGCTTCAACGGGTCGTCGATAACGGCGCCGTCTTTGGCAATCTCGACCGTCGCCGGCTGCAGACCGGGCTCCAACTCGAGCGTCTTGACGTATTTATCGTAAGGATCGCCGCCTCCGGCCGGTTCGAGCGGCTCGCCGTTCAGGCTGACCTGCGCCCCCTTCTCCGCGTAGACGGTCACCTGCCTTGCGGAATCGCCTTGCGATTGGACGGTGACGAGATGAAGGGGCCCTTCGGCGCTCTGCTCGATCAGGCCGGCAATCTCGCGGCGAACCTGCATCAAGTTGTTCGGGTCGTCGGGGTAGTCTCGCATATTCGTAAACAACCGGTCGTAATACGGCTGAATCGCGTCCTGGACGTTCGCCTCTCCGGCGACTCCGAGCCGCTGCGCCGCATCCTGCAGGCGCTGCTCCAGCTGCCATAAATACTCGTAATCCTCCGCGCCTTCGCGAAGGTTCTCCATGCGGAGCGAGGCGACCGGCCCGTCGATTCCCAGGTCGGTTCCGGGATAGAACAAGTAGCCGTCGCCGTTCGCGCCCGGGAACGCCATCGGGTCGTTCCAGACGTCGCGCGGAACGTACTGGCTGCCGTTCCACTTCTCGAAGATCGTCGTCGACCAATACAAGGTGCCTTCCACGCCGTAATCCTTCTGCTCCCACGAGAGCAGCCGGCTGCCCAGCAGGTCGTCGTCCGTATGGTAAGCGGGAAAAGGATCCTTAGGCACGACGCTCGTATACCACCAGACGTGGTGTCCCCTCGCTTGAAGGTCATGCGCGAAATCCTCGTCGTATTTGTTGACCAGGGCGACCCAGGAATGGACGCTTCCGGTCAGCTCGTCCACCGGCTGCGTCGTGACGAAGTGCCGCACTTCCGGCGCGATCTTGGCGAGCTCCTCGCTCATTTCCCGCACGCGCGGGTACTTCGCCGGTCCCGGCTCGTCAAGCTCGGTGATATAATAGAACGCTTTGGACAGCAGTCCCTTCTCCCGGAGCAGGTCGACGACCCGCTTCATCTTGTCCCAGTCGTAGGTGCCGTCGGCGTTCCGATAGAACGGAAGCCGGTAAGCGGACACTTTCGGATTCGTAATGTAAGGAATCGCCTTCTCGACGTAAGTGTCCGGGTCGTCCGCGGGGATGGGCAAGTAGCTGGGCGTCAAGCGATGATCGACCGAGGCCCAGTAATATTTGTCCAGCAGCTTCCAGAAGTCGTCGCCCTGAACGTTGCCGTGCGCAAAAGCGATCTGGTCGCCCCACAGCGTAAAAGCCGTCTGCGTATGGCTCTCGTCGGTCAGCTCGAAGTCCCATACGGTAAATTCGATCGGGATGCGCACCGGGTTGCCCGTCTCGTGAAGCGTCAGTTCCCCGCTGTACACGCCGGCCGGAAGCCCTTTGGGCACGTACACTTTTATGTAAATCCCTTGATTCCGGTTCGGTTCGACCTGGAGCATGCCGCCGTCCAGAGGAACGAGCGCGTCCGGGTACCAGCCGGTCGGATAGTTGCCCGAGGTGGGCTGGGTCACCTGGATGTAACGCTCGCCGAACAGTCCGATATCGCTTGCGTCGATCTTCGCCGAGCCGCCCTCCTGCTTCAGATCGCTGACTTGCACCTGCAGCTTGCTCAGTCCCTCGTCGCCCGAGCGCACGATCACCTGCGCGCCTTCATATTCGTTGCGGGCGGCTGCCATCCGCAGCTCCGGGGATGTCTGCTCCGGCAGCAGCTGATCCCGCAAAATCTTGTCCATGTTCGTGGGGACGTACGTCCGGAACGAAGGATCCGTCTCCGCCGAGGCCCGGGGAACCGATAATACCGTCATCGCTTGCAAAGCCAGCAAGAGAGCGGCTGCCGCCGACCCTTTTCTTCTCATTCCTCCATCCTCCTCTGCCCATTAAATGATCAAAAATATTACGCGTTATGTAAATACGCACATTTCAGCCAGCCGCCCCTCCATTCTATGGTCCACTCCCCTCTGCGCCATTCTGTAAAAACCCGTCTAATCCCTTGGAATCATAGGCGATCATTCACAAAAGGGAATCCCTTCCATCGACCCGAAGTATAACACTGTTTATATTTTCCGTCAATTCAACAAATCTTGTTAAAGCCATGTTATTTTTCCGTAAACACGCGAAAATACTCTTGACTTTTTACATATAGGCAGTAAAAATTGGGAGATGTAAGCCCTTTAAAACATAACACGTTATAAACACATTGAAACGAAAGGGGGAACCTGCCATGCCCGGCCTGTCCGCGGGCGGCGCCGCCGCTTCCGGCCCGCTGGCCGAACGGCGACCGCACCGGCTGAAGTCGCTGCGCAAGTCGCTTCGTAAAAACTGGGATTTATACCTGCTGATCGCCCCTGTGCTGGCCTACTTCATCGTCTTTCACTACTTCCCGATGTACGGCCTGCAGATCGCGTTCAAAAATTTCGTCGCCGTCAAAGGGATCTGGGGAAGCCCCTGGATCGGTCTCGACCATTTCCAGCGCTTCTTCGACAGCTACTACTTCGGGCGGCTGATCAAGAACACGCTCGGCATCAGCCTGTACGAGCTGGCCGTCGGGTTTTCGGCACCGCTTCTCCTGGCGCTCATGATCAACGAAGTGCGGCGGAAGACGTTCCGCAAGCTCGTGCAGACCGTTACATACGCCCCGCATTTCCTGTCCACGGTCGTGCTGGTCGGCATGGTGATGATGTTCCTCTCCCCGCAGAAAGGCATCGTCAACCACATCCTCGTTTTCTTGGGCGGACACTCGGTCTCGTTCATGACGGAACCGGAATGGTTCAAGACGATCTACGTCTTCTCGGGCGTATGGCAGTCGGCCGGCTGGGGCTCGATCATCTACCTGGCCGCGCTCGCGGGCATCGACCAAGGACTGCACGAAGCCGCCATCATCGACGGAGCGAGCCGGCTGCGGCGCATCTGGCACATCAATCTCCCCGGCATTCTGCCGACGATCGTCATTCTTCTCATTCTCAACCTGGGAAACGTCATGGGCGTCGGCTTCGAGAAGGTGTACCTGATGCAGAACAACCTGAACAAGGAAAGCTCCGACGTCATCGCCACGTACGTGTACCAAATGGGGATTCTCGGGGCGCAATACAGCTTCTCGGCCGCGGTCGGACTGTTCAACTCCGTCGTCAACTTCGTGCTCCTGATCGGCGTGAACGCGTTCGCCCGCAGGATGAACGACACCAGTCTGTGGTAAGGGGGGAGCGCCTTTGATCAAACCATCGCTTGGCGACCGGGTGGCCGGAGCCGTCATCTATGTTATCCTGGCGCTCGCGCTGGCAGCGGTCCTGTATCCGCTGCTTTACATGTTAAGCGCCTCCGTCAGCGATCCCAAAGCGGTCATCGAGGGCCGCATGTGGCTGCTGCCGATTCATCCGACGTCCGTCGGCTACGAGAAAATCCTGCATAACCGCGAAGTGCTGATCGGGTACCGCAATACGATCCTGTATACCGTCATCGGAACGGCGATCAACCTGGCGATGACCGTGTTCGCGGCTTTCCCGCTGTCCCGCAGGGATTTCGCCGGCCGCGGGGTCATGACCGCCTTTCTTGTCTTCACGATGTTTTTCGGCGGAGGCCTCATTCCGACATACCTGCTCGTCCGGGACCTGCACATGATCGATACGCTGTGGGCGCTCGTCATTCCGAACGCCGTCTCCGTCTACAACATCATCATCATGCGAACGTTCTTCCAGACCGGCATTCCGCACGAGCTGCAGGAAGCCGCTTCGATCGACGGCTGCGGCAATCTGCAGACGCTGCGGAAGATCGTGCTGCCGCTCTCGATGCCGATCATCGCCGTCATGGTGCTGTTCTACAGCGTCGGCCATTGGAATTCATACTTCAATGCGCTCATCTATTTGTCGGATCGCCACAAGTTCCCGCTGCAGCTGTTCCTGAGGGAAATCCTCGTCAAAGGGGAAATGGACGAAATGCTGCAGGGCGGCGCCGCGATGATCGGGCAGGACCAGCAAATCCTGGATGCCGAAGCGATCAAATACGCCATCGTCATCGTCGCCAACCTGCCGATCCTGCTTCTGTACCCGTTCCTTCAGAAATACTTCGTCAAAGGCGTCATGATCGGCGCGATCAAGGGCTGAGCCCTTATCGATAAGCTTCATTCATTGGGAGGGATCATGGACATGGATTGGAAAAAAAGAACCAGGCTGCTCCTCGCGGCAACCGTGATGACCGGACTGCTCGCTTCCTGCAGCGGCAACGACTCGGGCAATGACGGCCCAAGCTCGGCAAGCGGCGGCAGCTCCCCGCAAGGAACGAAGGGGCAGAGCGAAAGCGCTGGCGTGAACGCAACCGGTTTCCCCATCGTGAACGCCCCGATCAAGCTCAACATCTTCGCCGGCCAAGCCCCTTCGGCTCCGGCCGACTGGAACAACGTCGAGATCTGGAAAGAGTACGCCAAGATGACCAACGTCGACGTCAACTGGCAGCTCACGCCGGTGGACAGCCTGACGGAGAAGCGGAACCTGCTGCTGGCCGGCGGCGAACTGCCCGACGCCTTCCACACCGCCAGATTCACGAGCGTCGACCTGGCCAATTACGGCGGACAAGGCTTGCTCATCCCGCTCAACAAGCTGATCGACGAGTATGCTCCCAACTTCAAGCAGCTGATGGAGAAATACCCGGAGATCAAGAAAGGCCTGACGATGCCGGACGGCAACATCTACTCGCTGCCGACGTTCTACGATCCGGACTTCAAATCGGTCGTCATCGGGTCGGAGCTGTGGATCAACAAGAAGTTCCTTGACGCCCTCGGCATGAAGGAGCCCGAGACGACCGACGAATTCTACGAATATCTCAAAGCGGTCAAGACGAAGGACCCGAACGGCAACGGCAAGAACGACGAGATTCCATATGCCGCCAGCGGCATCACCGGCCTGATCGATCAGCTTAAGGGGGCATGGGGACTCGGCAACCGGGGCAACACCCATCCCCGCGTCGACGTCGATCCGAAGACGAACCAGCTTCGATTCATACCGACGGATCCCCATTATAAAGAAGTGCTCCAGTACGTGAACAAGCTGTACAAGGAAAATCTGTTCATTCCGGAGATTCTGACGATCCCGGGCAAGGAGATGCTGGCCAAAGGATCGGACGGACTGTACGGATCGTTCCTGTATACGAATGCGGATACGTTCGGCGATCACAAGGACGATTATATCGGAGCGAACGCCTTCGCCGGTCCGAACGGCGACCGCCTGTTCTCCCGCGCGAGATCCCCGCTCGTCGATGTCGGCGGCTTCGCGATCACGAACAAGAACAAGTATCCGGAAGCGACGATGCGCTGGGCCGATTACTTCTACGGCGAGGAAGGCAGCACGATGTTCTTCATGGGCATCAAGGACAAGAGCTACGTCGTAAAGCCGGACGGCTCGGTCGACTACACGGACGAGTACAAGGCCGATCCGGAGTTCGGGAAGAAATACGTCTCGTGGGCCGGGGGCTACTATCCGGCGATGCTGACCGCCAAGACGTTCAAAGGCGGCGAGAGCTCGCCGGCCAACCTAGAAGCGGCGAAAAAGATCGAGCCTTATTATCCGAAGGAAGTGTGGCCTCCGTTCACGTACAACCAGGACGAGCTGGCGCAATTTAACGCTCTGGGCACCGACATCGGCAATTACGTGGACGAGATGACGACCAAGTTCGTCACCGGCGACGCCCCGTTCTCCGAGTGGGACAATTACGTCTCTACGCTGAAGAAGATGGGACTGGAGGAATATATGAAAATATACACCGCCGCATACGAACGTTACGAGAAGCAATAAGCCGTTTACCCCACAAAGCGAGGCTTAGCTTGGAAGGTTATTCAGGTGCTTTGCGGAGCCCCCGGGAACTTATTCATTCTTATCTGGCAAGGAAGGCTGGCCGCCCGTCGGCCGGCCTTCTTGCCGCAGAGGGGGAATGGCTTTCATCCCCAACGCACTATGCTATAATACATCACTAGAGATTGGCATCGCGAAGAGCTTTGTCGCCGCATGGACCGATCGAGGAGAGTGGACCATTTGCCCGTAACCAAGAAGGACATCGCCGAGTATGTCGGAGTATCGCGTTCCGCGGTATCCCTCGTTCTCAATAACACCCCGAGCAGCACGATCGCGGAGAAAACCCGGCAAAAAATTTTGCAGGCGGCCAAAGAACTCGGCTACGTCGGCACGGAAGCTTCCCCGAGGCTTTGCTTCGTCCTGCACGGCCGCACGCCGGACGACCCCCGTTACATGTACGATCTGAAGATCATCGAAGACGCCGCCAGCAAGAGCAACTACTCCCTTCTGTTCGTGAACATCCAGGCGGAGCCGGGCGATCAGGAGAAGTTGCGCAAAATCATTCAGAACAAGGAAGCGGACGGGTACATCGTCACCGGAGATTTGGACGAGTCGGCGATCGATCTGATCGTCAGCGCGAACGTCCCCTATTTGTTCTACGGCGGCATCCCTCGCGAAGGAACGAACAGCGTCGTGATGGACCATCGAAAAGGGGCTTACGAAGCGGTAAAAATGCTGCTGGAGCACGGCCATCGCCGGATCGCTTTTTTCAGCGGCAATCTGGAAACCCGAATCCATCGCACCAACCTCGAAGGATATTACGAGGCGCTGGAGGAGGCGGGCATCGAGGTTGACAAATCGTTGATTCAAGCGAGCAAGGACGAGGACGGCTACGAGATGTGCGCGCGCCTGCAGGTGCTGGACATCGACTATACCGCGATCTTCTGCGTCAATACGGTCATCCAGTTCGGCGCCCTGCAGTGGTTGAAGGAACGCGGCATTGCCGTGCCGTCGCAAGTAAGCCTGATCGGGTACGGGTATTCGGAGCTCGCCCATCTCAGCAAGCCGGAGCTGACGACCGTCTTCGTGTCCCCGGCCGACCGGCAGACCGCCGTCGCCCGGCTGATCGAGACGATCCATCGGAAGAAAACTTCGCCGGAAGTCACGTACTTGAGCGAGATGAAATTCTTCAAAGGGGGAACCGTCTCCGCCGCGCCAAAAGAAAAATAACCTGTCGGCCGTCCGACAGGTTCAATTTGAATATATATTGAAAAAAGGGGGTCACCTTGTATAATAAGGGGTTTGTTTTAAAGAATGATGAAAACAGGATTACAGTTTCATTACAGAAAAGGAAGCGCTTCTTATCGCTTCCTTATCCGCGCGTCATCGGAGGATGGCGTCTCCCGTAAACTTGACCCGATCGGGCGTCGTGTCCGAGCTCGTCCGCCCATTCGGAGTCGGACCGGACCGCCAGCGCTTCCCGCCGCTCGACCGGAGCCCCCTGCTGCATCCACCTTACATGCTTCGCTTCCTTGCCGGAACGTCTCATTCAAGCCGACTCCTCTTCACTGGACTCGACTTGTAGTGTTGCCATTCCGGCGCCGCTTCACTCCCCCGTCGGGTTCGATGCGCCGTTCGGATTTTCCAGAATGAGCGTCACCGGGCCGTCATTGACGAGGGAGACGTCCATCATGGCTCCGAAGCGCCCTGTCTCGACCGGCAGCCCGCGAGCTTGCAGCAAGGCGTTGAACCGGTCGTAAAGCGAGGAAGCCCGTTCCGGACGGGCAGCTCCCATAAAGTTCGGACGGCGTCCTTTCCGGCAGTCCCCGTACAAGGTGAATTGAGACACGGACAGCACGGAGCCGCCGACCTCGGTTACGGACAGGTTCATTTTGCCGGCGTCGTCTTCAAACACGCGCAAGCCTGCCACCTTGTCGGCCATCCAGACCAGCTCGGCTTCCCCGTCTTCATGACCGAAGCCGACCAGCAGCAGCAGCCCTTGTCCGATCTCGCCGACGAGCTCGCCTTCCACCCGAACCGCCGCTTCCAAGACGCGCTGCAGCACCACTTTCACGCCGAATTTCCTCCGTTTCGTCTCTCTATTGAATGACCCGCTGCACGGAGAAAATATCTTTCACCCGCTTGATCTTCTCGACGACCGACTGCAGATGGTCCTTGTTGCGGATCAGAATGGTCAGATGCATGACGGCTACCTTGTTGCGGTCGGAACGTCCGGAGACGGCGGCAATGTTCGTCTTGCTCTCCGATACGGACTGCAGCACTTCGTTAAGCAGCCCGCGCCGGTCATGGCCGAGAATCTCGATCTCCACGCTGTAGCTCGCTTCCGACGCTTCCTCCCACGACACCTCGATGACGCGGGCCGCTTCTTCTCCTTCCGCCGCATGCGGAAGGTTCGGGCAGTCGGTCCGGTGCACCGACACGCCCCGGCCGCGCGTAATGTAGCCCACGATATCGTCGCCCGGCACCGGGCTGCAGCAGCGGGCGAAGCGGACGAGCACGTTGTCGACGCCTTTGACGATAACGCCGTGAGAGCTGCGGGTTTTCCGCTCCTGAGGCACCGTACGGGCTTCCTTGATCCCTTCGGACGTCAGTTGAATCTGCTGCGCTTCCTCCGCTTCCTTGCGCAGCTTCTCCGTCAGCCGGGTGCATATCTGCGCAGCGGTAATGCCGCCGAAGCCGATCGCCGACATCATGTCTTCGATATCGTTAAAGGCGAACTTGCGCGCGACCTCGATCAGCTTCTCGTCCGTCATCCATTCCGGCGGTTCCAGGCCGATCCGCTTCAGCTCTCGTTCGAGCGACTCCCAGCCTTTCTCGACGTTCTCTTCGCGCTTCTCTTTCTTAAACCACTGGCGGATTTTGCTCCGGGCGTGCGACGATTGGGCGATCTTGAGCCAGTCCTGGCTCGGGCCGTAGGAATGCTTGGAGGTCAGAATCTCGACGATATCGCCCGTCTTGAGCTGGTGGTCGAGCGGCACGATGCGCCCGTTCACTTTGGCACCGATCGTCCGGTTGCCGACCTCCGTATGAATCCGGTATGCGAAGTCGAGAGGAACCGAGCCGGCGGGCAGCTCGAACACTTCCCCCTTGGGCGTGAAGACGAAGACGAGATCGGTGAAAAAGTCCATTTTGAGCGATTCCATGAATTCGGCGGCATCCCGCGTCTCTTGCTGCAGCTCGATGATCTCTCGGAACCAGTTCATCTTGTCCCCGAAGGAACCTTGGACGACTCCGGTCTCTTTGCCTTCTTTATAAGCCCAATGCGCCGCGATCCCGAATTCGCTTGTCCGATGCATCTCCCACGTGCGGATCTGCACTTCCGTCGGTTCGCCGGTCGGTCCGACGACGGTCGTATGCAGGGACTGGTACATGTTCGCTTTGGGCATGGCGATATAATCTTTGAAACGGCCGGGCATCGGCTTCCAGAGAGTATGGATAATGCCGAGAGTCGCGTAGCAGTCCTTGACGTTGTCCACGAGAATGCGAATGGCGAGCAGATCGTAAATCTCGTTGAACTGCTTGTTCTTCGTCGTCATTTTCTTGAACACGCTGAAAATATGCTTCGGGCGCCCGGAGATGTCGCCCTGGATGCCCATCTCTTCCAGCTTCTCGCGGATTTTGGCGATGAGATCCGCAATATACTGCTCCCGTTCCGTTCGCTTCTTCTTCATTAAGTTGGCGATGCGGTAGTACTGCTGCGGGTTGAGGAAGCGAAGGGCAATGTCCTCCATCTCCCACTTGATCGCGCTGATCCCGAGGCGATGGGCGATCGGACAGTAAATCTCCATCGTCTCGTGGGCGATGCGGCGCTGGCTTTCTTCCGATTGGTATTTGAGCGTCCGCATATTGTGCAGACGGTCGGCGAGCTTGATCAGAATGACGCGGATGTCGTTGGCCATCGCGACGAACATCTTCCGGTAGTTCTCGTTCTGCTGCTCTTCCTTCGAGCGGAACTGGATTTTCTCCAGCTTCGTCAGCCCGTCGACCAGGCCGGCGATCGTCTCGCCGAAGCGTTCCTTGACGTCGTCGACCGTCACATTCGTGTCTTCGACGACGTCATGAAGCAGCGCGGCCATCACCGTGACGACATCCATCTGCATGTTGACCAGGATCTCGGCAACGGCAACGGGATGAAGAATATAAGGCTCGCCGGATTTGCGCAGCTGCCCGCGATGGGCTTCATCCGCGTATTCATAAGCCTCGCGGACGCGCTGCAAATCCTGATCTTTCATATATTGGGATGCTTTCTCGAGCAGCTGCTCCATGCCCATGCCAAGTTCCTTTCCCTGAAAATCTGCCTGCGATCGGCGCGGCCGGTTCCCGTAAAAGAAGATTTCCTTTCATTATGCCTCTTGACGACGGGAATCGTCAACCGATCGGTCTCGGGAACCGGGACCATAGACTTATAAATGGGATTGGCGGCTTATTCCCGGTGGGGTTAGCGATGGACGGACGAGCGGGCGGAAGCCGGAGGCTCGACGGTCGGCAGCCGGAACGTGAACTTCGAACCGCGGCCCGGCTTGCTCTCGACCGTGGCCGCCGTGCCGTGCCTGGCGAGCACGTGCTGCACGATGGACAGGCCGAGCCCGCTCCCCGCGTGGGCGGATCGGGCTTTGTCGGATTTGTAGAACCGCTGCCAGATGCGGTCCAGATTCTCCTTGGAGATGCCGACCCCTTCGTCGCGGACGCTGACGACGGCATCCGTCCCGTCCCGTTCGATCGATACTTCGACCGACTGGCCGTTCGGGGAAAACTGGATCGCGTTCAGCAGCAGATTGGACAGCACCTGGTCGATCAGGTGCGGGTCGGCGAGCACCCAGACGTCGTCCGGCGCTCCGGTCAGCTCGAAGCGAATCGAGCGCCGGGTGAATTCCGGATCGAGACCGGCGAGCAGCCTACGGACCCATTCGGACAGATTGTAGGGAGTCGGCGAGATGTTCAGTTGACCCGCTTCCATTCGCGCCATCTCCAGCAGGTCGTTGACCAGCCGGTTCATTCGCTGCGTCTGGCTGCGGATCAGATCGAGGTAGGCGTCCCGCTTGTCTTCGGGCACCGCGCCGTCGATCATCGCTTCTACGTAGCCGCCGATCGACGTGAGCGGCGACCGCAAGTCGTGAGAGACATTGGCCAGGAACTCCCTCCTCATCCGGTCGAGGCTTCCGAGCTCCTGCGACATATGGTTCAAAGAGCCGGCCAGTTCTCCGATCTCGTCTCTCGGCCGTTCGTCCAGCCGCACGTCGAACTTGCCCGTCGCGATCTGGCGGGCGGCATCCTTCATTCGGCGCAGCCGCGCGGTCATCCGGCTGGAGACGAAAAACACGATGAGGATAGAGAAGACAAGCGTCGAAATCATGACGTTGCGGAACATACCGGTAAAGCCGCGGAATTCCCGCTTCAGTTCGCGGGAGACGATGACGACCGCCTTTCCCGCGAACCGGTTGTCGCCGCTTACCGGCGCGGCGGACAATAGCGGCGACCCGCTTCCGGGCACCGGCTGGGCGATGACGGTCTTGCCCCGAGTCAGGACGTCGCGGAGCAGGCCCGAATCGGGAGGGGGAAGCTGCGCTCCCTGCGCCCCCGCTTGAACGAGCACTTTGCCGTCCCGGTCCAGCACGTAGATCGTCCGGTTCATCGGGCCGGTCGCGATCTGCAAGGCGGAGCGGAGCATGTCGTCGCTCCACTTCTCCCGGTACGCGCTGCGAACGAGCGCGGCCGCGACACTGAGCTGCTCCTCCTCGAACGCGTCGTTCCGATGTCCGAGCTCGGAGCGGATGAACCAGAAGGAGACGGCCGAAGTGACAGAGAATGAGAGCAGCAAAATGGCGAAAAAGGCGAGCAGAAGCTTGACGGTGATGCCGTTCCACCGGATCATGCTCCGCTCACCTCGAACTTGTAGCCCACGCCCCGAATCGTCTCGATCCGGCAATGCTCGGAATTGCCGATTTTCTCGCGAATTCGTTTAATATGAACGTCCACCGTCCGCGGATCCCCTTCAAAATCGAATCCCCATACCCGGTCGAGCAGCTGCTCCCGCGTCAGCACCCGGTTGGGCATGGAGGCTAGCGCATGAAGCAGCTCCATCTCCTTCGGAGGAAGCGTCAATTCATTCCCGCCGCATACGACGACGTAACGGTCAAGATCGATGACGAGATCCGGCAGCTTGACCGGCTCGCGCGCGAAGCCCGGCTTCGTCCGGCGCATGACCGCTTTGATCCGCGCCACCAGCTCCTTCGGGTCGAACGGCTTGACGAGATAATCGTCGGCGCCGAGCTCGAACCCTTTGAGCTTGTCGTAACTTTCCCCTTTGCCGGTCAGAATGATGATCGGCGTCGCCCGCTCGGTCCGGATGCGCCGGCAGACGGTCCAGCCGTCTGCGCCGGGCAGCATCAGGTCGAGAATGACCAGGTCGGGCGGCTCGGAGAGGAACTGTTCGATGCCTTCCTCTCCGTTGCAGGCCACCGTGTAATGAAACCCTTCGCGCTTCAAGTACAGACCGATCAGGTCGCTGATATAAGGATCGTCCTCGATGACAAGGATGTTGGCAACGGCCATGAGCGGTCCGCACTCCTTCGCACATTTCGATAGTCAGAAAAACTTGCTATTGTCGTAACGCGTCGACGGGGTTCAGCTTGGAAGCTCTGCGCGCGGGCAGGAAACCGAACAGAACGCCGACCCCCATGGAGAAGATCAACGCGAGCACCATGATATTGACCGATGGCGACGCAGGGGAATCCATCAGCTTGCCCGCGAATTTCGAGCCGCTTGCCCCGACGATAACCCCCACCAAGCCGCCGAGTCCGCCGATCATCCCCGCTTCCACGAGAAACTGAAACAGAATGTCCCTCTGCTTGGCGCCAAGAGATTTCCGGATCCCGATCTCCTTCGTGCGCTCCGTTACCGAGGTCAGCATCATGTTCATAATTCCGATGCCGCCGACCAGGAGCGAGATCGCCGCCACGTACGTAAGCATCGTCGACATGGAGGTGGAGACCGCCGTAATCGTCTCCAGCAGGTCCGACTGATTGAATACGGTATAAGCGTTCTCGTCGTTCCGGAAAAACTGCTGAAGCTTGAACTCGAGCATCGTCTGCACGAAATCGACCTTGTCGCTGCTTGCTACTTGCACGTAGATAGTACGGATCGCATCGGTTTTAAGCGCGACGCGGGCCGTCTGAATCGGGATGATCACGACGTTGTCGCTCGACCCGGCGGAGGTGCTGCCCTTCGATGCCAGAACGCCGACGATCGTATAGAGAGACCCGTTCAGGCTGATCGTTTGTCCGACCGGATTGGACATCGACAACTCGCTGACGACCTCGGATCCGACGACGGCAACCTTCTGCGAGAAGGCGCCGTCGATGTCCTTGATGAACCGGCCTTCGGAGACCGTGTAGTCCCGGACATCCGCGAAGGAGGGCGTCGTGGCTTGTACGGATGCGCTATACGTATTCGTTTTGTATTTGGCCGTCACCGAGCCGCTGATGACCGGAGCGTACGTCTCGACGCCGTCGATGTCCGTCAAGTCTTTGGCATCGTCCAGCGTAATGCTCGTGACGGCGCCGCGGCCGATCACGTTGGCGGTCAGCATGTTCGTCCCCAGCCCTTGCATCTGGCTTTTGACCTGCTCGGCGGTACCGTTGCCGATCGCGACCATGATGGTGACCGAAGCGACGCCTATCATAATTCCGAGCACCGTGAGCAAAGTACGCATCTTCTGCGTACTGACGCTGTGCCAGGCCATTTTTACACCTTGCGACAACTTCACGACGCTTCAATCCTTTCTTCCGTCAATTTGCCGTCTTGGATGCGCACGACCCGTTTGGCCTGAGCGGCGACGTTCGGATCGTGGGTAATGAGCACGATCGTATTGCCTTCCGCATTCAGCTCTTGAAGCAGGCCCATCACGTCGCGGCTCGTCTTGCTGTCGAGGGCTCCCGTCGGCTCGTCCGCCAAGAGCAGCGGGGGAATGCCCGCGAGCGCTCTTGCGATCGCCACGCGCTGCTGCTGGCCCCCCGACAACTGGTTGGGGATGTGGAACATTTTTTCTCCCAGGCCGACCTTCGTAAGCGATTCTTTGGCTCTTTCGCGGCGCTCGCTTGCCGACATGCCGCGATACACGAGAGGCAGTTCGACGTTCTCGATCGCTCTCAGCTTGGGGAGCAAGTGAAAGCTTTGAAAAATAAATCCGATCTTCGTGTTGCGGATGACCGCCAGCTTGTTCTCGCTAAGCTCTTCCACTTCCGCGCCGTCCAGAAAGTATTTGCCGCTGCTGGGCTGGTCCAAACAGCCCAGCACGTTCATCAACGTCGATTTGCCGGAGCCGGAAGGCCCGACGATCGCCATGAAGTCGCCCTTGTAGACGGTCAGAGTGACCCCGTCCAAAGCGTTGAACGTTTCGCCGGCCAACGTATAATGCTTATAAATGTTTTCCAGCCGGATCAGCGGAGTTCTGTCGATTTGGGCCATTCTCGTCAGCCTCCCGCTCTCCGGAAATTACCGCCGCCGCCTCCGCCGAAGCCGCCTCCAACGAAGCCGCCTCCGCCGAAGTTGCCGCCGCCGAAGCCGCCGGCTCCGATTCCCTTAATCGCCGTGGTCGTCGAGGAACCGGAGGACACGATAATCGGGATCAGTACGGTTTGACCTGCGGTCAGGCCCGACGTCACTTCGACTTGGGAATCGGTCGTGATGCCGACCGTAATCTCTTGCATTTTAAAGTCGCCGTTTGCGGCATTCATCATACCCATTCCTTGCCCTCGGCTCGCATTGCCGGTAGTTCTGCCGCCGCGGCCCGGGAACTGGCCGTTTCCTCCTGCCGCTCCGCTGCGGTTCCCCGAGCCTCTCGTGAATCCCCCTGCTCCTGCTCCGTTGCCGTTCGCCGCGCCGCCGGCAGCTCCGCCTGCGCCTGCTCCGTTGCCGTTCGCCGCGCCGGCAGCAGCTCCGCCCGCGCCTGCTCCGCTGGCTTTCGCCGCCCCGCCGGCAGCTCCGCCTGCAGCCGCTCCGTTGCCGTTCGCTGCATCGTTCGACTTATTGTTCGTACCGCTTCCGCCGCTCGAGCCCGTGGCGCCGCTGTTCGGCACGCGCACGAAGTATTTGCCGCCGACCGTTTCCACCGCGTCGACCGGCACGATGAGCGCATTCTCTTTTTGCTGAATGATGATGCTCACATCTGCGGACATGCCCGGCAGCACGTTATCGATATCGTTCAGCGTAACCGTGACCGGGAACGTCGACACGCCGTTCGAGGCCGTGCCGTCCTTGGAAATATCCGACACCGTGCCCGTGATCTTCTGGCCGCTCAGCGCTTCGATCGAAACATTGGCGGTTTGCCCTACCTTCAGCTTGGTAATGTCGAGCTCGTCCGCGGAGATGGACACTTCCAGCTTATCGTAATTGACGAGTTTAAAGGCGGTCAAACGGGCTTGTACGGAATCTCCCGCTTTGATATCCACCTCCGTGATCGTCCCGTCGATCGGAGCCACAAGCGGATCCGGCGCTTTGGCTTTATCTTCGTTGTCCTGGATCTCCAGCTCCGTCTGCTCGATATTCAGCTGAGCGGACTTGATGCTCATCTCGGCTGCTTCGAGGTCGGAATCGCTGGCGCCGGAAATTTTCAGGCTTTTCCATTTGTCTTGCGCTTGCTGCAAGCTCATCTGCTGCTGCTGCAGCGTCAATTTGGCCTTATTCAACGCGAGCGAGACGTCTTCTCCTTCGAACGTCGCCAGCACCTGGCCTTTCTTGACGACGTCTCCCTCTTGCACGGACACCTTCTCGACGGTGCCGTCTTCGGCTATGATCGCGTCATCCGATTCGCTGACGGCAACGGATCCCGAACCGGTTACGCTTTGGGTGATGGTGCCTTGGGTTACCCTCGCCTCCTGGAAGGAAGGCGCGGCGGCCGCAGTGTTATCCTTGTTGTAATACCAGTAGCCCGCTCCCCCGCCTGCCGCGAGGACGCAAATCACGACAAGCCAGGTTACGATCTTCTTCCAGCGCTTCTTCTTCATTTCCCGAGAACCTCCCGAATGATACACCAATTATGTAAGAAACAATAATTGGATACTATCATTCGTAGATGAACGGACGATGAACGCGTCCTTAGCGCCAGATGAAAATGAACCTTACGCTCGCCTTGCGGAATTTACGTGCAAAAAAAAGCTGCCAGGTTGCCCTTGCAGCTTTCGGATGACCGGTAGAATCAAAACTTGACCAGCGAGAATACGTCGATGCCCGGCAGCTTTTCCCGGCCGTTCAAATAGCCGAGCTCGATGAGGAACGACGCGCCGACGATCTCTCCGCCCAGCTGACGGATCAGCTGCGACGTGGTCGAGATCGTCCCCCCCGTAGCCAGCAGATCGTCCGCGATCAGCACTTTCTGGCCGGGCTGAATCGAATCCTTGTGAACGGCCAGCTTATCCTTGCCGTACTCCAGATCGTAAGATGCCTCGACCGTCTCTCCCGGCAGCTTGCCGCTTTTGCGGATCGGGACGAAGCCGACGCCCAGCGCGATGGCTAGCGGAGCGCCGATGACGAAGCCCCGCGCTTCCGGTCCGGCGACGAGGTCGATCTCAAGGCCGGCGACCCCTTCCTTCAATGCGTCGATCGCGGCGCGGTACGCCGGACCGTCTTTGAGCAGCGTCGTAATGTCCTTGAAGCGAATCCCGGGCTGGGGAAAATCGGGAATGACCCGAATGTAATCTTTGAAGTTCATGCTGGATTAGACCCCTCTCACTAACTGTACGAGTAGCATTATACACTTTGCGCAGGCCGTCTGGCTACTGCCGGGCTCCCGCCGCGGACAACAGCCCGCGGAGCCATTGGCGGAGAGATTCCGTATTCATGGCGGGCAACGCTGCCGCTTCGGCATGTTCCTTCGCCTTGCGATAGCGCTCCGACTGCTCCAATTCGCGCCGGGCAGGAGTCGCGGCCACTTTGACGCTGGCCCGGTCCACGGACAAGAAGCCGAGCTCCTCGAACACGTCCTGCATCATGCGCACCGTCGCCAGGGGCCAGCCGGTCGCTTCCGCCGCCTGCCGCAGGAATCCGTCCGGCGTGTCGATCCAGCTTCCTTGGCGCCGGAACAGCGAATAGACCCGGCCGAACTGCTCCCGATCGGGAAAAGGTCTCGTCCTGCCGCCCGTCTCCCCCGCCTCCGCCGCAAAAATATGTATCGATTCAAAGGTATGCCCTTCGGCGAACAGTTCCCTCAAGCTCCCGACTTCGCCCGGCCGCTTCGGCAGACCGGCCAGCACCAGGTGCCGTTCCCTCTCCGGTCCCGGAACGACGCGGAGCGCCGAGGAAGCCGCCGTCTCCGCCGTACTTTCAAGCGTGCCGGCCTTTCCGGTCCAGCCGCGCCACTGCTCGTAGCCGAACGCCGCCGCGCCGGCTGCCGCGAGCGTCTCCGACGCCGCAGCTTCCTGCAAAGCGGCGGAAGTCGAGCACAGAATGAGCAGGCCCGCTCCCCGGGCCGCCAACGATTCGGCGCCGGCCAACCAGGAGCGTTCGCTCCGGCGATCGAAGATCGGGAGCGAATTCGGCTTCCAATCCTGGAGCATCAATTGGACGCGCCGGCTGCCGTTCCACTCGTTGACGGCCAGCTCTCCCAGCAGATCGACCGAGGAAACTCCGGATAGCGTCTCCGTCTCTTCGCCCATTCCGAAGCCGACCGTCTCTAGCCGTCGTCCCTGGTCTTCGATGACGAGCCGCAGGTGCTTGCTCGTCTTGCCGATCGCCCGCGCTTCCTGGACCTTGGCTTCCTTTACGACAAACCGGGGCGTCGGGTTGCCGTTGCCGCACGGTTCGAGCAGCTTGAGCATCTCCGCCGTCTCCAACGTCCATTCGGCGGGGCGGATCCGCAGATCGGCCTTGCGCTTCGGCAGCCAGTCGTCCGGCCGGATCCGCTCCAGCGCGATCTCGGACAGGCGGCGTCCAAGCTCCGGAACGAGCTCGGTCCGCATCGTCATGCCGGCGGCCGCTTGATGCCCGCCGAAGTGATCGAGCAAATCGGCGCATTCCGTCAAGGCGGCGTGGAGGTCGAAGCCTTCGATCGAGCGCGCCGATCCTTTGCACATCCCGGTTGCCGGATCGATGGCCAGAATGACGGTCGGCCGGTAATACCGCTCCACTAATTTGGATGCGACCAAGCCGGCTATGCCCGCATTCCATCCTTCTCCCGCGAGGACGATCGCGCCGCACGGCTCGCCCCTGGATTGCTCCGCCGTCTCCAGCCATAACCTGTCCGCTTCCAGGACGGTCTCGTCCACGAGCTGCTGCCGCTCCTTATTCAGCTCGTCGAGGCGCTGCGCCAGCTCATCCGCTTCGGCGTCGCTGTCCGCGACCAGAAGCTTGACCGCCCCGTCCGCGCTCTCCAGCCTTCCGCCCGCGTTCAGCCGAGGGGCGAGCGCGAAGGCGATGCGGCCGCTGGTCAGCTTGCCTTGCTCCGCTCCGCAGATCGCGGCCAGCGCCCGTATGCCGGCCGTCGGATGAACGTTCATCCGCTCCAAGCCGAGCTTGACCAGTATCCGGTTCTCATCCTCGAGCGGCATGAGATCCGCCACCGTTCCGATCGCCGCCAAATCCGCATACGATGGATCGGCTTCTGCGAGCAGCGCATGCGCCAGCTTGAAAGCGACTCCCGCTCCGGACAGTCCTTTAAACGGGTAACCGCATCCCGGCTGCTTCGGATTGACGAGGGCAGCCGCCTCCGGCAGAACGGCAGGAGGCTCGTGGTGGTCGGTTACGACGACTTCGATTCCCAAGCTTCGGGCATAGGCGATTTGCTCCACGGCGCTGATTCCGTTGTCGACCGTGACGATCAGCTTTACGCCTGCCGCCGCGGCAAGATCGATCGCTCCCGTATGGAGCCCGTATCCTTCGCGGCTGCGATGGGGGATGTAGGTGTCGAAGTCGGCTTCCAGCCGGCCCAGCAGCCGGATCATCAACGCCGTCGACGTGACGCCGTCCGCATCGTAGTCCCCGTAAACCCGAATTTTCTCCCGGTCTCGAAGGGCCCGGCGAATCCGCTCGACGGCCTCGGCCATTCCTTTCATTCGATAGGGATCGTGAAAGCCTTCGGAGCCTCCGTACAAAAACCTCCGGGCGTCCTCCGGCTCGGTCAAGCCTCTGGACGCCAACAGGCGGGCGACGAGCGGAGGCAGCTTAAGCTCGGCCGCGAGCGCTTCCGCCGCCTGCGGATCGGCCTCCCGCATTTCCCACCGATACTTGCGTTTCATCTGCGCGTTCTCCCCTCTCTTCCCGTCCGCGACGGGCGAAAATGACAACTCCGCCGAGCAGCCTCCGCCCGTCGTCTTCCCGCGAAGGAAGGCGACGGGCCGGATTCGTCTCGGCGGAGCCTACGGAGCTGTCCCGCTCACTGCAGAAGAGAGGTCATCTCTTCCTCGTGATGATTGGACTTGTATGGATAACCGGGATCGTACGGCTGAACGTGAATATGGGCATCCGTGACATGAAGGAACCGCTTCGTCAGCTGTCTCCGAACCCGCTGCGCGATATCGTTTCCTTCATATACCGTAATGCGCGGATTGACCCGAATGATCATCTCGACGACGACGTAATGGCCCTGTTCCTTGGCTTTCAGATCGTCGACGGCGACGACGCCGTCCACCCGTTGCACCGCTTCGAGCAGCGCTTGCAGGTCGACTTCGTTCAGATTGCGCCTGGCGGCGGACTTCATGACGCCAAGAACGAGCTGGCAGCCCGACCGGATGACGAAGACGCCGATGACAATCCCCGCCGCGGGGTCCAGCACATACAGCACCGGCATGTTCAACAGATCGCCGCCCATGGCTCCGACGGTGCCGACCAGCGCGGTCAGCGAGGCGAAGATGTCCGAGCGATTCTCGGCGCGAAGCGAGTCCGACCGCAACCCCAGCCGCGATTCGTACCGCTTCCGGTAACGGACGAGCCCTTCCCGAATCCCGATGCCCAGAACGATGACCGCCACCGCGCCCCACCCCGGCGCCTCGTCGACCCCGACGATCATCCGGCGCAGCGAGTTCAGTCCGATCTCCAAGCCCGCCACCAGCAGCAGGGCGGACAGAACGACGCTGGCCACCGCTTCGGGCGGCAGCCGTTCTTCCGACGCTTGCATCCGAGGAGTCCGGCCGGCTCGTCTCATCTCCAGATACGAAGTGGTCGCACCGGCGAAATCGGCGGCGGAATGGCACGCGTCCGCCATCAGCGCCCGGCTTCCGGTCAGCCAACCGGCCGTCCCCTTGATGACGGACAATCCGAGCAAGCCCAGCACGGCGACCTTGGTTCCGTGTTCGGCGTTACAGCCGCGAAGTTCCGTCATGTTGGCGTGCCTCCCCCATTGCGTTCGATTAATTCGAAGCGCTTTGCGCTTTGACAGGTTTCTTCGGTTTGGATCTGCGGCGCAGCAGCAGCCAGATCGGGCTGGCGATGAAGATGGACGAATACGCGCCGCAGATCAGGCCGAAGATCATGGCCAGCGAGAACATTTTGATCGATTCGCTGCCGAAGACGAACAGACAGATAGCCGCGAAAGCGACGGTCATGACGGTATTGACGGAACGCGTCAGCGTCTGGCTGACGCTGTTGTTGACGAGCGTTTTCAGATCTTCGTCCGTTTTGAGCTTCGCAAAGCGCAGATTTTCCCGAATCCGGTCGAAGATAACGACGGTATCGTTGATGGAATAACCTACGATGGTCAGAATGGCGACGATAAAAGGCAAGTTTACTTCCAATCGTAAAAGCGAGAACAGCGTGATGACGATAAAGGCGTCATGGAGCAGCGAGATGACCGCCGCCACGGCGAACCGCCATTCAAAGCGAATCGCGACGTAGATGACGATGCCGAGGCTCGCGATCAGAATGCCGTACAGCGCGTTGGTCTCCTGTTCGCGGGCGATGTCGACGTCGACGATGTTGACCTCGAACGCCGCCTTGTCGTCGAACTTCGCTTTGAAGTCGTCTTCCAGCTTCTCCTGCTGCTCTTCGCTGAGCGATTTCTCGAAACGCAGCGAGACGCGTTCGCTGCCCGCCGTCATCGTGTATTTGCCGAATTGTTCGGAATCGATAAAGCCCTCCAGCTGCGTCTTGTCGATCTTCTTGGTAACGGAGATGTCGACCGAAGAACCGGACTGGAAGTCGATGCCGTAGTTCAAACCGAAGATCGACAGCGATGCAATGCCTAGCAGCGTCAGAATAGCCGAGACAATGAAGAAGGTTTTGCTCGCTTTGACGAAATCGTAGTTTTTGAACTTATAGCGCACGGATCTCATCCCCCTTCACGCCATAGTAAGACGGTTTGTTGAAGCGCCCGCTCTTCACCAGCAGGTGCAGCAAAAACCGCGTGAGGAAGAGGTTCGTCAAAATATTGATGATGATGCTCGCAAGCTGGACGACCGCAAAGCCCTTGACCGATCCTTGACCGATGAAGTAAAGCACGCCCGCGGCGATAATGTTCGTAATATGCGCGTCGATGACCGTCCGGAAGCTGTTCTTGTTGCCGGACCGCAGCGCCGAGGCAATGCTTTTGCCGTTGCGGATCTCGTCCTTGATCCGTTCGGCCGTTATGATGTTCGTGTCGACCGCGATGCCGATGCCGAGCACGAACGCCGCGATTCCGGGCAGCGTCAAGGTGGCGTTCATCAGCCAGAACGCGATCACCAGCACCCAGACGAACACGATCAGACAGACGCTGGCGACGACGCCGGGCAGCCGATAGAAAATAAGCATGAACAATAGAATGGCGACGGATGCGACGGCGCCCGCGATGGCCGTGTCTTCCAGCGATTTCTGCCCCAGCGTCGCGCCGACGCTCTGGGTATATTTCTCGGTCAACTTAAGCGGCAGCGCGCCCAGGTTGATGACGTCGGCCAGATCCTTGGCCTCGGCCGGCGTGCGTTGGCCGGAGATCGTCGCCGAGCCGTCGGTAAGCGGCTGTTGAACGACCGGATCGGACAGCATGTCGTCGTCGAGGTAGATGGCCAACACTTTGTTCACAAGACGGGTCGAGACATCGGCCAGCTTGCTCTTGTCTTTAACCTTGATTTCAATGAGCGGTTGGTTGAGCGAGTCGTAGACGACCTTGGCGGCGCCTTCTACGAAGTCGCTCCCTACAAGCTCGACTTTGCAATAATCGGTGTCGCTTTTGCAGCCGTCCGCGCTCCGGAACTCCAGGTCGGCCGGCTTCTTCATCATTTCCCGGACCTTCTTCTCGTCCGTGACGCCCGCGATCTTGACGCGGATTCGGTTCTTGCCTTCCGTCGTCACTTCGGGTTCGGCGACGCCCGTCTTGTTGGCGCGCTTCTCCAGGCTGATCGCCGTTTGCTTCAACGAGTCCTTGGTAACCGTACCGCCTTCCGTAAGCGGTTGCGCTTCGTAAAGGATCTCGAAGCCGCCTTTCAGATCCAGCCCGAGTTTTGTCGAATTCAGCAGGCCCGGGCTTGTCCATGCGATAAGCCCAAACGCTACGAGTACGACAACCACGAAAGCGAGCAGTCGTTTCATTGTGTCGTGCGGTCCCCTTTCGATTCTCAATGTTCCTATTATACCTACGCGTTTTAAAGGAAGTCAATTTGCCCGCGGTCCTTGGAAGAGCGCGCCAAAATAAGGGCAGCCCGCCGCCGGTACGGACGTCGGGCTGCCCTTCGGGCGCGAACGGTCTAGCGCCGCTCGCCGCGATAAAGATTCAAAGTGATGAAGTTCATGAACTGCGTCACTCTTAACGACAAAATATCGTTCACGATCGCGTGCAGCGGAGGCGTACCTTTCTTGTGGTACTTGTCGCTGACGCATTCCCAGACGTCCGGTCCCGTCACCTGGTCGTATCCGAGCAGATGGAACTCCTCCGCCTTCGTCTCGCACAGCTCCCGGACGACCCGGCTCAGCTCTTCCTCCCCGAGTTCGGTCTCCGCTTTCGGTTCCGTCTCCGACATCCCCGCTCCTCCTTCCGCTTCCCGCGGCGTACATGCTCTCCTCTTTAACTTCTCCGCCCGGTGCCGAATTCCTGCCCGAGGGCGCCGCGCCGGCCGGGACAAACATTGGCATGAAGCGGACCGGCCCCCGCATAAGATTAGAGCATGTACCTTTATCGGAAAAAAAGAGGTGGACCGATGTCGCTGCGCAAGCAATCGTTTATTCAAGGCGCCATGATCCTTCTGGCCGCGGGCCTCGTCAACCGGCTGCTCGGCTTCGTGCCGAGGATCGCGCTGCCTCGCATTATCGGCGTCGAAGGCGTCGGCCTCATTCAGTTGGTGTATCCTTTCATGATCGTCATCCTGACGGTCATTACCGGCGGCTTGCCGCTCGCCGTCGCGAAGATGGTAGCCGAAGCCGATACCGCCGGCCGAAGCGGCGACGTGAAGAAGATCGTGCGGTTCGCGATGTCCATCGCGGTGTTCGCCAGCTGCGCGGCGGCGGCGGCCTGCCTGGCCATGGCCGAATGGATCGCGACCGTCGTCATGACCGATCCGCGGGTGCACACCGCCTTTCTCGTCATGATCCCCATTCTCCCTATGGTAGCCATCTCCTCCGTCTGGCGCGGCTACTTCCAGGGCAAACAGAACATGCTTCCGACCGCTTACTCGCAGACGACGGAGTCGATCGTCCGCATCGTGCTGTCGCTATTGCTCACGTCTATACTCGTCCCGTACGGGCTGGAGATCGCGGCTGCCGGAGCGGTCGCCGGCATGGCGATCGGGGAGCTGGCCGGCCTGCTCATTCTCTGGGTGCAGGTACGCAAAGACGTCAAATCGCCTAAATCACGCCATGCCAAAAGGGACGAGCCCTCTCCGGACCCGTCCCCCGAATCGCCTGCTGCGGCGAATGATCGCCGGCGTCTGTCCCGAACGCTGCTGGGCATCGCTATGCCCGTAACGGGGAGCAGGCTGATCGGCTCTTTATCTTACCTGCTGGAATCGATTCTGACGACCCGCAGCCTCGTTGCCGCAGGCGTGGCCGCATCTTTGGCGACGGCCCAGTACGGAGCGCTCCAAGGAATGGTCATTCCGCTGCTGACGCTGCCCGGCGCGCTCACCTTTTCCCTGGCCGTCTCTCTCGTTCCCGCGCTGTCGGAAGCGGCCGCCCGCGGCGACCGGGCGGGCATTCAGAAGCGCCTTCATCAATCGATGCGGCTGGCCATCGTGACGGGAGCGCCCTTCATCGCGATGATGGGACTGCTCGCTCATCCGATCTGCTCCCTGATCTATGGAGACGATTCGATGGCCGGCATGCTGCGATGGCTCTCCGTCGTCGGCATTCTTCTCTATATGCAGGCGCCGCTGCAGGCCGCGCTCCAAGCGCTCGATCGTCCGGGAACGGCCTTGCTCAACTCGTTCGTCGGAGCGATGATCAAGCTGTTTCTTATCGTCCGCTTGGCTTCGCGGCCGGACCTCGGCATGGACGGCGTCATTATCGCCATCGCTTGCAATATCGCGCTGGTCACGCTGCTGCATTGGATCAGCGTGGCCCGATTGACCGGTTTCCGCATGCTCCCGCTCGATTTCCTGAAAGTGCTCTCGGCCATGATCGTCACCGGCGCGGTCGCCCTCTGGATCTGGAATCTGGAGAACTTCGCGGGAGGCCCCCTCAAGCTGGCGGCCGCCGCCGCGTCCGCTACCGCCGTCTATTTGCTGCTCCTGATCTGGCTAAGGCTTATCGACAGGTTCGATGTGCAGCGAATTCCGTTTATCGGCCGATTGTTCCGATAACTACTTTTTGCGCCCGATATAGAGCTTGCCCCGATGGTCCATCGTGCATAGGAAAACCTGGCCGAAGCTGCGGATGCCTCGCTCCCGCAGCTCGTTCTTGAGCCAGAACCGGTTTTTCCCGATCTGTTCCAGGTTCCGGTCCTGCACCGCGCCGTCCATGATCAGCGGAATCGGCAGCAGCTCGAAGCGGAACTTCGGCTCTTCGCCTTCCGGCTTGGCGGAAGACTCGGCTTCAAAGTCCGGAGAGCCCGAGGATTCCGGCGAAGGCGGCGCCTCGGCCCGGCCCGGCGGCATGCCCTGCTTCTTGGGTTGAACGGACAGCTTGCCGCTCGATTCAAGAATGGCCCACTCCACTTCCCCGATATCGTCCAGCTTGTTCTCGCGAAGCTGGGTCATCAGATCGTCGAGATTGTAACGAAGCTTGCGCATCTCCCGCCAATTGAGCTCTCCGTTCCGGATCAGCACGCTCGGCGTGCCGTCGAACCAGAGACGCACGCGGCGGTTGCGCAAAGACAGCCGGGCGATGCCGAGCTGAATCAGCGCCAGCATCGCGATCGGAACGATCGCCGTCCAGACGGACCGCTTCGTATCCTCGATAGAGATGACCGCAATCTCGGCGATCATGATCGAGATCACCATATCGAAGACAGACAGCTTGCCGATCTCCCGCTTGCCCATCAATCGGAGCATCAAATAAATAAACAGGTACATCAGCACCGTACGAAGCAGAATGGGCGTCATTTCCATTATCGGCCCCTCCTCTGTCGCTTAAGGCGCTTCCGGCGGGATAACAGCGAACGGGACCGCGATCCCTTTCCTGTACTCATGCACCCGCAAGAAAGCCGCGCCTTGTAGTGTCACCCCGGTCCCGGAAGCTCATACCGCCTCGCTCCTGTGGAAAATATGGCATCCAGGCCCGGGAAGGCGGCCCGTCCCCGATTTATGTACTAGCTTGCGGGGTTTCGCCATAGGCTGATACAAACCCTGCGAACAAAGGAGCGTGTTCCTTCAATGAAGCCCGTTGCCCCCGTAACCGGATTTCGTATCGCTTCCCCTTTGCTGTCCGGCATTTTGTGGTCCGTCATTTGGCTGGCGATCGGCACGATCGTTCTGTCCCTCATGCTTTACGGAACGTCGATGGCCGAGGCCGACACCGTGCCCTGGGTATTCGGCATTCACGGGTTCGCGTCCTGCTGCGGAGGCTTTGTCTCGGCTCGCCGCGCCGGACACAAAGGATGGTCCATCGGTCTCGGAATCGGATTGACGTATGCGATTCTCGTGCTGATCTCCAGCTTTCTGGCCCATGACATCGGCTGGACGCCCCGCATCGCGCTGCTGCTCGGAATCGCGGCGGCCGCAGGCGCCTTCGGCGGCATGCTGGGAGTGAATACGGGCGGCGGGCAGGCCAGGAGGAAATAACCCCCACTTTGGGTTTTCTAATACAAATTATGATATACTAGGACGGTGCTTCGATCAGCGGGAAAAAATGAGGAGGATCGCACTTGTGGCCGTATTCCATTCGATGATATCCGTTACGGGCTACACTCTCGTTACGGTGGCGGCTCTGCTCTGGTATGGAACCGGCAGACAGCCTCTCGCTCCCGCTTACGTCTTTGTGCGGTCGCTCCTAGCCTCCCCGAAGTATTTGTTCGTCTTCGTCTCGCTGGTCGCCATCCTGCTCGTGAACAAGTACGAGATGAAGCTGGAAGAGCTGCTTCCCGTCCATTACAATTTGACTTCCGCGTTGAGCGGCTGGGAAGGAAGCTGGCAGGGAGCGCTGCAGCGGGCCCTCCGGTCCGATTGGCTGACCTTCGTCAGCTCCTACTTTTATTTGATCCTGCTGCAAGCCGTTCTGGTCGCTTCGATCGGCATTTATACGTTCTACGGCAACTTGCGGCTATACTACGCATTCAGCGTAGCCATTCTGCTGAATTATTTGATCGCCGTGCCGTTTTTCTTATTCGTTCCGGTGAACGAGGCATGGTCCGTTTCTCCAAGCATTCACTTTCTCATTCTGCAGACGTTTCCGAATTTCGAGACGGAGTACCGCCAGCTGTCGGGATTGAACAACTGCTTCCCCAGCCTGCATACGTCCATCTCGGTGACGATGGCCCTGATCGCGGCCCGTTCCGGCAATCGGCGTTGGGCCTGGTTCACGGCGGCAAACGCCGCAATCATCCTGTTCACGATCTTCTACCTGGGCATCCATTGGTTTACGGATATGATCGGCGGCTTATGCCTGGCCGTATTCGTCAGCTGGGCCGGATTGAAGATCGGAGATCGGCTCGCGCGGAGCCCGTCCGGAGCGGCGGAAGAAAAGCGCGAGAGCGAACGCAAATGGTTGACGGCAACGTCCCGATCGACCGGTTCTTAAACCAAAAGTAACATGATGCTCTGAAGTGAATTCCGATTCCTTTTGGGGGAGCCCCCGATATAGCCTTAAACACAACAAAGCCCTACCTCCTGTTCAGGAGGTAGGGCTTTGTTCTGCTTGCCGATCAAACGCTGGCTTCGGTCGACGTCTCTTCCTTAGCTTTCGCTTCGGATTTCGCTTCCGACTTGGCTCCCGATTTCTCCGGCTTGTCCGTCTTCGTCTCGCCGCGAGCCGTCACGTTGTTGACCGCCGACCGGTCGAACGTGAGCTTCGTCACGTCGTTCACCTTGAGTACGGCGATGTCGTCGGTCAATTCGACGATCGTGCCGTGAAGCCCGCCGATCGTCGTCACTTTATCGCCCTTCTTCAGCGCGCGGAGCATGGAATTGCGATCCTTGGACTTTCTCTGCTGCGGCCGAATGAGCAAGAAGTAGAAGATGACGAACATCAACACCAACGGAATCAATGACGCATAACTGCCCATCTATTCATAACCTCCTTTCACGAATCAGAATCCGCTCTCGTTGGCGGCCATGCCGTATTTGTCAAAAAATTCATCCCTGAAATCGCGCAGCCGGTCTTCCCGGATCGCTTCCCGTACCTGTTCCATCAGGTTGACCAGGAAGTGCAGATTATGGATCGTCGTCAGACGGAGGCCGAACATCTCGTCCGCCCGAATCAGATGGCGTATGTAAGCCCGGGAATAGTGACGGCAGGCGTAACAGGAGCATTCCGGGTCCAGCGGACCGAAATCGCTGACGTACTTCGCGTTCTTCACCACCAGCCGGCCTTGGCTGGTCATGGCCGTGCCGTTGCGCGCGATGCGCGTCGGCAGAACGCAATCGAACATGTCGATGCCGCGCATGCTGCCTTCGACCAGACAATCGGGAGATCCGACGCCCATCAGATAGCGAGGCTTGCCTGTCGGCAAGTACGGAACCGTCTCCTCCAGCATTTCGTACATCAGCGGCTTGGGCTCGCCTACGCTCAGTCCACCCATAGCATACCCCGGAAAATCCAGGGAAGTCAAATCCTGCGCGCTCATCTTGCGCAAGTCTTTGAACATGCCTCCTTGGACGATAGCGAACAGCCCTTGGTCGTGCGGACGGGCATGCGCCTTCAGGCAGCGTTCGGCCCAGCGGCTCGTTCGTTCAGTCGACTGCTTGACGTAATCGTATTCGGCCGGGTAGGGAGGACACTCGTCGAACGCCATCATGATATCGGAGCCGAGCGCGTTCTGGACGGCCGTCGCGACCTCGGGAGAGAGGAACAGCTTGTCGCCGTTCAGATGGGAGCGGAACGTGACGCCTTCCTCCGTAATTTTGCGCCGTTCGCTCAGAGAGAACACCTGGAAGCCGCCGCTGTCGGTCAGAATCGGCCGGTCCCAGTTCATGAACTTGTGCAAGCCCCCGGCCTCTCGCACCAACTCGTGCCCCGGACGCAAGAACAAGTGATACGTGTTGCTCAAAATGATTTTGGCATCGAGCGCCTTCAACTCTTCCGGACTGACGCCTTTGACCGTGGCCTGGGTGCCGACCGGCATAAACGTCGGCGTATCGAACGACCCGTGCGGCGTATGAACCCGTCCGAGACGCGCTCCCGTCTGAGCGCAAGTTTTGATCAATTCGTAGCGAATGGCTGACATATTTCAATCCACACTTTCTCAAAAAAGTGACGCGATTCAGGTCCTCATGGCAACAGGCCGGACGATCAGACGATGAACATGGCGTCGCCGAAGCTGAAGAAGCGGTATTCCCGTTCGACGGCTTCCCGGTACGCGTTCAGCACGGCCTCCCGGCCGGCCAGAGCGCTGACGAGCATGACCAGCGTCGAGCGCGGCAGGTGGAAGTTCGTAAGCAGCGCGTCGACAAGACGGAAGCGATAACCCGGATAAATGAAAATGTCGGTCCAGCCGCTGCAAGCTTCGATCCGTGCGCCTTCAAACCGCTCGCCAATCGTCTCCAGCGTGCGCGAAGATGTCGTTCCGACGGCGACGATGCGCCCGCCCTCGGCCTTGGCGCGGTTCAGCAGCGCGGCGCTCTCCTCGCTGACCGAATACCATTCGGCATGCATCTCATGCTCGGTTACTTCCTCGGCCGTCACGGGCCGGAACGTTCCGATGCCGACGTGAAGCGTAATGCGGCACAGCCGGACGCCCGCTTCCTCGATTCGCTTCAAATAATCTTCCGTAAAATGAAGCCCCGCCGTCGGCGCCGCAGCCGACCCTTCATGCCGCGAATAGACCGTCTGGTAACGGTCGCGGTCTTCCAGCCGCTCCTTGATGTACGGAGGCAGCGGCATCTGGCCCAGCCGGTCGAGCAGCTCGTTGAAGATCCCCTCGTACTCGAACCGGATCGTTCTCGCTCCCATCTCTCCTTCCTCTTCTACGACCGCGGAGAGAAGAGGTTTCGCTTCCGTTCCTTCTTGGGAGCCGAAATGCAGGAGCGTTCCCCGGCGAATTTTTTTGCCGGGACGAACGAGCGCTTCCCACGAATCGCCTTCCAGCCTTTTGAGCAGCAAAACTTCGACCTTGGCGCCCGTATCCGGCTTGATGCCGTACAGCCGGGCCGGGATGACCTTGGTATCGTTCAGCACCAGCGTGTCGCCCGGCCGCAAAAAACCGATCAGATCGCGAAACTGCAAATGCTCCGTCTCGCCGGTGTCCTTGTGCAGAACGAGCAGCCTGGAGGCGGTCCGCTCCGCGAGCGGCGTCTGCGCGATCAGCCGCTCCGGCAAGTCGAAGTCAAAATCGCTTACGTTCATTCCGTGCCATCCTTCTCGATCGTTACGTCTTTATAGTAGTATTTCAGAATCGATTGATAGTCATACCCTTTGTCCGCCAGCCCTTTGGCCCCCCATTGGGACATGCCGAGACCGTGTCCGTACCCTTTGCCGCGGATGATGAATTCCGAATCCGTCGTCGCCGCCCGCAGCTCGTCTTTGGCCCCAAGTATGTAGAGGTTGCCGCCGCCTGCCGCGCGAGCGTCTCCGGAGGCTCCCAGGATCTGAACGGAGGAAGCGTCCCCCGCGAAATCTTTCTTCTGGCCGTTCGCGCCGATCGCCGTGTAGCGTCCCGTCTCCTCGATGTCGATCAGCGTGCTCTTGATTCCGCCCAGCGCGCCGCGCAAATTGTCGGGATAGCCGACGTCGACGGGCGAACCGTTGGCCGTGAGCTGCGTGGCCCGGCCGGACGGTCCTTTGGCGGACACTTCGAGCGTTCGCAGATCCCCCTGGATGCGGCTACTCGATGTCGCTTTTTTGTTTATGGACGATTGGAGCTGAGCGGCGGACAACGGGCCTTCGACCCAAGCATAGTTCGTATATTCCGGCACCTTCTCCAGAACGACGACCTGATCGCCGGCGTTGACCCTGTCGATCGGGTCGGCCGTCTCCGACACTTGAGGGGAGGGACGAACCGCCACGTCGTTGCCCGTCGCCTGATACAGCTCGATTCCCGCCGCGTTTTTCTGACCGCTGTCCGTCAGCAGATCGCTGCGAATGTAGCCGATCTTCCCATCGGGCAGCGCGACGCGGTACCAATCCAGCTTGCCGTCCTGCGGCCCCTCGTCCGGGCTGACGGCGGCGCTCGCCAAATAAGGCGCGTTGTTGCCCCATACTTCCGCCTTGTTGTCGGCCGTTACGCCTCCGGCGTTGGACGAGAACACCGCGTCGATGATTTTCCCTTGGTAGGTCATCACTTCGCCGGCGGTCGCCTTCACGGCCGCGATCGACGGATCGTTCTCGCCGCCGATGCCGTTATAAGTCTGGCTGAGCGTCGTATCGACGACGTCCGCGATCTTGAACCCGTCCGTCAGGGACAGCGCGTAGGAACGGGCGGCGACCGCTTGCGCCTTCAGCGTCTCGGCGGGCCAGCTGCCGATCACTTCGGAACCGACGACCGAATACAAATATTCGTCGAGCGGAAGCTCGTTCACCAGCGCCAGATGCTTGTTCAGAACGCTGATCTCCATGCTGCCCCGGTACGATCGCTTGCTTCGTTCCAGTACCTGAATGCCGCCGGTAGCCGACGAGACCGCGAGCTTGGTTTCGGCCGCGGACGGAATCGCATAAAGCGGCACCGGCTTGTTCGCGGCGCCGTTCACCGTCATGTCCTGGCGGATCGTCACATACGGATCGCCTGCGTCCGATGCCGATGCCAGCTTGCCCGCGGCTGCGACCTTCTGCTGAACGTCCGCAAGGGCGCCCGCATCGACCGCTTGGCCGATCCTCACATAGTAGGCGGGGGCTTTGCCGGTCGGCTTGATCGCCACAAACGCGTCCAATCCGGCATCGCCGAATTGGCCGGCAGCCGCCTCGGCCGCCTCTTCGCTCGCATAAGGACCCGCCTGAACCGCCCATGGGCCCAGTACGGACGGTTGGCTCAGCGTCTGCACGCCGACCGCCACTCCCGCTCCGGTCCACTTGGCCAGCGCGGCCGTCGCCGACGCCGCCGTGTCGTAATTGCCTTCCGTCACCTGATAGACGGACCGGCCCTTCTTGCTCAGCATCGTCACGAAAACCGCGTTCGAGGAAGCCTGCACTTTCTTCATCACCGTCAGCGCAGCATCAAGGTCGGCGGTCTCCAGCACCAGCGCCCGGTAACCGTCCACGGCGAAGCGGGCCGATTGTCCGGCTTCGGCCGAATCGAGCGCGACTCCGTTCAAGGCGAACTTCAGCCCTCCCGACGAGACGAGCGTCACCGCCGGCGTCAATGCCTGGTACTGGCTGCCCAGGTCGATAAACAGGGCGACGCGGATCCGGTCCGGCACCGTGACGGCGCCGGCCGCGCCCGTCTGACCGAGAGCAATCGCCGCGAGCAACGTGCCCGCGAGCGCCGTTCGAGCCAGCTTGTATCCTTGCCGTTTGATCATCGTCATTTCCCTCCAATAGGTGGTTCCTTGCGCGGCAAGGCGCAGACGCCTTTATCGCAGGCGTCCTTACGTCCGAATAATTGATATCGATAACGCGCGATGAGCCGGTACAACCAGCCGCTAAGCGACCGGAACCCGGGCCATGAACCGACGACTCCGAGCCACTTCAGCGACGGAACGTCCTTGAGCAGCCGCATGACCGCTTCCGGTCCGCCGTAAAGCCGGCCGGCTTCGTCCGTCACGTGAAGCTGTGCGGCCAGACGTTCCGGCGGAATGCCCGCGATCGCGGGCCAGGCCGGCGTCTCTCCGGATGCCAGCGACTGCAGCGCAATCCATTCCAGACGGGATTCGGTGCGGATCGCCCGAAGTTTGGCGGCCGTCGCCAAGCAAAGATTGCACTCTCCGTCATAGACGACCTTCAGCGCCGGTTGTTCGTCGAATGATCGGCGCGAACCGTTGCGCCTGCCGCCGCTCACGGCTTCTCGGGCACCGGTATTCCGAGATGGCGGTAAGCCGTCGGCGTCACGACCCGGCCTCTCGGCGTTCGCTGAAGGAAGCCGATCTGAAGCAAATACGGTTCGTACACGTCTTCGATCGTCTGGCTCTCCTCGCCGATGGAGGCGGCGATCGTATCGACGCCGACCGGTCCGCCGCGATAATTCGCGATCATCGCCTGCAGCATCTTGTGATCGATCGCGTCGAGCCCCATCGGGTCCACCTGTATCCGTTCCATCGCCTCATGGGCGAGATCTTCCGTAATGATGCCGTCGCCCCTCACCTGGGCGTAGTCCCGCACCCGCTTCAGCAGCCGATTGGCGATGCGCGGCGTGCCTCGGGAGCGCCGGGCGATCTCCCGCGACGCGTCGCCGACGATGCCGACTCCGAGCAGATCCGACGTACGCGAGACGATATAGGACAGCTCTTCTTCCGTATAAAATTCCAGGCGGCTGACGACGCCGAACCGGTCGCGCAGCGGCGCGGACAGAAGCCCCGCCCGCGTCGTCGCCCCGATCAGCGTGAACTTCGGCAGATCGAGCCGCACGGAACGGGCGCTCGGCCCCTTGCCGATAATAAAATCGAGCGCGTAATCCTCCATCGCCGGGTACAGCACTTCCTCGACGGTCCGGTGCAGCCGGTGAATCTCGTCGATGAACAGCACGTCGTTCTCCTGAAGATTGGTCAGAATCGCCGCCAGGTCGCCCGGACGCTCGATCGCCGGCCCGCTCGTCGTGCGGATATTCACGCCCAGCTCATTGGCGATGATGTTGGAGAGGGTTGTCTTGCCGAGCCCCGGAGGACCGTACAGCAAAACGTGGTCGAGCGCCTCGCTCCGCATTTTGGCCGCTTCGATGTAAATTTTCAGATTGTCTTTGGCCTGCGCCTGGCCGATGTACTCCGCCAAATAGCGGGGACGCAAGCTGAACTCCCCCGCCTGGTCCTCCATCATCAGCTGGGCGGTGACGATTCTCTCTTCCATCGCTAACCTTCCCTCCCCGCCTTATCCTTGGAACAATTGCTGGAGCGCCTTCTTCATCAGGAAATCCGGCGATTCCGCTCCGGTAACCTCTTTCTTCATCGTATGCCAAGCCTTGTCCAGCTCCGATTCCCGGTAACCGAGTCCGGAGAGCGCCTCCCGGGCGGCGGCCCAATTGGATTCTTCCGCTTCGGCGACCTTCGTCTCCAGCGTCAGCTGCAACGAAGGCGCCGCCGCATACGATGCGTCGACCGGCCCGAGCTTGTCCTTCAGATCGAGAATCATGCGCTGCGCCGTCTTCTTGCCGATGCCGGGCAGCTTGGTCAGAAAGCCGAGATTCTCGTGCTGAATCGCCGCGGCCACCACCTCCGGACGTCCGCCCGCGAGTACGCCGAGCGCCACTTTCGGCCCGATGCCGTTCACGTCCAGCAACCGGCGGAACATCGATTGTTCCTCCCGGGTCGGAAAGCCGAACAGCTGAATCGCGTCCTCGCGCACATGGTGGTGGATGAACAATTGAACCGGTTCGTCCCCTCGGCCCAGCGCGTAAGGATTCGGCACGAATACCCGGTATCCGACGTCCCGCACGTCCAGCACGACATATTCCGTCTCGATATGTACGACGCGCCCTCTAAGAAAATCGATCATGCCCGCGTCACTCCGTTCATTCTGTCGTTCAGGCCGACGGAGTGGGCGTGGCAGATCGCCACGGCGAGCGCGTCCGCCACGTCGTCCGGCTTCGGAACGGCGCTCAGATGAAGCAGCCGCTTGACCATCTCCTGCACCTGCTTCTTCTCGGCCCCGCCGTAACCGACGACCGCCTGCTTGACCTGCATCGGCGTATATTCGCCGACCGGAATGTTCCGCTGCGCGGCCGCCAGGAGCAGAACGCCCCTCGCCTGTCCGACGCTGAACGCGTTCGTTACGTTTTTGTTAAAAAACAGCTTCTCCACGGCAACCGTCTCCGGTTGGTACCGGTCCAGCAGCTCGCACGAAGCTTCGTAAATTTGCACCAGCCGCTTCTCGGTCGGCGTGTTCGCCTCCGTCTGGATGCAGCCGTATTGAACCGGAACGACCCGGTGCCCGAGCTTGTCCACGAAGCCGAAGCCCATGATCGCAATGCCCGGGTCGATGCCCAAAACCCGCATGTCGGGGGTCCCCGCTCTCTATCGGTCGATAAGGTACAAAGTAGATTATAGCAAATGTCGGCAGGAATGAGAACAAGAGCCGAACGCCAATAAGCGCCCCCCATCTCTCGAAGGGAGGCGCCTGCCGATCGTTGCATTTTTACGGCTCGATGGGCTTGAGCGCTTCGGCCGTCTTCTCTCTCGCGTAATCGCTGAAGGTCGACATCACGCTGTTGAACTCGTCGCGGTCGGTCACCCGGATTCCGTCCGCCAGCTCCTTCAGCTTCTCTTTGGACATGCTGCTCTCCAAGGACTTCACGTCCAGTTGGAAAAAGGTGCGCAGCACCTTCTCCTTGCGGGGAGGTCCGTCGTACAGCGAGACGTTGCCGACCTGATCGATTCCGACATAAGCGCTTTTGCCGCACGCCGGCGAAAAGTCGTCCACCGTCTCTTCCATTCGGACGACCCCTTCCTCGCCGAAATCCGCTTTCCAATCGCGATGGGCTTTGAGCAATTCCATCGCTTCGGCCGTCGTGTGGCGCCCCAGCTTCCTCGTCTCTTCTCCGCACAAGTAGACGCGGTGCAGCGTAATTTCGACCTCGCCTTTCCATTGCGACAGGGCGGCCAGCGCCTTGCCTCGCTCCGAACCGGATGGATCGTAAGAGATCGGGAGGTTGTCCGACCATGTCGGCAAAGAATCGTCCGTTACGGGAACGGACGCCGCTTCGAATCGATTTACCGCTTGCCGGGACAGGATCAAGCCCATGACGACGGAGGCCGCCACGACGGCGATCCACATCCCGAGAGACCACACCGGCCGCCTGGATCGTTTGATTCGCTTTTTCAGATCTTTGATCCGTAATCCGAACACCGGAATCCCCTTCTTTGCTTTTTTCCTATTGTTACCCGGGGATTCCGGCCTTATTCGCAATCGTTACCTGTTCACCCAAGGAAGGCTTTGCTTGCTTCTCGGCCTGGAGCCGCCCGAGGACGGCTTTGCCTTGATTTTTGCCTTCGCCGCAGGCTTTTTGGCCGGCTTCTCCTCCCGGACGGCCGATACTTCGGAAGCGGCGTCTTGAGACTTTTCGTCCGAGACCCGGAAGTCGTCATCCAGCCCGCCGAGCGGCGGAATCGTTCCTAGCGAGAGCGGAGAGATGCCGCCCGGATAGCCGAACCCGTAACCGTGCATTCCCGGATAGGCGGCGGCGGGAGATACCTGGTTACCGTAACAGTCGCACGGACCCATGGAGACAGGAGATACTTTCGACGGCCCGATGTTTGCCGGCGAGACCTGCGTCGTTCCGTAACCATGATACGGACTCATGTTCGCCGGGGATACTTGCGGCATGCCATAGCCCATGTACTGACCCATGTTGGCCGGAGATACTTGCGTTCCATAGCTGACATTTGCCGGTCCCACATTTGCCGGGGATACATTTGCCGGTCCCATATTTGCCGGAGATACATTTGCCGGTCCTATATTTGCCGGAGATACATTGGTCATGCCGTACCCGTCATACGGACCCATAAACGCCGGGGA
>NZ_JACJVO010000001.1:0-67338 GCF_014212055.1 Cohnella zeiphila | reverse complement strand
ACCCATAAACGCCGGGGATACCTGCGGCATGCCATAGCCGGTGTACGGCCCCGTGTTCGCCGGGGATACTTGCGTTCCATAGCCATCGAAAGACGGTCCCATGTTTGCCGGGGACACTTGCGTTCCGTAGCTGACATTTGCCGGACCCATGTTCGCAGGTGACACTTGAGTTCCGTAATCGTCATAAGAAGGTCCCATGTTCGCCGGAGATACCTGCGTTCCGTAACCGTCATAGGACGGTCCCATGTTCGCCGGGGACGTTTGCGTTAAGCCAGGCCATGCGACCGGAGCGCCGCTGCACGGGTGGCATTCCTGTTGCGGCCATTCGGCTGCAGGCGAGACCATCTCCTTGCCCGTCGCCGCCGGGGAGACCATCGGCATGTTCGGTGCTCCGTAGCCGTAAAGCGCGGGATTCGCGTTCGATACGCCTTCCGTCATCGGAAAGGGGGATGCCAAGCCGCCCCATTCTTGCGCGTACCCGTGGCCGTGGCCGTAAGGATTAGGCATTTCTTGAACGGGGCTGACGGCAGGCTTTTGGTATGTCTTTTCGGCGACGGGGGATACGGCCTCCTTGGCCGGAATCGGGATCTGCTCGAACAAGTCGATATGCTGTTCGAATTCGATCTTCACCGGCGGAAGCTGTATGGGCGCTTGGGGAGCGGGCTTCGCTTCCGCGATCGGTTTGACTTCCGTGTTCGGTTTCGCTTCCGTAATGGGCTTCGCTTCCGTGATCGGCTTCGCCTCCGTACTGGGTTTGACTTCGGTGCTCGGCTTTACGCCGGTATTCGGCTTCGCGCCGGTGTTGGGCTTTGCACCGGTATTCGGCTTGACGTTGGGCCCGGCATGGTGACCCTGTTCCCCGCTCACCATCCCGTGGCCATCGTGCTCCATCCCGTGGCCGTCGTGTTCCATCATGTGGCCGTGGTGATGTTCATGATGATGGCCTTGGTGGTGTTCGTGATGATGCCCGTCGACGGGATCGGCGGCGCCCGAACCCATGTCCGTTCCGTCAGCCGTTCCGGTTCCCGGATTCGTATCGCCGGAAGGCATTTTCGGAATGTTGACCACTTCGCCCGTCAGAAGCACGTTCGGATTTTTGAGCTGCGGGTTGGCCTTGATCATCAGTTCCAGCGGAATGCCCCAAGCCTTCGACAGCTTCCACAGCGTGTCTCCCTGCTGAACGGTGTGTTGGTGCATCACTTCGTAAGCGGGCGTTGCCGGCATCGGAATTTTGATCTTCATTCCGACCTCGATGGCGTCCGGGTTCGTGATTTCCGGATTCGCCTGCACCAGCTCATCCAGCGGCACATGATACTTTTGGGCGATTTGATACAACGTGTCGCCCTTTTTGACCATATGGATTTTCAAGCCGTTCCCTCCTGATCGCATCTTGGATCACGTGCGGGCGAATGCCCTCGCACAATCATTACATCCTATGCAGGAGATGGGCAAATGACATCCTCTCGCCAAAAAAACTCCAAAGAACGGGGAACCTCTGCGACAAACGGAAAAATCCCCGCTTATTCGGTGGGATAAGCCTTCATGATTCCGACAGCCTGTTCGACATAACAAATCCCCCAAAAGTGAAGTAAATCTTCGAAGCTGATTCCGATTCCTTTTGGGGGAGCCCCCGAATTAACCCCTAAAAGAGAAGTATTGGATTGTCAACACTAAACTGGACAACGATTATGAGGGCTGGGTTCTAGCTTCAACGGGCGTGCGGTACTCTAGCGTTCCATGAATTCGATGATGATTGAACCAATGAACGTAATCGCTGAGTTCCAGAGCCAACTGTTTCAGGCTTTGAAAGTGAGTCCGATTGGCGAATTCCGTTTTGAATATTTTGTAGGTCGCTTCTGCCACCGCGTTATCATACGGGCAACCTTTGTTACTGAGGGAGCGGCTAATACCGAATGTCTCAGCGCTTTCGAAATCAGTTTGTTGTCGAATTCTCTGCCACGATCGGTATGGAACATTTGAATGCGGTCCAACCGAACGGAGATGCTCGCAATGGCCTTATAGACGAGCGCAGCGTCCTTCCTGGCCCCACAGCTATATCCGATGATTTCGCGGTTAAACAGGTCGATAAAAAGACATACGTAGTTCCACTTGCCTGCTACTCGTACGTATGTCAAATCGCTCACCACAACGGCGTATGGCTCTTCCTGATTGAACTTACGCTTTAATTGGTTCTTCGCCTCAGACTCATTGGAATCGCTCTTGTGCGGCTTGTATTGCGCTACCGTATACGTGGAGACCAAACCATGCTTCTTCATGATCTGTCCAATTTTACGGCGAGAAGCCTGCACAGACCGTTTCCCCAGCTCCACCTTGATTTTCCGTGTGCCGTAGTTGTTACGGCTCTTGGAGAAGATATCGATGACGGCGTCCTCAATACGAACTTCTTGGGATTTGCAGGACGTTACACATTGCGGATACCGAGTATTTGTGGGCATTGTTGCGAATCACATTTACTTTCGTCCCATGATCAGCGCGGCTTGCTTTAAAATGTCGTTCTCCATCTTCAGGCGCTGTACTTCTTTGCGCAGTGCAATAAGCTCATTTTCTTCAGGTGAACGATTTGCTTGCTCGGTAAAAGAACCGGATTTCTGACTTTGAGTAATCCAACGATTTAGAGCGGACGCTGTCAAATCATATTCCCGAACGATATCGCTTCGGGACTTTCCGCTTTCGTACAACTGAACCATCTGGCTTTTAAATTCTGGTGTGAACTTTCATCTTGGTTGGGGCATTGTAGTTTCGCTCCTTATCTGGTGAGTCCATTCTACTAGCCCTCCATTTTTCTGTCCAACTTACTGTAGCCTATCCAGTATGTCTCCGAAGCTGATTCCGATTCCTTTTGGGGGAGTCCCCGTTACCCACAGGAAATCAAGTCGCAGAATCTCCTAAACAATAAAAAACCGCCCCGCCCAAAAGGGTGGAACGGTTGAGGCCGGCGCAAGAAGCGCCTTTTTATTCGAACACTTTGACGCCTTCGACGGTGACGATCTTGCGGAATTCCTGCAGCAGATGCGTGGTGATCGGGCCAGCCTGGCCTTGCCCGATCACTCGCCCGTCGACTTCCCGAACGGCGATGACTTCCGCGGCGGTGCCGGTGAAGAACGCTTCGTCGGCGGTGTACACGTCATGCAGCGTGAACGGTTCTTCCTTCAGCTTGTAGCCGAGCCGATCGCACAGATCGATGATGGCTCCGCGCGTGATGCCCTCCAGCGCTCCGATATAGCATGGCGGCGTATAAACGACTCCCCGCTTGACGATGAAGATGTTGTCGCTGGATCCTTCCGCCACGAATCCTTGCGAGTTCAGCATGATCGCTTCGCCGACGCCGGCGAGGTTGGACTGGATTTTCACCAGAATGTTGTTCAGGTAGTTCAGCGACTTGATCTTCGGGTTGAGCGCGTCCGGCAGGTTGCGCCGCGGGCTGACCGATACGGAGCGCAGGCCTTCGCGGTAAGCTTCCTCCGGATAGATCGCCAGCTCTTCGACGATGATGACGACGAACGCCGCCGGACAGCGGGTCGGATCGAGTCCGAGGTTGCCCGGGCCGCGGGAGACGACGAGACGGATGTAGCCGTTCCGCATGCCGTTCTTGCGGATCGTCTCGACCAGAGCGTCCTGCATCTCGCCATAAGACAGCGGGATATCCAGCATGATGGATTTGGCGGAATCGTAGAGCCGATCCAGGTGTTCCTTGCAGCGGAAGATGTTCCCGTCATAAATCCGGATACCCTCGAAAATCCCGTCCCCGTACAAAAAACCGTGGTCAAAGACCGATATTTTCGCGTTCTCCTTCGTGACGTACTCGCCATTCAAATAAATCCATTGCTCCGACATGCGTTAAGCGCACCTCCGATGTATTTATTCGTATGAAAAGCTCGGGTAGGAACCCAATATGCGAACCTGGCAGCCGATCGCTTCGATCTCGGCGATCGCCGCAGGAAGCAGCACCGTGTCCAAAGACATCTCGATATCGATAAAAAAGTAGTAGTTGCCCAGCTTCTTCTTCGTCGGCCGCGATTCGATCTTGGACAGATTGATGCGGCGCCAGGCGAAGGCGGACAGTACCTGGTGGAGAGCTCCCGGATAGTCTTCCGGCAGCGTGATCAGAATGCTCGTCTTCCGAAGCGAAGCTCCCGCTTTCTCGAAAGGAGTGTTCCCGACCAGCAAAAACCGGGTGTAGTTGTTGTCGTGATCGGTCACCGCTTCTTCGAGCAGGTCCAGTCCGCAGTCTTCGGCGGCGGTATGGGTGCCGATCGCCGCCCAGCCGCGGCCGGGATTGTCGCGCACGGCGCGGATCGCTTCGGCCGTGCTGGCCAGCGTCTCGAGCTCGGCATGCGGCAGACGCGCCCGCAGAAATTCATAGCATTGGGCCATGGCGACCGGGTGACTGAGCACCTTGACGATGCGCTGCGGATTCCACGTCCCGGCCCCGGGGTCGGACAGCTCGTCCTGCCGGCCGACCAGATTCTGTATGACCGGGAATACCCATTCCGCGCGGATCGGAAGATCGACTTCGTGAACGAGCCAATCGATGTGAAGGCTTACGGAGCCGTCGATCGTGTTCTCGATCGGAACGACGCTCCAATCGGTGTCTCCCTTCGCCGTCGACTTGAAGACGTCCGCGATCAATTTATGATACTTTAGTTCGACCGGAACATCTTTGAGAAAATATTGCGCCGCCTCGTCCGAAAAGCTTCCTTTCGGAAGCACGGCGGCGGTATGCGCCCGGCTCATGCGCCCACCTCCTCATCGTCCGCAGGCAGCACCGCCTGCGGCTCCATGCCGAACCGCGGGTGCCCGCGATCCAGCACCGCCGTCTCCGGTCCGCGCTTGCACGGCCTCAGCCAGCGCGTCGCGACGCCTACGCCTTCCGCGGCCATCGTCTCCGCAACGAAGCGCTCGATCCGCTCCCGGTCCGCTCCCGCTTCGGCCATCACCAGCAGCGTCGGCCCGGCTCCGGACAACACGGCGCCCAGCGCCCCGTGCTCCCGCGCTTCGGCGAGGATCCGCTCCATGCCGGGAACGAGCGCCGCCCGGTACGGCTGGTGCAGCCGATCCGCCAGCGCGTTCCGCAGCAGTTCCAGCTTGCCGGTCGCCAGCGCTGCCGTCAGCAGCGAGCTGCGGCTGACGTTCAGCACGGCGTCGCGCATCGATACTTGCGACGGCAGGACGTTCCGCGCCTTCTTCGTCTCCAGCTCGAAATCCGGAATGGCGACGAGCGTCTCCAAAGCCGCCGGAGGCTCCAGCCGGACCGCGTCGGCGCGCGTTTCGTCCCAGGAAGCGACGACGATTCCGCCGAACAGCGAAGCGCCGACGTTGTCGGGATGGTTCTCCAGCGCGGTCGACATCTGGAAAAGCTCGTCCTCGGACAGCGGCGCGCCGATCAGCTCGTTCGCCGCGACCAGCGCGCCGACGATCGCCGAGGCGCTGCTGCCGAGTCCGCGCGCAAGCGGGATGTCGCTGCGAAACGCAATATGCAGCTCGGGAAGATCGACGCCTGCGCGGGCGAATACGGACTGGGCCACCTTGTACATCAGGTTGCTCTTGTCCCGCGGCAAGCCGGCCAGCTCTTCGCCCATCATGGTGAAGGTCGTCGTCTCGCCCGGAGCGGCCGGCCGCAGGTCGATCCAGGCGAACAGCGACAGCGCCATCCCGAGCGTATCGAAGCCCGGTCCGAGATTTGCGGTGCTGGCCGGCACTTTGACGACGACCCGGTCCCGCACCCGAAGCGCCGACGGCTGGTTGGTCAATTCAAGATTCATCGCGCATCCCTCAGCCTTCCAAGCGATAGACGCTCTTGATCGTCCGGATCGAAGACAGGCTCTTGAACGATTCCAGCACCGCTTTGAGCGACGCTTTGGTCGTGCTGTGCGTCGTGATGATAAGCTCCGCGCCCGGACGGTCCGGCGTCGCCGGCTGCATGACCGATTCGATGCTCATCTCGCATTGGGAGAACACTTGCGCGATCTGGGCGAGCACGCCCGCACGATCTTCCACATGCAGCAGCAGGAAATATTTAGCGGCGATCTGCTCGTCGGTTTTCAGCTTCTTCTCCTTGTAAGCCAGCGTAGCCTGACGGCCGTTGACGCCCAGCTTGCTGTTCTTGGCGACGGCGACCAGGTCCGCCACGACCGACGTCGCCGTCGGCATTTCTCCTGCTCCCGGGCCGTAAAACATCGTCTCGCCCACCGCTTCCCCGTATACGTAGACGGCGTTGAACACGCCGTTCACGGCGGCGATCGGGTGGCTTTTCTTGACCATCGTCGGCTGCACGCCGACGCTGATGTAATCGTCCTGACGCTCGGCGATGCCGAGCAGCTTCAGCTCGTAGCCGAGCTGCCGGGCGTAGCGGATGTCCTCCTGCGTAACCGAGCTGATCCCTTTGACGTCGACGTCGTCCAGCGCGACGTTGGCGCGGAAGCCGAGCGTGGACAGAATGGCCATTTTGCGGGCCGCGTCCAATCCTTCCACGTCCGACGTCGGATCGGCCTCGGCGTAGCCGAGCGCTTGAGCTTCCTTCAGCACGTCGGCATAAGCCGCGCCTTCCTGGCTCATCTTGGTCAGGATGTAGTTCGTCGTTCCGTTGACGATGCCCATGATCTTCGTGATCCGGTCGGAGGAGAACCCTTCGATCAGCGTCCGGATGATCGGAATGCCCCCGGCGACGCTCGCTTCGTAGAAAACGTCGCAGCCTTTCTCCGCGGCCTTGGCCAGAATCTCCTGGCCGTGCAGCGCCATCAGATCCTTGTTCGCGGTCACGACGTGCTTGCCGCGCTCCAGCGCCTCGAGAAGATACTCCTTCGTCGAGTCGATGCCTCCCATCACTTCGATGACGATATCGATCTCGGGATCGCGGACGATCTCCCACGGATCCTCCGTCAGCTTGGCCGAATCGACCGAGACGCCGCGCTGCTTGGCGCGGTCCTTGACGAGAATTTTGGAGATGGAGATCGGCGAGCCGACCTGGCTCTGCAAATCCTCCTGATGGCCTTCCACGATGCGAACGACGCCCGTTCCTACGGTTCCGAGTCCGAGCAATCCTACTTTAACCGGCTTCATGCGTTGGTTCCCCCTCCATGCAAAATGCGAAAAAACGGCCTTGCGATACAATAGGCGATCGACCGTTCCGGTCCATGAACAACCGGGCTCCGGTCTAACTGCGCCCGACGACGGCCGCTCGCTTGACGCCTTCTTGCGAGCGGAGCCGGTCGACCAGTTCGGACAGCGTTCCCGGCAGTCCGGATATTTCCAGCGTCACGACGACATTGGCGATCCCCTGCAGCGGCATCGATTGAGAGATCGTGAGCACGTTCCCCCCGCTTTGCGCCATCATCCCGAGCACCCGGAACAGCACGCCGGAGCGGTGCTCCAGATCCATGGCCAGCGTGGCGATCTGCTCGCGCGCCGCCTGCTCAAGCGGATAGACTCCGTCCTTGTACTTGTAGAACGCGCTGCGGCTGAGGCCCACGCGCTCCGCGGCCTCGTGAATCGTCCCCGCTTCCCCGCGCCGGAGCAATTCCTTGGCTTGCTCGGTCTTCAGAATGCCTTCCGGCAGAAGATCCTCGCGAACGACGAAGTAACGTTCCGCCATGCCACGTCCTCCCAGGAAAGACGAATGTATTCGTATAGTGGACATTATAGCGAAAATCGCTGGGAGCGGCAATAGGCAAAACGAGGCTATCGCAACACGGTCCGCAAAAGCGAAAGGCCAACCGGACCGTTGCCGCCGATTGGCCCTTCACCATTATCGATCCTCGAACAAATAATCGTCCGATCCGCCTTCGAAAAACTCGAATTCGAAATCGCCGATCCGGATCGTCGCGCCGTCCCTGGCGCCCCGCTTGCGAAGCTCCGCATCGACGCCGATGTTGCGCAGGATGCGTCCGAAGCGCATGACCGCTTCGTAGGAAGCGAACTGCGTCCGCTTCAGCAGCTTCTCGATCGACTCGCTCTCGACGACGAACACCTCGTTGTCGCGGGTGATGCGGAATTCGTGGTCCGAAGGACGTTCCTCCATCCGGTAGACGACGCCTTCCTCATCATCCGTTCGTTCCTCCGCCTGCAGCTCCGACGGATCGGGAAGCGATTCGAGCAGATCCGCGACGCGGTACAGCAGCTCGGGCACTCCCTGCCGCGTCAGCGAAGAGATCGGCATGATCTCGATGCCCGGCCGGTCGGCTTCCGCTTTCTGCCGGAAGACGGCGAGCTGCTCTTCCGATTCGGGCATGTCCATCTTGTTCGCCGCCACGATCTGCGGACGCTCGGCGAGCTTCGCGTTATAGAGCTTCAGTTCGTCGTTGATTTTCACCCAGTCGTCGTAAGGGTCGCGGCCTTCCATGCCGGACATGTCGACGACATGAACGATAATCCTCGTGCGCTCCACATGGCGCAAAAACTCGTGGCCCAGCCCGATGCCGGTATGCGCTCCTTCGATCAGTCCCGGCAAGTCCGCCATGACGAAGCTGCGCTCGTCCGACACTTGCACGACGCCCAGATTCGGCGTCAGCGTCGTGAAATGGTACGCCCCGATCTTCGGCTGCGCCGCGGACACGACCGACAGCAGCGTCGACTTGCCGACGCTCGGAAATCCGACCAGCCCGACGTCCGCCATCACCTTCAGCTCCAGCGTCACCCATCGCTCCTGGCCTTCTTCTCCGTTCTCCGCGATGGCCGGAGCCGTGTTGGCCGGACTCTTGAACCGGGTATTGCCCCGGCCGCCGCGGCCGCCTTTGGCGATAACGACCTCCTGGCCGTTCGCCGTCAGATCCGCCAGCATCTCGCCGGTATCGTCGTCGTAAACGACCGTGCCCGGAGGCACGCGAACGATCAAGTCTTCCGCGTTGGCTCCGTGCTGCGTCTTGTTCTTGCCCTTCACGCCCCGCGGCGCCTTGAAGTGCCGCTGATAACGGAAGTCCATCAGCGTCCGGAGGCCCTCGTCGACCCGGAAGACGACGTCTCCGCCCTTGCCGCCGTCTCCGCCCGCCGGTCCGCCTTCCGGCACGTACAGCTCGCGCCGGAACGCGACGAGACCGTCCCCGCCGTCTCCGCCTTTGACGTATATTTTCGCTTTATCCACAAACATGGTGAGTTCACTCCGTTTAGAAGTCCGGCGAAGACGAAGCTCGTCGCCATTCTCCGTCCTTTAATCCTGCCCGATCCGCGGCTTTGTCTGCCTGGCTCCGTCAGCCGGCCCGCCCTGCGGAAGGAAACGCGACGACCGTTCCGCGGATCTCGCCTTCCCGGACATCCCGGGGGAAAGTGACGCTTCCGAACCCGTCCAGCACGCGTTCCCATTCTCCGTACAGGCTGTCTCTCGCAGCCAGCCTGCCGTTGTAATCCATCTCCAGCACGACGCTCCGCTCGTCCGACCGAAGCCGGAGCCGGAGCACGTTCTCCTCTTCGGCAGCCGAAAGAGCGCGAAGCCGAACGACATTGATCAGTCCGATGACCGCGTCGGTCAACCGGTCCTGGTCCATCTCGGGGTCCGGAAGGCGGAACCCTTCCTCCACCTCGACGTCGAGCCGCATCGTATCGCATACCGTGCGGAACGACAAAAAGAACGCCGCCAGCTTCGGAATTCCCAGATGGGAAATACGGCTGTCGTGCTCCATTCTGCCCCTTATTCTATCCACTACGGCGACCGCTTTATCAGGCTTGTTCAATCTCAAGTATCCGTAAAGAATCTGCAGCTCGTTCATCCAGTCGTGCCGATGATGGCTGAGCGTCTCGATGGCCGATCGCTGAACCAGGTCCAGCATTCGGGCGTAGCGAGCGCGCTCGATTCGGCGGTCCAAGACAATAGCCGTTGCCGCCGCGCCAGCCGTCCATAGGCCGAACAGAACGATCGTCCACCATCGGCCGGACCAGAGGATCATTGCGCAGACCGGCAAAACAAGCGAGCCGCCCGCAGCCAGAACCCACAGTCTTTCTTTGGTCGTCATGTTCGCGACTTCCCCCAACCCGTTCCCTCTCTCGTTATCGCTCAAATTCAGTATAACATGGAAGCCGGACCAATCGGGGGAAAATCCCCGTTCATGAATCGAAGAAAAAACCCCGGCCTCGCGTAACGGGCCGGGGTGGTGAAGTAAGTGTCGGTTTAGCCTTCGAGAGCAGCCGCGACGGGCGCTTGTTCCACCGGGTAGACGCTCACTTTCTTGCGATCGCGCCCCCAGCGCTCGAACTTGACGATGCCCGGTACGAGGGCGAACAGCGTATCGTCTTTGCCGATGCCGACGTTGTTGCCCGGGTGGATCTTCGTTCCGCGCTGGCGAACGAGGATCGTTCCGCCCGTTACCGCTTGGCCGTCGGCGCGCTTGGCGCCCAGGCGCTTCGAGCGGCTGTCGCGTCCGTTCTTCGTGGAGCCGACGCCCTTCTTCGAAGCGAACAACTGAAGATTCAGCTTCAACATGGTTGCAACCTCCTTCTTTATTCGGTGGCTTCTTGTATTCTCACGTACTTGCCGTATTCATCCGCGATGGATTCCAGTGAAACGATCATTCCTTCCAGCAGCAGCTGAACCTGATCGTTCCTGTACGCTTCTCCGCAATCCGGCGCGCTCGCAGACAGCCAGCCCGACTGCATCCGGGCTTCGGGAACGAGTCCCGTCAGCTTCTCGATCGCGTTTACGGCACCGACCGTCACGGCCGATATGCCGGCGCAGACGATGTCCTTGCCGGGATCGGCGAACCGGGCGTGTCCGGAGACGGAGAACCGCCGAATCCGACCGTCTTGTCCACGAACGATCTTGACCGTGACCATGTCCGGCGCCTCTTACGCCTGAATGCTCTCGATCGTCACTTTCGTGTACGGTTGACGATGGCCTTGTTTCTTGCGCTCGTTCTTCTTCGGTTTATACTTGAAGACGATGATCTTTTGGCCTTTGACGTGCTTCTCGACCTTCGCCTTTACCGATGCGCCCGCCACGAGCGGAGCGCCGGCTACGAAGCCGTTGTCGCCGGACACGGCAAGTACCTTGTCAAACGTCACGCTGTCGCCTTCGTTCGCGGAGAGCTTCTCGACGAACAGGACGTCGCCCGCTTGAACCTTGTACTGCTTGCCGCCGGTTTCGATAATCGCGTACATGTGTGCACCTCCCCATATCCAAGACTCGCCTTAGCGGGTGCCGGCGCCGATGCCGATCGGCCGGACCGGACTTGAAGAACCCGATCAAGTGCGGTTGTAGCATGCCGTTTCCCATCAGAGCACATTGCACGCACCATAGAATTCTAACATAACGAAACCCCGAATACAACCACCGATCGGCAAAAAAGAAAACCCGAAGCTCCGGGCGCCAAGCCTCGGGTTCGGGTTTACTTCAGCAAGCGGGTGAACACGATCAGCCGTTTCTCGTGCTCCTTGAGCTTGCGGTCGAATTTGCCGGTACACGTGATGAGGTTCAGCCGCGGCTCGCCCGCGGCTCCGAAGATGCGGTCGATCGGCGCCTTGTCCGTCTTGTACGTCTCGACCGAGACGACTTCGAACACAAGGTACCGCCCTTTGCCGTTCATCACGAGCACCGGATCTCCTGCCTTTAGCTTTTTCAGCGGGTAGAACAAGGCGGGGCCGCGGTAGTTGTCCTCGTGACCGGCGATAATGGCGTTGCCGGGCTGCCCCGGCTTGACGCCGGGAACGAGAATGCCGGCCTTCTGCGAAGAGACCGGAGCGTCCATCTGCCCGTTCGGCAGAACGCCGACCGGCTCGACCGCAGCGTCGATCCGCACCGACGGAATGAGCAGCCGGTTCGGCGTGAACGCCGCCCGGCGGGCGTTGTCCGCATTCCGTGCGCGCGGCTGCGGTTCCGGCTTCGGCGGCAGTACCGGAGGCGGCGAAGCCGGAGCCGGTTCCGCCGAACGAAGTTGCACGCTCTCCGGCTGAACGGGAGAAGCGGGCGTCGGCGGAACGGCGGACAACGTCCGGGGAGAGGGCTGCCCGGCCGCTTCGGGGCCGGCGGCTCCGTTGCCGGCCGAGCAGCCGGCGATGACAACGACGACGAAGCACATCCAGACAAAGATGAATGACGATATCTTCATTTCATCCGTCCTTTAAGCGCAAAAAGAGGGTCTCCCCTCTTTTTGAACCGCTGTTGTCGTTACTCGCTCGTACCGCCGTAGCCGGTTTTCGGAAGAGCCTTGGGCGTGATGCTCTTGGCGCGGATCTTGCTGCCGCCCAGAATCTTGGCGTTCGACTTGCTCTTCGCCTTGAGCTTGTGCTTGTGTTTGTGCATGCTCTTCGCATGCAGCTTGTGCTTGGCCGTGCTCTTGGCATGCATCTTGTGCGTCTTGTGATGCTCTGCCGGCGCGGCGGAAGCGACTGCTGCGGTGGACATGAACAAACATCCGGTCAGGACGGCGATAGCCAGCTTCTTCAACTCGAATTCCTCCCTTAGAATCGTTGGGTTGCCCCGATGATTAGAATGGGCAGATTCGAGCGCTTCATCCGGCTTTCGGGAAGGAAAAGGCCGGGGATGGTCCATCTGAACGGCTTTTCAACGAATGTAAATTTTCCCTTTTCCCTTGCAGGCGGCACATGTCTCGTAGAAGTAGCTTTCCACGTTGGCGCGCGCCTTCTTGCGGGTAAGCTCCAGCAGTCCGAGCCGGGTCCAGCCGAGTACCTGACACTTCGTCCGGTCCCGTCTCATCGCCCCCTCCAGAAGCTGGACCACTTCCTGCCGGTGTCCTTCGTCGGTCATGTCGATAAAATCGACGACGACGATGCCTCCGACATCCCGGAGCCGCAGCAGCCGCGCGATCTCCCGGGCCGCCTCCGCGTTCGTCAGAAAGACCGTCTCTTCCAGGTCGGCGTTCCCGGTATATTTGCCGGTGTTCACATCGATCACGGTCAGCGCCTCCGTCTGGTCCCAGACGAGATAGCCGCCGCTCTTCAGCCAAATGCGGTGCTGGAACGCCTTGTCCAATTGCTCGTTCACGCCCGTCTTGTCGTACATCGGAACCGAGTCCCGGTACAACCGGACCCGGCTCGCAAACGACGGATTCAGCCGGCGCAAGTAGGCGCGGGCTTCCTCGCAGGCTTGCTCGTCATCGACGACCAGCTCTTCCGTGTCCGGCGTGAACACGTCGCGGACAAGCCGCTGCACGAGCCCGAAGTCGCGGTGCATCTCGACAGGCGCTCGGGCCGCCGCTCCCTTCCGCTCGATCTCTTGCCAAACCCCGCGCAGGGAGGCCAAATCTTCCGCCAACGCTTCGCGCGGTTCTCCTTCGGCGTTCGTACGCAGAATGACGCCTTCGCCGGACATTCGGAGCTGCTCCGCCAGCGTTTTGAGACGAGCGCGCTCCGATTCCTGCTCGATCTTCTTCGAGACGCCCACATAGTCGGCGCGCGGCATGTAGACGAGCCAACGGCCGGGAAGCGAGTAATGCGTCGTGACGCGAGCGCCCTTGCCGCCAAGAGGCTCCTTCATCACTTGAACGATCAGCTCGTCCCCGATCTTCAGCAGCTCCGAGATCGAAGGCTTTACCTTGGGCTGCTTGTCCAGATGCGGATGCAGCACGTCGTCCACGTACAAAAACGCGTTCTTGGCTAGCCCGATGTCGACGAAAGCGGCCTGCATGCCGGGCAGGACGTTCACGACTCGCCCTTTGTAAATGTTGCCGACGAGCGACACGCCTTCCGATCGTTCGACGCCGAATTCCGTCAGGCTCCCGTCTTCCAGCAGAGCCGAAAAAGTGGCGTTGCGCGTGCAATGGACGAACAGCTGCTTCATGCGGACCTCCCGGGTCGGTGCTTCTTTTTCTCAATTTTACATGAAAAAGCGCATGTCCGCATGCCCATTCGTCAAGGAATTCAGGAACCCGTCGATCATCTGCGCCTCCGGCAGCACCCGCCGGATCTGCCCCTGGCGGACGATATAGATGAGATGATATCTCTCTCTCATGAGCAGCTTGATCGCGGCGGAAGTCGGACGCTCCTCGGCGATGACGATCGGCTGCGCAAGCGTCCCGGCCTCGATGCGCCCTTCCGATCTTCTAGCCCGGTGAACGAGGAACCGCAAGAACACGAACGGCACGTTCCGCCGGTACGTCCAATTCGATGCGCAGAGGAACGTTCCGATAAGCAGAACGTTAAGCTGCAGCAGGCCGCCGGTCAGCAAAGGATACAAGGCGGCCAGCACCGTTCCGGCGCTGAACAGCAGGCTGATCCGGGTGCTCCAGATGAGCGTCCGATGGTAGGGAATTCGCGAGCTCATCCAGCATTGCAGCAGCTTGCCTCCGTCCAGAGGCAGAATCGGCAGCAGATTGAACAGGGCGATAAACGCATTCGCCCGGATGAAATCGTCCGCCCAGGTAGCGTCGACCCAGCCGGCCCAACCGGCCAGCGCTCCGCACGCAGCCAGAAAAACGTTCTGGAGCGGACCGGCGATGGCGACGATCGCCTCCTCCCGGGCGGGAACCGTCCCCGCTTCCTCCACCTCCAGAACGCCTCCGAACGGGAGCAGCTTGAGCTCCCGAATCCGCCAGCCGAAGCGCAGCGCCATCGCCAAGTGCCCGAGTTCGTGGAAAAGCACGATGGCGAACAGCGTCACGATCTCCAGCCAGCGTCCGGTCAGAATGGAGAGAAGCATCAGGATCACGAAAAGCGGATGAAGTCGAAACCGGACGCCTCTCCATTTAAGCAATCGGCACCACATCCGCCGGGTCGATCGTCTTGCCGCCGCGGATGACGGCGAAGAACAGCTCCGCGTCCCCCCCGTCCTCCCGGCTCGAAGAAGCGAGCCCGCCCAGCGTTTGTCCCGCTTCCACCCAATCGCTGGGCTTCACTTCCGGGTTTTCCAATCCTTCGTATTCCGTTACGATCTCGTTCGGATGCTGTACCCATACGGCCGCTACGCCTTCGCCATCCGTCGTCACCTTCGTCACTCTGCCGCTATGGACGGCTTTGACGGGCGAGCCCGAAGGCGCCGCCATGCGGATGCCCGCTCCGTCTTGGGCGAATGTCCGGATGATTCGCCCTTCCAGCGGAGGCACCGTCTGATCGCGGCTCCACTCCGCGATCGCCGCCTGCGACGGCTGCTGGTGCCGAAACATCGGTAGGAATGCGGGAGAACCCCCGAACGTCTTCTCATACCAGGCTTCGACCGCGTCGAAGTTCATCTCTTCCGTGACGCTGCGGATCGCCAGCGCTTGAACTTCTCCGTTCCCGGGCAGATCCGAATGCATCCAACCCCAGACGGCTGCGAATACGAGCAGCGCCAAAACGAACCGAACCGCCAAGCCGCGAATGAGCCGACTCAGAAAGGGGGGCCTCTCGGGCGGCTCATCGTCCCATCCGGCCGTTCCCGACAAACCGCGATATGAGCTTAGGTCGGCCAGAGAACCGATCGGACCGGTCCGCAATCCCGGCCCCCCGGGAGAAGCCGCGCCTTGCGCAGCCTGCGCTTTCGCCGGCGGCCGCCGCGATCCGTCTGCGGCGTTCCGGCCGGCCGGCGCGGCGAACTGGGTACGCTGCCGCTCCTTCCACCACTTCTCGGGATCAAGCTCCTGCGGTTCGTTCGGCAGCCGTTCAGAAGCCGCATGCGATGGTTTGACGTGACGCGTCGAGGGCTTTGGCGGATTTGCCGGCGGCAGTTGGCGTTCGTCTTCTTCGTTCCACAACCGGTTCATCTCCGTCAGACTGTCCCTTTGCTCGCCCTCCGGATATTCCGGCTCTTCTTCCCACGGTGCCGGCTCTTCCGGCAACTCGCCATAGCTTCCGTAGCGCGGATCGCCGTTACGCGGCGAATCTTCCGCCGGGCCGCGGTCCGAGAAAGGCAGCTTTCCGACCAGTTCCTCCACTCTCTCCCGTCTTCGCCGCCGGACCTGCTTGCGCACTTCCATCGCCGTCCCTCCTTGTCCGCTCCTTTCTACCACGATATGGCCCGTCCGCGAAGTTTAGACCAAGCTGCCTCGGAACAACGCATCCGGCCCGGCAGAAACAATCAAGCAGCGGCCCGGGAGCCGCTGCTTGAAAAAAATTCTATACGCTACTACGTATCCAGCGAATACTTCTCCTGATGGGCCCGGATGCTGAAGATGAGCCCGATCGACATCATGTTAAGCAGCAGAGACGTTCCGCCGTAACTGATGAACGGAAGCGTAATGCCCGTAATCGGCATCAGCCCGATCATCATTCCGATGTTCTGGAAGATCTGGAACACCATCATCGAAGCGATCCCGATTATGATGAACGAGCCTCGCAAATCGTAGCATTGGTACGCGATCAAGATCATTCGGTAAATAAATAGGAAATAAAGAAGCAGAAGCACCGCCGAGCCCTGAAATCCGAACTCCTCCCCGATGACGACGAAGATCGAATCCGAATACGGATACGGGATGAACTTGCGGTTCTTGGACTCGCCCTGCATATATCCGTCGCCTTGCAGCCCCCCGGAACCGATCGCGATCATGGCGAATTCGGACTGATGCCGCTCGTCCGCGGTCGCCTGATCGGGGTGGATAAACGTGTTGATCCGTTCGTACCAGTGAACTTTATCCTTCGCGTGCGTCTCCAGATAGTCTTTGATGTCGGCGTTGAAGGTGTTGAACAAGGTGACGAACAGAACGAGGCTGCCGATTACGGTTGTGAGGCCGATAATGACGTACGTATATCGAATGTTCCCGATCCACAGCATGCCGAGCACGATGAACAGGTAGATCATCGCGTTGCCGAGGTCCGGCTGGATCATGACGAGCAGGAACGGCACGAAGGAAACGGCGGCGATCATCATCACGTCCGAACGCATCCGAAGCGGATCGCCTTCCCGGCGTCCCAGGACGGCCGCCACCGCGATGATCAGAAACAGCTTCATGAGTTCGGCCGGCTGGAATTTGAGCCCCCCCGGAAGGTTGAACCAGCTGCGCGCTCCGTTGGTGACGGGAGCGAACATGTAGACCAGCACGAGCAGAATGATGCCGATGGCATACCAGACGTACCAGCTCTTTAGAAGCAGCCGATAATCGAACAACGTGAACAGGATGACGAGGACGAAGCCGACCCCGTAATAAATGACCGTTTTGACGTCGAAGTGGTAGTATTGAGGGTCGTTATGCGTAGCGCTTCGGACGATGAGCGTGCTGATAGCCATCAAAAGGCAGAGAATCAGCAGCATCATCCAGTCCATTTTCTTCAATCGGTTGAGCAAGCGGAATCATCCCATTCCCAGAAACTTCTTCATCCGCCCGAACATGCTGCTCTTCTCTTCCAACTGCATGAGCGGAACGGTCTCTCCCATCATCCGGCGGGCGACGTTGCGATAAGCGATGGCGGCTCGGGAAGATGGATTCATGACCGTCGGCTCTCCCAGGTTGGCGGCTTTGATGACAAGCTCGTCGTCCGGCACGATGCCGATCAGATCGATCGCCAGCACCTGGCAAATATCGTCGATTTCCAGCATGTCCCCGCTCCTCAGCATATTGGGGCGAATCCGGTTGATGATCAGCTTGGGCGACTGAAACCCTCTCTTCTCCAAAATGCCGATGACCCGATCCGCGTCCCGTACCGCGGCATTCTCGGGGGTCGTCACGATAATCGCCTGGTCCGCGCCGGCGACCGCATTGTCGAAGCCGTGCTCGATGCCGGCCGGGCAATCGATGAGGACGTAATCGTAATCGGGCTTCAAGTCCTCGACGATCTTGCGGACCTGCTCCGGAGAGACGTCCTCCTTGTCCTTCGTCTGCGCGGCCGGGAGCATATACAGCTCTTCGAACCGCTTGTCCTTCACCAGCGCCTGGTTCAGCCGGCAGCGGCCTTCCGCCACGTCGATCAGGTCGTAGACGATTCGGTTCTCGAGCCCCATCACGACGTCCAGGTTGCGCAAGCCGATATCGGTGTCGACCATGCAGACCTTGCGTCCGAGCAGCGCCAGCGCCGTACCCAGATTCGCCGAGGTCGTCGTTTTGCCGACGCCGCCCTTCCCCGAAGTGACGACAATCGCTTCTCCCATCGCTCTACACTCCTTTGAAATGCATGACTTCCTTGCGGCTGCTCTGCAGGTGCGTCAGCTTGTCCAGCTCCATCACGCCGTTCCGCAGGAACGCGTATTCCATCGTAGGCTCGGCAGAAGCCCACTCCTCCGGCGGCCGGCTGATCACTTCCGCGATTCGAAGCTGCGTCGGCGTCATGAGCGAGGCCGCGATGATGGCGTTCTCGTTGCCGGCGCAGCCCGCGTGCGCGGTTCCCCGCAGAGCTCCCATAATATAAATATCGCCGGTGCAGACGATCGTGCCTCCGGGATTGACGTCTCCCATCAGCAGCAGATGACCGTCGTGCTCGACGGTTTGACCGGATCGCACGATGCCCGTTCTCGTCTGCAGCACCGGCTTCGCATCCGAACTTTCATCGACGGCCTCGTCGCTCTCGACGCTTTGGACAAGAAAATTGCCCTGTCTCCGAATCGCCGAGCGGATTCGCTCCTTGTCCTCGTCTCCAAGCTTGCGGGCGCCCAGCTTGACGGCGACATGCACCATCGGTCCCGTAAGCTGCTGCTCATGCTTGTCCAGCTTCGCTTGCAGTTCGTCCAGCAGCAAGGCGAGATCGCACTGGTCGTCAAGCAGGAACACAAGCCCTTCCTTCGTTCCCTTGATCGTAATTGCCGGTTTGCCGCTCAACGTCGTCCGCCCCTCCCCTTGTAAAATGAATTCTGCCAGGCGAACCCGAATTCCTGCCTGCATCCCTCGCGAAAAACCGCGAGAAGAGTCCATCAAGCGGGTCTCTCTTCGCCGGAAGAGGGAGCGGATTTGAGCAGCCAGCGACGAACGGGCAAGTACAATAGAAGAGCGATCACCAATTGAAGCAGAAGCGTCGGGACGATCTCCCAATAGAGAGCGAAGCCGTAGGAGAGGTCCGTCACCTGAAACAGCTTGTAAACCCAGTAAACGATCGAATCCAGCGCCGCGCTGCCGACTCCGACGGCCAGCATCGTAGAGCTCAGAATGCGCGGCCGCCGCTCGAACGCCAGGCCGATCAGGTAGCCGATCAGAGCCATGCCGAAGCCGTAAGCGCCCATCAGGTGTCCATAGAACAGCAGGTCCTGCAGCAAGCCGAAGCAAAGCCCGAACAGGAATCCGCGGTGCCGGCCCGCGAACAAGGCGACGTAAACGGTCATGATAAACGGGATATTCGGCAGCAGGCGGTCGTGCCAGACGTCCGGGATGAGCCAGGGCAAAACGGACGTCTGAACGAGCAGGAGCGCGATCGTCGCAAGAATCGTCAGGTTCATCCGCATCGTCACGGCCCGTCCACGTCCGGCGCGACGACGACGAACACCTCGGTCAGATGATCGAGCTTGGCCGCGGGTTTAATCGAAGCGGTTCGGGTCAGCCCGAAATCGCCCACTTGGGTATTGACCACCGTACCGATGATCATGCCTTTGGGAAGCAGGCCGCCCAGATCGGACGTCACGACGAGATCCCCATCGGCCACGGTGGCGTTCTCGTCGATCTTGTTCATCTGCAGCAGGTTGTTTTCCTTATCGTAGCTCACGATGCCGAACGCCTGATCCTCCTTGCCGAGCACCGTGGCGGCGATCGAGATGGCGTCGGGAGAATTGGGATCGAGCTCCGTAATGGGCATCACCGTCGAGGTGAATTCCGACACCTTGCTGACGAGACCGACCAGGCCGTCGACCGTCGTAACCGCCATCTTCGGCTTGATGCCGTCGTGCGAGCCAAGGTTGATCTTGATCGTCTGGTCGTAGGGGTTCGATCCGCTGGCCACGACTTGCGCGATCAAATATTGATAATTATTGTATAATTCCTTTTGGCGATCGGTGAAATTCAGCTCGTCTTGAAGCCTCTTATTATCGTTCTCTATCATGTTGTAGCGGATCTTGTCCTGCGTATAGCGGGCAACCGTCTCCCGGAGTCTCTCGTTCTCCTTGTAGACGTCCGAAAGCCGGCCGAGATCGCGGAAAAATCCCGCAACGGCTCCGACCGGCCGGTATAACGCTCCTTGCACGGTTCCGAACGCGTCGTTCAGGAACCGCTCCGGCCAGGTCAGGCCGGTACGGCCCGACGAGAACCCCAGCAAGGCGACGAACAGGATGAGCCCGATCATCATAATAAACAAGCGCTTGTTTCGCAATATTTTAAAAATATCCGTTCACCTGCTTCCCCTCTTGGCCGGGCTCCCTTCCAGGCCGGTCCTACCTTTTGCGGGAGGAAGATCCGCCCCTCGACTTGAACAAGTGAATGTTTTCGAGCGCTCTTCCGGTTCCGACCGCCACGCAGTCGAGCGGGTTCTCCGCGACCAGGACGGGCATTCCCGTCTCGCGCGCCAGCATCTTGTCCAAGTTGCGCAGCAGCGCTCCGCCTCCGGTCAGCACGATGCCGCGGTCCATGATGTCGGCGGACAGCTCGGGAGGACACTTCTCCAGCGTCACCTTGACCGCCTCCACGATCGCGTTCACCGTATCGGCCAGCGCTTCCGTAATCTCGTCCGACGTGATGGCAAGCGTCTTCGGCAGGCCCGATACCAGATCGCGTCCGCGGATCTCGATCGACTCGACCTTGTCCAGCGGAAGGGCGGAGCCGATCTCCATCTTGAGCTGCTCGCTCGTCCGTTCGCCGATCATCAGGTTATAGAGACGCTTGATGTACTGCATGATCGATTCGTCCATCTCGTCTCCGGCCACGCGAATCGACCGGCTCGTCACGATGCCGCCCAGCGAGATGACGGCCACTTCGGTCGTTCCGCCGCCGATGTCGACGACCATGCTGCCGGTCGGCTCCCATACCGGAAGATCGGCGCCGATCGCCGCCGCGAACGGCTCCTCGATCGTATACGCTTCCCGGGCTCCGGCTTGCTTCGTCGCGTCTTCCACCGCGCGCTTCTCCACCGCGGTGATCCCGGACGGTACGCACACCATCACGTTGGGATGGCGGGGCGGGAAAGAGCGTTCCTTTTGCGCTCGGCGAATGAAGTACTTGATCATCGTCGCGGTCGTCTCGAAATCGGCGATGACGCCGTCCTTCATCGGACGAATCGCCCGAATGTTGCCCGGCGTCCGTCCGATCATCTTCTTCGCGGTCTCGCCGACGGCTTCGATCTTTTTTGTATCGGTACGCAGGGCGACCACGGACGGTTCCCTGACGGCGATTCCCTTTCCTTTGACATAGACAAGCGTGTTTGCGGTACCGAGGTCGATCCCCAGATCGCGCGTTAATCCACCGAACATATGCTGCTACCTCCTGTTGGGACAATCCTTTTTATTATATTACAAGCATCCGGCTTCCTTCAAACTAATAAAGCGATTGTCACCGATTACCAAATGGTCGAGCAGCTCGATTCCAATCAGTTCTCCCGCCTCGGCAAGCCGGCGGGTCAAGCTTACGTCTTCCGGGCTTGGCGTCGGATCTCCGCTCGGATGGTTGTGCGCGCACAGAATGGACGCGCTGCTGCGGCGAATCGCCGCGCGGTACACCTCCCGCGGATGGACGACGGACGCGTTCAGGCTGCCGATGGAGAGCGTCTGGCGGCCGATCACCTGGTTCTTCGTATTGAGGAACAGACAGACGAAATGCTCCTCCCGCAGATGGCGCAGCTCCTCCATCAGCAAGTCCGCCGCATCCTGCGGCCGCGAGATCCGAATCATATCGGGCAGGCGGGAGCGGGCGAGCCGGCGGCCCAGCTCGATCGAAGCCTGGAGCTGCAGCGATTTGGCCGGGCCGACGCCGCGAATCTGGGTGAGTTCGTCCCATGAGCTTTCCGCGAAGCGGCGAAGCCCGCCGCATTCCTGGATAATGCGCTCGGCCAACCGAATCGCGGACTCGTTGCGCGTTCCGGTGCCGAGCAGAATGGCCAGCAGCTCCGCATCCTTGAGCGCCGAAGCCCCCTGCTTGATCATTCTCTCCCGCGGACGCTCGTCCTGCGGAATCTCGCGAATCATGTAGGAGCGTTGTTCCATAGTCAAATCCTCTTCCCGTCGTGTCCGCGTCGGCCGCGGGTATCGTCTTCGGGTCGTCGGGCAAGCAGTACACGCCGGAGTCTAAGGCTATGGCAGCACGATTCCGTAACGTTCGAGCAAATCGGCGAGCAGCGAAAGCGGCAGCCCGACGACGTTGAAATAGCAGCCTTCGATTCCTTCGACAAGCAGCGAACCGATCCCCTGAATGCCGTACGATCCGGCTTTGTCGAGAGGCTCGCCCGTCGCAACATAGCGGGCGATCCGCTCCTCGGACAGCTCCTTCATCCGGACGCTCGTCACCCGGTGGGCGGTGAGCGTTCGGCCGGTCCGAACCTCGATGCAGCTGACTCCCGTATAAACCTCGTGCGTTCGGCCCGACAGGCGGCGAAGCGTCGCGACCGCATCTTCAGCGTCCGCAGGCTTGCCCATCGCCTCGCCGTCCAGCACGACGATCGTGTCGCTGCCGACGACGATCAGCATTTCGTCGTCCGTCGCTTCCGACCGTCCGGCGACGGCTTGAGCTTTGCGGCGGGCCAGCTCCTCCACGATCCGGGAGGGAAGCCAGCCGGGCGGCGTGCTCTCGTCCGCGCTGCTCGGAACGACGCGGACCGGGAGCCCGAGCAGAGCGATCAGTTCCCGCCTTCTCGGCGAGGAAGAGGCAAGCGCAAGAACGGCCCGAGTATTAGACGATGAATCGGCGTTCATGGTTGATATCCTTTCTACTTACATTTTGCGATAGACCCAAATGGCGAGCGCGACCCCGATGATGCTCAGGAGACTGACGTTTATGCCGATCTGGATGTGGTAGTTGAACGCGAGAAGATCGGCAGAAGTGGCGCCGTTCACCGAGTATGCCTTCGTCAAAAAATCGAGGCCGGGAACGTTTGCCAGCCAGCGAGCCACCAAAGAGCCCCCTATTAAGCCGATTAAAAGCAAGAGAAGCAAAATCCAACCGTTTTTCTTCACGTTTCAACGTCTCCCACCATTTTTTGACACTTGTCTCTTCATTATACGTCCCTCCGGCAAGGGATACAATGCGCAAAAACGAAGACAGTCCCCAGGGAGGGGACTGTCGGAACCAGGGACCTAAATCTATTCTTGGCCGAAGCGCGACCGCCGGGCAAAAACGGGCCGAACGGCCGTCGGCGCGACGGACGGGGCCGGGACGGTTCGGGACGGAGCCTCAGCTCCCGGTCTCCAACCGGAGCGTCTCGCGAAGCTGGCGGTCGGCGATCGCCGCCTTCATGACGGCGGTCTGCGCCTGCTCCAGCAGCGCCGTCGACGGCTTGCCGGCGTATTCGTCCAGCGCCGCCACCGCCGCTCCCATCTGCGTCGTCTCGGTCGATGCCGCGTCTTTGGCCGATTTATCCCACGTTGGGGCTTGGTCTGCCAGGTCGCTCCACGTCTGGTACGCTTTCTCCACCGCCTGGATGTCGGCCGTATTCGCCTTGCCGTCGCCGGAGCCGGCCAACGCCGCCGAAGTGATCGTCGCGATCTTCAGGTACAGCGCCGAGCTGCTCTTCAGATAGGCGCTCCATTCGGCCGCATGGGCCGAATCGCCAACGTCGACTTCCGAGTTCTCGACCGATTTGACGTACACCTGCACGCCGGAGAGCCGTTCGGCCATATTCTCCGCGTCCGCCTTCGCGGGCGCGATGCCGGCATAAACGCGGTACCCGTCGGTCGTATCGGATGCGGCGGGCACGCCTTGGTCCTGAAGTTCCTTCAGCGCCGCGTTCATGCTGTCTTCGTTGCCGAACACGCCGTATTGAAGCATGTAATAATCGGCGGAAGGAACGGCGGTCGAACCGACGGATGATGATGCCGCAGCCTTATCGGTACCGGCCGCCGCGGCGGAGCCGGAAGCTGACGATGCGCCGGCCGAGGCGGACGGCGGCGCGGCTCCGGCGCTCGCCGATCCGGAATCCGGCACTGTTCCGGCCGGCGTAGCCATCGCCGGGACGGCTCCGTTCCCGGCCGCCCCGTCGCTTGCGAACAGAGGCTGGCCGGTGAACAGGGCTAACAGCAGATAGCCGAAAAAGCCTCCTGTCAAGATCGCGCTGGCGACCGTGACCAGAATCCGCCACCACGACGTGCCGCCGCGCGCATAGGTTTCGGATGAGGATGTCCAGCTTTCGGGCAGATCGATCTCCGGCCCCCGATCCTCCTCTTCGTCCAAATAAGGAGGTTCCCTGTTCGGTTCATCGGCGAGAGATGACCCTGATGCCGGACGTGGCGCAAACGGGTACGGATTCGCCGGAGTCTTGCTTTCAGCGAGCCGTGATGCGGACCGGGTTCGGCGCGGGTCGGCGGGCTGCAGCACCGGCTCTTCGGACGCGACCGGATGCTCGGATACCGTCCGCTTCCCGGCCGGACGCAGGCTCCTTCCGGGGAAGCGGACGCTCCGATCCTCAGGTCCCGGGCGCCGGCCGAGAAACGCCTCGTCGTCGCGATCGCGCCCTTCTTCCGGCAGGCGCGATTCGGTCGCTATGTCCGGCGTCCGGGGCGATCGGCCTCCCCCCCGCTTCCCATCCGCCTTGCTGAAACCCGCGACCGCGGGCCGATCCGAGCTGCGGATGATCTCTTCGAGCGCATGAATATCGTCTTGGAACGGGCTGTTCCACGATTGAAAATGAGGCGTGCGGGAAGCGGGGCTTTGGGACCGGGGCTCATGCCCCCGATCTTCCGTTTTGCCGGCTGTGACTGCCGGCTGCGGCTCGGCGGGCTTGGGCGGATTTCCCTGCTCTGTCTCCCTTGGAGCCGCCCCGTCGAATCGAAACGTCATTCTCGCTTTTGGCTGCATGGATTCTTCTCCCCTTGTCCCGGTTTCTATGAATAGCCTATGACAAAACGGGAACAAATATGAGAGATTCGTTGGCGAGACCGAGAATAAAGAGAATGTCCGGAGCGCAACTTAATATGGGCAGCGGTTCGGACGGCAAAAGAGCAGGTCCGCGGCTGTTTGCCCCAATCCAACGAATGGCGGTGAACCTGCGATGCGCATTTTATTTCCGGTATTGGCTGCGGCCGGCCTCGCTGCTTGGGGCGTCGCCAGATGGCGGAACGGCACGAGAGACGTTCGGGACCGGGCGCTGCTGCCGCTCAGGAAAATGATGTAGCTTCGTCTTCCCGGCTTCGGAGGATTTCGTCCGGGCGGCTTGCCGGCCTGTCGGCGCGGCAAGCCGTTGCGGCCGCTGTCATGATTTACATAAGAAAAAGAAAAGGCGCTGCTATTGGCAGCACCCCTCAAGAGATTTCGTTTATTCGATTGAACTTTTCAGCGAGTTGTACATATTTTCCGCATACTGGTCGATTTCATCCCGCGACATGCGCAAGCGGCTCACGGAAGTGCCGTATCCGATTTCCGGTTTTCCCTCTTCCAATCCTTTGAAGATACCGTCCGCGAAAGCGTCCAGCGGTTCGCCATGCACGTGCAGGCCCGCTCCGGCCAAATCGGTGTTTACGGCGGGCGGAGCGACTTCGATCACTTCGACGGATGTCTCGGAGAGCTGAAGTCTCAGACTCATCGTAAAGGAATGGAGCGCCGCCTTGGTCGCCGAGTAAATCGGGGTGATCGCAAGCGGCGTAAATGCGAGTCCGGACGTCACGTTGATTATCGCCGCTTGCTCCTTCGCCGCGAAATACGGAGCGAACAGCATGGAAAGGTGGAAAGGCGCTTCGGCATTGGCGGAGAGCTCTTTCGCGAAGTAGCCCCAGTCGTCCTTGGCATTTGCCTTCAATACATGGAAACGCTGCTGAATCCCTGCATTATTTACCAGCACGTTGACTTCCGGATAATTCGTCGTTACCCAATCGAACAAGGCGAGACGGTCGGATTCGATGGTCAAATCGCTGACGCGGGTAATGAGGCTCGGGAATTTTTCTTTCGCGCTCTGCAGCATGCTCTCGCGTCGTCCGACCGCGATCACTTGATTCCCTGCCTTAATAAAACGTTCCGCAAAAGCCAAACCGATTCCGGTACTGCCGCCTGTAATAAGAATAGTATTTCCTGAAAGCTTCATGAAAGGTTCCTCCTCGAATCCAATTGTATTTTTCTTGCGAGCGCCAGATATATAACCATCTGGTTAGTTACAATATACATTTAACTAACCGGTCTGTCAATTGGATGATTCATGTGATATATTGTAAATGTTTAATGTAAAGGAAAGGAGGGGACACCTTTGCGAAATGCCGAAGCGACCAAAGAGCGGATTTTAGAGGCGGCTATGGAGGAGTTCTCTTCCTACGGCATCGCGGGCGCACGGGTCGACCGCATTGCCAGAAATGCCGGATGCAATAAAAATATGATCTATGTTTATTTTGAAAATAAAGACACGCTGTTTGCGACGGTCCTTCAGAAAAATCTGACGCGAGTTTATGAAGAGAATGCCTTCACGCCCGAAGATCTTCCCGGTTATGCGACAAGGGTCTTCGATTTCGCGATGACGAATCCCGATCTGTTCCGATTATTGGCGTGGTACAGCCTGGAACAAAAGTCGGGGAGTGTAGCCGAACGCGCCGCCGCCCAGGAAAAGAAAAGGAACGAGCTTTTGAATGCCCAGCAGGCGGGGCTGATCGGAGCGACGTTCACCCCCGGCTTTCTATTGACCGCCATCATGACGCTGGCTACCGCCTGGACGGCAATCAATCCTTACGGCCCGTCATACGACCCGGAGGGCGCGAAAAATCTGAGCGAGACAAGAGACGCCATCGCCAAAGCCGTTCAACTGATCGCCGATTACGGGAAAAGCGCCGCTAAATAGGAGCCATGATAAAAATGAAAAAGGAGCGCCGGCGCGCTCCTTTTTCATTGTTGCCGTGCGGGCGGTTCGGCTATACTTCCTCCGTCTCCCGCTCCTCCAGTTGATTCGCGAGTTCGGCCGCCGTTTTCCAGATGTCTCCCGCTCCCATCGTCAGCACGAGATCCCCCGGCTTCACGCGGGAAGATAGCAGCGTCAGCACTTCTTCCTTCGTCGGCACGTACGTGACGTTCGGATTGCTGTTCGCCGCAATCAACTCGACGAGGCGCTGGGACGTAACGCCTTCGATCCGCTGTTCGCCGGCCGGCGAGTAAATGTCGGTGATGATGACCTCGTCCGCTTCTTTGAAGGCTCGACTGAACGCGTCCAACAAGAAGAAGGTCCGCGTATATCGCTGGGGCTGGAACACGGCGATAATCCGTTTTTGAGTCGCCTTGGCCGCCTGAATCGTCGCTTCGATCTCGGTCGGATGGTGGGCGTAGTCGTCGATGACCAGCATGTCCCTCACTTCGCCAAGAACCTGGAACCGGCGTTTCGCTCCGCGGAAACCCACGATCGTCTCGGCGATCCGGTCGAAGGAAAGGCCCGCTTCCAGGCCGACGATCACCGTCGCCAACGCATTGTAAACGTTATGCCGCCCGGGGACGGACAAGCGGATCGTTCCGAGCGTCTCCCCGCTCCGGCGAACCTCGAACGAAGCGCAGCGGTCTCCGAGCTCGATCTGCTCCGCGGTATAATCCGCATCTCCGTCAATCGCGTACGTGATCATACGGGTGTCGGCGACTTTGGGAAGCATCTCCCGGACGTTCTCGTCGTCCGTGCAGACGACCGCGCAGCCGCCGGGACGAACCTGATTCAAAAACTTGACGTAAGCGTCCTTCAGTTTCTGAAAATCGCCGTCGTAATTTTCCAAATGGTCGGCTTCGATGTTCGTCACGACCGCCACCGCCGGGCGGTACTGCAGGAACGAGCCGTCGCTCTCGTCCGCCTCCGCGACAACGTACTCCCCTTGGCCGGCCTTGGCGTTCGTGCCGACGTTGACGATCTCGCCCCCGATAATGTAGGTCGGGTCGAGCCCGCTCGCCTCCATCACGAGCGCGATCATAGAAGACGTCGTCGTTTTGCCGTGCGCTCCCGCCACCGCGACGCCCGTCCGGTCGTTCAGAAGCCGCGCCAGCATCTGGGCCCGGTGCAGCGTGGGAATGTTAAGCAGCTCGGCTTCCTTGCGCTCGACGTTGTCCTTGGGCAGCGCGGTGGAATAGACGACCAGGTCCGCGCCCCGAACGTGCTCGGGCTCGTGGCCGATATAAATCCGCGCTCCTTTGGCAGCCAGTTTGTCCGTCAGTTCCTGCCGTGCGACATCGGACCCGGTCACCTCGTAGCCCATCTCCAACATGACGCGGGCAATCGCGCTCATGCCGTAACCGCCGATGCCGATAAAATGTACGCGTTCTTCGGTTCGCAACGACGCTTCACCAGCCTTTTTCAGATTTCGTTCGATGGAGCAGCCATGATCTTGCGTCGGCGATCAGGTACAAGGTGCCGGTGACGACCGACAGCGTACGATCGGATCCTTCCTCCGCTTTCTGCCGAAGCAGCTCCAGCGCCTTACGCCAGTCCGGCTCGACCACGATCTCCCGGGGGCCGCCCAGCCGCTCGGCGATTTGGGCCAAGTCGGCGGCGCTCATTTTTTTATGAAAATCCGGTTCGGTCACGATCAGGGAATTCACCATTGGTAGTATATGCCGTAAAGTGAGTTCGTGATTCTTGTTGGGCATCATCGCGATCATCATGTTCAACCGGTCGTAGCTGTACACGTCGGCCAGCGCCGCCGCCAGCGCTTCCGCCCCTTCCGGATTGTGCGCCCCGTCCAGCAGAATGCGCGGCTCCCGCGACACCATCTCCAGCCGTCCGGGCCAGGTCGCCTCCCGCAGCCCGCGCTCCAGCACGTCGTCGTCGACGATGAGCGCGTAATATTGGCGAAGCACCTCCAGCGCCATGACCGCGGTCGCCGCGTTGGTCAATTGATGGGCACCGTTCATCGTGACGGTGAGCTTCGGCAGCGCGCGGAACGGCCCCGTGAACGATAAGGTCTGCTCGTCCTCGGCCACCGACAGCGGCTCGAAGCGGAATTGTTCGCCAAGAAGGTATAAGGTCGATTGGATCGATGCCGCCTTGTCGCGAATGGCCTCGATCGCTTCCGGCTGCGTCGCCGACGAAACGACCGGCACCCCGTTCTTGATGATGCCGGCTTTCTCGCGGGCGATGTCGGTCAGCGTCGGCCCGAGCAGATCCATATGATCGTGCCCGATGTTCGTAATGACGCTGATGATCGGATGGACGATGTTCGTGACGTCGAGCCGGCCTCCGAGACCGGTCTCCCAAACGACGTAATCGGGGAAAACGACGGTTCCGTAATAGAGAATGGCGAGCGCCGTCGTGATCTCGAACATCGTCAGCGGACCCCACTCCGTCTCTTCCATCTCGTCCGCCAGCGGCTTCAGGCGGTTCGCCAGCCGAAGCAAATCCTCGTCGGCGATGTCCTTGCCGTTGTATTGGAACCGGTTCGCATAGGAAGTGATGTACGGCGACGTGAACGTTCCTACGTCATAGCCGGCGGCGATCAGCACGCTCGTCAGGTAAGCGCACACCGATCCCTTCCCGTTCGTACCGGCGACATGAATGAACTTCAGCCGCCGGTGCGGATGCCCCAGCTTCTCCATCAGCAGGTTCATCCGGCCCAAACCAGGCCGAATGCCCACGACGGGCATTAGGCCGGTAATCCAGGAGACGGCTTCCGCCGCCGTATTGAAAGCACCCTGTTGTCGATCTTTCTCCTCGTTCATGTTGACGCCCCCGTTACCCGCGAAGCTCGGCGATGCGAGCGAGCACCTTGTCGCGCTTGTCGCGGTAATCCTGCCCCTTCGCCCGTTCTTGCTCGACCACGTGGGCCGGCGCTTTGGACACATACCCTTCGTTGCTCAGCTTCTTCTCCACGCGCTCCACCTCGGCGTTCAAGGACGCCAATTCCTTCTCCAGCCGGGCGATCTCCTGCCCGATGTCGATGAGGCCCGCGAGCGGCAAGTACAGCTCCGCTCCGGTAACGATCGCGGTCATCGCTTTGTCCGGAGGGGTCAACGCGGCATCGAGAGTCAACTGGGACGTGTTGCAGAAACGGCGCAAATACTCCTCGTTCCGCTTCAGAATGCCGGCCGCCGCCTCTCCCGTCGGCTTGACGAGCAGCTCGACCTTCTTGCCAGGAGTGACGTTCACTTCCGCGCGAACGTTGCGAACCGCCCGGATGGCGTCCATGAGCAGTCCCATCTCGCCGACCGCGTCCGCCGCTTCAAAAGCCGGATCGTAAGCCGGCCATGCCGCCAGCGTAATCGTCTCGCCCGCCTCGTGAGGCAGATGCTGCCAGATCTCTTCCGAGAGATACGGCATGAACGGGTGAAGCAGACGGAGCGTCCGGTCGAGCACATAGGCCAGCACGGACTGCGTGCTGCGCTTGGCGGCCTCATCGTTGCCGTAAAGGGTCAGCTTCGCGAACTCGATATACCAGTCGCACAGATCGTCCCAGATAAAGTTGTACAGCAGGCGCCCGGTCTCGCCGAACTCGTAACCGTCCATTAAGCGCGTGATGTCACGGGCCGTCTCGTTGAACCGGTGAAGAATCCAACGGTCTGCCGTCGACAGCGAACCGGTCAGGTCGATGTCCTCCGCGCGGAAGCCGTTCAGGTTCATCAGCGCGAAACGCGAAGCGTTCCAGATCTTGTTCGCGAAGTTGCGCGCCTGCTCGACCTTCTCCAAGCGGAACCGCAAGTCTTGACCAGGCGTGCTGCCGGTGGAAATCATGTACCGCATCGCGTCCGCGCCGTAATTTTCGATCACCTCGAGCGGATCGACGCCGTTGCCGAGCGACTTGGACATCTTGCGGCCTTCCGCGTCGCGGACGAGACCGTGGATCAGCACGTCCTTGAACGGGATCGTGTCGGTGAACTCGAGCGCGGTGAAAATCATCCGGGCAACCCAGAAGTAAATAATGTCGTAGCCGGTCACCAGCACGTCGGTCGGATAGTAACGCTTCAGATCCTCGCTGTCGTCCGGCCAGCCGAGCGTGGAGAACGGCCAAAGCGCGGAGCTGAACCAGGTGTCGAGCACGTCCTCGTCCTGGCGCCACGGCGAGTCCGGTTGATCGGCCCCCTCGGGAGCTTCGCGCCCTACGTAAATCTCGCCCGTCTGCTCATGATACCAGGCCGGGATCCGATGTCCCCACCACAGCTGACGGGAAATACACCAGTCGCGCACGTTCTCGATCCACTGCAGATACACTTTCTCGAAACGCTCGGGGACGAAGTTTACGCCTTGCCCCGACTTCTGAGACGCGATCGCCTTCTCGGCCAGCGGCTTCATCGACACGAACCATTGCGTCGACAAATACGGCTCGACGACGGCGCCGGACCGCTCGCTGTGTCCGACCTGATGGACATGGTCCTCGATCTTGATGCAGACGTCCTGCTCCTGCAGATCCTTCACGATCGCCTTGCGGCAATCCGCCCGGTCCATCCCCCGGTACGGACCGGCATTCTCGTTCATCTTGCCGCTCTCGTCCATGACGATGATCTGCGGCAAGTCGTGACGCGTACCCACCTCGAAGTCGTTCGGATCGTGGGCGGGCGTAATCTTGACCGCGCCGCTGCCGAATTCCTTCTCGACGTATTCATCGGCGATGATCGGAATTTCGCGATCGACGATCGGCAGCTTCAGCATCTTGCCGATCAGGTGCTTGTAGCGCTCGTCGTCCGGGTGTACCGCGACCGCCGTATCCCCCAGCATCGTCTCCGGCCGGGTCGTCGCTACCGTCAAGAAGCCGCTGCCATCCGCGAGAGGATACCGCAGATGGTACAGGTGACCGTTCACTTCCTTGTACTCGACCTCAATGTCGGAAAGGGCGGTACGGGCGGCCGGATCCCAGTTGATGATCCGCTTCCCGCGGTAGATCAGCCCTTTCTCGTACAAACGGACGAATACTTCGCGCACCGCGCGCGACAGCCCTTCGTCAAGCGTAAACCGTTCGCGGGAATAGTCGAGGCTGAGCCCCATCTTGGACCATTGGCTGCGGATCGTATCGGCATATTTTTCTTTCCATTCCCATACTTTCTCTAAGAACGCTTCGCGCCCGAGATCGTAGCGGCTTTTGCCTTCTTCGCGCAGCTTCTGCTCGACCTTCGTCTGCGTGGCGATGCCGGCATGGTCGGTTCCGGGCAGCCATAGCGCGTCGTAGCCCTGCATCCGCTTGAAGCGGATAAGAATGTCCTGCAGCGTGAAATCGAGAGCGTGCCCGATATGCAGCATCCCCGTCACGTTCGGCGGCGGGATGACGATCGTGTATTTGGGCGCGTCGGGCCGGCGCCCGGCTTCGAAGTAGCCTCCCCGGATCCAGGCGTCATACCATTTCCGTTCGGCGCCTGTCGGATCGTAGGTCGTCGGCATTTCGACGGCGCTTTGCAGATTCGTTTCGCTCATTGTCGGAACAACCTCCATTGGGGACAAAAATACAAAAACCTCCCGTCACAAAGGACGAAAGGTTCGCTTCCGTGGTACCACCTTCATTCCGAATCCGCTGCTTCGGGCTTGGGCCGTCAGCCGGTTCGGCGCTCACATGCAGGGTAACGGCTGCATCCGTCCCGCTCTGCGGATGCGTGCATCCGGTCGAACGGGAGACTCCGGGGCGACTTCTGCAACGGCCGGCCTGCGGTGCCTTCCAGCGCTGCCTTAGCAGCGGCTCCGCTCTCTGAAGGGGCGAATTGCATACTCTTCCCTTTCCTCGTCTTTATTCCCTTATCATACCTTTCCGACGGATGCCAGTCAATACGTATGGACGCTTTCGCGGGAAGCCGCGGGAAGCCCCGCCGAGCGGGGCGATTCCCTACTGAACCCGATGAACCTGAATATATTCGTCTACCGTTCCCTTGATCTGGATCGTAGCTTGAGCCGTCTTGACGACCCCGTTGCTGTATACGACCCGGAAGTTGAACGTATAGGCGCCTTCCGGCAGTTCGGACAAATCCCTCCCCGCATCCTGGCTGCCTAACGTTCCGTTCCATAAGCTCAGCGGCACGTTCGCCGCGGCCAGCGCCTTTCGCAACCCGCCTCCGGCGTCCGCCGTTACCTCAATCGGCTTCGTCGCCGATTCTCCGGTATCCGTCACGAGCGCCTCCAGCACAAAAGCTTCGCCGGCCCAAAACCAATCGGCCGGGCGCTGATCGTCCGGATGCTTCTCGTTGTACCGGATTCGGTTCGCTTCCCAAGCATCCGTATGCCGAACCTGTCCCGAGATCGTTAACGGCCAAACCCGAAACGTATGAGACGTAGTCACAGCCGGCGCAATCCGATCGCTGACCGTCAGCGTTGCCGTCCATACTCCCGGCGTTATGGCAACGAAACTTGGTCCGGTCGTCGGATATGGCGAATTCCAAGTATAGGAATACGTCATCTTCTCTCCCTCCGGAGACTCGATCAGGTACGTCACATCCAACGTATCGTTGTCCGGGTCCGATACGGCGGTTTTAAACGTCACCGTGTCTCCTTCGTACAACAACGTCGGACTCCACGAGAAGTCTCCCGTCGGCGGCCGATTGATCCTAAAGTATTTCACAGTGCTCCAATTGGACCAATCGTAGCCGTCAAACACTCTCGCCGTCACATACATAACCGTACCGAGCGGCAAATCAGTCGGAGGAGCCCAGTTTTTAGCGCTACCGGTTTGAGTGCCGGAGTCCAGTACCAACGACCCATTTGACTTGTAGATTTGCAGTTGAAACTGCGTTTGACCATCGCTATCCGGATCGGTATACGTCCAAGCAAACTGCGGCCTTGTACTTCCGAAGATAGTCGGATTATCTTCGCTGTCGCTTGCCGGTGTCGTGATAACGACCGATGGCTGACGGTTGTAGATCTCCACCGTCTGGTTTGCTTCAGCGGATAAACCCGCGCTGTTCGTAATGACCTGACGAACGTTGAAAATTCCAAGTGAACTGAATACCTTGTCCCATGTCGTTCGGGAGTTGCTTTGTAAGGATTCCGATCCGCCCGTCGTTACGTTACGGATGTACCATGCATGAGCCAGATTCGTTCGATCGCCATCTACCGGATCGCTCGCGTAGGAATCGAACGTTACCGTTTGGCCGCGAAGCGCTCGGGACGGCACCGCCGTAAATCCAGGGTTCGGCGGAACTCTTGTCACACCTTTCACGGTAACCGTGGCTTCCGCCCAGTCGCTCCATGCACCGTATTCATCCACAACGGCCTCTTCGATATGATACGTGCCGTTCTGTAAATAATCCGGCTTCCCCTCGGTAATGACATCGGCATCTGCCGACCAATAGCGGAATCTGTGATCCATTACACCGTGATTGGAAGCATAGTTGATCCCCGTATTCTCCGTCGAATATTGACCGGTCGATGGATTGTAGCGGTCCGGATCGTAGGAACGGTCCGTATACGTAAGCTTCCCGGTATTGTCGGCCGTTACGCTGAAATCGGCGATCGGTTTGCGGTGAACGCGGATTTTTCCGGTCACTTCGTTGGAGTCTTGTCTGTAATCGGCAAAGACCGTGCTCGGGTACAAGTAGCTTGGGTTCGGATCGTCCTTCGTTTTGAACACGAACGTATACTCGCCCGGCAAGCTGAAGGTGGTTACCGGTGCCGTTTGTGCCTTGCCGCTCCACGTCCCCTGCGCATTCAAAAACACGTTCGGGTTATGCGTATACGTCCATTTCTCCCCTGCCGTGATGCGCGGGTCTTTTTCGGGATCATCGAACTTCACCTGATAATCCAAAGTATCATTGACCAGAACAACACCGGAAATCGATCCAACGGTAGCACCGCTCGCCTGCGTGTAGAGGTTGTTGAAGGTGACGCCGCCATGCCCGCGATCCAAGATGCCAAACCTGCCCGCATTCCAACTGTTCTCGCTGATCGTAAATTGTTTCAGTTTGTTGACATAGACCGAGAATCCGCCGACCTCCGGCGCGATTTGAACGGTGTACGTTTGTCCCGCCACGACATTGTATGCTTTGCTATTAACGATCGTGGCTGTGCCATTTACCGTTTTCTTTACTTCCAGCTTGCCGTTCTCGAATTCCACGCTGTAGTAGTTCTTGGCATCTTGTGCTCTGTAGACATAGCCAAATGCGTCGTTTGCAGACTTTGCCGCTTTGACATCTCCGTAAAAGGAGACGTCCGATCCGAGCTGGTCTCCCATCCAGAATGTTTTCGGATTGGGTCCAACCTCGTATTGCTTCGGATAGGTAAGCCCGCCTGTTGCTGAAATCTGAATTACGTGATATCCGTTGCCCTGTCCTCCACTGCCTGTAACATATACATTCAATATATAAGATTGATCGCCGGTAGGAGCGAAATAAAAGATACTCCCAAAGGGTGCCGGATTTGATCCTGAATCATTCCCTTTAATCCCAAGATCCGTGAAGTAATTGTGCACCACATTCTTATTGATGGAGTCGTAAATAACCAAACGAAGATAAACTTCATGTGTCGTGAGATCCGAATAAAGGCCGTAAAAGGTCGTGAGCCCATCGGAACCGTTAAAGAGTCCCATCATGCGGCCATTCAATTTTTCGTTCGGATCGCTCACATTAAAATCATAGACGGTTTGCCCCGTTTCCGTATTCATTCCCACAAGTCGATATTCATAATTGACGTACGTCGGATATACACAAGATCCGTTGCTGTACTTACAGTTCATACTCGGCTGATACACAAAATGATTGGCAGCGTCCAGTCCTATGATCGTAGCGAACTGTCTGTTGAAATCGTAATTGACATCGAACGTTTTTAAGGTTTGTCCTGTTTCACTATTGATTTTCAAAAACTTCTTGTAGAACAAGTCAACCAGGTAGATATTATTATCGCTATCATTACCTATAATTTCGGAACTCGTTCCATATTGCTGCTGCGTATAGCGAAAGGATTTAATCATCGTTCCGTCCGGCCGATTTAAGGACTTTTCATAGCCTCCTGCATGAGTTTGCGTTTCCGCATAGTAGTGAAAGAAGTCGATCCAATCCACACCGTTATCCAAGGCCAACAAGCCTTGTGACGGGTAAGTCGAAGTTTCATCAGACGGATACGTGAAAAGTTGATTAAAATTATAATCATACCGTCTCGCCGGAACATCCCATCCGTTGATGATAACCCCTGTTCTGTCAAACAGAGGTTCTACATTCAAGCCGTTCTCCGCAAGCACTTGCGTTGGTCCTTTAATAATGAGCCCAGTGTTTTTATTGATGCTTTCCAAATAATTAGTCATGTTTAGTCCGCCTATAGATGACTGGATAGCCAAGTATAATATATCTCCGACTACGGCCGACCCGACTCTTGTAATCAATTCTCCGCTCAAATTCTGTCGAGGAATGGTCCAATCAATACGTTTTGTTATATCATTAAAGGCCGTAATCGTTCCGTTCTCCATATCAAATATATAAGTACGGGATTCGTCGGTAACAGCTTGCAAGCGTACACTTGTGTTTAATTGCGTATTTTCCTGTGCAGAAGGGGTATTCTGGATGGAAGCAAATAACGTCTCGTTCGTACGGGTATTGCCATTACCGGTAACAGCCCCTTTATAAAACCCCCACCACCCCATATCTTGTTGGAAGACATTAAAATTATTCTTGTTTGCTTTGCTGGTCAAGCCCTCATTGTTCAGGACCCAGCTTTTCTTATCTCCGGTACTCCCTGTGTCAAGGGAAGTCAGTGTCCCGTTTTGATAAAGATTATTGAGGGAGATCATATTTCGATCTGGTGCTCCGGTCTGATCGGAAGACGTAACGACATCAATGGCCGGTGCCAAGTTTAGGACGTTGACCGTTCTAGTGGCCTCGGCTTGATTGTCAGTCGTTCCTACTTTCCCGTAATCTTCCGTTGCGGTTGCCCTGAACAAATACTTGCCGACTTTGGACGATTTGAAAGAATACGTATTCGCGAGACCGGTTTGAACGGTCTGCCAGGAATCATCGTCAAATCCATTGTTATTTGCGTCGTATTTCATTTGGATCTGAATCGATGCGATTTTGTCGCTGTCCGGACTGAATGCATTGGCTCGAACAAGCACGGTTCCGAGACGGGTCTCTTCCTGCGGCACATCCAAGCTGATCACGGGCGGTTCATCCGGAATCACATCGATCGTTTTCGTCGCCGTTGTTGAGGAATTCCCGTGGTCATCTTTGACCCAAAGCGTTACCGTCTCTTCGCCAACGTTTGGATAGCTGTCCTGTTTGTTGGTCCAATGCTCCTCCGTTATCGTATACCCGAGCGGACTGTAGGATTCGGATTTGAGGAGAGGATTCAGCGTTCTTCCCTCTTTCACCCGCCCTGGACCACTAATGACGGCAATCGGGTCCGACTTCACGATCGTTAGTTGAGTCTTGGCGGTATAAGTCTTCCCTTTGTCGTCTGCGACCGTCACGGTCACCGTATGAATGCCAGGAGTTTGCGCGGAAAGCTCTTTGTATTCGGTAGCCGTTCCTCCAGGGGGGCCATCATTAATCCAATCGCTCATATCCCAGGATTGAACGCTTACGGGATCCCCGTCCGGATCGGTCATCGACGTGATTTTTAAATCGACGAAGCGACCTACTTCTACATACCCGGTTTGTTTTTGAGTTGCATGGTCGAAGAAAGCAACCGTTGCATACGGCGGATTGTTTACGCTCGGCGTAGGCGGCGGCTGATCCGTATCGTCCGAAGTGACCGTGAGCGTCTTCGGTCCGACCCACGTATCGCCGCAGGAGGAATTGATCAGCATCATGACATCGTAGGTGCCCGGTCCCGACACCACGGAAGGATACTCTGAAGGCTTGGAGAAATTTAGGCCATAGAAAATCCCCAATGTCCTGTCGCTGTCTACCTTGACACTTCCTTTCTGCGTCCGGAATTTGGTGTAGTTATACTTACAGCTCCCCACCTGAACGTTCTTCGGTTCGTATTTAAACGAATCCCCATATTTTATCGTGCTGGGAACAACGTCAAAATCCGCTTCGATGCCTGAAGAATCCTTTTGGTAGAAGAAAGTCACATAGGCTGCTTTCTTTGAAGCGGTGAGGCTTACGGACTGAGATAGACTGCTGGATACCGTGTCCGAGTACCCGCTGTAGCTTAAGCTGCTGCCTTTCACGTTGCCGTAAGTTGGCGTTGGCGAAACGGTTTGCGTATTCGGAACTGAAGCGACCGGAATGGTGCTGGTGCCGGCCTGCGTGTAAGATCCAGAATCGCCGGTCCGCACCATATGGCGAACATTGATCGTGCCGCTGCCCGTAGTATCGTAGTATAGATTGACGTATCGTGTATCATAGGAGCCGTCATAATTAAACGAGTACGTTCCGCTTTGAATGGCTCCACCGCTTGGAGGGGTACTGCCCTGCTTATAGCCAACATACGTATACTTCGGATTCGTCGGCGGGGTTACCGTATAGGTACTGCCGATGGACATCGTTTTCTCGCTGCTCCCGAAAACAGAGTCCAGGCTTTGCCCGTCTTTCGTGAAATAATGTACTTCAAGGGTCGGTTCTACGTCGATAGTCAGGAGCATGGGGAAGTAGTGGGTTTCGGTTTTGTTGCCTCCGGGTGCGATAACAACTTCAGGAAGCGTAGCATCCATTTTCGAGCCTGCACCCAGTTTAAGTGTGAAAGAAACATTTTTTGTCCCAATCCCACTTAATCCTTGTAATGAAGAATTATATGAATGACTAACCATGTCACGATAATATCTCCAAGATTCAGGACGTGAATCATTAAAAACATCAGTCCAATGTGACTGATCTTCACTTGATTTGCCACTCAAAAAAGATTGGTTGAATGGGGTAACCGATACGGATTTAACTCTCTTATCATAATTAAAATTATAGGGAAAACTGACATTCATCGTTGACAGATCGATTCCGCTGGATCCAGGAGCTCCATTTGTCCAACTACCGTTGTCTTTTTGCGAGGTCGAGTAACTGAACATCGCAACAAAATAATACCGATAGACTGGATCAGATGAAAAATAGCTTTTACCTTTGTAAGATGGGATGCTTCCGGCATTCACTACGCCAATCTGCAGAGTAAGCTGACTTAATAAAACGATTAATACAACGATGATCCGTAGTGCGCATTTACACATATTTTCACCATCAGTTAAATGGATTTTTGATCATTACATAAGATTTTGAATCCAAACTGAAATAAATATATTTAATGTCTGTAAGCTTGATCGACTCCCAATTTTTTATTCCCCATCTGTATCCATCCCCTGAATCTTTGAGTGTAAATGTTGCGGTGAATGAACCGTCTGGATTGGATACTCGTTGAGCCACCAAATTGGTTCGGCCCCGTGGGACTCCGTCACCAAGCAAATAAGTTAAACCAAAATGATAGCCGGAATACCTGACCTTAATAACTGTCCATCCATCGATTGGCTCGCCTCTAAACGTTTCGCTCCAAATCTTATAAATTACTGTATCGGGTGCTTTGGATGCCGTACTCGGTACAGTAATCGGCAGTTGACTCATGCTGATAACCTGAAACCCGTCAGTTATCTCTGAATCGACAAGTAGATACGAGTCCTTCCCACCAAACAAATTCACATACCGAGTCAAAGGCTCTGCCTTCTTCACCACATCATCAATCAAAGGGATCTTCTTTTCCCCGATCCAGACGTAATTGTCGATCCCATCCCACTCCACTTGCTGCCCCAACTGCTCGCTCACAAAGCGAAGAGGCACAAATACGCGACTGGATTTGACGTAAGGAGAGCTGTCCAGCGTCACAGCCTTTCCGTTGACAGTCGCCGTCTTGCTGCCGACCGTCAACTTAATCGTCTTCGTTCCTTGGGAGATGGATACAACATTGTTCTTGTAGTCCACCTTCGCGCCAAGGTTCTCGGAGACGACGCGAAGCGGGACGAGCACGCGGCCGTTGTTGGAGAGAGGCCGGGCGTCGACGAAGGATATTCGTTTGCCGTTCAAAATGACTTCAATCGCGGAATTGTCGCTCGCAGCTTGTGCGGATGGAGCCAGAATGGCAGCGGCAAGGATAGCGGATACGGCCCAAACAGACATCTTTCTCATCAACGATCTCTCCTTTTTGGCTGAAAAATTTCTTTAATAGTCGCAAAAAAAGAAGCACTCAAGACGCCATTACGTTCGTCGCGGGTGCTTCCTCGCATCGACGGCTCATCCGAGCCGATATTGGATTCACTTATTATAATCAAATCTTCCAAAATTCGTCAACCTCCTGTCGAGATTTGTTTGTACTCATTTCCTCTCGAAGTCACGAACCTCAGCCGAACATGAAAAAACCGCCAGGCTCGCGCTTGGCGGTTCAATGAATCGAGGCATCAGGATGGGATGTATAGGACCTGTCCTTCCGACACGTTGGGATCGTTCAGCCGGTTATAAAGCTGGAGCTCGCGGGGCTGGATGTTGTAGCGGGTCGCGATGGCGTCGAGGGTGTCCTCTCTTTGAACGATGCACAGCTTCACCTTACGGAACGAAGGCGCTCCGGCCTCCTTGGACAAGAAGAGCCGGGTCCACTCCACCTCGTCGCCGGAGCTCTCGCCTGACGGATCGGCCTCGGGCGATGCATAGGAGCCTGTATCGGTTGCCGCCGTCGCAGGCTCCGGTTGATCGGCCTTTGCGCCTTTGACGCCGAAATGGGACAAAAGGCCGACTCCAGACGATGCCGATGCCGATTCGGGTGACGTTTTGGAGCCGAGCGCGATCTTCATTCCGGGCTTCTCCTCGGATACTGCTTCCTGAGAGGGGGAAGTCTCGGACTTAGCCTCGTTCTCAGCCACGGTTTTGGATTCGTTTTCTGCCTCGGGTTTGACCTCGGGTTTGACCTCATTCTTGTTCTCGTTCTCGGCCTCGGCCTCGGATCTGGCCGCCTGCGGTTGGGCTTGGGCTTGGGCTTGGGCTTGAGCTTGTGCTTGTGGTTGAGCTTGGGACTGAGACTCGAATTGGTATGGAGATCTCCCAGCTGCCCCCAAGCCAGGGCTTAGGTCGCCCCACCCCTCCTCCGACGGCGGCAGGTGCTTGTATCCTTCTCGAAACGGCGGCTGATGAATTCCGTTCGAGGGCTGCGCGTCCATCAAAGATTCTGAATCGGGATCCTCCTCTGGATCTTCCAAGTGAGCAAGGCCGGTTGCATATCCATCCGTCTTTTGCTCGGCGCCGACGTTTTCATTCTCGTTTTCTTCCGCGGCAGCTTGCGATGGAGCAGGGTTCTCATTCTCCTCGACAGGGATCTCTTCGTTGCTTGGAGCCGTTTCCTCCTTGCGGAAAAAATCCCACTGCGGATAAGCGGCATTTTCTGTCGGGGAGAACTCCTGCTGCACAGGCGCCGACGGAGCCGGCTGCCAAGCTTGCGCCTCTTCCTGACTTGCCTCTTCAGCTTCTTCGCCGATTGCGTCGGGCGGCAGCTGATGGACGACGGTAAAACCGTCCTCGCGCCAGACGGGAGCCGGCGGAGGCACCACTTGCAAGCCTCTGAGGCCAAGCACGCCGGTTACGTTCAGCGAACGGGAAGACAGCAGGTCGACGTCGAAATTGTCGATCTCGACCGCCAGATCCTCCAGCTTCTCGACTCGGCTGGGCGGCAGAGAGATCTCGACCGGGATCCAATGCTCGAGCTGCCGGGCGACGGAGCGCTCTTCTTGCGACCGGTATGTACCGGTAAGCAGCAGGTGTCCCTTCAGCAGAACCTGATCTTCCAAAGGAATCGCCTGCATATGCGGGATGAGCTCGATCTCCTCCAATTCTTCGATAGCGGCGACGTCGTCCGGCAGATGCACTCTCTCATAAATATCGAATCGCAATCCGTTCAACGATTCCGTCAAATTCGTTGTCCTCCTTTCGTTTAGACGCGCGAACTTCGCGGGAAGCCGGCATAACCTACTAATTATCCATATGCCCCGCGCCACTCGGGCATGCCAACAGAATGGGGACGAAGTCCTTCGCAAAAATAAAAATCCCGAATCGCCGGCCGGTATCAACCGAGGGCCTGGATTCGGGATGCAGATGAACGCCCGCGTTCGCGAACGATCGCGGGACTTAAAACTTGGACAGCGCGGTTCGATACGCTTCCACGGTCCGGTCGATGTCCTCCTCGGAGTGGGCGGTGGACAGGAACCATCCTTCGAACTGCGAAGGCGGAATGTTGACCCCTTCGTCCAGCAGCCGGGCGAACAGCGTACGGAAACGTTCGGCGTTCGAGCGGCTCGCCGTCGCGAAGTTGATGACTTGCTCGCCCGTCAGGAACGGGCAGATCATCGAGCCGACCCGGTTAACCGTCAGCGGAATGCCGAATTCGGACGCGCTGCGCTCCAGGCCCGCCTGCAAGCGGACTGCGAGGCGTTCCAACTGCTCGTAGCTCTCCGGCGTCATAAGGCTGAGCGTCGTGAATCCGGCCGCCATCGCGAGCGGATTGCCGGACAGCGTGCCGGCCTGGTAGATCGGTCCGATCGGCGCCATTTTCTCCATCAGCTCGCGCCGCCCGCCATACGCGCCGACGGGGAGACCTCCGCCGATCACTTTGCCCATGCACGTAAGGTCCGGCGTAATTCCGTACAGCCCTTGCGCGCTATGGTAGCCGACACGGAATCCGGTCATCACTTCGTCGAAAATAAGCAACGCCCCGTATTTCGCCGTCACTTCCCGCAGCCCCTGCAGGAATCCGGGAAGCGGCGGCACGACGCCCATGTTGCCGGCGACCGGCTCGACGATCACCGCGGCGATCTCTTCCCCGTAACGCTCGAAGGCCAGCTTGACCGACTCGATGTCGTTATAAGGAACGGTGATCGTATGGGAGGCGATGCTCTCCGGCACGCCCGGGCTGTCGGGCAGTCCGAGCGTCGCCACGCCCGATCCCGCCTTGATCAGCAGGCTGTCGGCATGTCCGTGGTAGGAGCCTTCGAACTTCAGAATCTTGCTGCGTCCGGTGAAGCCGCGGGCCAGCCGCAATGCGCTCATCGTCGCTTCCGTTCCGGAATTGACCATGCGCACCACTTCCACCGAAGGCATCCGCTCGCAGACGAGCTCGGCCATTGCCGTTTCCAGCTCGGTCGGCGCCCCGAAGCTCGTTCCCTTTTCCGCCGTGCGCTTGATCGCTTCGACTACTTCGGGGTGCGCATGTCCGACGATCAACGGCCCCCAAGAGAGCACATAATCGATGTAGCTTTGCCCGTCAATATCGGTAATCCGGCTCCCCGATGCCCGGTCGATCACGAGCGGAGTCAGTCCCACCGATTTGAACGCGCGCACCGGGCTGTTCACCCCGCCGGGAATCGAGCGCTTCGCTCTTTCGAACGCGGCTTTGGAGCGGGAATCGGAGCGGACTCGACGATTTTCGGTCATTTTCGGCACATCCCTACTATCAGATTTGGAAAAGCCTATGGTACACTGATGAAAATAGGTTGCTGTTTACATAGAGTGGAGGATTCCGTCATGATCGATCGGCTTCGCAAGGTCGGCCTGTTCGACAGCCTGAGCGAAGAGCAGCTCGAGCAAGTGCTCAAAATCTCGCAGCGCCGCGCTTTTCCTCCCGGAACCGTGCTGTTCGGCGAGAAGGAGCCGGGAACGGCCTTTTACATCGTCCTGAGCGGATCGATCAAGCTGTTCACGCGCAGCGCCGCGGGAGAAGAGAAGGTGCTCTCGGTCGCCGGACCCGGCGACAGCTTCGGCGAGCTGGCGCTTCTCGACGGAGGGCCTCGCTCGGCTTCGGCCCAGACGCTGGAACCCTCGCTGCTGCTGGAAATCTCCTCGGAGCCGTTCATGGGCTTGCTGCAGGCTCACTTCGATATCGCCCGCGGCATTCTGGTCGAACTGTGCCGCAGGCTGCGCCAGACGAACGAGCACGTGAACGACTTGACGTTCCTCGACGACCGCACCCGCGTCCTCAAAAACCTGATTGCTCTCGCGAACAAGCACGGCAAGCGCGACGGCCTTTTCATCACGATTCACGTCGCCCTCAACTACGACGAGCTGGCCCAGATGGCCGGCGTGGACAAGCGGATTTTATCCGACGTGCTGCGCGAGCTCGAGAGCCGGGGCGTACTCCAGTTCGGCTTGAACGAATACAAGCTGAACCTGTCCAAGCTGAGAGGTTAGAAAAGCCTTGCTTATCCGCGAAGCCAGCGAGCCGCATCCCGGGCGTGATACGTAATGATGATGTCGGCGCCCGCACGCTTCATGCCCGTCAGCGTCTCCATGACGATCGCCCGCTCGTCGATCCATCCTTGCATCGCCGCCGCTTTGACCATCGAGTATTCGGCGCTGACGTTGTAGATCGCGAGCGGCAGATCGAAGCTTTCCTTAATGAGCCGGACCACGTCCAAGTAAGCAAGCCCGGGCTTCACCATGAGCATGTCGGCCCCTTCGTCGACATCCGACTGCGCTTCCCGGAGCGCTTCGCGAACGTTGGCGGGGTCCATCTGGTACGTCTTGCGGTCCCCGAACTGCGGCGCCGATTGCGCCGCTTCGCGGAACGGTCCGTAATAGGCAGACGAATATTTGACTGCATACGACAGAATCGGAATATGCTCGAACCCCGCTTCGTCGAGCGCGGCGCGAATGACCGCCACGAACCCGTCCATCATGTTCGAAGGCGCGATGATATCGGCGCCCGCCCGAGCCTGGGATACGGCCGTGCGCGCGAGCAGCTCGAGCGATTCGTCGTTGTCGACGACGGCTTCCCGTCCTTGTCCGTGTACGACGCCGCAGTGCCCATGGTCGGTAAATTCGCACAGGCACGTGTCGGCAATGACGATCATGTCGGGAGCGAGCTCCTTGATGCGCCTCGTCGCCTGCTGAACGATTCCCTCGTCTTCATAGGCGCCCGTACCGACGCTGTCCTTATGCTCCGGGATACCGAACAGCAGAACGGCGCCGATCCCCGCTTCCGCCAGCTCCGCGATCTCTTCGTCCAGACGGTCGACCGACCATTGGTAGACGCCGGGCATGGACGCAATTTCGGTTTTGACGTTTTGTCCATAAATGACGAAGATCGGAGCGACCAGGTCGTCCGGATGAAGCCTGGTCTCCCGAACCAAATTTCGCATGGCCGCCGTATGGCGCAGGCGGCGATGACGGACGATGGGGTAATTCATCTTGAACCGCTCCTTCTCTATGGAAATAAAATATGCCTCGTATCAATCGAGTCTGCCGGATGATCCTCCGATCGTTCCGATCGGTCCATCCAGCCTGATCAGCGCCTGAATCAGCCCTTCGATCGTCGACGGCTCCGCCGTCGCGGCGACCGGCAGGCCGTGCGCTTCCGCCGTCCTCGCGGTTTGCGGGCCGATGCAGACGATCGGCACGCCGCGAAGCAGCTCTTCGGGCCGCTCCGCTCCGAGCCGCCGCAGCGCTTCGAGCAAGTTGACGACCGTCGACGAGCTCGTGAACGTCACCGCATGAATGCCGCCTTCCCGCAGCATCTCGAGCAGAAATTCGTCGCGCGGCGCCGCGAGCACGTTCTCGTACGTATCGACGGACACGGCTTCCAGTCCCAACGCCGTCAGTTCGCGCGGCAGGTAGTCCCGGGCGAGATCCCCGCGCGGCAGCAGCGCCTTCTGCCCCGGCTTCAGCCGGTCGGTCAGACCGGCCAGCAGCCCTTCCGCATGATAATTTTCCGGCAAGGCGCCGGCAATGATGCCGCGGACTCTCAGCGCTTCCGCCGTTTGCGGACCGACCGCGACGAATTCCGCGCGGGCGAACCGGCGAATATCGACCCCGCAGCGCTCCAGCCAGCGGAAGAAGTGATCGACGCCGTTCGCGCTCGTCAGCATGACCCAATCGTAGCTATCCGCCTGAGCGAGCGCCTTCCGCACCGAAGCTTCCGAGTCCGGATCGTCCTTCATCCGAGTCTCGATCACCGGATACTCATACGGCTCGCCGCCAAGCTCGTCGATTCGCCGGACGAGCTCGCTCGCCTGCGACCGCGCCCGGGTCACGAGCACGCGCCGTCCGAACAGCGGCTTGTCTTCGATCCACTTCAAACGCTCGCGCTGGCGTACGACCTCGCCGACGACGATGACCGCCGGCGGCTCGAAGCCGGCCTCTCTCACCTTCGCTTCGATATCGTCCAGCGTGCCCGCCAGCGTCGCCTGCTCGGCGCGCGTTCCCCAGCGAATGAGAGCAACCGGCGTGCTTCCGGGTCGGCCGTGCTTGATCAATTGCTCGCTGATATAGCCGATCTTGGCGACTCCCATGAGGAAAATCAGCGTTCCGGTGGCGTTCGTCACCTTATCCCAATGGATGGAACGGTCCAGCTTGTCCGGACTTTCATGGCCGGTAATGACCGAGAAGGACGACGCCAAGTCCCGGTGCGTGACGGGAATGCCCGCATAAGCCGGAACGGAGATGGCCGACGTGATGCCCGGCACGATCTCGTAGGAGATTCCGTTCGCCTTCAAGAGCTCCGCTTCTTCGCCCACGCGTCCGAAGACGGTCGGATCGCCTCCCTTCAGGCGGCAAACCGTCTTTCCCTCGAGCGCCAAATCGACCAGCAGCCGGTTGATTTCTTCTTGCTTCATCGTGTGGCGGTCGGGGCGCTTGCCGACGTAGATCCGTTCCGCCGACTCGGGGATTTGGTGCAGCAGCTGGGGTCCGGCGAGGCGGTCGTACACGACGACGTCCGAACGCTGCAGCGCCTCCAGGCCCCGAACCGTGATCAGCTTAGGATCTCCCGGACCCGCTCCCACCAGATAGACTTTGCCTATGGGCATCGGTTATTCCCTCGCTTCGTCCAGGATGCGGTCCGCTCCTTGCGCCAGCAGTTCCTCTGCCGCCCGGGTTCCCGCTTGAACGGGGTCGGCGTCGGCCGCCTCCGTCCGAAGCAGCTTCGCCCCGTCCGGCGAGGCGACCATCGCGGTCAGGCGCACGGTTGTCCCGGAATCGCCGGACTCCGCTTCCGCGTAAGCGCCGATCGGCACTTGGCACCCGCCGTTCAGCAAGCCCAGGAACCGGCGCTCTGCCGTGACGGCCCGCTCCGTCTTCGGGTCGTTGAGCAGCGCCAGCAGGTTCCGCACTTCAGCGTCGTCTTCCCGGCATTCGATCGCGAGCGCCCCTTGTCCGACCGCCGGCAGGCATTCGCGCGGATCGAGCAGCGTCGTGATCCGGTCGGCCCAGCCCATTCGGCGAAGACCGGCCGCGGCGAGAACGATCGCGTCGAATCCTTCCGTCTCCAGCTTGCGAAGCCGGGTATCGATGTTGCCGCGCAGCGACTCGATCTGCAGATCGGGACGCGCCGCGGTCAGCTGTGCGGCCCTTCGCAAGCTGCTCGTTCCGACCCTCGCTCCTTGCGGCAAGTCGGCTAGCGTGTAGCCGTGCACGCTGATCAGCGCGTCCCGCGGATCTTCGCGCGTCGGCACGGCGCCGATCATAAGCCCCTGCGGCTGCTCGAACGGCATGTCCTTCATGCTGTGCACGGCGAAATCGATCTCCCCGTCCAGCAGCGCCTGCTCGATCTCTTTGACGAACAAGCCTTTGCCGCCCACCTTGGACAGCGTTACATCGAGAATCCGATCTCCGCGGGTAACGATTGGCTTAACTTCGAAATCCAATTCAAGCCCCGCTTCCTTGCTTAACCCCCGCAGCAGTTCGATCGTTTGGCCCGTCTGCGTTATCGCGAGCGCGCTCTGACGGCTTCCGACAATGATGGTGCGCATAGCGTCCTCCCTTATGTATGTCCTGGGGCGTTTCCTTCACGGTCGGGGGCCCTCATCCCTTCAAGTTCCGCAGCCGGACGAACAGCCCGCTGCCTTCTTCCTGTCTCCCGACCGTTCGCCACAAGGCCAGCGCTTCGTCCGACACGGCGGCCTGCAGCCAGGATCGGCGCTCGGCCGGGTCGGCAACGGCTCGCTTGATTTCGCCGCGCAGCTTTCCCAGCGTCTCGACAAGCTCCGCGTATTCTTCGCCGTAACGCCGTTCCAGCTCCCCCGCCAGCTTGGCCGCCATTGCGGGGCCCGCCCCCGACGTGCCGACGGCCAGCACCAGTCCGCCTCGCCGAACGACGGCCGGGACCGAGAAGTCTCCGGCTTCTCCGTCGTCCGCCACGTTGACCGGTATGCCCCGGCTTCTCGCTTCCGCCGCCAGCTGTCGGTTCAGCTCCGGCCGGTCGGTCGCCGCGAACACCAGAGCGGCTCCGTCCAGATCGCCCGGCTCGGCTCCCCGGAGCTCCGCCCGAATCCGGCCCGCCGCCGACCATTCGCTCAGCCGACCGCTAAGCCGCGGCGATACGACGGTCACGTCGGCCCCCGCATCCAGCAGCCCCGCCGTCTTGCGTTCCGCCACTTTCCCGCCTCCCACTACCAGGCAACGGCGGCCTTCGAGATGCAGCATGACGGGATAGCCAAGCGACATGTTCCACCCTCCGATCGCGTTTTGTCTCCCGACGCCGTTCGAGCTCTTACATCCACCGGTGAAACGAAGAGTAGGAATTGGCGAAAAAATCGACAATGAGCATCGCGTATCCGACAAGAATCCACTTCAGGACGCGCGTTCCTTCCACCTTGCCCGCCATGCGCCGCAGCAGGTAAACGATATACACGATGCCCGCCGCGAACGACAGCAGCACCTTCTCGTCCCCCAGCTCGGAGTAGCGGTTCTCCACAAGCAGCGCCGCCGCGCCGGTCGTAAGCGAGAGCAGCAGCAGCGGCACGCCGACGACAGCCGCCCGGAATACGTAGCTCTCGATCGCCTCCAGGCTCGGCATTCGGCTCATGGACGATCCCCATTTCTTCTTCTTGAGGCGGTTGTTCAGGAACAGGTACATGCCGCCGAGAAGCGCAGCGATCGTCAGGATGACGAACGCCAGAATGATGAAGGCGACGTGCACGACGAGCAGCTTCTGGGCCGCTTCGCCGGGAGCCAGCACGATCTTCTTCTGCGGCCGTTCGAGCAGGTTCAGCCCGAGCACCGCAAAGCCGACGGCGTTCACCAGCAGCACGAGCAGCTCGGCACGGACGAACCGGTTGATGACGAGCGAGAACGAGACAAGCAGCCATGAGACGAAAAACGCGTATTCCTGCAGCGTCACCGCCGGCATCGACAAGCGGGCAATCAAAATATCAAGAAGGAAGGCGGTCTGCAGAATCCATACGAAAACAAGCAGCCCTGTTCCTATTCTTCTTCTCTTCCGCTTGCCGGAGGCGGCGTCGGACACGAAGAACAACAGGCTCAGGGCGTAGATATACAAGACGGCGTCGGTCAACCAGTCCTTCGTTAACATGTTCGGGGCGTCCCCCTTCCGCTTCCCGCGCCGGGCTCCCGCCTTGCCGCTTCAGCGAAGCACGCCCGCCAATTGCGAGAGAATCGAGGGAGTCTCGTACGCTTTGTCCGCCGTTTTCGGCTCCGCCTTGGAAGCCGCGTTCGCGTTCTCCCCGGCTTGCATCTCCGCCTCGATGCGGGCGACGTCCTCTTCCAGCGCGAAAAGCTGGACGAACGCATCCATCATCGCGTCTCCCCGTTTGACGGCGGCCGTTTCCTTGACGCGAAGAATCGGATCGTGAATCATCTGGCTGAGCATGCTCTTGGTCAGCTTGCGAATGACTTTGACTTGCCGTTCGTCCAGATCCGGCAATTTTCGCAGCAGGCTGTCCAAGGTCTGCTCATGAATGGCGGCCGCCTTCTCCTGCAAGCCGCGAATGAGCGGAGCCACGCCCAGCGTCCCGTACCATTCCTGGTAAGCGGCCAGCTCGGCGGCGATCATCTTCTCGATCACGGCGGCTTCCTTCCGGCGGTTCTCCAGGTTCGTCTCCACAATGCCTTCCAAGTCGTCGATATCGTAGAGGAAGACGTTGCGAAGCTCCCCGCAAGCCGGGTCGATATCGCGCGGCACGGCGATATCGATCAGGAACAACGGCCGCTGCTTCCGCCCCGACATCGCTTCTTCGACGGTTGAACGGTTCAGCACGAACCGCTTCGCGCCGGTACTGCTGATGATGATGTCCGCCTCATGCAGTCTTCCGATCGCCTGATCCATCGACAGAGCGACGCCGTCGAATTTGCGTGCGAGCTCCTCGGCCCGGGCCACCGTCCGGTTGACCACGAGCACTTCCTTCGCTCCGGCCGAGCTGAGATGCTTCGCGGTCAACTCGCTCATTTTGCCGGCGCCGAGAATCATGATCTTCTTGTTGTCGAACCGTCCGAAAATGCGCTTGCCGAGCTCCACCGCCGCATAGCTGACGGATACCGCGTTCTCGCCGATCGACGTCTCGCTCTGGGCCCGCTTCGCTACGGTTACGGCCTGCTTGAACAGCCGATTGAACAGCGTCCCCGTCGCTTTCTGCTCCTGAGCAAGGAGGAAAGCGTCCCTCACCTGACCGAGGATTTGCGTCTCTCCGATCACCATCGAGTCCAATCCGCACGCGACCCGGAACAGATGCTCGATCATTCGCTCGTCTTCGTACATATACAAGTAGGGGTTGAACTCCGTCCGGGGAACGTTGAACCACGTCTCCATGAACGAACGGATATAATGTCCGCACAGCGTGTGCCGGTCGACGACCGCATAAATCTCCGTTCGGTTGCAGGTGGCGACGATCACGCCCTCCAGAATGCCCGTCGTCTGCTTGAGCGACTCGAGCGCAAGCGGCAAATCCGTCTCCGATAGCGCGAACCGTTCCCTGACTTCGACGGGCGCCGTCCGGTAATTCAACCCGACCACGATCAGATGCACGAGCATTCACCTGCCTTTCTTGTTCAAGTCGCCTGATATCCGGCATGTCTTGACCTATTATAGCATAGTTCCATCGGGCCATCGCGCCCGGAAGTTATGAAAACTTTGCGAACATGGAGCTCGTATTTTACCTATTGTTGGCGAATCGCACAGAAACTATTCCCGCCGCTTCGCCCTTGCGGCGCCTTTCGCTCCGCTAAAAAGCCACGGGGATCATCCCCGTGGCTTAGCATACGTTCGCGTTATTGCTTTGGTTATGGTTACACCAATTCCACTTGCTTGAGGTTCGGCTCTTCGACCTGCATCTCGCCGAGACCGCGAATCAGCTTCTTGGCATAAGTTCTCTCCGGCTTGAGCACATTAACCAGGTAATCGATCGCAAGCTGCGGATCGACCGTCTCGCCGCACGTGTAACAGTCGATGGCGGCAAAACCTCTTTCAGGATACGTGTGAATGGAGAGATGGCTCTCCGACAACATAACGAGAACCGTGGCGCCTTGCGGTTCGAATTGCTTCGCTTGCACCGAAAGAACGGTCGCGCCGCAGGCTTCTGCAGCTTCCACCATGTGCGATTGGAGAAGTTCCGAATCGTTCAATACGTCGAAATCGACTCCCCAAGTATCAACTGCAACGTGTCGTCCGAAAGTAGAGTATTCCATCTTTCGGTTCCCCCTTCCTAGGAATAAAATGTGAACCTGATTTCATCCGCTAGGACCTACGTCATTCACTGCTTGAGGGAATTTGCACACTCTCGCAATCCGTTCCTGAGTGAATCCTGGTTCCTATTGTGTTGTCAACGAAAATAAAAATAACATCTATCCGCCCGAATTGCAACCCTTTTTTTCGCTGCTTTCGGCAGCGGGCGCCTGCAGCGTCCAAATGGGCGTTTTTTCACGTTCGGGCCGCGTTCCGAACCGATTTTCGCGCGGTGCGTCTGTGACGGGCTTCGGACACTTTTTCAGGTCACGGTTCGTCAGTCGCGGACGCCGAAGCCGATGCGCTCGCGGCGGCCGAACCGGACGATACATCGGCCGAAGCAGCGGATGCCTGCTGCTTGGCTTTGGCCTCTTCGTCCTGCTTTTTGGCCTTTACGAGCGCCTCCTGGGCTCTGCTTTGAATATCGGCCGACGCCTCGTCAAGCGTCTTCTTGCCGTCGATGACCGCTTGAAGCTCGTCCTGCAGAATCGGCATGAACAGCCCATAGAAGCTCGCAGGGGCTTTATCAAGCGAATAGACGGGATCGGATACCGGTTCCAGCTTGTAGAACGGTTCCAGGCTGACGCCGTCCACATCCGGATTGTAGGCGGTTCGGCTTAGCAAGTTCCCGGAATTGGAGGACTTCGATTTGACTCGAGCGAAATCCTCGCTATCGATATATTTGACGAACTCCCATGCTGCTCGGAGGTTCGGAGATTGAGCGTTCACCGCGAAGACGTTGCTCAAGCTGAACGAGTTGCTTTGCCCTCGGTTATTCGGATCGACCGGCGCGGTGACGATTCCCCAATTCAGCTTCTTGTCGGGCATTGAAGATTTGGCCTGCTTGATATTCTGAACGTCATAGGAATAGCCTACGTACATCGCCGTTTTGCCAGAGATGAACGGATCACGGTTGTAATATTCCTCCATCGTCATGCTTCCGTTCGCCATGTTATTCGAAGGAAGCCTAATCGCCTTGGAAGCGGCAGCCTTCGCGACGGTTTGAAACACTTGTTTCCAGGCGTCCGTATTCATCGTTACCTGACTGCCGTCGGGGCTTAATACCCGCAAACCGTTCGTAGAGCCGATCTGATAGGCCATATCGATAATCGATCCGTAATTTTGCACGCCGAAGCCGTAGATCCGATCCTTATCAGATCCGTCGGTCGGGAAACGTTCGGCCAATGTCAGAATCTCGTCCCAGCTCATGGAGTCGGTTGGAGGCTCGATGCCGTACTTCTCAAACAGATCCTTGTTATAGAATAGCGCGCTGTTGCTGAAAGACGGGCTGAGCCCGTACAGGGTGCCGTTGCCCTTGTCCCGAAGCAGCTTCAGAATGGCCGGTTGAATGCCTTCCGTATCGAACTTGTCCTGTTTGATGACGGAATCGAGTTCGTACAGCTTGCCGTCGGTTGCCATCTTCTCGTACTGGTCCGGAGACAGCATGAGCACGTCCGGCTTTTGCTGGTCGATAAATTTGTAAATCGAATCTTCCGTGTAAACGCCCGTGTTATAGAGCGTCTGCATGTTGACGACCTGAACGTCGATGTTCGGAAATTTGCTGATGAACAAACTTCCGTACTCCTGGAAAAAGGCGCTTTCGTCATAGAACATTACCTTAATCGTCGCCTGTTCGTCCTTGCCAAGCGGCTTCAGCTTGTCCTCTCCCGAGCTTCCGCTCCCGCTGCATCCTCCCATTGCGACCGCCGCCGCAACCGTTAACGCCAGCGGCGCAACCAACCGTTTTCTCAAAAAAAGCACCCCCGTTTTTATGCATCGATCCCAATATTTAGACGCTCTTCGCAAAGGGGTGGTTGTTAAAATTTAGGTAAAGAGAATTCCGAAAAAACAAAAAAGCCCGCCGCACGGGATGCGGCAAGGCTGCGTAAGATGATGGTGCCGGGCAGGAAACGGACCGTTTCACGCCTCCAAAGCGAACAACAGTCGGCTGTGGGCTTTCAGCCGTTCATCGATCTCGGCGATCTCCTCGGGGGAACCGGCGCGATTGCGCTTGTCGAGCCACTCGTTCACGGCAGCGCGCAAAATGCCGATCTCCTCTTCGACCGCCTGGCGCTTGAATTGCGCTTCCAGCCATCCGAGCGTATCCCGCTGCTCGAACACCGTGCGCAGTTCGTTGCCTTTGATCTCGACGATGCGAATGACTTTGCCCTGCAAATAATGGTAGACCATTGTGAAAGTCGGGTAGATCCGGTTGACGACCGCATCCCCCCGGAAGGTGGATACGAGCTTGCGCAAAGCGTTGGTCAAAGTAGGCTTTACGACCCGGCACGACAGCACGCACCGGTAGCCCCGTCCGTCGCGTTCGAAGGTCAGCCGGATGGCTTCGCCTCCGCCGCGGTCTTCCAGGACAATCTCTTGATTCCCGTTATCCAGAACGAACACTTGCAGACGTAGCTGCTGCGTCTCGCACAAGGTGAAAAGAAGGGTCATTTCGGCTTCCGTCACGGTCAGACTGGCATTGACATACTCCGTGGCTACTCGCTCAGCCATAGAAATCTCCTCAATTCCATTTTGCTAACGAAGGTGACTGCTTCATGGTTCCCCTTTATTATACGATAATTCCGAAAAGGCCGCCCACGCCCGAACCGCGATATTCCCGGATATACTCGTAAAAAACGATTCCTGCCGTAATCTTCTCCGGCTTTTACCCGTTATCCTCGGTTTCCTGCGGGTCATTCTGCGGCTCCGAGGGGGACTTTGCGGCCAAATCGGCAGATTGCTCGATCAAGCTCCATAATTCGTCCCTTCCCTGTCCCGTCTCGGACGAGAACAGGATCAGCGGCTGCGAACGGGGCATGCCGAGCGTCTCCCGCACTTGCTTGGCGTGTTTGGGGAGCTGGCTGCGGCCGAGCTTGTCGGCCTTCGTGGCCACGACGCAGAGCGGGATGCCGTAGTGGGACAGCCAGTCGTACATGGAACGGTCCAGGGCGCTGGGAGGATGGCGCAAGTCGACGAGCAGGATGACGAGCCGAAGCGTCTCCCGCTTGCGGAGATACGCTTCGATCATCCTCCCCCACGCTTCCCGTTCCGTCTTCGATACCCGAGCGTACCCGTATCCGGGAACGTCCACGAAGAACAGCTCTTCGTTGATCCGGTAATAGTTCAGCTGCTGCGTCTTGCCCGGCTGCGAACTCGTCCGGGCCAAGTTCTTCCGCAGCAGCATCCGGTTGATCAGCGACGATTTGCCGACGTTCGATCGGCCCGCGAGCGCCACCTCCGGCAAGCCCTCGTCGGGATATTGCTTCGGCCCGACCGCGCTGATGACAAATTCGCTGGATTTAATGATCATCGCTTCGTCCTTGTCTCCTGTCAGTGAGTTCCGAGCGGCGGGACGTCCTCCCGCCCTTCTTCCGGCGCCGCCAGAGCGGACGTTTGGCGCGGGAACGCCTGCTCTTCGTCATCCGGAACGATTGCGGGCAGCGGATCGGACAAGGCGTGGCGGAGCACTTCGTCCATGCCGGACACCGGTACGAACGTCATCGCCGCCTTGATGCTGTCGGGCACGTCGCGCAGATCGCGCTCGTTGTCCTTCGGGATGAGCACCTTCTTGATACCGAAGCGGTGAGCGGCGAGCGACTTCTCTTTCAACCCGCCGATCGGCAGCACACGGCCGCGCAGCGTGATCTCGCCGGTCATCGCCACCTCGCGATTGACGCGCAGGCCGGTCAGCGCCGACACGAGCGCGGTAGCCATCGTAATGCCCGCCGACGGACCGTCCTTCGGAATCGCCCCTTCGGGAATATGAATATGAATGTCGTTCTTCTCATGGAAGGCGGGATCGATTCCCCACTCTTTGGCGCGGCTGCGAATGTAGCTGAACGCGGCCTGAGCGGATTCCTTCATGACGTCGCCCAGCTTGCCGGTCAGCGTGAGCTTGCCGCTTCCGGGCATGACGGTCACTTCGATGACGAGCGTGTCGCCGCCCACTTCGGTCCAGGCCAGGCCGGTCACGGCGCCGATCTGGTCCTCCAGCTCGGCCATGCCGTACCGGAATTTGGACGGGCCGAGGAATTCCTTCAGCCGTTCGCTGTCAATGACGATCGGCGCGGCATCCGGGTCGGCGACGATCCGCTTGGCCGCCTTCCGGCAGATCGAGGCGAGCTGCTGCTCCAGGTTGCGCACGCCCGATTCCCGCGTGTAATCGCGAATGAGCTGCTGCAGCGTCTCCGGGTCGATGACGAGCTGCTCGTCTTCCAGGCCGTGATCGCGCTTCTGCTTCGGCAGCAGGTGCTTGCGGGCGATCTCCAGCTTCTCCAGCTCCGTGTAGCCCGGGATGTAGAGAACCTCCATCCGGTCGAGCAGCGGACGCGGGATATGATGCACGGCGTTGGCCGTCGTAATGAACATGACTTTGGACAGATCGAACGGCATCTCGATGTAATGGTCGCTGAACGTGGCGTTCTGCTCCGGATCGAGCACTTCGAGCATCGCCGAAGCCGGGTCGCCGCGGAAGTCCATCGCCATCTTGTCGATCTCGTCCAGCAGGAAGACCGGGTTCTGGGTGCCTGCGGTACGCATCCCCTGGATGATTCGTCCCGGCATCGCGCCGACGTACGTTCTGCGGTGGCCGCGGATCTCCGCTTCGTCGCGCACCCCGCCGAGCGACACCCGGACGAATTCCCGGCCGAGCGATTTGGCGACCGAGCGGCCGAGCGACGTCTTGCCGACCCCCGGGGGGCCGACGAAGCACAGGATCGGTCCTTTCAGCTTTTTGACGAGCTGTTGAACCGCCAAATATTCGAGCACCCGTTCCTTGGGCTTCTCCAGGCCGGAATGCTCCTCGTCCAAGAGCTCCTCCGCCTTGGCGATGTCCAGATGGTCCTCCGTCTCTTTGCTCCACGGAAGCGCAAGTACCCATTCGACATAAGTGCGGATGACGCCGCCTTCGGCCGAGGAAGCCGGCATTTTCTCGAGCCGGTCGATCTCCTTCTCGACTTTGGCCGCCATCTTCTCGGGCAGCTTCGCTTCGGCCAGCTGATTGCGCAGCTCCTCGACCTCGCCGGCGCGCCCTTCCTTCTCGCCGAGTTCCTTCTGAATCGCCTTCATCTGCTCGCGAAGGTAGTATTCCTTCTGCGTCTTCTCCATCTGCTTCTTGACGCGCTGGCTGATCTTGCGCTCGAGCTCGAGCACCTCGCGCTCGTTGTTCAGGAAATCGAGCAGCTTCTCGAGCCGCTCGCGAACGTCCACCGTCTCGAGGATCTCCTGCTTATCCTTGATCTTGAGCGACAAGTGGCTCGTGATGACGTCCGCCAGACGGCCCGGCTCCTCGATGTCCGAGACGGCCGCCAGCGTCTCCGGCGTCACTTTCTTGGACAGGTTGATGTAATTCTCGAACTGGCTGAGAACGGCGCGCATGAGCGCGTCCAGCTCCGAATCGCCGCTCAGCTGATCCGGCAGCTCGCGGGCGACCACTTCGTAGAATTGATCGTTAGGCAAATATTGTTCGATCTCCGCGCGGACGACCCCTTCGACCAGCACGCGAATCGTTCCGTTCGGAAGTTTGAGCATTTGGCGGACTTTCGCAATCGTGCCGACGCGGTAGATGTCTTCCTGGGTCGGCTCTTCGATGTTGACCTCCGACTGCGAGCAGAGCAGGATCATGTGATCGTCGACCATGCATTGTTCCAGCGCTTTGACCGACTTCTCCCGACCGACGTCCAGATGCAGCACCATGCTTGGGTAGACCAGGAGCCCTCTCAAGGGCAGCAAGGGCAGAGAACGGCTTTTGGTTTTATTCGAGCCCATGATCCGGCACCTCCATCGATGTATTGGCATTGGGCCATTCAAGGTCCTTCAAACATTGTATCAAATGTTACCCGCCGCCGCAAAATGGACACAATCTGCCGCATTCCGCACCCGGCCTTATTCCCGGCATATAAAGAAGCCGTCCCGAAGGACGGCTTCAGTCATGGATTCCGCGGTTGCGGCGGTTACGGCTGTTTCAGCCCGAGACCGGCGCGCCGGCGTTCGGTGCGGAATGTCCGCCGTCCCGCGGATAATGCGCGGGCGCGGACGGCGTCTCGGCGGGAATGCCGCCGGCATGGAGCACGGATACCGGCGCCGCGGCCGGGAAAGACTCGGGCAGCGGACGATCCGCGACTTCCAGGTCGCGCCGTCCGGCCAATTCTTCGCCGAAGATTCGCAGGAAAACTTCGTCGATCGTCTCGGCCGGAATGACCGTCACGCCTTCCAGCCCTTCGAAGATCGCCTGCCAGTTCTCCTTCGGGATGATGACCGTCTCGGCGCCCGCCTGAAAGGCCGCTTCGACTTTGGCCACCACGCCGCCGACCGGCTTGACCCGGCCGTGGATGCTGATCTCCCCGGTCATCGCGATCTTGTTGTCGACGGGCCGGTTCGACATCGCCGACGCGATCGCCACCGCCATCGCCACCCCGGCGGACGGGCCGTCGACCGGCGTCCCGCCCGGGAAGTTGATATGCAGGTCGAACCGTTCCGGCTGCAGGCCGCAGCGGCGGAGCACGGTGAGCACGTTGTCCACCGAGCCCTTGGCCATGCTCTTGCGCCTAAGCGTCCGCTGGCCGCCGCCCAGCTCCTCCTCCTCCACGACGCCGGTAATCGTGAACGTTCCTTTGCCAGCGGTTACGGGAATGGCGGTCACTTCGATCTCCAGAAGCGCCCCCATGCTGGGACCGTAGACGGCCAGTCCGTTGACGAGCCCGACCTTCGGCTCCATGGGAATCTTGCGGTCGGGACGAGGCGGCAGCTGGCTGCTGTTCGCCACCCATTCGACATCGGCCGCCGATACGCCTTGGCGGTTCTCGGACAACGCCAGCCCGGCGGCCAGCTGGATCATGTTGACGGCTTCCCGTCCGTTCGTCGCGTAATGCTTCACGACTTCGACCGCATCCGGCTGGGGCGGGAATCCGATCTTGGCGATCGCGTTCTCGGCGATCTGTCCGATCTCCTCCGGAAGCAGCGGCCGGAAATAAATTTCCATGCAGCGGCTGCGAAGAGCCGGCGGAAGGTCGTTCGGCGAACGCGTCGTCGCCCCGACAAGACGGAAGTCGGCCGGAAGCCCGTTTTGGAAAATATCGTGAATGTACAGCGGAATGTTCGGATCTTCCGCATGGTAATAGGCACTCTCCAAATAAACTTTGCGGTCTTCCAGCACCTTCAGCAGCTTGTTCATTTGGATGGGATGAAGTTCGCCGATCTCGTCGATAAACAGAATGCCCCCGTGCGCTTTCGTCACCGCCCCCGGCTTCGGCTGGGGAATGCCGGCGACGCCCATCGCGCCGGCGCCTTGGTAGATCGGATCGTGCACCGACCCGATCAGCGGATCGGCGATCCCGCGCTCGTCGAACCGGGCCGTCGTCGCGTCGATCTCGGTGAACTTGGCGTCCAGACGGAACGGCGACGAAGCGTTCTTCTTCGCTTCTTCCAGAATGACGCGAGCGGCTGCCGTCTTGCCGACGCCGGGCGGACCGTAGACGATCACATGCTGCGGATTGCCGCTGCAAAGCGCCGCCTTGAGCGCGCGCAGCCCTTCCTTCTGGCCGACGATGTCGGTCATCGCCGCCGGGCGAGTCCTTTCCGACAGCGGCTTCGTCAAGGAGATCGAGCGCAGCTTGCGCAATTTGTCCATCTCTTTGCGCGATTCGCGGTCGACGGCCGTACGGTTCGTTTTCTGATTCCGCAGCAGATTCCAGAAATAAACGCCGATCACGACAGCGAAGAACACCTGAACGAGCATCAAAAGCGTGCTTAAAGTCATCCTATCCCATCCTTTCCGTACCTTGCGTCCTCCAATGCCGGGGAAAGCCGAACCTCTGAAGGCGCAAGCCCGGACGGCGCAAAAAATCCGGCATCCGGACATTTACTTGGTAGTTTGCCCGAATCCCGGAGGATATAGTCATGATGGGAGAGAGAATTGCGCTCGCGTTCAGAAGCCCTCACCCGATATTCGATTTCGCGATCATCAGATACAGGATGATAAGGGGAAGAAGCGTCGCCAGCGTTCCGAAAATCGCCCAGTTCAACGAAGAGCGGCGATAAGCTGCCGTCGGGACTCCCAGCCGTACGGCTTCTTCGCCTTGGCGGATCATCTTCCTCTGAAGCGGGATGAGGGCCGCCAGCCAAATGATCGCGGTAACGGCGAAGAGCGCGAGCGACAGCGTCAGCCAGTTCAAGCCGCTTAGCGAGTAACCGGCATTGGCGGCCATCAGCGACCCCGAGACGATCAGAAGCGCCAGTCCCGGCACGGTGAATACCCAGTCGGCCCGCATGACGTTCCTTGCCGCCTGAAGAATGACCGCCGGATTGGCGGTGCGATCCGCGGTCGTTTTCCAGAACGCCGCCGTCACGATATTGCCGACGAACAAGATCGCGCCCAGCAAATGCAGCATTAAATATCCGTTCATCGATGGTTTCCTCCTTCTTCTTCAGGCCATGAACTCGCCGTTCCCGGCTGAGAATGAAGCGTTCCTGCGATCCATTCGGCCATGTCTTCCGCCGTCACCGAATTCGGAACGCCCTCGATGCCGCTTCGCAATCGCATGCCGAGGGAGAGCAAGACGAACATTTCCCCCGTCTTGTTCGCGTCCACGGCTTCGGGAATGACGCCGTGGCGTTGTCCTTGCTCGATCCATACCGCCGACTTCCGAACGGAATCCTCGTAGTATCGCGCCAGGATTTCGCCGACGCCGGGCTCTTCGCTTCTGCCGAGCAAATAGCGGAAGATCCGGTTCGATACGTCTTGCGGATCGGACAATTCCGGGAAGCCGGATGCGATCGCGCGCATCGGCCCCTGGAAATCGGGGCGCCGGTTCACCGCTTCCTTGAATAGCCGGTCCGTCTCCTCCGTACGAGACTGCAGGACCAGCCCGAACAGTTCGTCTTTTCCTTTCACATAATGAAAGATCGCTCCTTTGGACAGTCCGGACCGCTCCATAATATCGCTCATCGTCGTCTGGATGCAGCCTTTCTCCCGGATCAAATCCCGGCTTGCCTCGATCAACTTGCGCAGTGTCTGTTCCCGCTTGAGTTCGCGCTTCATCGTACCCCTCTTTCTTGGAACGTTTTGGTATCATCACAATAACAGACCGATGGTCGGTTTGTAAATATGTATTTAAAAAAAATCGTTACCGCACCGTGGCTGCCCATGTAAAAAGGCACCCGCAAAGGGTGCCTGATCCGAATCCGTATCGATGGTACCCGGTTCCATTCGTTCCGCCGAAATCGGCGAACGTTTCGCCGCAAAGCGATCGCTCAGTGCTTGCGGCCCGGAATGACGCCCGTCTCGTTATACACTTTGACGATCTCGTCGATCTCTTTCTTTAACTCGGATAAGAGCTCCGCCTCCGGAATCTTGCGGACGATCTCGCCGTAACGGAACAGCATTCCTTCGCCGCGCGCGCCCGCGATGCCGATATCCGCCTCCCGCGCTTCGCCCGGTCCGTTCACCGCGCAGCCAAGAACCGATACTTTGATCGGCACCTTCAGCTTGGACAAATAATCTTCGACCTCGTTCGCCACCGCGAACAAGTCGATGTCCAACCGTCCGCAGGTCGGGCAGGAAATCAGCGTCGGAGCGTCCGTGATCAGTCCGAACGTCTTCAGCAGCTCGCGGGCCGCCTTAATCTCTTCGACCGGGTCGGCGCTGAGCGAGATGCGCATCGTGTTGCCGATTCCCATGTTGAGGAGCACGCCGAGCCCCGCGGCGCTCTTGATCGTGCCGGAGAACAGCGTCCCCGCTTCCGTAATGCCGAGGTGAAGCGGGTATCTGATGACTTCGGCCGCTTTCGAATAGGCCGCGATGGCCATCGGCACGTCGGAAGCCTTAAGAGAGACGATAATATCGTGAAAATCGAGTTCTTCCAAAATGCCGATATGAAAAAGAGCGCTCTCGACCATGGCATCCGCCGTCGGATAGCCGTATTTCTCGAGCAGATGATTCTCCAGCGAACCGGCATTGACGCCGATCCGGATCGGAATGCCTCTCTCCTTGCACGCCTTGACGACCGCTTCGACTTTCTCGCGGCGGCCGATGTTGCCCGGATTGATCCGCACCTTGTCGATGCCGTTCTCAATCGCCATCAGCGCCAGCCGGTAGTCGAAATGAATGTCCGCCACCAGCGGAATCTTGATCTCGCGCTTGATCGCCTTGATCGCTTCCGCCGCTTCCTTGTTGTTCACCGTGACCCGGACAAGCTGGCAGCCCGCTTCTTCCAAGCGTTTGATCTCGGCGACGGTAGCGGCGACATCCGCCGTCTTCGTCGTGCACATGCTCTGCAGCAACACTTGATTGTTCCCGCCGATCGTCAGGTTCCCCACCCGGACCGGAACGGTATCCGTGCGCAAATACATAGTCTGCATTCTCCCCATATATGCCAAGTCCCACCCGGCTTCTGCGAGGAAGCGGGGTGGAACCGGCAGTCTTAAGCGAATATCCGAGGGCGACGCGAAGCTCCGAGTCGCCCCAGGCCATTCGCCGCAACCAGCGGTCGGCATCGCGCCGAAAGCGGTTCAGCCGGCTCCGGCATGCTGCCGAAGTCCTTCTTACGCGCTTTCCTCTTTTTTCTTGCCCTTCTTCGTCGTGAGCTCGGGCACGAGCTTATCCTTGACGACGCTCTCGGTAATGACGCAGCTGTTCACATCGTCGCGGGAAGGCACTTCGTACATCACTTCCAGCATGATGCCTTCGATGATCGCTCTCAAGCCGCGGGCGCCGGTGTTCCGCTTGATCGCTTCGCGGGCGATCGCTTCCAGGGCGCCTTGCTCGAATTCCAGCTTGACGTTGTCCATCTCAAGCAGCTTCTGATACTGCTTGACAAGCGCATTCTTCGGCTCGGCCAAGATGCGGACCAGTGCCGGCTCATCGAGCGGTTCCAATGCGGAGATGACCGGGAGACGGCCGACGAACTCCGGAATGAGACCGAATTTGAGCAGGTCTTCCGGCTGAACCATGGACAAATATTCGCCCGGCTTCAGTTCCTTTTGGCCTTCGACGCCGGCGTTGAAGCCGATGACCTTCTTGCCGATCCGGCGCTTGATGATCTGCTCCAGGCCATCGAACGCGCCGCCGCACAGGAACAGAATGTTCGTGGTGTCGATCTGGATGAACTCTTGATGCGGATGCTTGCGGCCGCCCTGCGGCGGAACCGATGCGACCGTACCTTCCAGAATTTTGAGCAGCGCCTGCTGAACGCCTTCGCCCGATACGTCGCGGGTAATCGACGGGTTCTCGGATTTGCGCGCCACCTTGTCGATCTCGTCGATGTAGATGATGCCGCGTTCGGCTTTCTCGACATCGTAATCGGCAGCTTGAATCAGCTTGAGCAAAATATTCTCGACGTCCTCGCCCACGTAGCCCGCTTCGGTCAAGGAAGTGGCGTCGGCGATCGCGAACGGAACGTTCAGGATCTTGGCCATCGTCTGAGCGAGCAGCGTCTTGCCGGAACCGGTCGGACCGACCAGCATGATGTTGCTCTTCTGCAATTCGACGTCCTCGATCTTGCTCTGCGAATTGATCCGCTTGTAATGGTTGTACACGGCGACGGACAGCGATTTCTTCGCCTGGTCCTGACCGATGACGTATTGGTCGAGAATGTTGCGGATTTCCTTGGGCTTCGGAATTTCCTTGAGGTCGAGCTCTTCTTCGTGGCCCAGTTCCTCTTCGACAATCTCCGTGCACAGTTCGATGCATTCATCGCATATATACACGCCGGGACCGGCGACCAATTTCCGAACCTGGTCCTGCGACTTGCCGCAGAACGAGCACTTCAACTGGCCTTTCTCGTCGTTGAACTTAAACATGGAATCACTCCTTTAACCGTTGATGGGAGAGGCGATCACCTTGTCGACCAGCCCGTAAGCGCACGCGTCTTCCGCGCTCATGAAATTGTCGCGGTCGGTATCGCGCTCGATCTTCTCATAAGACTGGCCGGTACGCTCCACATAGATCTTGTTAAGCTTCTCTTTGGTCTTCAAGATCCAGTCGGCGTGAATCTTGATGTCTGCCGCCTGTCCTCTGACGCCGCCAAGCGGCTGGTGAATCATGATTTCGCTGTTCGGCAACGCGAACCGCTTGCCCTTCGCGCCTGCGGTCAAGAGCAACGACCCCATGCTTGCAGCCATGCCGACGCAGATCGTGCTGACGTCCGGCTTGATAAACTGCATGGTATCATATATTCCCATTCCGGCCGTTACTGAACCGCCGGGCGAGTTAATGTACAGGCTGATGTCTTTCTCCGGATCATCCGCGGCCAAGAAAAGCAGTTGGGCGATGATGGAATTGGCAACATCGTCATCAATGGCGCTGCCGAGAAAGATGATCCGGTCCTTGAGCAGACGGGAGTAGATATCGTACGAGCGTTCCCCTCGATTCGTCTGTTCGACGACGATCGGTACCAAGTTCATTGAGATCCAACCTCTTTTCTTTGATGGATTTTGCTTAGGACTTCGAGCATCGGTAATATTCTAACACGTTCAAACCGCAATGTCATGTTGACGGGTTCTCCGCGAATGCGGCTTCCTTGGAGGCGGATCTTCGAGGCTGATATGTAGGGTGAAAAAGAAGGCACGCAGCAAGCACGTGCCTTTTCGTTATGTCGGTACTGCGTAATGGGGTTACGCGGCGGTTTTGCTTTGCTCCACGATGAACTTGACCGCTTTGCGAACCTTGAGATCGGCCGTCAGCGTGCTCAGGTATCCGTTCGAGGTGAAGATCGCGCGAAGCTCGTCGGCTTTGCGGTTGTAGATCTTCGCCAGATTGGCGAGCTCTTCGTCCAGATCCTCGTCGGTTACTTCCAGGTTCTCGGCCTGGGCGACCGCTTCGAGCACCAGGTTGTTGCGGACGCGCTTCTCGGCATCGGCGCGCATCTGGTCCTTCAGCGCTTCTTCGTTCTGGCCGCTGAACTGGTAATACAGCTCCAGATTCATTCCTTGCGAGCTCAGGCGATTCTCGAAATCGCGAAGCATGTTGTCGACCTCGCTCTCGACCATTACTTCCGGGATCTCGACTTCGGCGTTCGCGGCGGCCTGATCGATCACCGCCGTCTCGCGGGCCGCTTCGGCATCTTTCTCCTTGCGCTCTTTCAGCTTGGCCTTCAAATCGTCTTTGTATTCTTCGAGCGTCTCGAATTCGCTGACGTCCTTCGCGAACTCGTCGTCGAGCTCCGGCAGATTCTTGCGTTTGATCTCGTGGAGCTTCACCTTAAAGACAACCGGCTTGCCGGCAAGGTTCTCCGCTTGGTAGTTCTCCGGGAACGTGACATGGATGTCCTTCTCTTCGGCGATGTTCAGGCCGACGACCTGATCTTCGAAGCCGGGGATGAACGAGCCGGAGCCCAGCTCGAGCGAATATCGCTCGGCTTTGCCGCCTTCGAACGGCTCGCCGTCCAGGAAGCCTTCGAAGTCGATGATCGTGATGTCGCCCTGCTGCGCCGGGCCTTCATCCACGACGACCAGCTCGGCGTGGCGCTGCTGAAGACGCTCCAGCTCGGCGTTCACTTCTTCGTCTGTCACTTCCGCGTCTGCGGCCGGAACTTCCAGGCCCTTATAGTCGCCCAGCTTCACTTCCGGCTTGACGGTCACTTTGGCCTTGAACTTGAACGTCTGGCCTTTGGCGAACTGCTCGACGTCCACGTCCGGACGGTCGACAGGCGTGATGCCGGCTTGTTCGACGGCGTCGCTGTAGGCTCCCGGCAGCAGGATATCGATCGCATCCTGGTACAGGCTCTCGATGCCGAAACGGGCCTCGAAAATTTTGCGCGGAACTTTGCCCTTGCGGAATCCAGGCACGTTCACTTTCTGAACGACTTTGCGGAACGCCTTGTCCAGAGCTTCCGATACTTGCTGTTCTTCAATCTCGACCTCGAGGAGGCCGACGTTCTTTTCTATCTTTTCCCAATTCGCTTTTAACATGAGCAATTCCCCTCCGAAGCAGCTTGCCGCATCTTGTCCGGCCGCTTAACATAAACCATTCCATTATAAACAAGACTAGCCTTCATTTCAAGAGTTTCGCCCCGTCAGTCTTCCGGGCGAAGCTCGCCCGCGTACTGCCGAAGCCAGCGAAGCGACTGCTCGTAGCGGAAACGCAAGTCTCCCGTTATGCCGTACTGGTCCCGGACCCAATCGTCCGACTGAGGACCGTGAAGCTTCTCGGTCAGAAACTGGTGAAGCGCGCCCGCCCAAATGTCGGTCGAGCTGTCGTCGTCCTCGGTCATGCGGCGATAGACGGCCGTGCCGTAAGCGGCTTGCGCGCATTCCTTCCACAGCTCCTCGGCGAAGTAGGACAGCGTCGGATCGGACACTTCCGCCGCCTGGCGAACCCGTTCCAGCACCTGCTTCACGGAAGTCGGAAAATCGTCGAAGCTCTCGGGCGTCGTCTCCGCCTCGGCCGTCAGAAGCTCGCCGTCGCGCAGGAAGGCGACCGGTCCTTCCGCCCCTTGCTTCCGCAGCACTTGCAGCGCCCGAAACTGAACGGCCGGATGCCGCTCGCCTTCCGTCAGCCAGCGCCGGATCCGCGCCTCCACTTCCGGGTGATCCAGGTAGATCAATTGTCCGAGTGCGAGAAGCTGCTGTTCGGGGTCGTCCGTCTCGTCCAGCTTCGAGAGCAGGTTGGGAACGAAGGCGGCATCCTGTCCCAATCTGTCGTTCAGACGCTGGCGGAGCAGATCTTCGGCGCTCTCTTCTTCGTCTTCGTCCAGGACGCCTTCCGAGAAGCCGCCCGCCTCCAGGCCGGGAAAAGCGGCGTCCAGCCAGCCGAGCAGCGCCTGCCATTCGGTATGATGCCGTTCCGCCTCTCCCCCGCACTGCAGCAGGAAAGCGAGAAGTGCTTTGGCTTCGCCGTAGCGCTCCGTCTCCAGCATCCGGGTCAGCTGGATCTGGTAGTAATCCAATGTCTTGGGGAACAAGACCAAATTATCTTTCGTGGAATCCTGCATCCAGCGAACCCCTTCCTGTCGGCCGCAAGGCTGCGGTTGCCGATTCACCCGCATTATACCATGAACCTTGTCCAAAGTGGTAAAGGACGGGCAGATGCGCTCGGCATTCCGACATGCGGGAGAATCGGCGGAGGAAAGCAGGAAAACCGGTTGATTTTACTTTTCTGACATGCTATGATTCTTTATGCTTCGCTGCATGCGGGTGTAGTTCAATGGTAGAACGCCAGCTTCCCAAGCTTGAGGCGAGGGTTCGATTCCCTTCACCCGCTCCAATCCATTCAACTTCAATATTCAGGAAGCCTCCCGCGAGGCTTCTTTTTTGATTTACCGGACCGCCAGGCTTACGACACGCGCCATCCGGCCACCGGCACCGCCTTCATGATCCGTCCGGCCGACAGCGTGCGAAGGGACTTCGAGCTCCAATCCAGAACCCGAACGCGGCCGTCCCGAACGGAATAAACGGAAACGATCCGCCGGCTCGTCCGCCCCTTGCTGTCTACATATACGATTTCGACCGGCCTTCGCCGGACATACCGATTCAGATCCATCGGTTCTCCTCCGTTCATGGGGTTTGCTTTCCTCATTATATCAGAACATACGTTCCTATTCAAGTCAAAACAGCAGGGATCTCCCCCTCCTTGCCGCGCAGTGTCAATCCGATCGATGCGGGCATAGGCTGATATCATCACGAAGAGGGGGTTTTGCCCGATGGCTGTCGGCCCGTTCGGCCCTTATCCGCCTTATCCGTACCCTCCGTACTCGCCATACCCGCCGTACCCGTATCCTTACCCCTATCCTTATCCCGGCGTGCTGCCGTTTCCGGTCGGACCGTTTTTCCCGGGCGCGGGCCCCGGATTCGGACCTGGTTTTGGACCGGGAGTCGGACCCGGATTCGGTCCCGGATTCGGCCCGGGATTCCCTGGCCACGCGCCGGGTTTTCCCGGCCACGGCCCGGGTCCGGGTCTCCAACCCGGCTTCCATGGCCACGGCGGAGGACCGCACCGTTCCGGGCGCTGAAGAAAGGCGACCGGCCAAAGAGCGCGGTCGCCTTTCTATTAAAAGAACTCCGCCCTCACATCCGAAAGCCGGTTTTTCTTGCGCGCGCCGGATGTTTTTTCCGAAAAGATCTTGAGTCCCGGCCTTTCTTTGTGGTACTATAATCAAGCTGTGTCCCAGTAGCTCAGCTGGATAGAGCACACGCCTTCTAAGCGTGCGGTCGGGGGTTCGAATCCCTCCTGGGACGCATTCTCTTCGACGCCATGAAGCCACCCTCCCGGGTGGCTTTCGTATTATTAGGTCAACC